>CAZEFR010000006.1:5200-52077 GCA_964511555.1 uncultured Chryseobacterium sp.
GACCTTCCACAGGACCTTTCGAAGAATCTTGCAACGCATCTGACCTCACTAGGCCGCGAGGGATCTGATTTTTCTGCGGCGATCTTCGCTTATTTGTTGAATGCTGAATCGGTAACCATTTGGAAAGATGTTCCCGGTTTGTTGAATGCAGACCCGAAGTGCTTCATGCCGACTCAACTTCTCAAAGAGATTTCGTTTCGTGAGGCTGTAGAGTTGGCTTATTATGGTGCAAGTGTGATTCACCCCAGAACCATTAAGCCGCTTCAAAACAAAAACATTCCATTGTATATTAAGTCGTTCTTGAATCCAAGTGCCGAAGGAACACGCATTGTAGAAAAAGCCAATTCCGAATTGGAAGTGGCCTCGTACATTTTGAAACAGAACCAAACCTTGGTTTCTATTTCAACCAAAGATTTCAGTTTTGTGGTGGAAGACAACCTTACTTTTATCTTCAACACCTTTGCTAACCTGGGCATTCACGTGCACATGATGGAAAACTCGGCGCTTAATTTCTCGGTGTGTATTCCTTCCGATAAAAATAAATTAAAGGCGCTCATTGAACAGTTGAGCGATTTCAATGTTAGATACAACGACCACGTCTCAATCTTAACCATTCGTCACCCTAAGCCAATGGTTATGCAACAGCTGCTTCAGTACAAAGAAGTTTTGTTGGAACAAAGAAACCGAACGACCGTTCGGTTTGTGATACGCGGAACTTGGAATTTACCAGAACCCATTAAAGAATAAGAGTATGAAGATTTACACGAAGAAAGGCGACGACGGAAAAACCATGTTATTGGGCGGAACGCGCCTTCCGAAGCACCACATTCGCATTGCGGCCTATGGTGATGTGGATGAATTGAATTCGTTCATTGGTCTTGTGTCGGATTTGCTTCCATCACACAAAGAAACCCTTCGTGAAATTCAAAACAATCTTTTTGTAGTTGGAAGTCATTTGGCCACAGAACCTGAACAAGCTGAAAAGATTCAACTTCCAGCTCTTCCAGAAAACGCATCTGAAAATCTTGAAAAGGAGATTGATCGAATGACTGCGATGCTTCCTGAATTGAAGCACTTCATTCTTCCGGGTGGACATGCAACGGTGTCACACATTCACATTGCACGAACGGTTTGCAGAAGAACCGAACGAACAGCAACTGCTCTTGCAGAGCTTTCAACTGTAAATCCGATTTTCATTCAGTATTTGAATAGACTGTCTGATTATCTCTTCACGCTTTCGCGTGCAGCAGCGCATGAGCTAGGAGCCGAAGAAAACAAGTGGGTGCCAAAAAAATAATTAGAAGTTCTGCTCAGAAACGAGCTTCCCATCTTTGAACAAACTCTGCTTCACCAATTTTCCGGTTTCGTTGTAATCGAGAAACACGCCGTTCTCTTTTCCTTTGGTGTAATACTGATTGCTTTTCAGTTTTCCATTCGGATAATAATACTTCCACGACCCGTCTTCAATCGAACGCTTATAAAAACCTTCCCACTCTAAATTTCCGTTTGAATAATATACCTCTTCTTTCACAATTTCCCCGGTGGTATTCTTCATGTAGACCACTACATAAGGCTTTCCATTCGGATGCTTCCTTGCAACATCGCGCGTGGTGTTTTCCAACTGAGCGAAAGCACTCTTTCCACCTAAAAAAAACACCAGGGAGAGTAAGAAAATTTTAAAAGAAGTTTTCATACTTAATTGAAATCGGTATAGAGTAAATATTTTTTTCGAATTTGCTTGTACACATCTAAATCGCTCTGCCAAGAGAGTCGTATCACATCCTCTTTCACCCCTTCAACAATCTGTTTGCGAAGTTGAGTTGTTCCGGCTAATTTATCGAAAAAATTAGCAGACGTAAAAAACTTATCTTTATTCGGATAGTTTGCATACATGCCAATGATCCATGAAAGATTCAATTCAGTTGGTCGCTTTTCGAAAGTCACTTTAATTCCTTTACACAATTGATTCTCGAATGGTGGGTTAGAAGATACGCCAGGTATTTCTCTTGGGGTGAAAGAGGTATCAGCCCACTTGGAGTTCGGAAATCCAAATTGCTGGAACGGTAGCGAAGTGCCTCTTCCAATACTCACGCAAGTTCCTTCGAACAAACATAAACTTGGGTATGCATAAATGGAAGTGATGTTGGGCAAGTTTGGAGATGGCTTTATTGGCAATTCGAAATACGCGTTGTGCGTATAATTGCTACAAGGAATGACTGTAAGCTCACAAGATTTTCCAGCTGTTAACCAACCTTCACCGTTAATCATTCGTGCCATTTCACCAAGGGTGCAGCCGTGAACAATTGGAATTGGAAGTTGTCCTACAAAGGAGTACAACTTTTTATCTGTCATAACCGGTCCATCTATGTAGTATCCATTTGGATTTGGTCTATCAAGAATAAAAACAGCCTTCTTACTTATCACTGCCGCCTCCATCACCTCTTGCATGGTTGCCAAAAAAGTATAAAATCGCACACCTACATCTTGAATATCGAAAAGAATAACATCTACATCTGCGAGCATCTCTGCGGTTGGTCTCACGTGATTTCCGTAAAGCGAAAAAATTGGAAGGTTAGTCTTTTGGTCAACTCCATTACTCACATGATCTCCATTTCCAGCTTCACCGCGAAAACCGTGCTCGGGTGCAAAAATCTTCACCACCTGAATTCCGCTTGAAAGAAGCGTATCTACCAGATGAACATTTTCAATTACACTGGTTTGATTGGCCACCACCGCCACACGTTTGTTTTTCAGCAAACCGAAATAAGCTTCAGTCTGCGAAGCGCCTGAAGTTTGAGCGAAAACAAGAGGAGCACTCAGTACAAAAAGAAAAATAAAATAGAAATGAAGACGGTTGTGTTTCATGGGTCCACAAATTTTGCTCATTCTTAACTAAAATCGAACCGAAATAAATGAAGTTAGTAACTTTCCAATGTCGAAGTCCTAACTTTGAGCCGCAATGAAATCTTTTAAGCTAGCATCCTTCTTGGCTTTTCGCATGCTTCGCGCGCGAGACAACGGGCGTATTTCGAAGCCGATTGTTCGCATTGCCATGTGGGGAGTTGCAATTGGTATTGCATTGATGATTCTTTCTCTCGCAGTGGTGAAAGGATTTCAATCTGAAGTGCGACAAAAAGTAATTGGATTCGGAGGACACTTTCAAGTTGTTTCGAATGAAGACAATGCTGCTCAGGAATCAGTTCCATTGCTGTACGACAAAAAATTAATCAATGTCCTAAAGCAAATTCCAGGAATTAAAAACGTAAGCATTTACGCTCAAAAGCCTGCCATTGTTGAATCGAAGGCCGGGCTATCTGGAGTAATTGCAAAAGGAATTGAAGAGCAATACGACACCACTTTCTTGCACAGCGTGCTCACGCAGGGAAGAGTCATGAAACTGACTTACGAAGCAGACACACTTCCTGAGGCTGAAATTGTTTTGTCTGATTACATTGCCAATCGCCTTGCGCTTCAATTGGGACAGAAGATGAGTTTGTATATCGTGAACAGCGAAGACGATATTCAACAACAGAACTTCACACTCGTTGGAACTTACAAAACAGAATTGGAAGAGTACGACGAGAAATTTATTTTCGTTCACCTCGCCTACCTTCAGCAATTCGGCGGATGGGGACTTCAAGGACAAATCATTGTAGACACAGCCTCTGTTCCACTACTGACGATTATTTCTCCTGTCGGTTTTGGAAACAATGGCGAGTTTGAGCAGCACTGGCTCGATGGAACGCCTGCCAGAGACCCTATTCTTTATTTAGGTTTGACCGACACCACATTTGGATTGATCACAACGGCACCGTTTCAAATTGCAGACACCACCTACGTGCATTTAAAATTCCCTCCGCATGGCGAAAATGAATTCGTTACACCGCGATGGACCTATTCGAATCTACGCGGCAGTGAAGTGAATTACATTGGTGGATATGAAGTTCAGGTTGAAAATTACGAAGCACTTGAAAAAGTGAGAGACCCGCTTTGGGAAGCTGTACCTTATGATTTATTCGTCATCCCACTCACCGATCGCAATCCGGAAATCTTTGCATGGTTGGAGATGCTCGACGTGAATGTGATCATTATTGTGGTACTTATGGTGGTGCTTTCCATTGTGAACATGACCTCGGCATTGCTCATTCTTATATTGGAAAGACAATCGTTTATTGGCACATTAAAATCCATGGGATTACCGAATCCAATTTTGTTGCGCGTCTTCCTCTGGCACGCTGCGCACATCATAGGCAAAGGAGTTGTAATTGGAAATATTTTAGGAATTGGCATTGCGCTTTTCCAGAAATACACAGGGGTATTCAAGCTTGATCCAGCGAACTATTATGTTTCTGAAATTCCCATTCTCATGAACCCAATGGAGATAATCATTTTGAATGCACTCACACTTTGCGTGTGCGTCTTAGCCATGATTCTTCCTTCGTTATATGTTTCTACTTTCCGTCCAGCGGAGTCGATTCGAAAAAATTAAATCTTCCAACCTACCTTCGCATTATGAAGTACCACGAAAACATTCTCGGCACCATTGGTAACACGCCTATGGTGAAATTAAATACCATTGTAAAAGACATTCCTGCTTTGGTTTTAGCCAAAGTTGAAACCTTCAATCCAGGTAACTCCATTAAGGACCGCATGGCGTTGAAGATGATTGAAGATGCGGAAAAAGACGGGAGATTGAAACCGGGCGGAACCATTATCGAAGGAACTTCAGGTAACACAGGAATGGGCTTGGCCATTGCGGCTATCATGAAAGGATACAAGTGCATTTTCACAAGTACCGATAAACAGAGTAAAGAGAAGTTCGATGCGCTTCGTGCTTTAGGTGCGGAAGTCATTGTTTGTCCAACAGATGTAGATCCAGAAGATCCTCGTTCATACTACAGCGTGTCTTCACGTCTTGAAAAAGAAACACCCAATTCTTGGAAGCCGAATCAATATGACAATCCGAGCAATGCTCAAGCGCATTACGAATCTACTGGTCCTGAGATTTGGGATCAAACCGACGGTAAGATTACGCACTTGGTTGTTGGGGTTGGAACCGGCGGCACAATCTCAGGAACTGCGCGTTTCTTGAAAGAAAAAAATCCGAATATTCAGGTATTGGGAATAGACACTTATGGTTCTGTTTTCAAGAAGTACAAAGAGACGGGCGAGTTCGATAAGAATGAAATTTACGCATACGTTACAGAAGGTATTGGTGAAGATTTCCTTCCGGAAAATGTTGACTTCAACCTTATTGATCATTTCGAAAAAGTAACCGACAAAGACGCTGCGATCTACACGCGTAAAGTTGCGAAAGAGGAAGGTATTTTCGCTGGAAACAGCGCCGGATCCGCTATGGCTGGAATCATGCAAATGAAAGATCGCTTCAAAGAAGGAGATGTGGTAGTGGTAATTTTCCACGATCACGGCACTCGCTACTTGGGCAAGATGTTCAATGACGATTGGATGAAATCGAAAGGTTGGTTGTAAGAGTCTTTCGACTCTTATTTCGCGTGAGACTTAATAACAGTTGAAATAATTTCAACGCATTCCATAATCTCCGCTTCAGTAATACACAGTGGCGGAGCGAAACGAATGATATTCCCGTGAGTGGGTTTTGCAAGTAATCCGTTTTTCGCAAGATCTACACAAATATTCCAAGCAGCTTCGCTCTCTTCATTATCATCAATCACCACAGCGTTCAACAATCCTTTTCCGCGAACAAGCGTTACCAGTGAAACTTCGCTTTGAAGTTTTCTCATTTCAGTTCTAAATAATTCTCCGAGGCGCTCTGAATTCTCTGCCATGTTTTCATCGCGAAGAACTTCCAAAGCAGCAGTAGCTACTGCGCATGCCAATGGATTTCCACCATATGTGCTTCCGTGTTCGCCTGGCTTAATGGTAAGCATAACTTCATTGCTGGAAAGAACAGCACTTACGGGCAATACGCCTCCTGAAAGCGCCTTTCCAAGAACCAAAATATCTGGCTTCACATTTTCGTGATCACAAGCTAACATCTTTCCTGTGCGCGCCAAACCCGTTTGCACCTCATCTGCAATCATCAGCACATTGTACTTCGTGCAAAGTGCACGAACCCCTGCTAGATATCCTTCATGGGGAACAACCACTCCAGCTTCGCCTTGAATAGGCTCGAACATGAATGCTGCAATATTTGAATCACTTGCTAAACAAGTTTCCAATGCATTTAAATCATTGTATGGAATAGACAAGAATCCGGGCATATACGGACCGAAACCTGCATAGCTGCTTGGGTCTTGCGACGTTGAAATAGCAGCCAGCGTTCTTCCCCAAAAATTCCCTTCAACAAAAACAACTTTCGCTTGGTTCTCTGCAATACCCTTCACTTTGTATCCCCACTTGCGTGCGAGCTTCACGGCAGTCTCTCCGCCTTCAACTCCTGTATTCATGGGAAGAACCTTTTCATATCCGAAATATTCGGTGATGAACTTCTCGTAAGCACCCAATTCGCTATTATAAAACGCACGAGACGTAAGGGTTACTTTCTCGGCTTGATCTTTTAAAGCTTGAATAATCTTCGGATGACAATGTCCTTGGTTAACTGCAGAATATGCCGAAAGAAAATCGAAGTACTCTTTTCCTTCCAAATCCCACACTTTCACGCCTTTTCCCTTCGCTATTACAACCGGAATCGGGTGGTAATTGTGCGCTCCATAATTGTCTTCCAAATCCATGGCTTGCGCCGAAGTAAGGTTCGTGTTCATCTGAGTTAATTTTCAGCGAATTTAGAATGGGAATGTTGTATTTTTGCAATCCAAAATATTTATTATGTCAGGAAATCGCACTTTTACGATGATTAAACCAGATGCAACAGCTGCTGGTAACACAGGAAAAATCATTGACAAAATCATTGAAGCAGGATTCTCTATTCGCGCAATGAAATTGACTCAACTTACCAAAGAAGATGCTTCTCGTTTTTACGAGGTTCACAAAGAGCGTCCATTCTACGGAGAATTAGTAGAATACATGACTAGCGGTCCTATCGTGGCAGCTATTC
This sequence comes from uncultured Chryseobacterium sp., assembly GCA_964511555.1. Classification (GTDB taxonomy): domain Bacteria; phylum Bacteroidota; class Bacteroidia; order Flavobacteriales_D; family Sanyastnellaceae; genus CAIZGX01. The sequence continues at coordinate 12,237 of CAZEFR010000006.1, forward strand.
TAGAAAAAGATAACGCAGTTGAAAGCTTCAGAACACTTATTGGTGCTACTGACCCTTCAAAAGCAGATGAAGGAACTATCCGTCGCATGTTTGCTACAAGCATTGCTGCGAACGCCGTTCACGGTTCAGATAGCGACGAGAATGCAGCCATCGAAGGTTCATTCTTCTTCTCTAAGCGCGAGCAAGTTTAAGTTTTAAACAAAAACTGAAAAAACATCGGGAGCTCGCTTTAATTAGCAGCTCCCGATTTATTTTTGTACCCTAATTAATCAAGACATGAATAAAATCAAAGTAGCCAATCCGATTGTTGAAATGGATGGCGATGAAATGACTCGAATCATTTGGAAATACATCAAAGACAAATTAATTCTTCCATACGTAGAACTAGATATTAAATATTTCGATTTAGGAATTGAAAATCGTGATGCTACCGAAGACCGCGTAACTGTTGAGTCTGCTGAAGCTACCTTGAAATACAACGTTGCCGTTAAATGCGCAACCATTACTCCTGATGAAGCACGTGTTCAAGAATTCGGATTGAAGAAAATGTGGAAGTCTCCAAACGGAACCATTCGTAACATCGTAGGTGGAACCGTTTTCCGTGAGCCCATCATCTGCAACAACATTCCGAAGTTGGTTCCAGGTTGGACCAAACCCATTAACATTGGTCGTCATGCATTCGGTGATCAGTACCGTGCAACAGACACTACGATCAAAGGAAAAGGAAAATTAACCATGACCTTCACACCGGAAGACGGTGGAGAAACAAAGTCTTGGGAAGTTTACAATTTCGAAGGAGATGGCGTAGCCATGGCTATGTATAACACAGACGAAAGCATTTACGGTTTCGCTCGCAGTTGCTTCAACCAAGCCATTATGCGCAACTGGAATTTATATTTCTCTTCGAAGAATACGATTTTAAAGCATTACGACGGACGCTTCAAAGACATCTTTGAAGAAGTTTATCAAAATGAATTCAAATCGAAATTCGCTGAATTAGGAATCACCTATGAACACCGCTTAATTGATGACATGGTTGCTTTTTGTTTGAAGAGCGACGGTGGTTTTGTGTGGGCGTGTAAGAACTACGACGGAGACGTTCAAAGTGATATCGTTGCGCAAGGATTCGGTTCTTTGGGACTTATGACTTCTGCATTGATTACTCCTGATGGAAAAACAATGGAAGCTGAAGCAGCTCACGGAACTGTGACCCGTCACTACCGTCAGCACCAACAAGGAAAGAAAACTTCTACCAACCCTATTGCTTCTATTTTCGCTTGGACGCAAGGTCTTGCTTTCCGTGGAAAATTAGACAACAACCAAGAGCTTATCACATTCGCCCAAACGCTTGAGAAAGTATGTGTTGATTTGGTTCAAGGTGGAAAGATGACAAAAGACTTAGCTGTTTGTATTCACGGTTCTGAAACACGTGAAGAACATTATTTAACAACTGAAGATTTCCTTGATGCAATTGATCAAGAATTGAAGAATAGAATTTCCTAATATGGAAATCTAATAATTGTTTGAAACCCATTTTCTAAATGGGTTTCTTTTTTTCCCTTGAGTTGAGCCACGAAAATATCGATTAATTGAAACCCTTTTCCCGGTTGTAATTCAGCCGTATGAACACAATGATCGCAAACCGAAAAAACAATCTCTCCATCTTTTCTAAAAAAGGAGATTGACAGTTTTGGCTTGTTCGTGTGAACGAGGCTATGCTTAATTGCATTCGTGAGTAACTCGTGCAAAAGCATAGAAAGTGGCACAATACGTTCTCCCGTAAATGAGATTTCATCTATTTGAATATCCAAGTCTATCTTTCCCTTCAGGGCATAAAACTCCAATAATATTTCAATTAAATCATGGAAATACTTCTTAACCGACAGTTCCGAGTACAAATCACTTTTGTACATGCTTTCATGAATAAGCGCAATGGACTTTATTCGCGATTGCAGACCGCCTAGTGTGTCTTTAACCTCCTGCAATGGAGAGTGAGCGCACTCAATTTCGAGTAAGCTTGAAATGAACGCTAAGTTATTTTTAACGCGATGATGAACTTCGCCTAAGAGGTAAGTAAGTTCATTATTTTTTATCACCAACTCATCATTTCTGTGCTCTACCTTTTCATACAAACTCGTGACATCCTTTAATGCCGCATGATTTGCACTCTGTGCAAATACAAATTCGTACATGGTATCATGAATAGGAAAATCATTGATGGTTATGTTATAATCCTTGATTAAGTAGTTCGAATTAATAATCGGGTTGCAGATAAAAATAAACTCACTGTTAAAAGCATGAATACCCGCCTTATACCTTTGATTCTTATTCTTCAACGTTAAAAAGACCAATTCATCCAATGATGATTTATCGCCAGCAAGTTTCGAAACCACTTCCTGAAAAGATTTAGACGCATCGAAAATTTCTTCCAATAAACTCCCTGAGACATCGAATCCAATAGCTCTCTCCAATAAAGCTGTGGTATAGATGATTCTTCCATCTGAATTCACTCTAAAATAAAGAGGAGCCGTGCGCTCGAAGATATGTTCAAAAGAACTTAAGACCATTCTAGGTGAAGGGTGATGGTGGTATTTTCTTCTTGTTTACTTTCTAGCTCGGTAATCTTAACTTCCTTGTTGAATCTCTTCGCCAAGCCTTTAACTAGTCCGTAAAGCATCGGAATCATGCCCGCTCTATGACTTCTGTATATGAGCTCGATAGAATTTTCCTGCTCATTTCTGCACTCAAATTGAGGGGGTGCTAGCTCAGGCATGAGGTTCGTAACCCTTCCATGAAGCATATTCAAATTTTTCAGGAAAGCAGGGAAACTGTCACCAGCCAAATTAAGCATTTCCCCATACCCCTTTTCGGCGGTATATAAAATCCAATATTCCCCAAAAGCCTCGAGTAAGGTATCTGCGGGGACATTGAGTATTTCACTTGCCGCTCCTACCAATTTAAAAGTCAACTGATCAGGGTATGGCTTCAAGGTCATAAACCCTTCAGAATTAAAACCTGCCTTGAGCTTAACTTCTTCCCATTTGTCCAATCCAAATTTTTCAATGATTAGTTCTTCTATGGCTCTATTTACAATACCGTACATAGCTCTGGGTTTTTAAGGTTTAAGATAAACAGGGGAATACATCGTATTTGAAAAATTCAGATCACGATCGCAAAGACGAACTACAAATCTGCAGGTGTCGAATCCGCTTGCCAAGTAATACCCGGGAAACATTTGAACGTTTATAGTTCCTTTCTGAGTTTTATTTTGTCCGGGTGGAGAAGCCCATGGAACGCGATAGTAGAATGGTACTGCGTTGGGATTTAAACAAGGATCTTCGCTTATTTGCATCCACGTGCCGTTGCGTAATTCCTCATAAACACAGAATAAATTGTATCGCGTTTCACAAGTGCCGAATATACCCGATGTATCGGTCTGTCCGAGACCAACATTGCCGTCGCCATCTATAAAATCTACTTGCAACAATGCTGTATCACCACTAATGATCATACGCACAGCCTCAATACTTGGTTCATCAGGAAAGGTCTCGACCTTCAGACAACTTGAACCGAGCACGGCTAGGAAAATAAAAAGTGGTGTGCCAATCTTTCGCATCTTTGTAAATATAGAGAATGAACGCCAAAACAGAGAAGCGCATGATTGATTTTACGAAAACAACTTCTGAAAATTTTAATTCCCTTGCGTTATCGACTTTTCAAAACCAATTGGCAGGAACACCCGTTTACGGACAATTTTGCAAAGCGTTAGGGAAAGAAACTCAATCCATGAGTCATTGGAAAGAAATTCCATTTTTACCCATTTCCTTTTTCAAAACTCATCGGGTATGCCAAGACAAACCCGTTGTGCACATCTTCGAAAGTAGCGGCACAGGCGGGAACCGCAGTAAGCACTTAGTGAACGACCTTTCACTTTACGAGCAATCCTTTTTCCCTACAATACAAGATTACTTGGGCACACCCCTTAAGGAGGTTAGTCTATTGGCATTACTTCCCTCCTATTTGGAACGAAACAATTCTTCTCTGGTTTATATGGCGAATGCCTTGTTGCCCCTGGCTCACGAAACTTCTGGATTTTTCTTGAATGATTTCGAAGCGTTAAAAAATCAAATCATCGCAAACGAAAAAAACGAAGTAAAGACTCTGCTTCTAGGCGTATCATTCGCTTTACTTGAATTCTCGGAGCAGTTTACCATGGATTTGAAACATACAACGGTGATGGAGACAGGCGGAATGAAAGGACGAAGGGAAGAACTGACCCGAACTGAACTGCATTGTGCATTGTGCAAGGCCTTTCATCTCAAAGAAATTCACAGCGAATATGGTATGACTGAACTTTTTTCTCAAGCTTATTCGAAGGGCAAAGGAATTTTTGTTTGTCCACCTTGGATGAAAGTCGTGTGTCGCGATATTCAAGATCCTTTGTCAATACTCCCAGCTGGAAAGCGCGGTGCACTGAACATTATAGACCTCGCCAATCAGAATTCCTGCTCCTTTATTGCTACCGAAGATGTTGGTGTTGTGCACGAAAACGGAACTTTCGAGATACTCGGCAGAATGAATCACGCTGAGATTCGCGGTTGTAATTTACTTTTTTCCGAAGTCTAGGCAACCATTTGTTTTCTTGCGCGTCTTTTACTCAGAAACGTTAAGTTTCTTAATCCGAATTGAAATGTGTTGGGCAGGACAATTTGGTGATATGATTTCCTAAACAAAATAAGCAGGGGGTTCCAAAGGGGACCCCTGCTTATTTTAAAGACATTTCAATAAGAAATAATTTTTCTTGCCGCGCTGAAGAATAATCAATTCACCATGAATCAAATGACTTGCGTCTACTTTCGTGTCGAGTGTTACTTTTTGCTTATTTACCGCAATGCTGTTCTCTTGCAAGGCTCTTCTAGCCTCTCCTTTAGAAGGAAGGAATCCGGAATTAACCAATACGTCAATGATATCTGCCCCCGCTTCAATTTCGGTTTTACTTATCGTTCCTTGCGGAACACCTTCAAAAATATCCAATAACATCTCCTTGGGTAACGAATCGAAAGCGCTGTCTTTCGAGAATAAAATTCCAGAGGCTTGAATGGCTTGTGTTGTATCTGCGGCGCTGTGTACACGCGTGGTAATGTCTTCGGCCAATGCTTTCTGAAGGGCACGCATTCCAGGATCTAACGCATGTGCTGCTTCTAGCGCTTCTATCTCTTCTTTTCCCTTCAGGGTAAAAATGCGAATGAAATTCTTCACATCTTCATCGCTTGCATTCAACCAAAACTGATAGAATTTATAAGGTGAAGTGCGTGCAGCATCTAGCCACACATTTCCACTCTCGGTTTTACCGAACTTGGTACCATCGGCCTTTTTTATAAGCGGAGTAGTTAACGCAAAAGCGCTTCCACCATCTATTCTACGAATTAATTCTGTTCCTGTAGTAATGTTTCCCCATTGATCTGAACCGCCCATTTGAAGGGTAATTCCGTGGTTCTTCCACAAATAATAAAAGTCGTATCCTTGAATAAGTTGATATGTGAATTCCGTGAAACTCATTCCCTCTTTGTCTTCACCGCTGATTCGATTTTTAACCGAATCCTTAGCCATCATGTAATTTACCGTCAATCGTTTTCCAACGTCACGAATAAACTCAAGAAAACCCATTTCTTTGAACCAATCGTAGTTATTTACGATTTCGGCCGAGCGCTCTCCGCAATTGAAATCTAGAAAACGCTCCAATTGTTTTTGCTGACACTCTTGGTTGTAGCGGAGTTCTTCTTCACCCAATAAATTTCTTTCTGCAGATTTACCGCTTGGATCACCTACCATTCCAGTTGCGCCACCGATAAGGGCTACAGGTTTATGCCCACATTGTTGAAAATGAAGTAAGGTCATTATTTGAACCATATTCCCCACACCCAATGAGCTTGCTGTTGGATCGAATCCAATATAGGCTTTACGCATTTGCGCATTTAAATGTGCCTCTGTTTCCGGGATACTGTTGTGCAGCATTCCTCTCCATTGCAACTCCTCTACAAAATTCATCGTTCTAATTTTTTACGAAAATACAACCATTAAATCACTTCCTTCAATTGTTCCAAGCGCATTCCGCGCGAACCTTTCAACAAAATAATTTTTCCATTTACTTCATTCTGCTTCAAGAAAGCCAAGGCCTCTTGGGCATCGATTAAATCCGTTGCTCCAGCAGCGTGAAATTCCTTCCCAATGAAAATACCTTCCAAACCTAATTCCTTTGTTAAATTGAAAATCTTCAAATGCTCTTCATGCGCATACTCACCCATTTCGAACATATCTCCGATAATGAAAAACGTATTTTCCATTTTCGAAAGATTTAACAAGGCCGCTTCCATGCTGCTTGGATTCGCATTGTAGGCATCGAGAATAACCTTGTTCTTCCCGGAATCCCACCACTGACTGCGATTGTTCTCGGGGGTGTACGAGGCAATTGCTTTACACATTAAATCTGAAGCAACACCAAACTCATGTCCAACAGCAATTGCAGTTGCCATGTTGTACAAATTATAAGTCCCCGCCATTTGTGCGTGACAAATATGCTTTGTATCATCTGAAGGGGTGCTGAATTCGAAGGAAAGTGTTGGGTGCTCCGTTACAATGTCCAAGTGAAATCCACCTGACTTGAATCCGTATTTTTTATGTGGAATACGCTCGGCCATTGCATCTAAATGAGCGAGTTCAGTATTAACCAAGCATATTCCGTTTTGAGAAGATACGAAATCGAAGAGTTCACCTTTGCCTTTTATAATTCCTTCCACTCCACCGAATCCTTCGAGATGCGCCTTTCCAATGTTGGTAATGACTCCGTAATTCGGCATGGCGTACTGGCAATAAGACGCAATCTCATTCTGGTGATTTGCACCCATTTCTATAATAGCTATTTCGCAATCAGCAGGAACAGCTAATAGCGAAAGCGGGACACCAATGTGATTGTTGAGGTTACCGTGAGTTGCGAATGTCTTGTATTTCATTCTCAAAACTTCACGCATGAGTTCCTTCGTGGTTGTTTTGCCATTGCTTCCTGTTATTCCAATTACAGGAAAGTTGAACGTTTCGCGATATCGTTTGCTTAATGCTTGCAACGCCGTCAGCGCATTTTCCACATTAATAATTCTCTCTGATTTTATATCCGTCGCCTCATCGAGCACTACAAGTGAAGCACCCGCATCAAGTGCTTGTTGTGCAAAGTGATTTCCATTGAAGTTATCTCCCTTCAGGGCGAAGAAAATATCATTGGACTGAACGTTACGCGTGTCTGTTGTTACACGACGTACTTCGAGATATTTTTGAAATATTAACTCAATCATGGTGCTAAAATAAAACACCCCGCAGTTGCGGGGTGTTGTGTTTTTGTAATTTCCGAAAGATTACTCTCCTCCTTTCGCTCCGATACCCGATGGTGAACCAACGCGGTCCATTGCGCAACGGAAACCTATTGAGCGACTTGACTTTCTTTCGTCTAAAAATCTTCTTGTACTTGGAATGTTGTAATAAACTCGATCTTCCCAGCTACCGCCTTTGTATACGCGTGATCTGTTATTCACTAGAGTTGTTTTACCGTAGTCATACATGCGATCTGCACGATTTTCGAAATCTGGATTCAAATACTTTGAACTACTCTGAAAATCTCCATCGTTATAATCGATGTTATCTGCCTTACGGTAGTTCGTTCTGTTGATGTTTTCTTCCAACGTAACATTTCTCATTTTTTGACGACCTGAAGTGCTTACTATGAAGTTCTCGATATTGTCTACAATGGTGTAGGCTATATCTGCTTCAGAGCTACGAACCAACTCCATTATTTCGTCCATGATAGCCATAGACTCTTCTTCACGTCTTTGATCACGTTTCTCAATTGCTTGATCAACCTTCACTAAGCTTTGATCTAAAACCTGAATATCTTTTTCTCCGTACTTGCTACGTGTAATAAGCGTAGAATCTTTCAAGCTCTCCAAATATCTCTTCACTTCATCTACATCGTAAACGTTGTAAGTCAACTTGTCTGCAACTGTTCCATCGCTATTCAGTGTTTTTGTCTTGTAAACATTACCTCTAAATGGACGGAATTCTGAGCGATCTTCATCTGTAAGCGGACGATAGACGTCAGCTACCCATTCTGAAACGTTACCCGCCATGTTGTACAAACCGAAATCGTTTGGTGGGTATTGATAAACTGGAGCAGTGATATCTGCGTTATCATTTAAGTAACCTGCAACACCCATTGCATCTCCGGTTCCACGCATGAAGTTCGCACGCATTGTTCCGAAATACTCAGTTCCATTGTCACCATTACGAACATAGTGACCATTCCAAGGATAGGTTCTACGATCTGTGATTAACTCCTGGTAAGAGTTTCCGATGAGTGCCATTGCAGCATACTCCCATTCGGCTTCAGAAGGCAGGCGATAACGTGGTAATAATATTCCATCTTCCATTCTTACTTTGCGGAAGGGGTCGCCCTTCGGATTGTAGTTTGGTAGACCCTCACCTAGTTGTTCCCCGTCGTATTGACCGTTGAAGTATGTTTCAGTTGTGAAGTGCTCGTCTGCGCCTTGCGCAGCAAGGTTATGTGCAATGAATCCTTCACGCACGAGAATCTGCTCGTTTACACGATCTGTTCTCCAAGAGCAATAGTCGTTTGCTTGCAACCAACTTACGCCTACGACAGGATAATCTTGGTATGCAGGATGACGAAGATAAAGTTCAACATACTTTTCCATGTCCTCATCTTTCTGTCTCCAACAATTGGTGTCTGGCAATGCACGACCAATCAATTCTGGGTATGAATCGGCGTAAACCATTTCCAACCAATGAAGGTAATCTAACCAATGTTGATTGGTCACCTCTGTCTCGTCCATATAAAATGAACTAACCGTCACAGGTGTTTGAAGGTTGTCCCACGAGTAGTTCACGTCGTCTTCAACGCGTCCCATTGAGAAGCGGCCGCCTTCTACAAAAACTAATCCTGGACCTGTTTCTTGACCTGCATACTCTACTCGGTCAAAGCCACCATTGTCCGCGTCGTTGTATTCCCAACCCGTTGCAGTAGAGCGGTTCTCTTCGCAAGAATTGAAAAACACCATTCCTGAAATGGCGAATACTATTAAGGGTAATTTAGAGTTTTTCATGATTTCCTATTTTATGAAATAACTGTTGGGTTTCTTGAGTAACTAAAAAGAAGGACACGCTATTGTGCGGAACTTCGGTTTTCTTGGACGACAATCAAAATTAATTGCTAAAGACATTTCGTGTGATCCTCCTGTCGCAGGGGTTAACGCACTTACTGTGATGTCATAGCTGTATCCTACTCGGATGTTGTCATTTTGTAAGCCTAGTGTTGCAATGAAACTATCACTGTAGCGCTGTCCGAATAACATTCCTCTAAACCACACACCCGCAACGATTGGGCCTTTTGTCACATACATTCCTAAATTCAACTGTTGGAATTCACCTTGACGGCGGTATAGAATGTTTGGAGAGAGAGTACTTGCGTCTTTGTATTTTTGTTTGATTGGAATAACAGCACCACCATGCACAGTATACTTCATTGGAAGTCTTGAAGTACCAACGATAAGGCTTTCATTTGGTTCGTTCAAATGGTGCACTGCAACACCTCCATAAAAAGTTTGGCTAAAACCAAGCAATCCGGCTGAAAAGTCAACATTCTTAATGTTTCCGCCACGTGGAATATCGTTTGTTTCGTAGATAAATCCTTTTCTTGGATCTATCATATCTCCGAAGGTCAACTTACTCCAGTCCAATGATTTTTGGAAATAAGAAGCTTGAAAACCTGCTTTGATACTAAACTTTCTGTTAATAGCCTGCTGATAAGAGTATATACCGCTAACTGTAGTTGTGTTCAGCGTGTTTTGAGCGGCACGATCATTCAAGACCATAATGCCTAAACCTCCTGAAACCGTTTCAACGTGCTGGTCGTAACTCGCGCATGTGGTAACGTACGCTCCTGTTAAAGATGGCCACTGATTTCTGTAATTCATTACAAAGCGTGGACATTTGGAAGTCCCTGCGAACGCTGGGTTCAAGTAAAGTGGGTTGGAGTAAAACTGCGTAAACTCGGGGTCTTGAGCCATAACGTTCGTTAAGCTCAGCACACCGATTAATAACCCTAGGAATTTTAATTTCATCGCCTTCAATATTCGAAAGTTTGTAAAAAATATTCGATTTTAATAGCAATTATACAACATTTTTGCATTCGAATAACACAGAGTCCAAACAATAAATAAATGAAACATTCGTTATGGGCAGACCTTTAAGCAAAACATTGTTACACCAAATGCGATTAATTAAGATTCTAGTCTTCTGTTTGTCAATAGCTTACACCCACAATACTGTGGCGCAAGTTACTATTCTAGCAGATCAAAAAATTAATTGGCTAGACTTAGGGCAATCGAATAGCAGTTTCGCTGTTGTTGGGGATTTATGTCCTTCTCTTCTTTACTCCCCGGAAACTCCTCTCCCTATTTTTGCATTTCGAACATCATCTTCTGTTGAGACATCCTACACCAAACCAATCTTAGTAAACATTCAAACCGCGGAAATAAGATCGTCCTATTTCGACAATGAGCAGCTGTTGGCTATTACAGATGAATTTCGAGTTGAAGTAAATGTTGTTCAAGCAGATAAAAAAAACAACTCTGTTATTTCAGTTTACCCGTTTAGAAAAAGAAACGGAAAGATTGAGCGCCTAATCTCCTTTGAAGTTCAGGCTTATACAGGTGCTAACGAAAGAGTTTTAAAAAGCTCAAACAGCTTTGTCACGCAGAGTGTTTTAGCAGACGGAGAGATTTATAAAATAGCAATATCGAAAGATGGGGTCTACAAAATTGACCGCAGCTTTTTAGAATCGCTTGGAATCTCAGTCTCTGGTTTAAATCCCAATACGATTAACATCTATGGAAATGGCGGAACCCTCTTGCCTGAGAAGAACTTTGTAGACAAACCCGATGACCTAATAAAAAATGCCATACACATACAAGGCGAGGCCGATGGTGTTTTCAACTCAAACGATTACATTCTTTTTTACGGAAAGGGGACAGACACTTGGACGCTCGCTAAGGACAATGGTATTAATAGAAAAAGGTGGTTTCACAACAAGCATTATTACAGTGATTCTGCCTATTATTTTATAAAAATAAACGACACCGCACCACTTCGAATCACTAACGAAGAAAGCGACCAAACTGCGAACCGAATTTCTGATTCGTTTCAAGATTTTTTGTATGTGGAAAGTGACCTGTACAGCCCCGCCAAATCGGGCAGGGAATTTTATGGTGATTTATACGATGCTGTTCTAACGGGCAACTACACATTTAACTTTCCAAATGTCAAAACCACAGAACCTGCAAGTATGGACTTTACCTCGATAGCTAGAACTATCGGAGCAAGTTCAATTTTCACCACCACCATTCAAGGCAATGTAAATTCGGTTTCAATTGGAAATGTAACGGATTCTCCAACTTCACAGGTAGCTCGCTCAGGTAGAATAAACACATCATTTCTACCTACAAGTGGCAACTTCAATGTTACAGTCAACTTTAACAAAGGAAATCCTGACGCAAAAGGTTGGCTCGATTACATCTGCGTAAACGCCACTCAGCAACTAAAAATGCAAGGCACTCAGATGAGATTTCGAGACACCCTTTCGGTAGGCGAAGGAAATGTGACTGAATTTTTACTCGCAGAACAGAACGCCCCGGTAAGTGAAGTATGGGACATCACCAATTTCACTCAACCAAAACGTATGACTTTAAGTGAAAGTGGGTCTGTTTCTTCATGGATTACACCTACAGATAATTTGAAAGAGTTTATAGCCTTTGCTTCGAACTTTTTTACTCCTACGCCTATTGGAAAAGTTGAGAATCAGGATTTACATGGATGGGCTTCTTGCGATTTAATTATTATTTCGTCGCCTGAGCTTTTGCCTGTTGCTGAGGAGCTCGCAGCTATTCACAAGGCGCAAGGTCAGTCTGTTGAGTTGGCCACTCCTGTTCAGGTTTTCAATGAGTTTTCAAGCGGGAATCCAGATGTAATGGCGTTTCGTCAGTTAGTAAAAATGCAATACGACAGAGCAAATGGTGGTGCACGGGCACCCAAGAACTTATTGCTTGTTGGCGATGGTGATTATTCCAGAAATAAAGGATTGTCGAACCACAACGGAGCAAATATTTTGGTATTCGAATCGAACAACTCACTTTCTCCGACAAGCAGCTATGTGAGTGATGACTACTTCGTTATGGTTTCACCATTGGAAGATGGAAATGCAACAGGTCTTTTGGATTGTGGTGTTGGAAGAATTCCTGCTGGCTCACTCGACGAAGCGTACGGCTACCTGGGAAAAGTTAAGGCTTATCTCTCTGAAAACTCATCGGCTAATGGAGGAGCGTCTTGTATTGGTGATGTTCAAGATTCGCCGTTCGGAAATTGGCGTAACATCGTATCATTTGTTGCAGACGACCAAGATGGAAGTGGCGGTGCGTACGAGCAGGTGCATCTTAACTCGGCAAATAGTCTTGCAAACATTATTGCAACCAATCATCCAGAGTACGACATCTCAAAATTATACATGGATGCCTTCAAGCAAGTTTCAACGCCGGGTGGCGAACGTTACATAGAAGGAGAAAAAGCAATTCAACAAAGAATTCAAAACGGAACCCTGCTCATGACCTACATTGGTCACGGTGGTGAAAGAGGCTGGGCACACGAGCGTGTTTTGGATATACCCACAATAGAGGGATTCACAAATAAGTATCGCCTTCCTGTGTTTTTAACCGCTACCTGCGAATTAGCACGATACGATGACCCTGGATTTAAGTCGGCAGGAGAACGTTTGCTCCTTAACCCAAATGGAGGAGCCATTGCCATGCTCACGACTACTCGAATTGTATTCAGTGGGGAAAACTACGAGATGGATTTGGCTTTTTTCGAGCATGCACTGTTCAGTGAAGGCGGCTCATTAAAAACATTAGGAGAATTAAACATGTTGACGAAGAATGGGGTGTCGATAGGTAACGATAGCAAACCCAATTTCAGCTTACTCGGTGATCCTGCATTAACTATGGCTTATCCACGTCTTGAGGTTGAAACAACTCATATTAACAATACAGAACTTGCTGCATTTGCCGATACCCTCAAAGCCCTTGACGAAGTGGAGTTCCGGGGGAGAGTAACCGATGATAACGGTAATTTCCTCTCGAATTTCAACGGTTTCATTTATCCTACCGTTTTCGATAAAGAATCGAAAGTGATTACACAGAATAACGATCAAAATGGCGACGAAGGACAATTTCAAGAGTTCTTTTCATTCAACAAAATAATTTATCGCGGAAAAGCAAGTGTTATCAATGGTGAATTCACATTCAAATTTGTTGTTCCTTTCGACATAAACTATTCAGTTGACAATGCGCGCGTGAGCTACTATACTGTCTCGGGAAACCAAGACGGACATGGCTATTGCACTTCCTTCAAAATTGGCAGCCTTAATCCGAATGCTCAATTAAACACTGTAGGCCCCGAGATATCTCTGTTTCTCAATGACTCGACCTTTGTTAGCGGAGGCTCCACGAATACCACTCCCATTATTTTTGCTAAGCTTCGCGATGAAAATGGAATTAACACGGTTGGAAACGGTGTTGGCCATAACCTAACCGCTATCATAGATGGGAATTCCGCCAAGCCAATTGTTTTGAATGACTTCTATGAATCTGACTTAGACACGTACAAGAGCGGTGAGGTTCGGTATCCTTTGAGTTCACTTTCACTTGGCGAACATACCTTGACTGTGAAGGCCTGGGATGTTTTTAACAATAGCAATGAAGAGACCATACAATTTCGAGTGGAAGAAGATTCGAAAGTTGCCCTCAGTCATTTGTTGAACTTCCCAAATCCTTTTACAACACACACTAACTTCATTTACGAACACAATCAAGCTTGCCAACAACTTGATGCTCGCGTTCAAATTTTCACAGTAAGCGGAAAACTGGTAAAGACTATAGAATCATCTTACTACTCCACCGGATTCCGAGGGCAGGACATACCCTGGGATGGTAACGACGATTTTGGCAATGCCATTGGAAAAGGAACTTATATCTACAAATTAGAATTACGAAATGAGCGTGGCCAACGCGGTGAATCGTTTCAAAAATTGGTAATTTTAAAATAATGTGTTAAAGGCCATATGTATGTTAAATTTGCACCAAGCATGAAAAGTATTTTCACCTCAAACCTATTAGCAATTGCCTTGGTTTTTACAACCTCTGTTGCATTCGCTCAGTTGACGAACCCAAATGAGTTAAACGGAAGACAAGCAACCATTAACACCATTACTTCGGCTGTGCCATTTTTAACTATTGCTCCAGACTCTCGCAGTGGTGCTTTAGGCGACGCGGGCGTTGCGTTAGATCCGGATGCAAGTAGCATTCATTGGAACCCTTCTAAAATGGCATTTTCCGAGAATGATTTAGATGTTTCTGTTTCTTATTCACCCTGGCTGCGTGCCTTGGTGAACGACATGAGCTTAACTTATTTAAGTGCCATAAAGAAACTAAGTAAAACCCAGGCAATTGGCGGTTCCCTTCGCTATTTCACCCTGGGAAATATTACATTCACAGATGAAGTTGGAACCAACATCATGGATTTCAGACCGGCTGAATTCGCACTCGACTTCGCCTATTCTCAGAAACTCTCTAAAAGATTCTCTGGTGGTATTGCTCTTCGCTACATCAATTCAAATCTAACAGGGCGGACGAATCTTCAAGGAGCTGAAAGTCGTCCAGGACAGTCTGTGGCGGTCGATGTTTCAACATTCTACACAAACGACAAAATAAAAATTGGCGGAAGAAAGTCACAAATGAATTGGGGGTTGAACATTTCAAATATTGGTGCTAAAATGAGCTACACCAATTCAGACAACCGTGATTTCATTCCAACGAATTTAAGATTGGGTACGGCAATTTCCACGAATCTTGACGATTACAACAAATTAACCTTTCTTTTCGATTTGAACAAACTTCTTGTGCCTTCACCACCAATCTATAACAATGATGGGGACACGATTATCTCTGGCTACAACCCTGAAGTAGGTACCGCTACAGGTATGATTCAATCTTTTTATGATGCGCCAGGAATTTATGACCCTGAGACTTTTTCTATAGTGCCTGGAAGTAAGTTCCGTGAAGAACTTCGTGAGTATAATATCGCGACTGGATTTGAATACGACTTCGCACAACAATTCGCCATTCGTCTTGGATTTTTTCATGAGCATTATACGAAAGGAAATAGACAGTTCATTACATTCGGAGCTGGACTACACTACCAAGTATTAACCATTGACATGAGTTATTTAGTGAGCACGACTCAGCAAAATCCACTGGCAAACACCTTGCGTTTTAGCCTTCGCTTCAGCGTTGGTGCGAATGCAAAAGTTTCTGACCCTGTAGAATAATGAAGATTCGCGTAGGGTTTGGATACGACGTCCATCAATTAACTGAGAACCGTGAATTGTGGTTAGGTGGTGTTCAAATTCCTCATGACAAAGGTGCGTTGGGACATAGCGACGCTGATGTTCTTTTACACGCCATTTGCGATGCCTTGTTGGGTGCTGCGGGCAAGCGTGACATCGGATTTTACTTTCCAGACACTTCCTCTGAATTCAAAAACATTGATTCAAAAATTCTTCTTCAACGTACCATTCAAGTATTGAAAGACGACGGATGGAAAGTTGGAAACATTGATTCTACGCTTTGTATGGAACGTCCGAAAATTATGTCATTCGTTCCTGAAATGAAGAAAGTTATTTCTTCCATTTGTGAAATTGAAGAAGAAGATGTGAGCATTAAGGCTACCACTTCAGAGAAGATGGGTTTTGTTGGAAGAGAAGAAGGTGTAAACGCCTATGCGGTTGCACTGATTCAAAAAGACTAAGCCCAGACTTTTGTTCCTTCCGAACAATTCTTACAGATATCTATTTCCTTTCTTCCTTTCAAGAGTTGTTTGCGGAACATTGCGTACGCTTTACCCTTCCAAATAGATTTAAAATCTTCCTTCGAAAGATTGCCCATTTCGTGGGTGGCGTCTTTGTCGAAACAACACGGAACTACCTTACCGTCCCAAGTGACCACTGCCCCGCTCCACATGCGCCAGCAGTGATTGTCTAACGAAGATTTCACAATAAACTTTCCATTCGAAAGACGTTTATATCGACTGTATTTTTCTACGGTTGGAATGAGTGGGTTACCGTTTTCGTAATCGTATACTTGCGCTGTCTTAAATCGAATTTCATCGACTTGATATTCATTAGCCAGTTGCTTCGCTTCTTCAATTTGATGCTCGTTTGGGCGTACGACCAAGAATTGAAATATGATATGCGGAGTATTTGATTTGAGATTTTTTCTTGCTTCAACCAAATGCTTAGTTCCGTCTAACACCTTCTGCAACGAGCCGTGCACACGGTATTGCTCGTATACCTCTTGAGTGGTTCCGTCTATTGAAATTAAAATTCGATCTAAACCCGATTGCACTATTTCAACCGCTTTTTTTTCGGTAATAAAATGTGCGTTGGTGGAAGTGGAAGTATAAACACCTGCTTTCGAAGCCTTCGAAATGAATTGTAGAATGTCGTTATGAATGAAGGGCTCTCCTTGAAAATAGAAATTCAAATAACTTAATGTTGGAGACAATTGATCGAGCCAACGATTGAAATTTTCAGCTTTTAAATTTCCTGTATCGCGCGAGAATTGTTTCAATCCGGAAGGACATTCAGGACATCCTAGATTGCACGCAGTGGTTGGTTCTATGCTGAGCGAAATGGGCATACCCCATGGCTTTACTGATTTGAAGAAACGCGAAAAATAAAAACCTATATAAACAAGCAAAGCGTTTGATAAACGCTTTGCTGTTATTGTTTTTTGAATGAACCGAAGGAATTCCTTCATTCCATTTTAGAATTTACCTTGACTCTTTCTGACGTTCGAAAGCGAGTCGAACCTTTCTTGTCCAAGCACTTTGATTAACGAATCACGCACTTTCATTTGTGCTTCGTAGGCTTCTTTCTTTCCGCGCTCTTCTTTCATTAATTCAAGTAGTCCAACGTTATCGAGCGCTGCCTCGTGCGCTGCGCGCATATTCTTCGCTGCCTCTGAACCTGGAACAAACGCTTCCATGTCTTTCACCAACTCTTCGTTAACGAACGCACTCATTTGCATCTTACGCTCAATGGATTTCTGTTCAGCTTTGGTAAGCGACGCGTAATAATCTAGCATTTGACTGTTCAATGCGAACACACGCTCGGCCAATTTCGTGGCAGTTTGAAGATCTCCTGCCTTGAATAACAACTCTGCTGTTTGCCACATGATTTGCGGTTGGTCGTATGGTGCATTCTTTTCAGGAAGAGCCGTTAACGACTTATTCAACACAGCTTGTGCTTTGTCCATTTTGTTTTCAATAATGAACTGCTCCGCAAGATTATTCAATTGCATGCGAAGGTTCGTTACCATGCGACGATTGTTTTCATCGAGGTAGATGTCTTTCGTATCGATATTTCCCCATTGGAATTTATTCATTACATTATCGTACATCAACTCGGAAGCTACACCACCCGCCATGTTATCTCGATCATAATCGGTGTGAAAGATTGGGGTTAATCTGTAAGCCAAACCTTCCAACTGGAAGTAAGGCTCAAGACCCATATAAGCCTCAGAACCGGTGGTAACAGCGAAGTAGATTGGACGCTCCCAGTTGTTATGAACGATTAAGTCCATAACCATCAGCTGTGCTTTGGTAATGAACTGACGTGGGTTCTCACCGTTGTCATCCATTAATGCAAAGCTCATAGTACTTACCAATGAATCGTTGGCTCCAACGTATTGACTGAACTTCGCTTGATTCTCTTTCGATACAGCATAAGAGAATTGATAGTTCGGCATTACGCTGAATTTCTTGTAACCGAAATCTTGAATTTTCGCGTCATCTAAACAGTAAGCCAATGCCTCTTCCAATGGCGTTAGTGCGGTGTCTGAATTCAACACAATCAGATCCCGCGTTCCTTGACGGTACTTATACTCGGGTATAGAGAAAGGCACGGGAGCGCTTTCGTATTGACGACGTTTCATTTGATCGATATACCAATCGGTATTCAATAATGAGAGGTTCACTACACGCACATCGGTACGAACACCTTCTACTTCTTGTGCATACCACAATGGGAAGGTATCGTTGTCACCGTTGGTGAAAATGATGGCGTTGGGTTGAAGTGAATTCAAATAGTTTTTCGCCATATCAATTCCTGTTCTGCGGTCTGAACGGTCGTGATCGTCCCAACCTTGCGCTGCCATTAACACAGGAGCAACAAGAGAAACTAAAAAAGCAATTCCGGCTAGTGCGGTTGAAGGAACGTTCTTCAACATGGCCTTCAACCAAAAATAAATTGCTGCAACACCCAAGCCAATCCAGATTGCAAAAGCGTAGAACGAACCTGCATATGCGTAGTCGCGTTCACGCGGTTGAAGCGGCGTTTGATTCAGATAAACAACAATGGCGAATCCGGTTAAAACGAAAAGCAAACCAACAACAATGAAGTCGTTTCTGTGACGAAGCAATTGATAAACTAAACCAAGTAATCCGATCAAAAGCGGAATCATGTAATACGAGTTGTTCGCCTTGTTGTTTTTCGACAATTCAGGAACAGCCTCTTGATTACCTAAGCGAGCTTCATCGTAGAAACCGATACCTGTCTTCCAGTTTCCGTCTACGAAATCTCCGTGTCCTTGCGTGTCGTTTTGTCTTCCTGCGAAATTCCACATGAAGTATCTCCAGTACATCCAATTCACTTGGTAACTGAAGAAATAGCCCATGTTTTCACTGAAGGTTGGTGTACGCTTTACATCTTTCAGCTCAGCCCAAATTTTATATTGTTGAATATGGCTTCCTTGACTGCTATACATACGCGGAAACACATGGGTTTGAGCGTAGTTTGGCTCAGTCGCTTTCTTCTCGCCTGTTTCCAAATACTCTTCCTTCACCATTAATTTCTGATCGGTGTTATTTGAAATGTATTGCTCGGCTTCAAATCTGTTTTTGAAGGAAACCACCAACTTCTTTTTGCTGTTGTCTTCACGCACGCTGTATGATTTCACATACACTTCATTTCCATCTAAATAAGGTTTGTTACGCACTTGCGGTGTGTTGAAGTATTGTCCGCGAAGAAGCGGGCGATCACCGTACTGTTCACGATTCATGTATGAAACCAAAGCAAAGAAGTTGTTCGGCTTATTTTCGTTCATTGGCGTATCCGCCTGCGAACGAATAACGATGGTCGCGAAGGTGGTGTAACCAATCAATGCAACAGCAACGCTCCAAGTAAGTGTATTCACTGCTACCCATCCGCGTTTCTTCGAATAGATGATTAATGCAACGAGACCTCCAATTAGAATTAATGCATAGAAGATTACCCCTGTGTTGAAAGGCATTCCGAGCGTGTTCGTGAAGAAACGCTCAAACCACGCTGCAATTTGAATTGACCAAATTAAAATAACGGTTTGCATCAAGAATAACAATCCCAAAGCAACGCCCGAAGTAATGGCAACGCCTTTCCAAGAGAAGGTGTTCTTCTTGAAATAATACACAAAGCAGATTGCGGGAATAGCCAACAAGTTCAATAAGTGAACGCCGATGGACAACCCCATGAGGTACGCAATTAAGATGATCCAACGCAAGTTGCTTGGCTCATCGGCTTCACTTTCCCATTTCAAAATTGCCCAGAAAACTACAGCTGTGAATAACGAAGACATGGCGTAAACTTCACCTTCCACTGCACTGAACCAAAACGTATCGCTGAATGTGTATGCGAATGCGCCGATTAATCCGGCTGCGAAAATGATCAGGTTCTTGTTGTCGTTTTTATCTCCGTCTTTGTCCACCATTTTCTTCGCGAGGTGCGTGATGGTCCAGAAGAGGAACATAATGGTAGCTCCGGAAGAAACGGCTGAAAGTGTATTGACCGCATAGGGAACATTTTCTACTCCAACGAATGCAGAAAATAAACGTGCAATAAGCATGAACAAAGGCGCCCCTGGAGGGTGACCAACTTCGAGTTTATAAGCCGAGGCAATGAACTCACCGCAATCCCAGAAAGGCATTGTTGGTTCGAGGGTCATCATGTATACAGCGGTTGCTGCCATAAACATGAACCAACCTAAAATAATGTTTGCACGTTGAAACGAAATCATATTCTTAATTTGAAGTGAGGCGAAGATACATTTTTTTTAGACGCGTTCTTGACACAATTCCACCAAAACTGAATTGCTACTTTTCGGATGAAGAAAGGCAATGAGCTTGTTGTCTGCGCCTTCTTTTGGAGCATCGTGAATCATGGTAAAGCCCTCGGATTTCAAGCGTTCTATTTCAGCATAAATATCCTGAACTTCGAAGGCAATGTGGTGCATTCCTTCCTTGTTCTTTTCGATGAATTTTGCAATGGCGCTATCTGGTGAAGTGGCTTGAAGTAATTCTATTTTCGACTCTCCAACTTGGAAGAATGAAGTGATGACATTCTCCGATTCAACGCGTTCTTCTTTGTAGGGTTTAACGCCAAGTAGGGCAGAAAAAATTTCATTCGAAGCAGCAATGTCTTTCACTGCAATACCAATGTGTTCAATTTTCATAAAGCAATTAATTATACAAATGAAGATTTCCGGTTACCGAATTGTAATCGGCATTGTATTGGAGCAAATTGAAGTTTGCAGGACCGTTGATTAAACTGCCGTCTGAAAGCAACCATTTACTTCCCGAACAGGTGTCTGATACTGTAACGTTATCTGAATTCACTTGTACATAACACGGATTATCAGGATTGTATGTACTTCTGGCATCAAAGACAGAAAACACATCGATATCGTTGCGATATATTATCAAATCAACTGTATTTCCGTTGAAGTAGATCCACCCTGTTGGAACGGTTAAATCGAAGAATGACGGCTCAAATATGTTTATGTTAATGGAAAAAGCCACCTGGTTGAGCATTTGACTTCGGTCTGTGCACGAATGCATGGGGACGAATAAAAGTGCTAAGAATAAAAATCCTGCAATGAGTTTCTTCAACTTATTCATTTAACATGTTTTTTTTTGATACTGTTGGAACAAACTCCTTCAAGTAAAAAGGTTCTATTTGCGCCATGTGCTCCTCAAATTTAGCAGAAGAATTGGGTAATAATCCCATAAAATGTTTCGCGCTCGGTGAGATTAATTTAACTTGATCTTCCTTCCCCAAAAAATCATTCAATTTAAACGCAGCATCTCCCACAAAAATTGCCTTTTCAATTCCGAGATTGGCTCGCCACTCTTCATTCAGCGTAGTGAATGACCAATTTCCATTCACATAAACATAGGCATCGCTTCTTCTTGCATCGATTAAAGCTATAGGAGTAGATCCCGATTCACTTCCAACCGAATTAACCAAAAGTTCTCCTGTTGTAATGGGCACCATTCCGATGTTCAAGGCGTACGCTAATCCCTTTGCTGCTGTCACTCCGATCCGTAAACCAGTGTATGAACCAGGACCAATTCCAACTGCGATTCCAACTAAGTCTGAAGGTTTCAGATTGTTTCGATCGAGTATATCTTTCATCATTTGGTGTAGTGCTTCCGCATGAACGAATTCACTTTCTTCACGCTCAAAAAGATCGACAAGGACGTTGTCTTTGATGAGTGCGACACTGCAATTCCGCGTAGCGGTTTCCAAACACAAATACATTATTTCTTCTCCTCGAGCTTAATCTTATCTCCGTTCTCCAATTCTTTCGACAAGAGTTCATACGGACCGGTAACAATCTCCTCTCCTTCGTTCAATCCGCTTGTAATTTGAATAAACGTTCCGTCTTGAATTCCAGTTTGAACTTGTTTCATTTCAACTGTATCATCTGCCTTCTTCACGAAAACCACTGTTAATGAAATATTATTTTGAATTGAATCTGCGCGTGTTGTCACTGCGGCTGTAGGCACCGAAAGGGCTTGACTGGCTTCGTCTGTGTGAATTTTCACTGTTGCACTCATGCCTGGCTTGAAGGGTGAATTGTTCTCTGAATTTCCACTAACACCTGCATACGATTCTTTTACAATTTTCACCTTAACAGAAAAGTTGGTTACCTGCTCTGTGCTTGCTGCAAGACCTTGTCCTGAATTTAAGGCGGAGGAACCTACTTCAGTTACCACGCCTTTGAAAACTTGATCGCTGAATGCGTCTATTTCAACATCAGCGGTATCGCCTACTTGGACGTGAACAATGTCTGTTTCATTTACTTCTAAATCAATTTCCATTTCATTCAAAACAGAAACCTTCATAATCACATCTCCGCTCATCATGTTGTTTCCAAGAACTGTTTCTCCGAGCTCTTTAGCGAGCGCAGTCACCGTTCCTGAAATAGGCGCAACAATGGTTGTTCTTCTCAGGTTTTCTTGAGCTTCACTCTTACCTGCATCAGCACTAGCTATGGAAAAGTTCGCGCTGTGAACGCTTTCTTCAGCGGCTTCAACTTCGGCGATAGATGTTTCCAATGCGTTGCTCGCGTTATCGTATTCGGCTTGAGAGATTGCCTTTTGCTCGATTAATTTTGAGAGTCTCGCAAGGGTAGTTTCTTGCAAACGTTTTTGAGCCTTGGCTTGCGTTAAGCGTGCTTTCGCGCTAGACAAATTACTTTTTGCTGTATTCAATGCGGCTTCTGCGCGACTGAGTGCAGAGACATAAAGATCAGGATTGATGCGCACAAGCAATTGTCCCTTCTGAACGAAGTCTCCTTCTTTCACAGGCAGTTCAACAATTTGCCCAGAAACTTCAGACTGAATTTTCACTTCCACGGAAGGTTGAACTTTTCCGCTTGCAGCAACTACTTCACTCAAATTTCTTCTCTCCGATTTTCCGAGTGTAACCACTTTTGCATCTCCAGAACCGAATATCATTGGCAGTACAATGCCTGCAATAATCAAAACGATTACTGAAATCCAAATCCATCTTTTCTTATTTTTCATGGTTGTGACATTAGAGGGACTCCCATGTAGAAGTCTATTATTTTCCGTTTAAAAATCCAATCGTATTTACTTCGAACAAAGTTCGATTCAGCTTGCTGCAATCTATTTTGCGCGTCTAAGTATTCGGAAAGACCAACAACTCCCTGATTAAATCGAAGTTCGTTCCAATCGAAGGCCAAGCGACTGGCATCTACCGCTTTTTCTGTTGCGATATAATTGGCCTTCGCTCTTAATACATCTAAATATGCCTTACGAACTTCTTGTTCGAGTTGAATTTTAGTCTGTTGAACGTTTAGCTCATTATCGGTCCGAGTGAGTTGCGCTCGTTTGATATTCACATCGTTCGAGAACCCGTTGAAGATGGGAAGAGTTAGACTGAAGAAGAGAGATTGATTGACATTGTCTTGCAATTGATTTCCAAAAGGCTTCGTCGTATAGTCGTCTAATGTGTATACCGCTTGTGGAAAAGAGAAAACATATTCGTTCGAGCCGAAAATCTGACCAATGGGATAAGCCAATGAATCTGGTGAACCTGTTAGCACTTTCGAAGCACCTGAATAACCTGAGCCATACGAATAACTCATGCTGAGCCTTGGCGACATTCCTCCTTTAGCGATGCTGAGGTTCAGATCACTTGATGCTAGTGTAAGCTCGGCTGATTTAATTTGAGGAAATGTTGTTAGTGCATTTTGAACGCACTGTGTCAAATCGGGAATTTGCTCAGCAATGTTCAATGTTGAGGGGTCTACCTGAATAGAAAAGCTCCTTTGCTCCTGCTCTGTCAATTGCATCAATTGGGCAATGTCTAAAATAGCCGACTGTACGTTGTTTGCTGCTGAAATATAATTGGCTTCATCTGAAAGCAATTGTGCTTCAATGTCTCTGAGACTTCCTTCGGCAGCATTGCCTGCATTCACTAAATCGGTAATGCGCTTAACTTGTTCCTTGGTTCGGTTCACCGTTAGCTCCGTTGAAGCCTGGAGCTCTTGGGTTAAAAGAACATTCAAATAAGCTACAGAAACTTGCAGTGCCAATTGATTGCGTTGGAAGTCAAAAGCGAGCATTTGCGCCCGCGTATCGACTTGCGCCTTCTTGTATTGATTCACGTTTTGCAACCCTGAGAATAATGTAACACTTGTTGACAGACCCAAGCTATTGCTCTGAATACGCTGCGACGCGAATTGATTTGTAAATGGGTCAATTCTCTGACCCCAGTTGTATCCGTGAGAGACTTGACCGTTCAAGTTAGGGAGAAAATTCCCCAATGCCTGTTCTTGGTTCAGCCTTGTTTGTTCAAGTCCAAGATTATTTCTCTTCAAACTTATATTCCGTTCAATAGCTGTTTCAACGGATTGTTGCAAGGTCCATTGAGCTTGAGAACAGTGACTTCCTACGATAATTAGGAATAAGAGGAAATGACACTTCATATATCTTCAAAATTTCCGAAAATAACGGGATTTTCGGTTATCAAAGGTAACTGAAGTTCTTTTAATTCGCTTTGAAGAAATTCGCGATACGTTTTCTGAAAAAGACAATAGCAAGAACAAGCAAAAGCGTATATGGAATAAGCATGAGGTAGAGGATTCCTGTGTTTAATCCCTCAGCTAAACTTCCCGAAGTATTCTGGTTTGCTGTTTCAGCAGTTGCCTTACACATGGCACATTGAGCACTGGTTGCGAGATTCACCAGAACGAAGAACAACAGAAAGAATATCTTTTTCATAATTATTGGTAGTATGGTGAAATCATGTAATAAACAACTACGCCAGTTACTGCGACATAAAACCAAATGGGCCATGTATACCTTGCTAATTTCTTATGAGCTGAAAATTCAGCAATAAGCGCTCGGTAAGCCGTTAAAAGTATAAAAGGAAGAATGATTGCGGCAAGTACAATATGAGTTGAAAGAATGATAAGGTACAACGGTCTCATTGCGTTATCTTTCGGAAATTCGGTTTCACCCGCAAACATGTGGTGCCCAATGTACGTAACAAGAAAAACCACACTCAAAAGAATTGCGCCTTTCATGAACTTTTTGTGCAATTCGAAATTCTTCTTTTTTACAGCCACTAATGCAGCAACCAACAATATAGAAACTGTACCATTGATAAGTGCATTCGCCTTTGCCAACAGATGAACATCGAAGCCCAAGTTTACGTCTGTAAACTTCAAATAGCGCAGCGACACAACTACAAGAAAAACTACTGCGGATACAGTATAAATCAATGATTTCGCTAATTTGTCGTTCTTTTTCAATTCTGCTTTCATCGTATTATTTCTTAAGTAACAAATGTAAATCTATAAACAGCTGATCCACCGCTTTTGTTGAGGTTCCGTCGTAATATCCTCGAATTCTACCTTCTTGATCGATAAGTGCTATTTGATCGGTATGAAAAAATCCACCTTGTGCTGTATCCGAAGGGAAAGCTGTGAGTTTGTATCCTTCTTTGGCTTGCCAGTATATATCTTCCGCTTTTCCGGTAACAAAATTCCAATTTGAAAAATCCGCGCCCATGCGGCTTGCGTAGGCCTTCAACGTTTCAGGGGTGTCATTTTTCGGATCAACTGTATGTGAAAGAAAAACGACTTGATCGTTGATATTCTCTGATTTCACTGAATGCTGTAATCTTGCCATTTGAGAAGAAAGCATGGGGCAGATACTCGTGCAATTTGTAAAGAAAAAATCTATGATGGCAATCTTTCCTCGCATGAAATCATAGGTAATGATTTCTCCATCTTGATTTGTAAACGCAAACAGAGGAATGGGATCGTAAACTGTATCTGAGATGCCCTCTCCCTTCTCGTTGTATTTGATTTCAATCCCGAAATCACCGAAGTAAGGCAATGTCTTTTGCTTTTGTTCTGGTGTTTTCACAGAATCTGTGCATGCTACAAGAGCAATGAATGCGATAAGAAAAATACGTTTAGTACCCACGCTTGATCTTTCTCTTTTTATTCAAAATAGCAACATCCTCCATTAGATTTTCAAAGTGATACTCTGTATTTCCATAGAGCCCTCTGATATGACCTGACTCGTCAACCAATCGAAAGACCGCTTCTTTTTTCAAGTCATTAATGAAAAAACCGTTCCGAACAAACGAATCCATTGCGGCGGAATCTCCTTGAAGAAACTGCCACTTTTTTTTGTTATTGGAGTAACGTAAGTTCTGATCTAGGTAGTCTTTCACCGCTGCGGAATCGTTGTAACCATTTGGATCGAAGCAAACGATATAAATATCAGGCTCCATGCGGAATTTAAAATTCGGTATAAGCAGGCGCTCTGTGATTTTTGGTAGATTTGGATCTTGGAAATCTACAAAAGCAGCTATCCATATCTTCCCCATTAACGAATCTCTGTTTATGAGTTCGTTATTTTGATTCATGAAAGCGAAATCGGGAATCTGATAGTCTGAGGACACGCAACCTGTGTCGCACGCAGGGCCGTAATACATAGGTTCACTAAAATTGTGTTTACCCATTGGTCCCAAAACGATCAGCAGGGTTAGCGGAATAAAAAAAAGCATACCCACCAATAGGATATACTTTTTAATCTTTTTTTTATTCATTTTCTTCTGCTTAGCCGAAGACGTTATGACCAATTTGCATGCTTATACCTTCATACAAGCCTATAAAAATAAGATACATAATGAATATGGCGTAAGGAAGAAGAACAACGTACTTCAAGTTCTTTCTTTCTTCACCAAGATGCATGAAAATCAATACAATGTAGGCAGCCTTTACAAGTGTTAGCACCAAGAACGTTAATTTAATTGCTTCCCAGGCGAAGGTTCCATTTCTTTTGAATGCAACACCCATGAGCACCTCTATTAGCGTAATTACTGTAAGAAGGATGGTTACTGTGTAAAGCTTTTTACGAATTTGCCTTCCAGCCGCTTCGTCGTGCTTTGCGTTTAGAGCGTAGCTCTCGTTTACAATTAAGTCGTCTCTTTCCATGATGATGGTTTTATTAGATAAGGTAGAAGAAGGTGAATACAAATACCCATACAAGATCTACGAAGTGCCAGTATAGACCAATTTTCTCAATCATCTCGTAATGACCGCGTTTCTCGAAAGTTCCTTTAACGGCCATTAACCAAATGATTATGTTGATTAACACTCCTGAAAATACGTGAAACCCGTGGAAGCCTGTTACAAAGAAGAAGAAGTTAGCATACTGTTGTTGAATCGCATACTCATTCTTTTGCATATTCGCTCCGAAGGCCATAGAACCTGATTCCATTGCTGACCATATTTTCTTCGCGTCCTCTCCTTTCACCACAAGTTTGCGAAGATCTTTTCCGTCTTTGTGTTCGAGTGTGTACTTATTGAGAATGATTTCTTCTGGAACCATTGAATGGATATCTTCATGTGCTTCAGCAGCGTGTTCGCCATGTCCACCATGAGCGTCATGAGAAACAGGCTCTTCAGCCGCTTCCATTGCATGCTCATATTTATGACCGAAGTCGCTCGTCATGTGAACCCAAGAGCCGTTTTCCAACGTAATCTGATATGTATTTCCAGCATCATCGGAAGCAGCAACTGTCATCGGCTGATTAATTTGAAAACCACCACCTGAACCGTGAATGAAGTGAGACCATTCCCATGCTTGCGAACCAAGGAAGAAGAAACCACCAATAATTGTTATTCCCAACCATTTAACAACACCTTTCTTGTCCATGCGATGGCCCGCTTCAACAGCAAGTACCATTGTTACAGAAGAAACGATCAAGATGAAGGTCATAAGTGCCACGTACACCAGTGGGTAAGAACCATGCAACCCTGGAAGGGCTTCAAATACTTGCTCTCCCACAGGCCAAGGCTCGCTGCTTGCGTGTCGAATTACACCGTAAGCCGTGAGTAGTCCGCCGAATGTAAGGGCATCCGATACAAGGAAGAACCACATCATCATTTTACCGTAAGAAACACTGAAAGGCGAGCGATTACCGCCCCATAATTCTTCAGTTGTTACATGTTCTGTTTGACCTGCCATAATAGTAAACGAAATTTGGCTGCAATTTTACTTCAAAAGCTTCAAATTAGAAAAGAGAATCGGTATTTTTCACTATTTTGAATAATTCTGAATAAGGCTTTTGCTTGGAATTAATAGATGTAGAAAATGAAGAAAAATAAGTATATCCAAAGAATACCCATGAAATGCCAATACATACCGTTGCTTTGTAGGCTAATCCAATTCTCTTTGTTCAGAGATCCCTTATTCAAGCGAAACAGATTCACTGCTAGATAGATGAGGCCAAAAAACAAGTGTGCAATGTGCAAATAAATGAGCACGCTAAGCATTGCACCCGACGCATTAAAAGTTGTAAGTACCTCTAGTGTTTTATCTTCACGCGATTGGTCTGGGCGAATGAAATAATAATTCTCACCTTCTTTTGTCAACACTTGACCATTCAATTCGAAATAATAATTTTTTCCGTACTCGCCACTCAATTTACCGAGGGTGTTCCATCTCGATTGTTTTAGGCCTTGTTCTGTTTGGGTAATTGTATTCCCCATACCCATAGCCGCCATTTCGTTCCAACCCTTATTTTGGGTAAAAACAAAAGCCAGACCCAGAACTAGTGTGGCTAAAGTGCCATATAATGCTAAAGACTGTTTTCCTGCCTTCAACGCCTTTAGCGCGAAATAGAGTGTTGCACTGCTGAGGACAATGAGTGCATTTCCCACCCAAAAAATTACTGGGGGCTCAATATGAACCCAAAGTAGTTTTCCGTAGAGCACCATAATGGCGCTTGTGATACCGCCAAAAAGCATAACCACTGAAAAAATTAAGAACCAAACGATCATTTTCTTCGACCTAATTTTCACTTCAGGGTTGTGGTCTTCAAAGACATTGACTTGTTTAAAATTGTTGTTTTCCATTAGATTTTATCTATTACGTATGCAATTTGAACAATGGGTAAATAAAAGAACGATGCAAACATAACCTTGCGCGCATTCAACAAAGTAGGTTCTTTAAAAAGTTTATATGCCAGAAAAGAAATCCAAATACCAGCAATCGTTACAATCACTGCGGCAATATTTCCGACCATTGGGTTTTCCAAAGGCAAGGTCCACGGCAGAAGACTTACTGGGATTAAGAAAAAGCTATATACCATTATTTGAAAAGCCGTTTTGATGTCTGGCATTCCGTTAAAAGGTAAAAGCTTGTAACCTCCTCGGTTGTAATCTTCGTGCGACACCCAAGCAATTGCCCAAAAGTGTGGAAATTGCCACATGAATTGCACCGCGAACAAAATTCCAGCTTCCAGTCCGAATTCATTTGTTGCCGCAACATAGCCAATCATTGGAGCAATTGCCCCGGGAAACGCGCCAATGAATACAGCCCATGGGGTAACTCTTTTGAGCGGTGTGTATACAAAAGCGTACGATAAAAATGCAGCGAATCCAAGAATTCCTGATGCGGTGTTTAGGAAATAGAACAGGATAAAAATACCTGAGGCTGCGGCAGAAACTGATACGAACCATGCCGCAATTGGGGAAATTCTTTGCGTTGGCAATGGACGGTTTTTTGTGCGGTGCATTAGGGCGTCCCATTGGCGTTCGAGTACCTGATTGGCACCGTTACTTCCGCCCGTGAGAAGAAATCCTGCAAGAATTAACCAGCCTAACTTACTGAACTCCCATGAATCTACTCCCATTGCGTAGGAAAGAATACAGGAGACAACAACAAGAAACGTCAAGCGCAATTTGAACAAATCCAGAGCGGCAAGCACTTTACCCATTAAACCTTTATTTTTCGATTCCGAAACTTCCATTACCGCCTTTTTTTTGCAAAAGTACTGCTTAATTTTCCTCAACAATTAATAATCCCAACGACGAACTTGACGAAGTCCTTTGCGCACTCCAACCATGAGCCATGCTTCTTTGAAAGCATCTACTCTTCTGTCTTCCGAGCGATAGCGAGCAAATCCGAAAATCTCAAGCTGCGGAGAAACTTGATAAGCAGCTTCGGCATTTACAACAAATAGGGTACTTCTGTTTCCTTGAAGAATGTTGTTTCCGTATATGCTCCAAGGGTTCACATATGATTGGAAGATATTCCCGCCGACATTTTGCTGAGCATCTCTTCCGAATGCACCCCAAACAATGCTTGCCGTATAGTTCCATTTCTCGCGCTGGTATTGCGCTGAAGTATACCATTCATAAAAGTTTGCTCCCAACGGGTGGGCCAACGGCTGACCCATGTGTTCCCATGCCTGTATCTCACTTCCGTGGGTATAGGTAAAGGGTCTAACAAAAGACCACTCTGTTTGAAACAACAACCCTTTGATTTTTTTTGGTTCGATTTGAAGTCCGAATTGCATTCCGAACTTGTTACCCCACCAACCGTTTCTGTTTCGAATCTCACTCAGCAAAAATTCGTCGAGAATTAACTGACCGTAAAGCTGAAACTCGTCATTTGCTTTGTATCGAATTGAAGCGCCCAGCAGCACATTATCTGCCGACCCTTGAGAAAATTCAACAGGACGATAAAATAAGAACGGGTTCAAATAATGGAGATCTAGTTCTCTTCGACTTGCAGAATCTCTTGCCTGCCAAACAACCATCTCGTGGGCAGAAACAGACCATTTTCTATTGATCTTCCACTCGATTGTATGCACAGCAAAGTACTTAGGGTTCAATTCGAAGCGATTCTGTTCACGCTGGAGGCTATGTGTTCTTGACCAGAGGTTCGTGAAGGTTATTTTCTTTCCAATCTTCGTTTCCAGATGCATAAACGGAAGCGCACTTGCGCTGCTCGAAAGAATGAGTGAGCGGTATCCGTAGCCTAGGTTTTGTCTTGAATTACCTGCGGACCAGGTGAAGTGTTTGTTTAATTTTCTGGAATAAATTATTTCTGGAATAGCTGTGAAAGCGGTTGCTCCAGCGTCGGGCGAAAGCACCCTTCCAAAATTCGGAAGAATTCCCAGTGAATCTAAAAAACGTTTATTGAATGCAGGAAGATGAATAACAGCGCCGGTTAATGACAGCGCTAACTTGTTTTTTTCATTTTGAAAAACATTGCTGTAGTTCAATATTGCTGAGTATCCCAAGTTGGAAATTTCGCGCGAACGATCTAACCCCGCCGCGACTTCAAAATTGAATTTTGAAATGACCGTGTCTTTTTCAACTTTTAATAACGTAGCGTAACGCAATTCATTGAACAAAGAGTCCTGCGTAAAGACGACGTTAAGCACCGTTAAAAGCGAGAGTATAGCAATGATTTTTTTCACGAGGGGAAGATAGAACAGTCTTTCAAAACATGCATTGTTAATAGGTAATAAGTTTCACATTTTTATGTTGAAAGAATAGATGTTAATTTGTGCTGATATGGCGAAAAT
The DNA here is from genome assembly GCA_964511555.1 of uncultured Chryseobacterium sp. Lineage (GTDB taxonomy): Bacteria > Bacteroidota > Bacteroidia > Flavobacteriales_D > Sanyastnellaceae > CAIZGX01. The sequence continues at coordinate 43,651 of CAZEFR010000006.1, forward strand.
AGAAATTGATTTAGTTGAAGAAAATCGCGAAATCCTTCGCAGATACCGCGCACTCTTACGTGTTTGTTACCGCTCGAAAACCCGTGCCGATCGTGCGCGGATAAGGAAAGCCTTCGAGCTTTCCGTAGATGCCCACAAAGACATGCGTCGCAAGAGCGGAGAGCCCTACATCTACCACCCGATTGCTGTGGCGAAAATCGCCGCAGAAGAATTGGGGCTCGACACCATGAGCATTGTCTGCGCTCTTCTGCACGATACGGTCGAAGACACTGAAATAACGCTCGACGATATTCAACGTCAGTTCGGAAAAAAAGAACGCGTTATTATCGACGGCCTGACAAAAATTTCCGGCGTTGCAGACCTGAGCTCTAGCGATCAGGCCGAGAACTTTCGTAAGATGCTTCTGACGTTGTCAGATGACGTGCGCGTGATACTCATTAAGCTTGCCGATCGTTTGCACAACATGCGCACGCTCGATCACATGCGAAGAGATAAGCAATTGAAAATTGCAAGCGAAACTCTGTTCATGTATGCGCCACTCGCACATCGACTTGGACTATACAACATCAAAACAGAACTCGAAGACTTAAGCCTGAAGTTTACAGATCCTATTGCATACGAAGACATCATAACCAAACTTCAAAAGACACAGGCTGTTCGTACTCGATTCATCAATCAATTCACACTGCCTATCCGCAGAGCGCTCGATGAACAAGGATTGATCTACGAAATTAAAAGCCGAACGAAAAGCATCTTTAGTATCTACAATAAGATTCACACCAAAGGGGTTCCGTTCGAAGAAATTTACGACTTATTCGCTATTCGCATCATTCTTAAAACCTCCCCTGAATCTGAAAAAACAGATTGTTGGAGAGTGTACTCTGCTGTAACCGATTTTTACGTACCGAGTACTGAGAGATTGCGAGATTGGATCAGCACTCCAAAAAGCAGCGGTTACGAATCGCTTCACACCACAGTCATGTCGCCTACAGGTAAATGGGTGGAAGTACAGATTAGAAGTGAGCGCATGGACGACCTGGCCGAGAAAGGTTATGCAGCGCATTGGAAATACAAAGACGCGATTGAAAGTCCGGAAAGTAAACTCGACAAATGGCTTGGACAAATTCGCGAGGTATTAGAGGCTCCGAGCGACAACGCCATTGAATTCATTGACAACTTCAAGCTCTCTCTTTTCAGCGAGGAGATTTATGTCTTCACACCAAGTGGCGATTTGAAAACACTTCCTGTTGGATCAACAACTTTGGACTTCGCTTTTCTCATTCACTCCCAAATAGGCTACCAATGTATTGGAGCGAAGGTTAACCACAAACTAGAACCTCTCAGCCACAAGTTAAGCAGCGGTGATCAGGTTGAAATTTTAACTTCTAAAAAGCAACGTCCAAAAGAAGATTGGTTGAACATTGTAATTACAGCCTCTGCCCGTCAGAAAATTAAAACAGCCCTTAAAGAAGAGAAAAAACAGATATCGGAAGAAGGGAAAGAAATGCTGAAGCGTCGTTTCAATTCATTAAAAATTACTTGGGGAAGCAAAAACATTGACGAGTTTGTACGTGCCTATTCTTGCACAACAGCATTAGATTTTTACTATAAAATTGCGAAAGGGAGAATTGAACTCAAAAAACTTAAACCACATTCCATAGAGGCTGATCGGATTCGATTCGAAAAACACGCACAGCCGGAAAAAAATGAAGAAACAACGCATCTTGTAACAACAGCTCCTTCCACAGGAGATACCGTGCTCATTGGTGACGATAAGCAAAAGGTTGACTTCAGCTTAGCACCGTGTTGTAATCCTATTCCGGGTGACGAAGTTTTTGGATTTATTACTGTTGCGGAAGGAATAAAAATTCACAGGACCAACTGTCCGAATGCACAAGAACTCATGAGCAAATTTGCTTATCGCGTCATTAAAGCGAAGTGGAGCAGCAATGATTTAGTTCAATTTGAAGTTGGCTTGAAGTTTTCGGGAACAGACGATGTGGGATTGGTTCAAAAAATAACCAATATCATTTCCACAGATATGAACGTAAATATGCGTGCTATTTCTTTCGAAGCACGAGATGGTATTTTCGATGGAAAAGTAGTCGTTCTGGTTCACGACACCGAGCACTTAGATCATCTAATCAAAAATCTAAAAGATGTAGACGGCGTGCTAACCGTTGATCGTATTGAAAGTGAATTTGCCTAAAGCAACTTCATCTTTCGTATTTTTGAAACATGACCACTGTTGGAAAAATAGAATTGTTGCTTCAAAAGAAGAAAAAACAACTGGCCGTTCTCATTGATCCAGACAAGTGGAACAGTGAAAATGCAAAACAACAAGGTGAACTGTACAAAGCTGCCGGAGTAGATTTTCTTCTGGTAGGTGGCAGTCTGAATGCAGCTTCTGATTTCAATGAACGAGTGGAACATTTACGTGCTTCGTGTCCTTTACCTTTGGTGCTCTTTCCTGGCCACCCCCTTCAGCTTACTAAGCACGTAGACGCAACACTTTTTCTTTCGTTAATCTCAGGAAGAAATGCAGAGTTCTTAATCGGACATCAAGTTGTTTCAGCTCCATATTTACACGAATGGCAGCAAGAGGTTATTCCCACAGGTTATATGCTCGTAAACGGTGGCAACACCACCACCGCGATATACATTAGTCAGACTGTTCCACTTCCCAACGACAAACCAGAAGTAGCCGCAGCAACGGCGCTTGCAGGAAAATACTTGGGACTTCGTTGTTTCTATTTAGACACTGGAAGTGGTGCAGATTTTCCTGTTTCGCAAGAATTGATTTATGCAGTAAAAAAGACCACGCAACTTCCCGTTATTGTTGGTGGTGGAATAGTGAATGAACAACAAGCGCATGCCGCTTGGCAAGCAGGTGCCGATGTTGTGGTTATGGGAACTGCAGTAGAGGAGAATCCTGAAATACTTTTCGAAATACAAAAATTAAATGCCTTATGATTCGTAGACCTTTCAACCTAAAAAAATGGATTGAAGAAAACCGAAGTTTACTTCAACCCCCGGTAGGAAATAAAAATCTTTATGTTGAATCGGAAGACTACGTCATCATGATTGTAGGCGGGCCCAATGCGCGAAAAGATTATCACTACAACGAAACAGAAGAGTGGTTCTTTCAAGTTGAAGGTAGCGTAATGATTGGTGTGCAAGAAGATGGAAAGGCCGTTGATATTGAAGTGAAGGAAGGCGAAATGTTCTTGCTTCCGCCAAGAACACCACACCAGCCGCGCAGAGGCGAAGGAACCGTTGGAATTGTGATTGAAGTGAAGCGTGCAGAGCGCGAGTTAAAAGACGGACTGCTTTGGTATTGTGAAAAATGTAATCACCCGTTACACGAAACGTACTTTGTTTTGGAAAATATTGAAAAAGATTTCTTACCTCGATTCCGAGAATTTTACGGAAGTGAGGAAATGAGAACGTGCAAATCTTGCGGACATGTGATGGAAACGGATCCTAAATTCGTTTAAGTCTTAACGTCTTTTGAGCCATAGCTCTGGGTTCTGCGGCACCCATCCGGCTTCTGAAACTTTTCCTAATTCAAAGTGAAGAACGTAACCTTCACCGTTATCGGCAACTGTTCCAATTTTATCTCGTGTGTTCACTTTTGTGCCTACTGAAACGAAAACATTCTGAAGTCCACTGTACACCGTTTTGTAGGCACCGTGAGTAACAATAACATTCATACCTGCACCTTGAATGTTGAAGACACTCGTTACTGTTCCGCTGAATACCGTGAATATTTCTGCGTTTGCTGAAGTAATGAAATCAACACCTTTGTTGTTTACCTCAATACCTGGAATGCTTTCGTGCGCATGTTTACCGAACTTCGAACCGACAGCTCCAGACGCCACCGGCCAGGGAAGAGCGCCTTTATTTTGCTCGAAAACGGTATTCGCCAACACAACTTCAGGGGCACTTTCCATTTTAGGCGCGGGCTTTTCTGCCGGTTTAGGAGGTGTCATCTCAGCAACAGGAGTATTTGTCTTCACAGGTGCTGTTGTTCCCGATGCGTTGGCAGATGCATTGTTCGAAGCCGTTGCATTCGCTGCAGCTCTTCGTTGTTCTTCCTTTCTCTTCTCTTCGGCGAGCCTTGCTTTCTCTGCTTCTTGCTTGCGAATACGTTCGTTCTCTGCCGCGATTTCTTGACGCACAATTTCTTCAATTTTAGCCGTCAATTGTCTTCTCTCTAATTCTTTCTGGCGTTGTACTTCGCGTAACTTCCCTTCTTCGGTTTTCAAAAATTCCAGTTTTCGCTGCTGTTCAGATTTATTCTGAGCAATTTCATTCCGTTGATTCTGTTCGTCGCTAAAAAGCGCCAATTTCGTTTGTTTGTTGCCCTCTAGAATAGAAATGTTCTCTGCAATTTCCAATTGCGCATTCTTCATTTGTTGAGAATGAAACTTTCGATTCTCTGCATACTGTTTAAGAAGCTGAACACGTTTTACAGCTTGAAAAAAATCCGAGGACGATAAAACAAATGCCAGCTTAGAATACGAAGACCTTTGTTTGTAACTGTTGTAGATCATTTTAGCATACTCTGCCTTTAAATCTTGAATACTCGCCTCAAGTTCAACTACTCGCCCTTCACTATTTTTTATCTCACCGTCAATTGTTCCAACTTCTGAATTAATAGATTGAATCAATTCTTCACGCAAACGAATTTGCTCATTCAACAACGAAAGTTCTGCTGAGGCATTCCTCTGATCTGCCTGATATTCCTTAATTAACTGCTTGGTCTTTGCAATCTCATTGTTGAGTTCTGTTCTTCTCGAGGTAAGTTCTGCCTTCTTCGTTTGAGCAAACAACCATTGAAAGGCAATTCCTGAAAAAACAAGAATGAGCAAAAGCATGGCATATGTCAAATGTGATTTATTCAGCCCTTTCATTCCTATTTCCTTTTGATTGGATAATCCTTGTCATAATCGAACGAGAAATCGTAATGATTTTGTGTGTTCAATCGAACTATTCTGAATTCTAAGGACGTATTCCCCTTTACATCATTGATTTGAATGTTGCACTTATGTGGATAATGTGAAGGGTTTTCCTCATCAAAATCTGAATAATTAATTTGCACCGTTCTTCTTGTTCTCAGATCAGTTAACTCACATTTAACAACTTTGTACAGATTCGACTCGATCCAAAACTTTGACGAAATCCAATCGTTATCTTCCAGCTTCTTTGGAATTCTTCTTCCATCGCGACTTGTTAATGAATCCTGATCCTCAGACGCTCTTCGGACACGCCGCGACATCCGAGATACAAGCGTGTAATACTCAACGTCAAGTTTCTCTATTCCACTTTTCATACGACCTTCCTCGCGGCTTAAACCAATTGGATTTCCAATTAACAAATCTTGAAGGGTAGATAAATCCAAATCAATTTTTGCAAGATCTGTTAATTGATCCACTGAGCCCAAGAAAACATACTTATCTCCAGGAATGTCCGAAACCATTTTCAAACTATCCTTATCAACCAATAGTCGCAACACCTCAATACCTAAAGCTGGACTTACGCTTACAGATACAGCGCTGTCTTTGCGCATGCGAACAGTGGCCTTGAATCCTTGCTGCTCTTCTCCACTTGTAAATTCGGCGTCGAGCTTCATTCCTAACCAATCAAACTCGAATCTATTCTTCTCGATATTTCTTGTTAAAAATGCTTGCGTTCTCTCTTTCAGAGGTTCTTGCGTAACAACAACCTCTTTGCTTTTACAGGCAAAGAGAAAAGGGATAAAGAGTATGATGAGATACTTATTCAATGAATTTCTTTTGGTTAATTTTTTCTTTCAATTTCACATTTGTCGGATTCAATGATAACCCTTTCCTCCAGCATTCAAGTGCTTTGGCTTCATTTCCCAGCATGAAATATGCATCGCCCAAATGCTCCCAAATTTCATGATCTGTAGAATTCAAAGAAACTGCAATTTCCAGCTGATTCACCGCGGCTTGATACTGTTTCTTTTGAAACAAAATAAAACCATAAGTATCAAGGTAAATTGCATTGTTTGGCTGCATTGAAACAGCGTACTGCACTATACCTAAGGCCTTGTCGAGCTGAACTTTTTTAAGCCCAAGGTAGTAGGCGTAATTATTTAAAGCGGTGGCATTATCAGGGTTCTGAATAAGCGCTTGCTCGAAAGCTTTTTCACATTCTGTCCAGTTGTTTGTTTTGAAATAGACACTTCCTAAAGAAGAGTGAAATTGTGAGAGTAAAACAGGGTTGTCTAGGACTAAGTCTCGGCCAGTCAAAAACACTTCCAATGCATTCGCGTAATCAAGCATTTTTAAATATCCCAATCCTGTAAAGTAATATACTTCAGCATCGGTAGGAAAAAGCTCTATGCCTTCTTTTCCATACTTCACCAGCTCATTCCACTTGCGCAAATGCTTCTGATTTTCTAGCAAAAAATGCCACAACAGGACATCACCCTTGTAGAGCTCCACTGCAGCGGTAAGCATTTCTTCTTCTCGAATAAAATTCTTCTGATGGTCTGCTACAAAGGACAATTGAACCAGGCATTGATATTCGTTTTTGTACTGTGTAGATACCAAATCGAATATTTCCCAAAGTGGTTTCAAAAATGCGCTGTCTTCCTCAGCAAGCTCCTCGTATTTTTTTAAGATATCAATCGCATCGTACCACTCTAAATCACCGGAAACAATTGACTTTTTCAAGATTTCATAACTCTTAGCATCTTCCCCTTGAGCTGCTAACTCTCCGCTTTCTTCCAACAACAATTTCCCATTGGTTGGAATTACCTGTTTCATATGTCTAAGCCAATTCGACGCCTCTTCACTCAACTTCATTTCTCTATAAAAATCAAGCAAATGAAAATAGAAGGCATCGTCTACTTTATTTTTCTGCTCGAACTCTTCCAATACCAAGCCTGCTTCTCTGTGCTTACCTTGCCAACTTAACAATTCAAATCGTTTCCGTGCTATGTCCTCATCCTCTCCTTGAATAGCTGCAATTTGAGCAAGGACTATGGCAGCTTGGTCTGTGTCGTGGTTACTAATGACATTCAAATATTCATTCAAGATTGGAACTGGATTCGTGCTGTACTTCACCGCTAAATCGAAACTCTTTATTCCCTCCTTGATGTTACCTGAATAAACTTCATAATACCCCAAATCTCTCAAATACCATGAATTCGTAGGCTCCATCTCCACAGCTCTTTTAATGTGGTCTTTACCCATTTTTTCATATTTCGGGAGTTGCGAGCACAACTTAGAAATTTCATAATGGGCAGCGCTCACCTCTTCATACTTCAATGAAGTATTGAAATAATTAATCGCGATTTCAAAGTTTCCCGCCATCTTTGCCTTCTCTCCCTCATAGAAATACTTTTGAAACAGAGCGTGGTTTTCATCTGTCACAACAGTAGGCTTCTTAGTTCCGCATGAAACTAAAACTAGTAAGAGAACGAAGGAAAGAATTTTGTTAATCATTGTGGTGAATCGAATTGTATGAGCCTAAATCAAGTACTCCCTTTACACCTGACACTTGACAATATTCATCGAGTAATGAATTTTTAAGCTGACAGTTCTCCACTTTTGAATTGGATTCTATGGACGTATTTTCAAGTGATGAATTCGTGATGGAAACGTTGCTGGCAATGCTAACATTTGGACCAACAGTAGAATTGTGAAGAACGACGTTGTTCCCGAAATAACAAGGCTCAATAATTTTCGAATCCCCTTCCAACTTCACATTGTGTTTTTGTGGAAGCCTTGAAACAACGGAAGCCATCGTTTCCACAACGGCAGCTTTATTCCCGCAATCCATCCACTCATTCACCTCACCTGGAACAAACTTGGCTCCTTGCTTCATCATGTTGCGCATGGCATCTGGCAATTGGTATTCGCCCCCGTTCATGATGTTGTTGTCTAACAAATATTGAAGCTCTCGTTTCAACCATTCACCGTCTTTGAAATAATAAATTCCAATCATGGCTAAGTCTGAAACAAACTCTTGTGGTTTTTCTTGGAAGGAAACTATGGTGCCTTCCGCATTTAATTCAACTACACCAAACTGACGAGGATCCTCAATTTTCTTCACCCACAAAACGCCATCTGCGTTTGGATCTAATTTGAAGTCGGCGCGAAAAAGTGTATCTGCGAAAGCCACGGTAACAGGACCTTGCAGCGCAGACTCTGCGCAAAGTATGGCGTGTGCAGTTCCTAATGCTTCGTCTTGATAATGAATGGTTCCTTTCGCGCCAAGTTGTTCTGCTAAAGCAATAAGATTGTTTTCGACTTCCTTTCCGAATCGACCGATAATGAAAGCAATCTCTTCAACCTTTTCCGTTTGAATAGAAACAATATCTTCAACCAAACGCTGAACAATAGGCTTCTCTGCAATGCGCACGAGTGGTTTCGGAGTTACGAGGGTATGCGG
>CAZEFR010000006.1:52177-83196 GCA_964511555.1 uncultured Chryseobacterium sp.
ACCAACAAAACTTTGATCTCTCCACGGTAATCAGCATCAATGGTTCCGGGTGTATTCAAAACCGTAATTCCGTTCTTGAATGCAAGGCCACTTCGTGGACGAATTTGCGCTTCAACACCAACAGGTAATTCCATGAACAATCCGGTTGGAACCAACACTCTTTCGAGTGATTTCAATTCAATTGAATCTTCAATATTTGCGCGAAGGTCTAATCCAGCAGCGTGCGCCGTAGCGTACGCTGGAGCTGGATACTTCGATTTATTTATTAAGGCAACTTTCATCATTTCCCAGTGAAGGTTGGTTTGCGTTTTTCCATGAACGCAGTTGTTCCCTCTTTGAAATCTTCCGTTCCGAAACATTTTCCGAACTCCTCTGCTTCCGCCTTCAATCCAATAGCTTCGCTATCAAATCCTGCTTGCACCGCACGTAAAGCACTTGAGATTGCTGATGGAGAAAGCTTTTCAATTTTTCCAGCTAAATCAGTCGTGAACTTCATCAATGTTTCCAATTCCACAACGTGGTTAACCAATCCCCATTGCAAAGCGTCTGCCGCTGAAAGTCTACCTGCAGTTACAATTAACTCGGTTGCTTTCCCTCTACCAACTAAACGCGGTAAACGCTGTGTTCCACCGTATCCGGGAATGACACCCAAAGAAACTTCAGGTAATCCCATGACTGCATTCGAAGAAGCTACGCGCATGTGACAGCTCATGGCCAATTCCAATCCACCTCCGAATGCATATCCATTTACGGCAGCAATTACGGGAGTGTTCAAACGCTCTACGAAATTGAACAATTGTTCATGTCCCAACAACGAAAGTTCCTTGCCTTGTTCAACAGAAAAACTCGCGAATTCTTTAATGTCGGCGCCTGCAACAAAAGCCTTATCGCCCGCGCCTGTTAACACAATGGCACGAACACTCTCATCAGCCTCGGCTTCTGCAAAGGCACTGTTTAGCTCTTCAATGGTTGCCTTGTTCAAGGCGTTCATTTGATCGGGTCTGTTAATCGTGATGATGCGTGTTGCACCAATATTTTCAAGAAGTAAAAATTGAAATGACATAGCAAATTGTTTTGGCGAATTTATTCCAAAAGAGATTAACGAATCACAGTTACGTGTCCAATTAATTCTGTTCGTCGCTCAATGGAATCAAATGAAACCTTCCACGTATACACATCATTCGGCACGAAATAATCTTTGTAGCCCCCAAGCCATGGTTCATTCGGATTATTCGTTTCGAAAATCTTAATTCCCCAACGATCGAAAATTTGAAGCTGAAATCCAGTTAAATTTTCACCCACCACAAGAAATACATCATTCAAACCATCTCCATTCGGTGTTAGTGCGTTAGGCACATATATGGGGAAATATGGACGAACATAGACAGAGTCAATTCCAACACAACCGGTGCTGCTGGTGCTTGTTAAATAATACCACATGGGCTCAGCAGGAGCCGCAACAGGGAACGCACATGTGGTGCATGAAAGGCCTTCTGAAGGAAACCAGGTATAGTCGAGACCAAAAGTGTTTCCAAAGAGCTGCGTTTCTCCAGGATAATCGAAATATTGATCCGGACCGGCATCTATCTCGGGCAAAGAGAGAATGTTCATGAATAAGGAATCGGTATCTGAACATCCATTAACGTCTGTTCCAACAACAGTTATCCATTGTGAAAACGGAGCATTTGCTAAGGTTGAGCTTTCGAAAGAACTCACCACACTGTTGAAAGGCAACCAAGCGTAAAAATCGGCGCCAAAAGCCTCAATTGGATAATACTCCCCGAGGCAAACTGTTCCTCCTTCGGAAGCAACGACATTCAATTCAATAACATTGATTGAAACTTCAGAATTACCTGATCCACAAACATTGGTAATAGCGACGTTGTAGGTTATTGAGTTTATTGGTGAAGCTGTTGGGTTTTGAATTGTGGTTGAATTTAATCCCGTTGCAGGCGACCACGAGTAAGCCAATCCATCTTCCGATTGCAATACCACGTTTTCTCCTAAACATAAATTTATGGTCGGATAAACCACTCCACCAGGAACATTTTGTTCAACAAAAACAACACAGCTATCGGTAGCGGTGCATCCTTCGGGAGTTGTAATCGTCACGAAGAACTGTTCATCCAATATTGGTGTTGCTATGGTTGCAGCGGTGTTCAATGAACTTAAAGAAGGACTTGTTTGCCATACATAACTTGCTCCGCCCGATGCGGTAAGCGGTTGTGAATCGCCCAGACAAATGGTGTAATCCGGTCCTGCTTCTGCAACTGGGATAATGACATTCACAAAAACTCCAACGGTGTCGCTTCCACACACATTAAAATCAGTTACGAAGTATGTTGAAGGGTTCGTTGGTGTTGCTACTGCCGTGTTTCCATTCACGTTGGAAAGGGTTACGTTATTCAACCAAAATAAATTCGCAGAACCGGTCGCATTCAAAGTCACGGACTCTCCCACACACAGGGGATTTACAGGAGCAATAGTCGGCGGAGTAAAATCAATAATTTGAAGATTCACTGTTGCGGTATCCGATACATAACAATCGTTAATGTCCGAGGCAATCATAGAAACCGTTACGTTTCCAACGGAATTGAAAACGTGACTGGGTTGGAAAGCTGAACTCGTTTGTCCGTCTCCGAAATTCCAAATAAAATCGGAAGCGTTTTGTGTTTCGTTTACAAATTGCGCTGGGCTTCCGACACAAATTTGAGAAGGCCCTTGAACATTCGCGATAGCCTCCAATTGTCCAAGATCGAAACGAAAAACAGCGAGGTTACAGCCGAAGCTGTTGTTTGTTGAAGACCACGCCCCTGGGGTCGTTGGAAAATCGTCGTTATTCTGACAACCCGCGCAAACCGCTTGAAACACTGAACCACTTTTATCAAATCGTGAAGTCCCTCCGTCTACGTGCTCAGCGCTAGAGCTGCCTCCGAGATAAGACCCATAAACCAACTGTGTTGCACTTGCATTCAACACCGCTAGATAAAAATCGCTTCCATCGGTTGTTGATTGAAACGCATCAGGGGTAATAGGCAAATTGAAGGTTGTGCTGTTGTATGCAAGACAAGTTAATGACTGACAGGAAATGGAATTCGACTCGCCACCCCACCCACTGAAATAAATTTGATTGCAATCACTAACCAAGAAAGCTGTTGGCGAAATATCAATCTCTCCGCTTCCCGTTCCAATGGTTGTGTTCCAAATGAGATTACTCAATGCTGAATTGTACTTCCGAATAAATTGTCCACTATTCGCTTGACCGTACAATCCGGGGGTAATTGCCATGTTTCCCGAAGTTTGTCCCAAACAATAAATATTGTCGGCCAAATCCGTTTGAAGAAAATACACTTGATCGTACTCAGAAGTACCTACAAAAGTTCCAGCGATCACATTGAAATTAGAAGGGTCTATTCGCAGAATGAATCCGTCGGTTCCACCATTCCAATTTGAATCTTCACCTGTCGAGCAAAAAGGAAAATTTTGACTCCGTGTGCCACCTGCGACAAGTATGGCTCCGTCATTCGCAAACTCCAACGAGTAAATGGCATCGGCAGCTGAACCGCCAATGTATGTAGCCCAAAGAAGCATACTCAAACTTGGGTTCATTTTCGCTATGTAACCGTCACTGTCTCCACCGCCGTATGAACTTTGAGTAGAAGCACCAGCAATATCTGAGTTACCTCGAACACAAGAACCAATGAAAATATTGTTATCTGCGTCTACGTTTACTTCTCCCCGAAATGCATCGCCATAATTGTAAAACAGCTCGTTGGCGTAATTCAATCCGTCGGTAGCACTGTTCCCCAAAAAAGTAGATGCCGCCATGGTTCCGCTTGCGTTGAATTTCGTGATGAAAAAATCGCACCCATCTGGATGGCCACTTGTAAAAAAAGAGGACATCATAAGTGGTGAGCCTCCTGAAAAGATAGGCTGGTAAGCACCCATGGTGGTGGGAAAATCACTACTTCCTGTTACACCGAAAACCACAATTCGATTGAGGTTATCGACTACAACAGAGTGTGGAGTTTCTTGGTGAAGTCCACCCAAGTATGTGCTATACAAAAGAGCAGAGCCAGATTCATTGAATTTCGAAATAGCTACATCGAAATAATTCCCAACGGAAGGATTAAAAAGCGTAGAAAATGCATTTGTTGTGGTTGGATAATTGTTCGCGAAAACACTTGCTCCGGAAACCAAGTTTCCATTTAAATCGTCGCACGCCGTGAATCCAAAGTTGTTTGCTGAAGAGCCGATGAAAGAAGAGAACGCTATTTCCGGATCAATAATTAAGGGATAGTTTGTGTCGTATGTTCCCAATTCAAACTGAAGTCTGTTTCCAACTAAAACATAATCGCACTTCACTTCAATGAAATGTCCGTTTATGGATTGAAATGCAAAGGGCTTCGATTCATAAATTCTTCCCAATGGATGATGAGAAATTAAGTTTCCAGAAGTGTCAATTTCCAACCTCAAAGAATCGTGATATTGCCATGAGATTTGATTGGGATTCGCGTTCGACTCTAGTTCAAACTGGTACTTGACTGACTTTGATTTGGCCAAGAATCTGAGATTTATTCCATCGTAGACATGCTGAAAATTTATATTTTGAAAACGCTTCACGTGTGAACGCCACTTTGTGGAATCTGCACCCAGATAGTAGTTGAAATAACCGGGTAAATCATCGAATTCTTCTGCCATATTCAAATTAGCATTCACCAATTCTTGGAGGAAGAACAGCGTAACCACTGAATCGGGAAGAGCATTGGGTTTATGGTTGGGGTTGAAAACAGTAGAGTCGAAAAGTTCGTAGGCTATGCCTTCTGACTGAATCCACAAAGATCCTCCCGGAATTTCGGCCTTATACCTCACTTGGTCTGGCCATTGACCTTTGTTTTGAATGAAAGAAATTTGCGCATGGAAATGTGCCGGAATACTCACCAGAAAAACGAGGGTAAAAACGAGTATAATTCTTTGAGGCAACATGATTTTCGAAGATAAGACTACTTCGTAAGACAATGCGTTGCATTTAGAGAAAAACTAGCTGAGTTTGTCTGCCAGAACTTTCATTTCCATGGCAGGAGATTTCTTCTCGTATAAAATTCGGTACACAGCATCGGCAATTGGAATATCTGCATTGAACTTTTTATTAATCTCATGAATTCCTCTCGTGGCATAAAAACCTTCTGCAACCATGTTCATTTCTATGGTCGCCCACTTCACACTGTAGCCCTTTCCAACCATGGTACCGAACGTGCGGTTGCGTGAGTATGGCGAATAGGCCGTTACCAATAAGTCTCCAAGGTAAGCTGAAGATTTAACATCTCTGTGCACCTCGTGAACAGCATCTATGAATCGCTCTATCTCTCCAATAGCCGCAGTTACAAGCACGGCCTGAAAATTATCTCCGTAACCTAACCCGTGGCAAATACCAGAAGCAACAGCGTAGACATTTTTTAAAATGGCCGATAACTCGGTTCCGAAAACATCTTCTGTTGTGGTCGTTTTAATGTATCTACACTTCAACTGCTCTGCCATATAATCTGCCTTGTCCAAATCAGAACAACCGATTGTTAGATAAGAGAGCTTCTCAAGCGCTACCTCTTCTGCATGACAAGGTCCGCAAATAATGCCAATATTATCGTAAGGGACATTCCACGTTTTGTGGAAGTAACGCGCTGGAATAGCATCGAACTCGTTTATTACCCCTTTAATTGCTGAAAACAATATCTTCCGCTCTAAGCCAACCACCCCAGCATCTTGAAAAGCAGAATGGACAAAAGCAGATGGAATGGCCACTACTAAAATATCGCAAGCGTCTACAACCTCTTGAAGATTTGAAGTCACATGAACCTTTTCCATGTCGAATTCAATAGCCTGAATATAATTCGGGTTGTGGCCAAATTCCTTTATGTGCTTAACGGCCTCTTCATTCCGCATCCACCAATACACGTGTTGCTGCGATTGGCTTAACAATTTCGTTAAAGCCGTAGCCCAACTACCGCCTCCTAAAACCCCAATGGTCTTCTTTCCTGAATCTGTCATGAGTGCAAAGATAATCATTCTATAAAACTCCAATTTCCTTCGTATTTTGCGTGCATTGAAGCGAATGAATAATGGAAAAACTAAAAGCAATACTTGTAGACGATGAATTCTTCGCTCGTGAGAATTTAAAAATGTTGTTGCAAGAATACGCCAACGAAAATGTAGATCTAATCGGTGAAGCTGCATCTGTAAAAGAAGCGCTAGAACTGTGTGAAAACAACAAAGTTGATTTGGTCTTTTTGGACATTATGATGCCCGAGGCAGATGGGTTCTCATTTTTAGAGCAAGTAAAAAACAGAAATTTTCAAGTGGTATTTACAACTGCCTTCCGCGAATATGCCGTTAAAGCAATTAAAGAAAATGCGCTCGACTACCTTGAAAAACCAATAGACATCGAAGAGCTGAAAAATGTTGTAGTTAAAGCTTCTAAAAACCAAGCTAAGCAGACTGGCTCTCTCGACGAAAATAAAATTAATCGCGTACTTCAAGAAATTGCGTTGCATAGCAATTTCGACAAGACCGTAGTTCCAACGCGTGACGGATTCGTGATTCTTCGCAACAACGAATTGATTCGATTAGAAGCCGACGAGAATTACACAACTTTGTATTGTGTCAATGGAAAAAAATACGTGAGTAGCAAGAATATTAAGTCCTTTGAGGAAAAACTTGACTCGCATATGTTCATGCGCGTGCACAAATCGCACATTGTAAATATTGCCTTTCACCTGAAAGAATTCAACCGAACAGAAGGCAATGTCGTTGTTCTCTCGAACGGCGACCACGTGCCCGTTTCGAGAAGAAAGCTACAAGAATTCATAGACAAAATGCAAGAGTAGTCATGTTTCTAAAGAAACACATAACCATACTGTTTGCGTTGCTCTGCTTAAGTTCTTTCGGACAGCAGTATTCCTTTCTTCAATATAGTTTGAAAGAAGGTTTGGCACAAACACAGGTAAGGTGTATTCACCAAGACAAACAAGGATATGTTTGGATAGGTACACTCGGCGGAGCATCTAAATTCAATGGAAGCACATTTGTAAATTTCAACAGAACAGATGGGCTTATAAACAATCAGATTAACTGCATTCAACAGCTTCAAAACGAACAAATCGTTTTTGGGTCCATTGGCGGCATTTCTATCCTCGACGGAAACACTTTCAATAGCTATAAATTCTCCGGTGATTTCAATGAAGCTTCTACTACGTCTCTTTATGAAATAAACTCAAACAATCTTCTGATTGGCACAGAGCATGGACTTCTTTTATTTTCTGGCAATAATTTCATAGAAAATAACTCAACCCTTTTTTTTAAAGGTGAAAGCATTAAACGAATTCGAAAAAGCAGGAACGACGAAGTGCTTGTGGCTACCAAAAAAGGAATTTGGAGACTCACGAACAATCAATGGATTCAAGAGTATTTACTTGCCGACAAAGAAAATGTCATCTTCGACTTCATTGAAAGTTCAACCAATGAGCTTTGGGTGGTAAGCTCACTGGGTGGAGTTACCAACGCACAGAGTGGCGGAACTATTCCAAACCTAGGCGACTTCGCTTTAGCCAATGTTTTCACCGGTATAGATTCGCAGAATGGTGAAATTTATTTTACAAGCCGAACAGGTGTAGTTCAATACAACGAGAAAACTCAAACGCATTTGTTCTTTTCAAAATCGAACGGTCTTTCGATAGATGACATTCGACAAGTATTTACCGATCGTGAGGGCATTCGATGGTTCGCGAGTTATGGAGGTGGTATTTTTAAACTTACGAGTACTCAGTTCAAAAGCTTCACCACCAACAATGGTCTAACGGGAAATGCCGTCATGAGTATTACGCAAGATTCACGAGGAAACTACTTCTTCGGAACATACGACAACGGAATAAGTATCTTGCCTAATCCGACTGATAATTCCCATGCAAATTTCAATGCAGCACTGCATGAACTGTCGCCAAATCTTCGAGTTTGGACAACCTTGAAAAGTTGGGGTTGGAAAGGAGCTATTTGGATTGGAACCCCTGAAGGACTTTATGCATACGACTGTTGTTCATACGCTATGCCGCATTGGCTTCATTTCGGAAAAGAAGAAGGTTTAGAGGAAGAACTCGTGCTTAGTCTGCTTGAAAGGAGAGATGGCTCGTTGCTTATTGGAACCAACAAAGGAATTCAAGCTTATTCCAACAAAACCTTTCAAAGCTTTTCACAATTGCCCAATTTCCCTGCAACTAGAATTCGACATATGTTGGAGGCTAAGGACGGGAAAATTTGGATGGCCACGCGCGATGGCATTTCGCTCTTCCAAAACAACTCATTTACAAATTTCGGAGAAGCGCAAGGTCTTCAAGACGCGAGTGCATACAGCATAGCGGAACTGCCAAATGGAGAGATCATTGCAGGAACGCAATCGGGCCTTTACAAAGGAAATGAAAACGGTTTTGCTCGCTTGAACATTTCTGAAGAGCCCGGAGGAAACACGGTGAACTTCTTGAAGGTAATTCAAAACAAACTTTGGATCGGAACGCTGAACGGAATTTTTATTTGGCAATTAAATCAAAATGGTGCGTTAGGTGAAAGGACCATTCATCTGAATGAATCAGATGGACTTATAAGTCTTGAGACAAACCTGAACGCTATATACGTTGATCTTCAAAACACAGTTTGGGTAGGTACACCCGAGGGTGTTATGCAAATTGAATTAAATGCTATTGACGCGAAGTTTAACATCCCAACCCCAATTGTTCACCTCGCAAACATTCAGTCGAATCTAGAAAACATCGACTGGAAAGCGCTCAGCTCGGGCGCCTGGAACGGCAAGTCTTTTCCGAATGGCCTTGAATTCGATTACAGGCAAAATTCTTTTACGTTTTTCTTCGACGCATCAAGTACTACCTATCCTGAAAGACTTGAATTCAGTTATTGGCTGGAAGGATTAGACAGTTCCTGGAGTAGTCCCACTGCGTTTTCACAGGTGAATATTAACAATCTTCCTTCAGGAAAATATACGTTTCACATTCGCGCAAGAAATGGTAAATGGGGAATGTGGAGTGAAGAAGTTACCTGGCAATTCACCATACTTCCACCCTGGTATTTAAGATGGTGGATTATTCTTTTGGAAATTGTTCTTGTCACTGGCTTAGTCGTATTCATTTCCTATTCAAGAAGAAAAAACACAAGGAATAAACACCTGGCCGAACAGTCTGAAATGAAATCGAAACTACTCATACTCGAGCAACAAAGCATGAACTCAAGTATGAACAGGCACTTTATTTTCAACGCACTAAATTCCATTCAGTATTACATCAATAGACAAGACAGACTGGCTGCAAACCAATACCTGACAGACTTTGCGAAATTGATTCGAAAAAATTTAGACAGTTCTGAAGAAAACTTCGCTCCCCTCTCAGAAGAAATTGAGCGACTTGAATTGTATTTGAAGTTGGAAAGCATGCGCTTCCCGGATAAGTTTAAGTATCACATTCAACTTGACTCTCCGGAAATAATTCGTCAAGTTAAAATACCAGCCATGCTCATTCAGCCTTTTCTTGAAAACTCTATTTGGCACGGTCTCTTGCCCAAAGAATCTGGCGGAAAGCTGAATGTCTTTTTCGGTTTGAATGAAGGGTGTCTAGAAATTCGAATTGAAGACAACGGAATTGGAATTGCTGAAAGCCAGGCTAGGAAAACCACCAGCGATGGCCACATCTCGAAGGGAATGGAAATTACCCGAAATCGAATAGCTCTGATTGAACAGATGACCGGCAAACGAATCGAATTAAAGGGACCTGAGGACTGGAAATCAGAAATCGGAGAATCAGGAACGCGCGTCAGTATTCACTTCCCGAAAGATTTCCAAGAAATTTTCAATCAAGGCAACACTTTTTAAAAGATTTCGTTACATTTGTATGAGACTTCGGTCAAGCATGAAAAAACTCAACTACATAGCGCTCCTATTTTTTGTTGCATTGGCATTCGCCTCATGCAGCAAATCTGTTTGGATGGAAGAAGTAACTTCCATAGGAACTGAGCGTTCTGAAATCATTCATCCATCTGAGTCAAACACCAACAGCGATATTCTTACGAACTCTTCAAACAGCAATCGTAATTCTAACGGCGGAGCAGACATTACAGATGATGAAGACGAGGGTATTACCGACGAAGAAGACGAGGACGATTCTGACCAAACAGGCAAGAAGAAAAAATAATTCTTCACCCCTTTCAAAAAACTTTTTTAACAATTTCAAATCTTGTGGCTTCACGAGATAAGTTTGCTTTATGTCATCTGAACGCTCTATTCTACATATGGATCTCGACACCTTTTTCGTGTCGGTAGAGCGTTTATTGGACAGTCGTCTCAACAACAGACCTGTGCTTATTGGCGGAACCAGCGATCGCGGTGTCGTGGCTTCGTGCAGCTACGAAGCACGCAAATTCGGGGTGCATTCTGCCATGCCTATGCACATGGCGCGCAAGCTTTGTCCGGAAGCAGTGGTCATTAAAGGAAACTCGTACAACTACCTTAAGTATTCCGACATGGTGAGCGAAATGGTTCGCGAAGCGGTTCCTCTTTTCGAAAAAACATCTATCGACGAATTCTATTGCGACCTTACGGGGCTCGATCGTTTTTTCGGATGCTATCAATTCGCTGGCGAACTCAGACAAAAAATAGGAAAAGAAATAGGGCTTCCTATTTCCTTCGGTCTATCATCGAGTAAAACTGTGTCTAAAGTGGCTACGGGTGAAGCCAAACCCAATAACCAAATTCGTATAGAAACCGGAACAGAGAAACCGTTCCTTGCGCCTCTTTCCATTCGAAAGATTCCCATGGTTGGAGAAAAAACGCACCAACTTTTGGTGAATCTTGGCATTCGGAAAATTCAGACCTTACAAGAAATGCCTTTAGACGTTATGTCGAAGGCCCTTGGTGAAAACGGGACCAGCATCTGGAAAAAAGCCAACGCCATAGACCCCTCGCCTGTTGTGCCTTTTCAAGAGCGGAAATCTATTTCTACAGAGAGAACATTCGATCAAGATACCATAGACGTGCACAAGTTACGCGGACTCTTAATTGCCATGACCGAGAACCTGGCCTTCCAATTGCGCAAGGGAGAGAAGCTTACTTCGTGTGTTACCGTGAAATTGCGCTATTCCGATTTTCAAACGGAAACCATGCAATGCCGCATTCCTTACACTTCGGCAGACCATATTCTTATTCCGAAAATACTCGAGCTCTTCGAAAAGCTTTACTCGCGAAGAGTACTCATTCGCCTCATTGGCGTGCGCTTCAGCCATTTGGTTTCGGGCGGGTACCAGATTAATCTATTCGACGACAACGAAGAGCAGATAAGCTTGTACACTGCAATGGACGAACTGCGAAAAAAATTCGGAGATCGTGCCGTTATGAAAGCGGCGGGCATTGAAGCCCGCAGCATTGGTCGAGGCGAAAACCCGTTCGATGGTGGTCCGCCCGTTCTTCTCGCAAATAGGCGTCAGTAAGCCTTACCTTTGCACCCATGCAGCTTTGGGAAAACGACCATTTTACTTTTCTTCCTCCAAATTCACCTGACCGTCAGGCCTACCTTGCTTGGGGAAGAAAAAGCGCGTTTATCCTAAACGAAAGTAATCATTCCGAAATAGCTCAATTGAATGATTGGTTGAAGGAAAAGACACTTCCGGTTTTCGGATATCTTTCGTTCGAAGCGAAAAAACTTTTTGAAAAAAACGCTTACGAGCATTGTTGTTCAGACGGAAGTGAGCTTGTCTATTTCTTTGAGCCTGAGCACATTTGGAAAGAAGAGAACGGGACATGGATTTGCCTTACCGAGGAACAACCGAACGAACGTTCGGTAATCGAAGATTTCCTTTCCAAATATAAAAAAATAGAACCTTCGGGTCTTGACGAAAAGCTTGTGTTCGAAATGCTCGAAACCAAGGAAAGCTACATTGAAAAGATTGAGCGAATATTGGGCGACATTCAGCGCGGCGATTATTACGAAACAAACTTCTGTATGCCTTTACAGGCAAAGGGGTTGCTCAACGAATCTTTCGCACATTTTTCAAAAATGAACAACGCTACAGAAGCTCCACATGCAGTTTATTTCAATGGGGAAAATATTCAGCTCTTGTGCACTTCTCCGGAGCGTTTCATTCAGAAAAAAGGAAACACTCTAATTTCTCAGCCCATTAAAGGAACCATTAAAAGAGGAGCAAATTCTGTTGAAGATGAAGAGAACAAAACGGCACTTCGAACAAGTAAAAAAGAGCGGTCTGAAAACATTATGATTGTTGACTTGGTTCGCAACGACCTTTCACGCATAGCAGAGAAAGCAAGCGTTCAAGTCACTTCCTTGTGTGAACTTCATACGTTCAAAACGCTTCATCATTTAATAAGCACGGTCGAAGCGCAGCTTCCTTCCAACATCACATTTACTGAAATCTTAGCAGCTACATTCCCTATGGGATCTATGACTGGCGCTCCGAAAATTAGCGCCGTTCAACACATGGAAAAGTTAGAAATATTAGATAGAGGCATCTACAGCGGCACCTTCGGTGTGATAGAACCCAACGGAAATTTCGACTTCAACGTCATTATTCGTTCTGCCGTTTACAACAAAGAAAAAAAACAAACAACAATAAAAGTGGGAAGCGCCATAACACATGCTTCAAAAGCGGAATCGGAATACGACGAATGTCTATTGAAAGCCGCTTCTACCCTTTCCATATTTAACTGAACATGAAAAAACTACTTAAAGATTTAAAAGCCGAATATCAGACATTCGAAGACGCGCAATTGCTTGTGGCAGTAAGCGGAGGAATGGATTCAATGTTAATGGCAGAACTCCTGTTAAAAGCAAAGATTCCATTTGCGGTGGCACATGTGAACTATCAACTTCGCGGAAAAGACTCGGAGAAAGATGAGCAGCTCGTGAAAGCCTATTGCAAAAAACACAAGCTCACTTTTCATTGCGCACACGCAGGCGATTTGTGGAAAGAATCGAAAAACAATTTGCAAGAGCGTGCGAGAGATTTTCGCTATACCTACTTCCAACAGTTGCAAGATGAATTCGGATATACGACCGTTGTTCTTGCGCATCATGCGAACGATCAATTGGAAACCGTTTTGCAGCACTTGGTTCGTGGAAGCGGATTGAAAGGATTACTAGGAATGAAGCGTCACACCTCAACAAAGTGGCGCCCTTTGCTTTCCATTTCGAAAAAAGATTTGGAAGCATTTGCAAAAGAACTGAAGTTGAAATGGCGCGAAGACGCTTCGAACAAATCCACTGTCTACGGAAGAAACAAAATTAGAAATAAGGTTGTCCCAATTTTGGAAGAACTGAATCCGAATATTCTTCAGACCCTAAACAACAGCATTGAAATTTGGGAAGAGCAGCACTCGATTGTGCAAGAAAGTTTACAAAACTGGCTCGAGGAAAACGTTGTGCTGAAAGGCGAAAACGAATTGCTTTCCATTACTGCCGTTCACAACCATTATGCTCCTCGACAAATTATGTGGGAGTGGTTGAATTTGTTCGAATTCACAACAGGAGAGATTGATGAAATCTTGAAACTTCAGAAGACTGGAGCGAAAGTTTCGAATGCAACGTATGCGGTTGCGCGTGATCGCGACAACTATGTGTTGCATGCGCTACAGAGCGAAATGCCTTTGGACGAATCGAAGTACGACGTTGATATTGTTCCTGCGAAAGGATACGAAATTGAAAAAGATTCGAAAGTCGTGCAACTCAACGCAGACAAATTGCGTTTCCCCTTGGAGATTCGTGCATACGAACCGGGCGATAAAATTCGTTCGTTGGGAATGAAAGGGTTGAAGAAGGTTAGTGATGTCCTGGTTCAGGCAAAGATTCCATTGAATGAGAAGAAAAACTACCCCGTATTGGTAAGCAAAGACGAGATTGTTGCAGTAATAGGCTTGTGCATCTCGGAAGATTACAAATTAGACGCGACGGCGAAGAATGTTTTTGTGATGCGCCTCACGTAAGTAAAATTGAATTGAACTATTTTTGACCCTATGAAGAATTTATCAGTAAAGATTTTTGCAGCCCTTGCTCTTTTATTTTCATCTTGGAATGCGCAGGCTCAAATTGTTGATCCGGTTAAATGGAAATTCGGAGTTGTCTATTTGGAAAATGGGGAAGCTGAGATAACAGCCACAGCGAAGATTGATCCCAAATGGCATGTGTACGCGCTGAAAATTTCTGAGGACCCGAATGCTGTTGGACCTATTCCAACAACACTAAACCTCACTGCAGATAATTCCAAATATACGAAAGTTGGAGGCGTTACTGAGGGTAAGTATATTACTCACTTCGATCCAAATTTCGAAATGAATTTGAATTATTTCGAGAATACGGCATCATTCAAGCAACGTGTGAAAATTATAAGCACAACTCCTTTTCAACTGAACGGAGTTGTAGAATACATGGCTTGCGATGAAACGAAGTGCATCTTCCCGGACCCTGTAAAGTTCAAACTACAAGTCACTCCAAATGCTGCAGATGGTTCTGCAGTATCGACAACACCTGCAGACACTTCAGCACTTGTTGAAGATCAAATGCAATTGGAACCCACCTCAACTAAATTCAGATACTGGATTCAAACCATTCGTAACGACAAAGAGAAGCTAACGACGCGTTTAGAAAGTGGAAGTGTTTCTGCGAGCACGACGCAAGATGGAAACATGTGGCAATTGTTCTTCCTAGGATTCTTGGGCGGATTGGTCGCATTGCTTACTCCTTGTGTGTTCCCAATGATTCCATTGACCGTTGCTTTCTTCACGAAAGGAAACAAAGACCGTAAGAAAGGAATTTTCCAAGCATTGATTTACGGGGGATTCATCTTCTTGATTTACATTTTGCTTTCAATGCCGTTCCATTTCTTGGATCAAATTAACGAGAACATCTTGAACGACATTTCCACCAATGTTCCTCTGAACATTGTGTTCTTCGTGATCTTCATTGTATTCGCGCTTTCGTTCTTCGGGTTGTTTGAAATAACGCTTCCGGCGGGATTGGCGAACAAGATGGATAAAAATGCGGAAGCAGGCGGATTGTTAGGCGCGTTCTTCATGGCACTTACATTGGCTATTGTTTCATTCTCTTGTACCGGTCCTATTTTAGGATCTCTTCTCGCAGGTTCTCTTTCAAAAGACGGTGGAGCCATTCAGTTGACGGTAGGAATGGGTGGATTCGGATTGGCACTCGGAATTCCGTTTGCGTTGTTCGCTATGTTCCCCGGTATGATGAAGAGCTTGCCTAAATCAGGTGGGTGGTTGAACTCTGTAAAAGTTGTTTTAGGATTTTTAGAAGTGGCGCTCGCGCTGAAATTCTTATCTCAAGCAGACCTAGTGGTGCACTGGAACTTGTTGAAGTACGAGGTATTCATGGGCTTGTGGGTAGTGATATTCTTCGGAATGTACCTCTACCTCATTGGAGCTATCAAATTTTCACACGACAGCCCAATTCAGAAGTTTTCGAAATTTAGAATTGTGTTCACCACGTTCGTGGGAATGTGGGTTGTTTATCTCGCGAGTGGATTAATGCTGAACGAAAAGGGAACCTCATACAATGCGCTTTCGTTAATGAGCGGACTTGCACCTCCTACCGGCTATTCATACGCATACCCTAGTGACTGTCCGCACGGATTACTTTGCGAACACGACTACAATGTTGCATTGGAACGCGCAAGAAAAGAGGGAAAACCATTGTTCGTCGATTTCACAGGATATGCATGCGTAAACTGTAGAAAAATGGAAGAGCACGTTTGGCCGCAAGTTTTAGATTTATTGCAAAATGAATTTATTGTTGTCAGTCTTTACGTTGACGACAAGCAAGAGCTTCCGGCAGAATTAAAAGAAACCATTGTAACGAAATGGGCTGGAATTGAAAAAGAGATTGAAACGTACGGTGACTTGTGGTCTGCCTTTGAAATTGAAACGTTCAACAACAACTCTCAACCGATGTATGCCATCATTGATCCAATGACGGAAGGAAGAGAAGAATTAATGAATCCGGTAAAGAGCGGAATTGTTGAAACTTCTGAATTCCGTGCTTGGTTGGAAGAAGGCTTGCAAGCTTTCAACAATAAGTAAGGGGTAACGTTTGTCATCCTACTTGACGCATTAAGAACTTTTTCGTTTCTTCGTAAGGAATGAAAAAAGCTCTTTTACTTTTCTTCGCAATT
Source organism: uncultured Chryseobacterium sp. (assembly GCA_964511555.1). Taxonomy (GTDB): domain Bacteria; phylum Bacteroidota; class Bacteroidia; order Flavobacteriales_D; family Sanyastnellaceae; genus CAIZGX01. The sequence goes on from CAZEFR010000006.1 coordinate 68,417, forward strand.
TGTTTTTCTTTTGTGCTTCACGCGCAGAAAACAATTGTTTATGGAACTGTGATTGATGCGGTCTCTAAACAAACTGTTCCGTTTGCCCCCGTCTATTTCGTTGGAACAAAATCCGGAACAACTTCCGATGAGAACGGAAACTACAGAATTGAAACCTATTACTCAAGCGATACCCTCAGATGTAAAGGCATGGGCTATGCGCAGCAATCTTTCTATGTCAAACAAGGAACAACAAAAGAGGTGAACTTCGCTCTGGTAGACGAAAACACAACTGGAGTTGTAGTCATTCGTCCGAAAGACGAACCCAACCCGGCCATCGCACTCATGAAAAAAGTGCTCGCAAACAAGAAAATAAATAACAGAGAAAAGCTCGACGCATACGAATACGAAGCCTACAATAAAGTGGAATTCGACTTGAACAACATTAGCGAAGCCATTGGCGACAAAAAACTAATGAAACCTTTTGAATTTATTTTTGAGGGAATAGATACGACGCAAGAGAAGCCGTACTTACCTGTTTTCATGACTGAGTCGCTTTCAGATTTTTACTACCGACGTAATCCAAAAATTTCAAAGGAAATCGTAAAAGGAACACGCGTGACTGGAGTTGAAAATCAAAGTGTGAACCAGTTTTTGGGCGACATGTACCAAAACGTAAATATTTACGACAATGAAATTGTCATTTTCTCCAAGAGTTTTACCTCGCCTGTGTCTGCCTATGCGCTCGGATTTTATGATTACGGCTTAGTAGACAGCGCCTACATTGAAGGTAAATGGTGTTATAAATTGGAGTTTTTTCCACGTAGAAAACAAGAATTACTCTTTCATGGTGAAATGTGGATTCATGACACCACCTATGCTGTAAAGCAAGTAGATGCCGCAATTTCAGAAGGTGCAAATATTAACTGGATTAAAGAGTTCAGTGTTCATCAGGAATACAACGAGGTGGAAAATGAAGTTTGGATGTTGGTGAAAGATCAGCTACTTGTTGAATTCAATCTAAGCGAAAAAAAATTAGGTGTCTACGGAAGAAAAAACAGCAGCTACAAAAACTTCTCAATAAATAAACCCCAGTCAGATGAATTCTATCAAGGATACACAGATATAATTGTTGACCCCAACTCTTCCAACCGTGATGATGCCTATTGGCAAAGTATGCGACACAGTCCATTATCTGCGAAAGAAGAGCGGATATACAGCATGGCCGATACCCTTAAAACATTACCGCAATTCAAGACAGTTACAGACATTATAACCCTATTCGTCTCGGGATATAAAATAAAGGGTAATTTCGAATTTGGGCCATACTTCACGTTCTACAGTTTCAATCCCATTGAAGGAAACAGACTGCGTTTTGGAGGAAGAACGAGCAATGCCTTCAGCACGAAACTGATGCTCGACGGATATCTTGCCTATGGCTTTCGTGACCAACGCTTTAAATATGGAGCCGGCGGATTGTATGTCATTCAAAAAAGTCCACGCTTCGCTGTAGCTGCGCACGGGAAACGAGACATGGAGCAGCTTGGAATGGGAGCTGGAGCGTTCAGACAAGATAATATTCTCTCTTCGTTATTTAGGAGAAACCCTGCAAACAAACTCACCGATGTAACTGACATTACTTCCTACATTGAAAAGGAATGGTTGTATGGTCTTTCCAACAAACTGATCTTTACTCATCGCATTTTAAAACCTGCCGGCACGAAATATTCTTACACACGATTTCTTCCGCTTACAAATAGCTACGAACAAGAAAATGCCCTCGTAACCTCTGAAATTTCCTTGTACACGCGTTTTGCTTTCAAAGAAAAATTCGTGTACGGTGAATTTGAGCGCATAAGTCTAGGAACAACCTACCCTGAATTTGAAATGGTCTACAGCCTTGCCATGCCAGGAGTTATGAATGCAGAATACAAATACCAACGACTGCAAATGCAGGTTTATGATAAAATACGTTTCGGTCCGTTCGGTTATTTGAACCTTACATTACAGGCCGGAAAAATTTTCGGTAATCTACCCTACCCCATGTTACAGATGCATCAAGGGAATGAAACGTTCTTCTACGACGAAGCCAGCTACAATACCATGAATTTCTTTGAGTTCGTGAGTGACCAGTGGGCAAGTGTTTGGGGTTCTTATCACGCGGAAGGATTGTTCTTCAATAAAATTCCAATTATGAGAAAATTGAAGTGGCGTGAAGTAGCAAGCGCAAAGGTGCTTGTGGGCGGATATGATTTGAAGAACGATGAACTGTTGAGCCGGGACTTTAACGCAGATGGTGTTCCGGATATTTACAGGTTGAGACAACCATATGTTGAAGCAGCTATTGGGGTGGAAAATATATTTAAAATTCTTCGTGTAGACGCGCTTTGGCGTCTATCGTATTTAGATAATCCGAACATTGTTCGTTTCGGACTGCGCGCAAAACTTCAATTCGAATTCTAAAACCTATCTTTGCCGCATGTTCGGAAAAGCAATCATCCCCAACACACTTACCATGCTAAATCTAGTCATGGGATGTGCAGCGCTACTCGCGCATAATGTGCAAGACGCTTTCCTATTTGTGCTTATTGCGGCCTTCGCAGATTTACTGGACGGATTGGTAGCACGCGCTATTGGTGCGGCTTCCGAGATGGGAAAACAACTGGACTCATTGGCCGACGTCGTTAGCTTCGGAGTCGTTCCTTCGTTTTGGTTGTACAGACTACTTCAACCTGAAATAAAAATGTGGGCAGCGCTGGCTTTTCTTTTGGCCGTTGCCGCAGCCTTTCGATTGGCTCGTTTCAATTTAGACACCTCTAAATCTACAGGATTCAAGGGCCTTCCTGTGCCTGCGAACGGATTGTTTTGGTTAAGTGTTTTGTCACTGACCGAAACAGAACCTTTGAGCAACTCAATTCTCGTGGGTCTTATTCTACTCTTCGCATTCCTCATGGCATCTACGCTCCCGCTCCTTTCTTTCAAATTTTCAAATTTCAGTTGGAAGGAAAACGCCATGAAGTTTATTCTTATTGGAAGCATCGTCTTATCTGCTGTTGGTTCACATTTCATTCTGAAAAAAGTCCTGTGGACGGTTCCAATTGCCTTACTTTTGTACCTCATTTTATCTGCCGTTCAACACCTATTAGGGAAACAACATGAAAAAGTTTAAAGCTGAAATTAACGTAATGCCATTGGAAGCATTATTAGATCCACAAGGAAAAGCAGTGACCTCGTCATTGAACAGTTTATCTATTGGAACCATTACTAACGTTCGCGTTGGAAAACACATGAGTTTATTCGTTGAATCTGCCGACCATGCTGGTGCAGAACAAATCGTTGATCAAGCATGCAAGAAATTGTTGTGCAACGAGATCATGGAGTACTACACTTTCACCGTTGTAGAAGCCTAATGCGTTTATACGCACTTCTAGTTTTTTCATTTTTAACACTTGCCGTTAATGCACAATTAACGCAGTTTCTTATTCTGCGAAAGCACGTAGGATTCGGATACAAGACAAGTGAACCTGGACGCGAAGTGAAGGCTTTAATTCTTCACTCGACCTTCAACGCATCATTTCCAAACACCCAACAGCCCGATACATTTTCTGTGGAAGGTGTGTTGAAGCAATTTGAGCAATACGGCGTGGCAGCCCATTACTTAATTGGAAGAGACGGCCAAGTTTATGAATTAGTAGAACCGAACAACGTAGCTTATCACGCTGGAAAGAGTCAACTTCCCGACGGGACAACCGCTGTTAATTCATGTTCCATTGGGATTGAAATCATGTGCACCTACACTGTTGGTCCGAACGAGGCACAATACGCATCGCTTCGAAAGTTGATTGACCAACTCGATGCGAACTATAAGTTCAAGTACATCCTTGGACACTTCGACATTGCGCCAGGAAGAAAAACCGATCCTTGGCATTTCAAGGATAACGGATTTTTCAGGAGATAAAAATTCCTATTCCGCATTTTTTCGTAACTTCCTTTCCCAAACCTAGCCGTTTCTATGAAAAAGATTTTACTTGCACTTGCACTTATTGCGTCTGTTCAGACATTTGCTCAAACTCCATCGAACGACATTTGTGCCAACGCTATTGAGCTTATTCCTAATGCTCCTGCAATTGCTTCGAGTAATTTAAATACGGTTACTGAAGGAACCAGTCCAAGTTGTGGGGTTGGCGCAGGTGCACCCATAAAAGATGTCTGGTACAAATTCACCTTTTCGGGCGGAACACTCACTCTACGCACATTTCTAGGAACACTCACAGATACGCGCATTGCCGTCTATTCCTCATGTACCTCTGCACTATTGCTGTGCAATGACGATGCTGCAGGACTTGGCCTCGCGTCTCAGTTAGTTATGTCGTGTCCAACGCTAACTGTTGGATCTACATACTACGTCCAAGTGGGCGGTTACAACAACCTGCAAGGAAATTTCTCTATTCAACTAACGCAAGCCGACATAGTAGGGTGCACAGATCCTTCTGCGGGAAATTACAATGCATGCGCAACAGTCGATAATGGTCTATGCAATATTTTCATGCCCAACGAAACATGCGCAACAGCAGCAGTATTCATTCCGAACAGCGGGGCAATTGTTACAAACAACAACAACGTTGCTGCGGGACCAACCCCTGGGTGTGGTGGATCCATTCGCGACATTTGGTATTCATTCGTTTATCAGGGCGGAAATGTTACCATTCAGACCAGCGCTACCACAGGAACTGGACCTGCTCTGACAGATACACAAATTGCAGTTTACAACGCCTGCAACGGTTCCATTATCGCCTGCGATGACGATGACAATACTGGAAATTATTCTCTCGTAAAATTTGGATGTCCCATTGGAAACGGAACGGCCGGAGCCAATGAAGATGACTATCTCGTTATTGGACAGACCTACTACGTGCAAGTGGGCGGATACAACAGTACCATGGGTGAATTTAATTTCAACATAACCACAACAACGGTTTCTGGATGCACTAACGCTAATGCAACAAACTACAACTCTTGTGCAACAGTTGATGACGGCACATGTGAATTTCCGGCCTTAGCATCCGATTTCAATTATTATCCTTCAGGAACGAATTGCATGAATTTTCAATTCAACAATACTTCAACCGGAAATGCCACCTCTTTTGAATGGACCTTTCCAAGCGGCTGCGTTCCTTCAACTTCAACATTGGAAGATCCAACAACAACTTTCTCTGCTGTTGGAATGTTCCCTGTAACGCTTACAACCTACGATCCGCAAGGAAATAGCAACAGCGTTACCTTAAATGTAATTGTAACGAGTGGACACAATTTAACAGTTGACCTCACAACAGATAATCTTCCGCAACAAACTTCATGGAAGGTTTTCAATCACGAAAATCTGGTTGTGCAACAAGGAACGAGCAACGATGCCAACTTCTGCATAAGCAACAATTGTCACCGCGTAGAGATATACGACACAGGTGGAAATGGATTGTGCTGCGCGAACGGTGCTGGTAACTACAACATTTATTTAGATGGAAATTCCGTTGCGACAGGCGCTTCTTTTGGCGCGCTTGCAACCATACAAGTAAACTGTCCGCAAGGAACAAGCTGCGATAATGCCATTGTTGCTAATCTCGGATTGAACGCTGTGCCTGCTCCGAATTCGTGGTACGAGTTCACCCCATCTGTGAATGGGCAATATCAGGTTTCAACCTGCGGATTAGCGGGATGCGACACTAAGATTTGGTTATACGACTACTGCAATATGGCTTTATTCGACAATACGAATGAGGCTACTTACACATTCAATGATGATCTGTGTGGTATAGAAGCGGAAATTACACCGTACCTAGAAGGAGGCATGACTTACTACATTCGTGTAGGAGACGACGGTGGAGCATGCGGACTAGATGCTTTTCAGGTATTATTCGAATACATGGGACCTATTGTTGGATGTATGGATTTGAACGCATGCAACTATAGCCCTTTGGCTGAAGAACCCGCTTTGTGTTACTACAATGGAGATCCGAATTGTTCTAACATTGGTCCTGATTTACTTGTAGAAGGAAATTTACTGTACTCTTCACTCTACCAAACTACCTTAACCTCACAAGACGGGTGTTTGGTGAATGAAGGATGTTTGCAAGGTTTAGGCACAAGACAAGTTGTGCGTTTCTCTACACGTATTGACAACATTGGTAACCTTGACTATTTCATTGGAGTGCCGAATGTAGCTAATCCACAATTCGTTTTCGACCCTTGTCACAACCACTATCACTATGCCGGCTATGCAGAATATTTATTGTACGATTCGAACGGAAACCTCATGCCGGAAATCGGATTTAAAAATGGATTTTGTGTTCTAGACATTGGTTGCGTATCTGGAGTAGCGAAATACGGATGCGGAAACATGGGTATTACAGCCGGATGTTACGACATCTATAGCTCCGGTTTAAGTTGTCAGTGGATAGACGTTACCAATGTGCCTGCAGGAACGTATCACTTGGTGGTAAGAACCAACTGGGACCAAGATCCAGATGCACTGGGTAACTACGAATTGCGTTACGACAACAACTGGGCACAAGTATGTATTTCATTCGAACGCGATGCGATGAACAACATCATAAACTTCGTTAAACTTCCAATGGGATCATGCCCTGAAATCGTTGACTGCGTGGGACAATTGTTTGGTAACGCACAGCCAGATTGTCTTGGCAACTGTCCTGCCGAAATGAAAAAAGGAGATTTAAATGAAGACTTAAGCTACAGTCAGGCAGATATTGACCTGTACGGAAACAGTGCTGTTTACTCTGATTTAACTGCCTCTATATGCAATGACTTAAACAGTGATAACGACATAAGTATTGCCGACGCTGCCTACCTTGAAGCTTGTATTCATGCAAATGTAGACGAAGGTATTGCACCTGGTTTAATGCAGCCTTGCCCTTGGGATCCTGAAATTATAGACGGATCTCAGACTGTTACCCTTGGCGTTACGAACGTGAATGCTTCTCAGGGTTATTTCGACGTTACCATTACCAACCCGAACGGAGAAATAAATGCCCTTCAGTTCGATATAGGCGGGGCTTCAATTGCAAACGTAACCTCGCTACTTCCTATAACAACATGGTCTGCTGTTATTTACAAAGAACTTGGCGGAGTGAAAATTGGTGCACTTGGACACCTTGGTAGTATGATACCCGTTCACTACACTCCCACACCAATTCTTCGCGTATATGTTGAATCGTTTACCGGAGGCGATGTGTGCATTGCCGCTTTCGATGAAGCTTTGAACATATTCATTCACAACGTGCTTACTGAAGTTGGTCCGTGTATGCCTGTGCAATACCTTGCGGCAGGTGCAACATTCAACAACGTTTCTTGTGTGAATTATCCCGTTCATTTCATAGACAACACGAACAACAATCCAACCTCTTGGAACTGGTTATTCCCAGGGGGCGTTCCTAGCTCTTCTTCGTTGCAAAATCCGTATGTCATGTACACCACTCCAGGAGAATACAACGTAACACTTATGGTAACAAACGGAATTGCTAACGACAGCATAACTTGGACGGGAGCAATTACGGTTTCGAACGAAATAACTTTTTATGCAGATGCAGACGGAGACGGTTTTGGTGATCCGCAAAACCTAACTACAGGATGCGAGATGCCTGACGGATTTGTAACTAACGGAAACGATTGCAACGATAACAGTTCATTCATTACAACCAATGCAGATTTAGACGGTGATGGGTTTTTCTCTTGCGTTGACGATTGCAACGATGGAAACGCTCTGGCATATCCAGGTGCACAAGAATTGTGTAACAATTTAGATGACAACTGTGATGGCACTATCGACGAAGGATTCGATGCAGACGGAGATGGTTATTCAGCATGCGCGGGAGACTGTGATGATAACAACGCTGGAATGAATCCGGGTGCAACAGAATTCTGCAACGACATTGACGACAACTGTAACGGAGCTATAGATGAAGGATTGGGACAAGCGTATTACATGGACATTGACGGCGACGGTTACGGAGCCGGAGTAATTCAGTATTCTTGCACCATACCAACAGGAGCAGCTACAAACAACGACGATTGTAACGATGCGAATCCTGCCATTAGTCCTTCTGCTGTTGAGACTGTTGATGGAATAGACAACGACTGCGACGGATACATTGACGAAACTTCTGTTTACACCTACACATTGAATGAAATTGGATTAAACCTTTATCCGAATCCAACTTCAAGTGATTTGAATATTGAATTGAACGCCCACGCGGGAAATGTTTCTGTGCAAGTGAAAGATGTTTCTGGAAAGAATATTTCGAACTTCCAATTCAACAGCATGCGCTATTCAGTGAATGTTTCTGATTTCGCACCTGGACTTTACGAGTTCATTTTCCGAACAGAAAATTCATTCACGGTTAAGCGCGTAGTGGTGGAATAAACTTTTGGTCCAATGTTTGAAATTTCGAAACGAAAGTTCCGTTAACTAAAAACAAAACGACTTTATGAAACACCTATTCTTGTTTACAGCATTGTCAGTGGGAGCGCTGAACATGCTTGGCCAAAGTTCTAAACCTACGCCCGTTAAAGTTGAAAATTTACCTGTGCATGCCTTGCGCAGCATTAACAATAGCGCCTTCACATCTGGAGAAAAATCTACCTACCGCATTCACTATGGAATAGTAGATGCCGGAGTTGCTACTATTTCTGTTGAAGAGGGAAATAAAAAATTCGCGGGAAGAGATACCTACCACATTGTAGGAGAAGGACACAGCACCGGATCGTTCGATTGGTTTTTTAAGGTTCGCGATAAGTACGAATCATATGTAGACAAGCAAGGGATTTTCCCTTATCAATTCAAACGCAATTGCGATGAGGGTGGCTATGTTATTATGCAAGACTACTTCTTCTTTCAACACAAGCATGCGTTCAAGAATAGAAAAAACGAGGGATACCTCGCGCCTGCTTTTGTTCAGGACATGATGAGTGCCGCGTTCTATGCTCGCACCATGGACTTCACGAATACAAAACAAGGAGATATCATAACCATTGAAACGTTGGTAGACGATGAAATCTATCGCTTGAAAATGCGCTATGTTGGAAAAGAAACGGTAAGCGTAGACGCAGGAACATTCAAATGTTTGCGCTTCGCACCCGTGGTTCAGAAGGGACGTATTTTCAAAGATCCCAATGACCTAGCCGTATGGGTAACAGACGATGCACATCATCTACCAATTATGGCGCAAGCCAAAATCAAAGTCGGATCTATTAAAATGGAATTGCAACAATTCCAAGGCGTAGATATCTGGGCTGTGAAAACTAAATAGTAGCAATACACTTCAACTCAATCGCAATTGGCGATGGAAGGGCGTTAATCTCTACAGTTGTTCTGCAGGGATTAGCGTCCTTGAAGTATTCAGCATACAGTCTATTGTAGGTTTGGAAGTCGCGCTTCATGTTCACCAAGAACACTGTAACGTCTACCAAGTTCTCCCACTTCGAACCGCTCGCATCTAAAATTGCTCGTACGTTATCAAATACGTTTCTGCACTGCGCTTCAAAATCGAATTCAATAAAATTTCCGAATTTATCTAACTTCAATCCAGGTACTCCTGTGTCGTTCGCATCGCTACCCGCAATGCGCGGACCAACACCTGAAAGAAATAAAAGGTTTCCTACTCTTCTTGCGTGTGGATAAGCACCAACAGGTTTCGGAGCGTTATCAGTTGAAATGATTTCAGACATAATTCGAATTATTTTGTGACTACAAATTTACCGGTTCTCTTGGTGCTTCCCGATTTCAATTGATAAATAAATGTTCCTGCATATGCAGCTTCCCACGAAAGTTGCTCTCTTCCAATTGCCTTCCATTGCTTCGTATTCAGCAATTTTCCATCTAACGAATAAATATTCATCTCGGTCATTTCTCCGGGCATCAATTGCATGTTGAAATGAATTTCATTTACTGTTGGATTAGGGAAAGCTGAAACCGTTACCATGCGTTCTGCCAATGCTTCAACAGAGACTTCCGGAACAACAGGTAGGTTCGCAGTATATATTCCATTTGCATGTGTAGCTACTGCAACTGTGCCGTCGAACGGACGTGAAGTAATCATGTTTACTACAGCATTTCCTATTGTGCTTGCTCCTTCCATTTGCCAAACGGTGCTTTCGCCATTCAACTCGGTAGTACTGAATAAACCAGCGCTGGTTCCAGCTAAATAAATAGTGGGTGAGCTCGGGTAAATTTCAACCCAATACACTGCCGGACCGTTTCCTGTTCCATCTGCATTCTCCTCAAGGTTTCCACTTACATTCAACCACGATGCGCCTGCATCGGTTGAGTGAAAAATACTTTTCTTGTTGAAGTTGGAAAAACTTACCATGACTTCGTTTGCATTCAAGTCGTTGGTGCTTACCGCCGACGTGTAGGAATTCGTTGGAAACACCGATGAAGAAATAATTGTTTTAACGGGTGTTCCATATAGGTCTGTCAACTTAAACAGTCTCCCGGCGGTAGTGCCATAATACAAAACGCTATTATCTGTGTAGGCCATATCTAGGCATGAAATGCTTCCTTGGGTAAGAGTTATGGTACTCGAAGGTATGTTGGTCCAATCGTCGGTGTTGCGCGCGGTTGGATAGTTTCCTGTCACAGATATAGTATCAACACGATCGAGGTACCAAATCATTTTATTTCCAGCAATGAAAAGTCTGTTGGTCCACGGATCTAAAAGCAAAGGATTAATGAACAACGCAGCTGGGCCGTTTTCGGCATCTATTCGCTCAGTTCCTGTAAGATTGCCGTTTGCATCGATTGATTTTTTGAAGATGCGGCCACTCTGCGAACTTGTAATCACGAAGTCTGCACCGAAAGGAATGGCGCAATGCGCTCCATCATCTGCATGCATTTCTCTCCAAGGTGATGTTGCATCTGAGGTATGCGTTAACCACGTTCCGTTGTCTTGCATTCCACCCATGAGGAACTGGCTGTTCGTGTTGCCTGGTTCAAGTGCCACCGTATAAAATTGTGACGTTAGATAACCGTTGTTCAAAGACTGCCATGCCACACTGTCTGCAGTAATGTCTGCGGAATAGCGCACGCCACCGTCGTTCAAACTGTACATTCCCAGGTTATTTTCAGGATCGAAAGCCATGAGGTGCTGATCCGGGTGATGCTCTGCGTATACATAATCCCACGGTGCGGGCACATTGCAACGGTATCCGCCTATCCAATCCACTGAAGTTGAAGTTGCGAATGCATCGGTGCTGCGATGAAGATTGGTTCCTCCAATGAACACAAGATCTGGAATTGTCGGATGATGGGCAATGCACATATCGAAACTGAACTGCGTTTTAAACGTGGCGAAATCGTAGCTAATTCCTGTAAAAAGTTGACAAGGAATGGAAGGAAGATTTGCCGATCGGTTCTCCCAACTTCCATCTAACCCATTGCCATTTCCGCCAAGATAGGTGTACTTGTAGAAGAAGTGATCTATTGGATAGAACGTGTTGTTAATGGTTTCACCCAAGAAATAAATTTCGTTTTCGTTTTGCGGATTCGCACACATCACCGTTCTTCTCAGATTTGCGATTTGCGGCAACACGGGGGAAATTTCCGTCCAATTGAATCCGTCTGTGCTTCTGAAAAAACCTCCGCCGTTGGTGTTGTTGTCGCTGAAACTGGCGTACAAGACTCCGCTAGGAGTCATCATAATATCTACAAACTCGCTAGGACTTGATGTGAATCCGAGCACTTGCGTCCACGAGTTTCCTCCGTCGTTGCTTCGAATTACGCCGTTGAATACTGCCGCATACACCACATCTTCGTTCAGGTTGGTGTGATCTGTAATAACGTTCCAAACAAAATCATAACTTCCATTTTGAAGAACGTTTTGCGGAGTTCCGCTCATGGTTGAAGTTAGCTGAAACCACGATTCTCCGTTGTCTGTGCTCTTCCACATACCGTCTCCACTTAGCAAGGCGGTGAATGAAGTTCCTGAAACCACGCCGTAAAACTCTTCACCCGAACCGTAGTACCACGTGTTCTCATGTCCCGGACGTTTATCTTGAGTAATACAGCTTACGCTTTGCAATTGCTCAGGTGAGGTAGTCTTCACCCAAGACTGTCCTCTGTTCAAGGAATTCCACATTCCTCCGGTTACAGAACCTGCTATCAGGTGGTTGCTGTTCAAGACATCAACAGCGAAAGCGCGAGTTCTTCCACCAATATTGTAGGGGCCTCTCGATGTCCAATTGTAACTTCTATCTGCAACGCGAGGCAGGCGATTCGCGAAGTTCACGCAACGCTCGAAAATTCCTTCAGGAACTATTCCTGTTTCAGGATCGCGGTTACGCATGTATTCAAAATATTTTCTGCTGGAAGAATTAACGCCATGTCCTTCTTCCATTACACTGCCTGAAAATTTTAATTTCGAAGCGGAAGGAATGAAAAAGTAAGCACCAAGAACTGCGAGTAAAGCAATTGAAAAAGAAAGTAGAGTCGAACGCATCTCAAAAGGTTTAATGTTCAAATATAAGCCTTGCAATGTTCAATAAAACAGGTTCTTTGGTGTTTTACATTCGTCGGGACCCATTATTTTCGAACCATGAAGAAGACCCTCTTTCGCCTAGCGCCCATCTTTATACTCGTATTGGCATGTCTGTTTTCGTTGAACGGCAATGCACAGAAAATATACAAAGACCTTTATCCGAATGGAAAAATTCGCAGCATTGGGAAATTCAATGTGGTTGGAAAGGAAGACAGTATCTGGAAATTTTACTACGAAGATGGAACACTTCAGGAAGAGAGCACCTACCGCAACGGATACTTCAACGGAAAGGTATTTCGTTATCATACGAATGGAAAATTACAAGTGGAGGGATATTTTCGATTCGGATTGGAAGACAGCGTGCAGCGCACCTTCAACGAGAAAGGAATCAAAATTCAAGAAGGAAATTTTTTCAAAGGGAAGAAAACTGGCGAATGGAGTGCTTACTACGACAATGGAAAATTGAACAGTGTATTGAAGTACGATACCTCAGGTGTCTTTCTCGTTTCGTATTTCGACAACAAAGGAAATCAAACGATAACGAACGGGACAGGTGTGCTTCCGGAAGTGAATGAAGATGAGAAATTATTGAGTAGAACTACCTACTCGAACGGAGTTCCGGATGGAATTTTCGAAGCCTTTTTCTCGAAAGGAAACATTCAAACTTCGGGACAGTATGTGAAAGGAATTAAAGATGGAAAGTGGAGCGAATTTTTCAGCAATGGAAAGCTTCGAAAAACTACAACCTATGCGGAAGGCTTGGTAACAGGACCTTACGAAGAGTATTTCGATAATGGGAAGTTGTATGTAAAAGGAAATTTCGACAACGGAAAAAAGACAGGAAATTGGGAATGGTATCGTGAAAACGGTGTGAAAGACATGGAAGGAAATTTCGTTGAAGACCTTCAAGATGGCGATTGGATTTTCTATCACGATAACGGTGTTTGGCAATCGAAGGGAAAATATTCGAATGGAAAAATGGAAGGAAAGTGGGTGTATCAATATCCGAGTGAAAAGAAATGGAAGGAAGGAAATTTCGTAGCCGACAACAAGGAAGGAGAATGGAGCACTTGGTATGAAGACGGAGGATTGTTGCAGAAAGGAAATTACAAATTGGGTGAAGAAGAAGGCAAATGGATGAGTTGGTATGAGAACGGAAAAGTGAAAGATGAAGGAAGTTTCAAAGCGGGAAAGATGTATGGCAAGTGGACGGGCTATGAGCCGAAGAACGGAAGGTATTTGTACATCGGCAGTTGGAAAGACAATCAGAAGGTGGGCAAGTGGATGAATTATTCCGAGCGCGGGCAGTTGGAGAGTGTAATTACCTATGGCAAGAATGGCGAGTTGAATGGCACTTCCATTTTGTATAATGAAAGTGGCAGACCTATTAGTGAAGGAAAATTCAAAGAAGGGAAACGCACAGGACGTTGGAAGTATTACTACGACTTCGGAGGTTTGTGGCGCGATTGCACCTACGAGAATGGCGAACTAAACGGACCCAGTAAAATCTACACAGAAAAAGGCACCTTGGAAGAAGATGCCCATTACAAGAACAACCGTTATCACGGCGAATGCACCCTATACGACAAGAAGTCGGGCAAGCTTGTGCAGCGCGGCATATATGAGAATGGGAAGATGGTTAAGTTCTTGGAAGGGACGCCGGTGAGGAAGTAGGAACTTCGTAATGGGAAAATCGAAGATTTTATTCCTACTTCGTAATGGGAACTTCGTAATGGGAAAATCGAAGATTTTATTCCTACTTCGTAATTCCTATTTCATAATTGGAACTGCGTTGCTATTTCACCGAAGGTTTGATCGCAAAGCGATTGATTCGAAGAATTGATCACCGAAGGTGATTGAGTATTTCTTTAACAAGACCATCCATTTTGGAGAAGGCAAACCACCTTTTCCCAAGGTCCTTTAACGAAGCGCCAAGATGATAAAGTTCCTTTTCATCGAGAATAAGAAATCGGTCATGAACGTTTTTTAGAATTCGGATTTCAATACGTGGATATTGCGCATTGTGTTTCTCTAAATCGAGTTTAAGTTGAGCAGTTAATTTTTCCGTGTAAATAATGCATTGGATCTTTTTGTTTCTTTTTGAAAGTTGAAGCAGTGTGGTTTCATCGATGTAGTTGTCGAGTAGAATGATTGACTTTTTTGCTTTTGTGATTAGTTCGCTTGAAAAGACATAGGCGTCGAAGATTTGGTCGTTGAAAAAGATACCACTACTTGGATTATTTTCTCCTTCGA
>CAZEFR010000007.1:0-31390 GCA_964511555.1 uncultured Chryseobacterium sp.
TCCCACTTCAAAAGCCCTCATTTGAGGGCTTTTTTTATGTTTTAAAATTTCAGTTTTAATTAATCGAGCCTAAACAAACGCATCGCGTTTTCAGTAGTAAGCGCAGCAGTCTCGTCAAATGACATACCCAAGGATTTCGCGATGAATTCAACGGTATGCGCAATGAAAGCGGGTTCGTTTCGCTTTCCTCGATAGGGAACAGGCGATAAAAATGGAGCGTCGGTTTCAACAACGAGTTTTTCAAGTGGAATTTTCTTTATACTTCCATCTTGATTCTTTTTGTAAGTCGAAGTTCCACCGATTCCGAAATAGAAATTGTGGTAGGAAGAGATTTTTTTTATCTCATTCTCATTTCCCGTAAAACAATGAAAAACGCCTCGCAATGCTGGACTGTCATGCTCATCGAGACACTCGAAAATTTCTTTAAACGATTCGCGCGCGTGAATGATCAGTGGTAAATCAAATTCCTTTGCCCAATTGATTTGCTCGGTAAATGACTTTTTCTGCATAGCAAGATTGTCTTGTTTCCAATGAAGATCAATTCCTGTTTCACCAATTCCAACAGGCTTTACAATAGGTATAAGTGCTTTCATTCGACTCAGAACTTCTTCATAATCGTCATTCACATCACACGGGTGCAGGCCGATCATACTGTAGAAAAAGCCAGGATAGTCATTGCATAATGCGAGCATTGGTTCAATGCTGGCTTCGTCTATATTCGGGAGTAAAACTTTTCTAACTTCGAAGGACTTTGCACGTTCAACAACTTCGGCTAAATCTTCCTTGAAAACATCTAAATAAACGTGGCTGTGCGTATCAATTATCATTTCGCAAAAGTAGTGAGTTCCTTTTGAATGTATCTTGCACCCGAAATGAATTCTAGGGCGAAAATTTTAGTGATTCGGTTCAGCAGTATCGGAGATATTGTGCTGACTTCTCCCGTCTATAGAATTTTGCAAGAACAGCTCCCGCATGGTGCGGAAGTACATTTGCTTACTCAAAAGCGTTTCGCATTTGTTAACGAAGCAAATCCTTTCGTTAATAAAATTTGGGCCGTCGAGAAAAGCGGGATGGAGGTTTTAACTGAATTGAAAGAAGAAAACTTTGATTACATTATCGATTTGCAAAACAGTTTGCGTTCACGAAGTATTCGTAAGAAATTAGGAAATCTTTCTTTTCATGTCGATAAGCAGAACTTTCGCAAATGGATTCAGGTGAATCTTGGTATTTGGAAAGGTCCAATTAAGCACATTGTAGATCGTTATATCGATACACTCAAAACATTTAAGATTGCGAATGACGGTAAAGGATTGGAATACTTCATTCCTTCAACAACAAGTTCGATTCAGGATATACTTCCAAATGAATTTATTCAGGAAGGATTTATTGTTATTGCCACGGGTGGAGCACATGAAGGCAAACGTTGGAGTGAAGAAAATTGGACGGAATTATCTGAACGTTTTCATGAAGAGCGAGTTGTTTGGATAGGAGGGAAGGAAGATTCTATCGCTTTGAAGCATTCTCCAAAGCATTTAGATTTAATTGGAAAATGCAGTGTACACGAGAGCGCAAGACTAGTTGAGAATGCAAGAGCGGTTGTATGCGGAGATACAGGAATGATGCATATTGCAGCTGCATTCAAAAAAGATATTATCGCACTGTGGGGATGCACAACCCCTGATCTAGGAATGGGCGTATACAGACCGAAACCAGAGGTTGGAGAGCATATGCATACGGCATACTTGCAAGCGAAAAGGAAGGGGAGGCCTTGTTCGAAATTAGGGAATCATTGCAAGTATGGAATGCACAACAAATGCATAGATGTTATTCAAGTCAAACATGTGGAAGAGGCTTTTAATAAAATGAAAAACAAATGGGAATGAAACAGGTATTAGCGAAGGAAACATTAACGATTACAACACACATCGTTCTTCCTGAAAATACGAATACGCTTGGAAACCTTATGGGTGGACAGTTGTTGAATTGGTTAGACGTTGCTTCTGCCATTTCTGCGCATCGTCTTTGCAAGCGTGTAGTTGTAACAGCCGCGGTTAATAATGTGTCTTTTCAACACCCCATAAAGTTGGGAGACATTGTTGTTATTGAAGCAAAAGTTTCAAGAAGTTTCGCCACTTCCATGGAAGTATTCATGGATATTTATGTTGAACATCATACAACTGGTGAAATGATTAAGTGCAACGAGGCAATATACACGTTCGTCGCAGTTGATCAAATGGGAAGCCCGATCCATGTGCCTGAATTACTTCCAGAAACACAAGAAGAAAAGAATCGCTTCGAAGGCGCATTAAGAAGAAGACAACTTCGATTGATTTTAGCAGGAAAAATGAAGCCCGAAGAGGCAACTGAACTCAAAGCCTTGTTTGTGTAATGGATACCATTAAGGCGCTTCATATCATTTTTGTTGTTACATGGTTCGCAGGGCTGTTCTATATCTTTAGATTGTTCGTTTATCACGCAGAAGCTCAAGAAAAGAAAGACGAGTTGGAGCGCGAAATATTGATTAAGCAATACAAAATCATGGAGTGGCGTCTCTGGTATATCATAACATGGCCAAGTGCAATATTGACGCTCATTTGGGGAGTTTGGTTGTTGTATTTCAATCCGGGCTACCTCTCGCAACCATGGATGCTGTTGAAACTCTTTTTTGTTGTTTGTCTCTTTGCGTATCAAATTCTGGGTCAACGTATTTTCAAGAACCTATATGAAAACCTCAAGACATACAAAGCCTATCACATGCGTATGCTTAATGAAGTGAGCACTCTTATCTTAATTGCGGTAGTCTTTTTAGTGGTCCGAAAAGACGAGTTAAGTTGGGTATGGGGAGTTCTTGGTATTCTTGGAATTGGAGTTATTCTCACGTTTGCAATTCGAGGATATGCTAATTTTAGAAATCGCAGAAGTGCCTAGCTTGAATTGAATTGCCTATCTTTATAAAAAAACAATATCGGAATGTCAAGAGTATTTTTTATTTTATTAATTCTATCACAGACAGCCACTTTTCAAGCCTTTTCTCAAAAGAAGAGCTTGCCTGATTGGTTAGCGGCTGAAAAGAAGAACGATAGGTTAGTCTATGTAAATGGAGTTACCATAGCCAATGATACTGATGCAGAATTACCAACTCAGATTACTGTTGAAGTAATAGGAACCGAGCCGAAGTCGGTGACCTTTGATACGTTCAGTGACAGAGGGAATTTTGAGTTTTTTTTAAGACCTGATGCAATTTATTATATTTCGTTTGGGAAAGATGGTTACTTGACTAAGAAGTTGGAAGTGGTTACAGATAATATTCCTGACAAAGACTGGAAGGTCGGTTTTGTTCTTGAACTTCAAGTTTCAATGGAGTTAGCCGTAGAAGGTTTCAGTTCTGAATTGCAGTCAGCCCCATACGCTCGATGCATATACAGCAGTAAAACAAAGAAAATTGAATTTGATAAGGCCTTTTCGAAAGAATCGAAGGCGGCTTGGGATAAAGAACGCTTACGTTGCTTGAAGAGGTAATTCAAAGGGCGTAAAACGCCTTTATTTTTTCATAAAGAACGTAGGATAGCTTGTAGTAGCTCTCCTTTGTCCAACCTGCTATATGCGGAGTCAGTAACACATTTGGATAAGAGAGAAGTTTTTCAAATAGAATATTTTCATTCAATCCTTCCAAGGAAGATTTTTCGAATGGCAGTACGTCAAGTGCGGCGTGAGTTACTATGCCTAAATCAATGGCTTTCATGAGGTCAGTTGCATTCAAGTGGCCTCCGCGCGACGTATTAATGAAGACAATCGGTTTTTTGAAAGAGCTGAAGAATGTTGCATTTGCATACTCCAATGTCTCTTCACTAAGGGGTAAATGCAAACTTACAATGTCTGCTGTATTGAATATTTCTTCGAGTGTAACGCTGGAAGCGTCAGAACCGAATGAACATTCGGTGTATTTGTCAAATGCAATAACGTGAGCTTCGAATCCACATAGCTTTTTAGCTACACTTTTTCCCATGTGCCCAAATCCAATGAGTGCGATTGTTTTTCCTTTTATCTCAAACCCTCGATGCTGCTCGCGCAACCATTCTTTTTTGTGAACACTTTCATTGGCGTGATGAATATTATTAGAAAGTGATAATAGCATTCCAATAACATGTTCGCCCACAGCATCACTATTACCCTCTGGGGAGGAGAAAACAGCAACATTGTGTCGCTTACAACTTTCAAGATCAATAATTTCCAGTCCTGATCCACTCCGAGCAATGAATTCTAGGTTAGTGGCAGCTTGAAGTAGATTTTCGTCAATTGAAATTCGGCTTCTTAAAACAATACCGTTGAATTCACCAATATTTTTGAGAAGATCTTTGTAGGAAATCGCATAATTAAATACACATTCGAAACCTATTTCACTTAGTTTTTCTGAAAGAATAGGATGAACTGTTTCAAGGAATAGTATTTTTCTAATCATTAAAATAGACTGTGCGGTAATGATGCGAAATGAGTAAGGAAATAATGCCCTACACTGAAATAGATTATCAATCCAACAATGTCATTCGCGGTTGTAACGAATGGACCAGTAGCCAGTGCTGGGTCAATGTTCAATTTGTCGAGCATTAACGGAAAAAAAGTACCACTTAAACTTGCGAATATGATAACACTGAAAAGAGCTATTGAAGCGGTTAAACTCAGAATAAGTTCGAAATGGAATAACTGGCTGGCTAAAAAAATGAGTGCTCCACAAACGGAGGCATTGAGTAATCCAACGCCGAATTCTTTGACCAATTTTTGCCAAACGGTTTCGTCGAAAGCACTCTGGTTTGCCAGAGCTCTTACCACAAGTGCTGCAGATTGAACACCTACATTTCCTCCTGTAGCGGCAATGAGTGGCATAAATACGGCCATAGCCGGGTGTTCGGTAATATCGAACACACCAATAATGTAAGCTCCGCTCATCCCACCAATCATTCCGATTAAAAGCCAAGGCAGTCTTGCTCGTGTGAGGGTCCATATACTATCACTCGATTCAACGTCCTCAGAGATACCACTCGCCAATTGATAATCGCGGTTAGCCTCTTCTTGCATTAAGTCAACTACGTCATCAATGGTAATTCTTCCGACTAATTTTTTTTCTTCATCGAGGACAGGAAGAACTACTAAGTCATATTTCTTCATAATGCGCATGACTTCCTCAACAGGAGTGTCAACGTTAACAGATCTCACTTTTGATTCTTTGTAGAGATCCTTGAGCGTTGCGCGCATGCTCGCAGAGGCGAAGATGAGTGCTTTCATGCTTAGAATGCCTAACATATGATCGTTTTCATCTACCACATAGATAGAATAAATGTTATCAATGTATTCTGCTTGTTTTCTCATTTCACGAATGGCCTGAGCCACTGTCCAGTGCTCGTGCACAGTTACCATCTCAACAGCCATTAACGCCCCAGCGGTTCCTTCGGCATAGGTCATCAGATCCATGATGTCGCTGGCTTGCTCTTCATCTTCAAGAAGAGCAATTACCTCTTCTTGCTTTTCTTCACTTAAACCCGCAAGAACGTCTGCTGCATCGTCAGAGTCGATATTTTCAATTAACTCCTCGGCAATTTCACGACTTGTTAGTTTTGATAAAACGGCTTCTTGAATATCCTCGTCTAGTTCAAGCATTACCTCTGCGGCGCGCTCTTCGTCGAGAATTCTGTATAGGTAAATTCCTTCGTCTGAAGGAAGCTCATCTATGATTTCAGCTATATCAGCAGGATGAAGATCTTTGGTAAATTCGTGTACAGCACTATCCTTCCCTTCGCCTATCCATTTGCGGAGGTCTGCCAACAACTCTTTTGTAAGTTCGAACTGCACGGGGAGGATTCCATTTAAAGGGTTAATTAATTACCGCTGCGAAGGTAAGTTATTTTTAACGTAACCTGATTTATATTCGCCTATCTAAATTTTGAAAATGAAAAAGCATCTTGCATTACTTGCCATTGCCCTTTCCGGAGTGTTGGTATTTCCGGCTTATGGAACGGTTGTTTCCGCTAAAAAGAAAAAGGAGCCGGTGAAGAAAGAAGAAAAAAAGCCAGACGATAAGTTTGGCGATCTTGTTAAGAAGTGTAGGAAGAAAGAAGGCCTTCTTACCTTTTACACCGATACAGTTACGGGAAAAACATTTATTGAAATTCAAAAGACTCAATTGAATCAAGAGTTTATTTATTTCAATTATATAGAAAATGCACCGGTAGAAACAGGCTATCACAAGGGAGCATTTGGAGATTCTAAGATAATTGTTTTCAAAAAGAATTATGAGCGCTTAGAAATAGTGCAACCGAACACCAACTATTATTACGACCCATCGAACGCAATTAGCAAGTCTTCTTTCTCGAACATTAACAATCCAGTTTTAGCCTCCGAAAAAATTGAAGCTACGAGCCTAGATGGAAACAAGATGCTTATCGATGGTGACGCCTTGTTGTTGTCAGAGAAAATGCAATTGGTAAAGATGCCTGCACAACGCGGTGGAGATGCACCTTTGGGAAGTCTGAGTAAGGAAAAGTCCAAGGTGAACTCAATTCGCACATACAAAGAGAATTCTGAAATTGTTGTGTCTTATGTGTACGAAACGAGTTCTCCCAATATAGGTGGAGATGCTGTGGCAGATGGAAGAAACGTGACCGTTCAATACCAGCACTCATTCTTGTCTGTTCCGCAAAATAACTTCAAACCGCGTTTCGATGATCCACGTATTGGATATTTCACCACACAGGTTAACGATATGACTGTTGCTTCTGCAACGCCATGGAGAGATGTGATTCACCGTTGGAATTTGGAAAAGAAAAATCCAAATGAGAGTTTGAGTGAGCCCATTCAACCAATCACATTCTGGATGGAAAACACCACGCCAGTTGAGTTTCGTCCATTAATTAAAGAGGCTGTAGAGCGTTGGAATGTGGCTTTTGAAGCTGCAGGATTCAAGAATGCCGTTGTGTGCTTGCAACAACCCGATGATGCAACTTGGGATGCAGGAGACATTCGTTACAACGTTTTGCGTTGGACATCTACTCCAGCGCCGCCATTTGGAGGTTATGGTCCAAGCTTCGTGAATCCGCGTACTGGAGAGATTCTAGGAGCGGACATTATGTTGGAATGGGTTGCTTTAACCAATCGCGTTTATGCAGACCGCACTTTCCGCCTAGGAAGTTCATTAACTGCAGAGCAAGAGCAGTTAATGAAGGAAAAAGGAGCTCGTAATCCTTTCTTGTGTAACGCTGCTGCAATGAGCAACGAACAATTGATTTTCGGAACCAGTGCTGCAAACGTATTAGGAGCAAGCGATTTGGAGAAACAAGAAATTGTTCGTCAGATGTTGTATCGCTTGGTTCTGCATGAAGTAGGACACACCCTTGGTCTAACGCACAACATGCGCGCAAGCACGCTTCAGTCTGTTGCAGATATCAAGAATGTAGAAAAGATAAATAAGGAAGGTTTGGCGAATTCTGTGATGGAGTATCCAGCTTTCAATTATCAGTTGAACCCAAAGGAACAAGCTTTGTATTGCGATGTGAAAGTTGGACCTTATGACAAGTGGGTGATTGAGTACGGATATAGTCAGGCGCTATCTGATGAGCAAAAGGAGAAAGAACGTTTAGATAAGATAACAGCCAGAAGCATCGAGCATCAATTGGCATACGGAAACGATGGAGATGACATGCGCACGCCCGGAAGAGGAATTGATCCTGACGTAAATATTTTCGATCTTTCGAGTGACCCTGTTGCATATGGCGCAGAGCGTTGCGAGTTGGTTAAAGTTGTTCTGCCTAAACTGAAAGAACATTTGATTACTTCGAATGAAAGTTATGCTGAGTTGCTTCAGTCGTTTTTAATTGCAACGAAAGAGTATGGCACTCAAACAAGTGTAATGACTCGTCAGATTGGTGGTGTGCATTACGACAGAGCATACGCCGGACAAGGTTCTTCAGTGAAGCCGCTTGAGCCAGTTTCAGAAGTGAAACAAAAAGAAGCCATGAAGGCTTTGGCGAAATATGCATTTGCAGGCGATGTTTGGAGCGAGGCTATTCCAACTTTCAATTACTTGTTGGATCAAAGAAGAGGCTTTAGTCAATATTCGAAAAGTGATGATCCGAAAATTCACGATCGTATTTTAGATATGCAATCGGAATGTCTGAATCACTTGATGCATCCGCGTGTTCATCAAAGAATCATTGATAGCTACATGTATGGAAATACATACTCCATTGACGAAGTGATGTACGATTTAACACAAGCTATTTTTGAATCTGATTTGAAGGGTGAAGTGAATACGGTGCGTCAAAACCTTCAAATTGAGTACACACATAGACTCATTGATATGCTTGATTTGAAAAATAAATATGATTACGTTTCTCAAGGAGTAGCTTTATCTGAATTAAAACGCATTCAGAAAATGGAGGTGGGTAATGTTGCGGGGAGTGCTTTGACTAAAGCACACAGAGCACACGTGGTTAAATTAATTGAAGATGCGCTTAGCGCGAAATAAGAGTTAAAGTATTCTACGAATGAGGCGAAGGTTATGCGAATAACCTTCGCTTTTTTTATTGATACCTTGGTGGTCTAGAATATCAATTCGAAGTTCTCCTGATGCGTGTAATATTTCGAAATTTTCATTGCTCTCCAGAACTATTCCAACATGAGTAATTTTCCCGTCTGCATTGTCAAAGAAAGCAAGATCTCCTGTTTTCGCTTCAGAAAGAAGCGTAACATCTGTTCCTTCAGCGGCTTGCTGATATGCGTCTCGTTTGAGGGAGTAACCCAGCGTTTTAAAAAAGGATTGCGTAAATCCTGAACAGTCATATCCGAAATTGGTCTTTCCGCCCCAAACATAAGGGACTCCAATGTAAGTTTTGAATAAAGCAAGCGCTTCATTGAGGGACAACAATTGACTCTGAAAATCTTCAGGGACAAAAGCGCCCAGCGGCATAAGAATGTGTCTGTTCTCGAAGGCATGTAGAACACTTGGAAAAGAAAAAACACGATGAGTGTCAACTTCGAAAACCTGCGGAGAGAATTGCTTTTTATCAATCCAACCGCGGTACTGGTCAAAGCTTGTTTCAATGAAGTACCACTTTTCATTTTCTTCCAAAACCACATAGGCCTCACCAAAAATAAGCTGACTAACTTGCTCACTTCGATCAGAAGCTTCTGCACGCATGGGTATATATGAAAGAAGACATTGTCCGTTTACCATGATTCAAATTTGATGAAAATTTACCGATATCCTATTGGAATTGAAATCAATTATTCAATGTTGAATGTGAATGGTTCGAAGAAAAGTGTACATTTGGGAAAATTATTGCACTATGTGGCGCGAATTGGACAACAAACTCGTTAGAGAATTTCGTTTCAAAGACTTTCAAGAGGCCTTTACTTTTCTCACACGCGTGGCATTCCTTGCCGAGAAAAGCGGTCATCACCCAGCTTGGTTCAATGTGTATAATTATGTTCGCATTGAACTAAGTACGCATGATGCAGGCGATGTGGTTACAGAAAGAGACCGCAGAATGGCAGTTGCGATAGACGAAATTCTTCAATAAAATCGGAACTTCGCTACTTAAGCGCTAAATTCGCGGCCGAAAGTTTATCTTTCCATAGGAAATCATATTTTATGACTCAACACAACAGCTCTGCAGAAATGTCTGCGGTTACCGATCGAATGGCGTTGCATAACCACGAACAAGTGGTCTTTTGTCAAGACAATGCAACCGGATTAAAAGCCATCGTAGCAATTCACAATACAACATTAGGACCTGCAGTGGGCGGAACGCGCATGTGGATGTATGCCTCTGAGGGCGATGCATTGACCGATGTTCTGCGTCTTTCTCGCGGTATGACCTATAAAAGCGCACTTGCCGGATTGAATATCGGTGGGGGTAAAGCTGTGATTATTGCAGATTCCAAAAAAGATAAAAACGAAGCGCTTATGCGCAGCTTCGGAAAATTCGTAGACGGTTTAGGTGGAAGATACATTACCGCAGAAGATGTGGGTATTGGAACACGAGACATGGAATACGTGAAGATGGAAACTGATCACGTTGTTGGATTGCCAGATTATATGGGCGGTGGGGGAGATCCAAGTCCTGTTACTGCTTACGGTGTGTACATGGGAATGAAGGCCAGTGTGAAGGAACAAACGGGAAGCGATTCGCTTGCTGGAAAGACCATCGTGGTTCAAGGTGTTGGACACGTAGGAGAATACCTTGTTGAGTATTTAGTGAAGGAAAACGCTCACGTTATTATTACTGATATCTACGAAGACAGAGTAAACGATGTTGTGAAAAAGTATGGTGTTAAGGCCATTCTTCCTTCTGAAGTTTACACCACTCCTATGGATATCTATAGCCCTTGCGCACTCGGAGCAACCGTGAACAAAGAAACACTGGAGCAATTGTCTTGCGGAATTATTTGCGGTGCAGCAAACAACCAGTTAGCAGTTGAAGCGGAAGACGGTCAGCGCGTTTTAGACAAAGGAATTCTTTATGCTCCCGATTATTTAGTTAACGCAGGTGGAATCATTAATTGCTATTGGGAAATCGTAGGGTATAACCGTCAAGCGTCTCTTGCACAAGCAGAGCAGATTTACGACACAACACTTAAGATTTATTCAGCTTCGAAAGAAAGGGGTATTCCTACTTATTTGGCGGCAAATCAAATGGCAGAGCAACGCATTCAATCGATTGCGAATATTAAAACTAGATATTGATTAGAGGGGAGAGAATTATGCTAAACAGAAGACACATACGAATTAAAGTTTTACAGGTATTATTTGCCTATTACAATGACGAAGAGCCAAATGCGGCCTCATACGAGAAAATGCTTTTTGAAAGCGTGAATCGTTTTAGAGATTTGTATGTAGCCTTCATTCAGTTAATGGTGGAAATGCATTCGCTTTCAATTGAGAAAATTGAAGCAGGAATGAACAAGAAACTTCCAAGCCACGAAGATCTGCATCCAAACACGAAGTTCGCGGCGAACGCCGTATTGCGCATTTTGTCTCACAGCAAATCGTTGGAAAAAGCCATGAAGGAGAACCACCTGAAATGGACTGAAAATCGTGATTTGTTGAAGCAGATGTTCAAGGATATTCAGGATTGCGAAGAATACCAAGCATACATGGCAAGCGAAGAGCGCGGCTTTGAGCATGACAAAGAGATCGTGGTGAAGTTGTTCAAACGTCACTTGGTGAACTTCGAGTTAATGCATGATTATCTTGAGGATCAAGGTATTTTTTGGAACGACGATTTAGACCTTACTGCAAGTATGGTTCTGCGTTCGTTGAAGTCAATTAAAGAAACAGATACCGACATTGAATTTCTTCCTTTGTGGAAGGAAGGAGACGAGGAGGAAGAGTTTTGCAGACAGTTGTTCCGCAAGACACTTGCAACGGGTGCAGATACAAAAGAACGTGTATCTCTCGTTACACCAAACTGGGAAACCGATCGTATTGCAATCATGGATTTAGTGTTGTTGAAAATGGCTATCGCTGAAGCAATCTATTTTGAAAGCATTCCAACGAAAGTGACCATGAACGAATACATTGAATTGGCGAAATTTTACAGCACGCCAAAGTCTGCAACATTTATCAACGGTGTATTGGATACCATTATGCCGAAAATGGTTGAAGAAGGGAAGATCAAAAAGGTTGGAAGAGGATTGATTTAATCATCAATGAAAACGGTCATAGCTATTTCAGGACCTACGGGTGTGGGTAAAACAGCTTTAGCCATATCATTAGCCAATCATTTTCAAACGGAAATTATATCCTGCGACTCACGTCAGTTTTACAAGGAAATGTCCATAGGCGTTGCTCGTCCTTCAATGGAAGAGTTGAATGCTGCACGACATCATTTCATTTCTTTTTTATCAATAGAGGAAGAGTATACCGCGGGTATGTTTTCTCGCAATGCAAGGGCCAAAATTCAAGAGTTGTTTCAATCGAATGAAGTTGTAGTTGTTGTTGGTGGAAGTATGCTTTATATGGACGCCTTGTTATACGGACTCGATGAATTACCGGGAGATAAGGAAATCAGAAATGCACTGAATCAAAGATGTGAAGAAGAAGGTCTTTTAGTTTTGGTTGAAGAACTTAAAGTTAAAGATTACGATTTTGCGGCAAGTGTTGATTTAGAAAACGCACATCGCGTTATTCGTGCGTTGGAAGTCATTCAAATCACAGGTAAGACATTTTCTGAATTGCGCACAAATTCCAGTGATGCGATTGATGCGGAAATAATTCATGTGTTTCTCACAGGAGAACGTAAATGGGTTTATGACCGAATAAACAAGCGAGTAGATAAAATGGTTGAAGAAGGATTGTTTGAGGAGGTGGAAGGACTTCAGTCAAAAAAACATCTTCAGGCTTTAAACACAGTGGGATACAAAGAGATTTTTAACTATATCGAAGGTTCTTGTTCAAAGGATGAGGCTATTGTTGAGATTAAGAAGAACACAAGAAATTACGCAAAGCGTCAAATGACTTGGTATAGAAACAAGCCGCATGTGCGTCAATTCGACGTTCAGAGGGCAGATGTTTCCGCAGAGATTATTTCTTTGGTTGCGCGTTAACGTCTTCGTATTCGGTTTCTTGAAACTTATTCGTCTCAACTTTTTCGCCTTTGTATAAATTCTCTAGAAGTTGGTCGAGTTGTTCTGCGCCCAGAGACTTCGCAATAATCTTCATGTCCTTGTCCATTAAGAAAACTTTAGGAGTGCTTGTCACGTCCCAAGTTGTGCGGTAATTCAAACTCTTCAATGTCGTAACACCGCTATAGATTAGTTCGGTTGCTTTTTCTTGTTTCATGATTTCAGGAGTGTCGCTTACGTTAATCCAATCCAGCTTATACTCGTTAATGAAATCAACCCATTTGTTATTCTCGTAGTCGTTGCCGATTGCATAAACCACGAATCCTCTGTCTTTGTATTTGTGGTACAAGTCGAGTAGAAGAGGAACCTCTTTTTTGCAATGTCCGCATGTGCTTTCCCATACAACCATGAGTGTATATTCCCCGCGCGATTTGTGCATAGATACCCAATTCTTTTCAGAAGTGTCAGGTAGAATAATGTCTGGAGCTTTTTCACCGCAACGACAGTCACGCTTCTTATCTGCAGCTTCTTTCATCTCTTTCAACTTATCTTCTTTTACCCAAGTGCACATTCCTTTTGAATAGTAATTGTCAATCATGAATACGAATAGTTCGTCCATACACATGATCTTCGAAGTCTCTCCGGTATATGTTGCGAAGTGAGTGATGTATTTAAAAGACTCTTCGTTACCGGCGGTGGCGCTTATTATTTTTTGAACTTCAGCGCAAACGGTATCTGGTATTTGCGGAAGTGTCTTTGTAATAAAATCCTCAACAAGTTTGTGAAAGGCTCCGTCGCGAACCATACGCGGATCTTTCAAGTCGCAACGATCCCAATAGTGATGACGGTACCAGTAGTACTGCCATTCTTGTTTTTTGTCATCGGCAATGTTCTCCGGAGCTGCAGGAATTTCTTCTTCCATTCCCATGCGCAAGTATTTCGCAAATAGTGAAGTAGGATTGTTTTTTACAAGTTCTTTCTGATAGTTTATTACCTCGTTATTCAACTTGGTAAGTTCTTCAATACAAGGCTTCTTATCTGCCTCAGATTTTAGCGAGTCGTTAATGCAGTTGTCAATAGGAATTCGAACGTTTCTTTTGCCATTGATGTATCTGATATAATCGAAAAAGAGTTTATTCTCTTTAGATTGAACGACTTCAATCTTACTTAAATCCGCATCTGCTGAGCAGTTCAAAATGATTTGCTCGTCAGAGGCAATGAAGTCGAAATATTTTGGCCCCGGCATGACAAGCGCATATTTGCCACATTCATTGAAAGGTTTTCCGGCAAACTCGTAATTCCCTTTAGCGTCTACATGACAAGTGTCGTTGTAGTACAATTTGTTGCCGTAATAATTGGCGAGATAGATGTCTGCGTTTTGAAGTCCCTCAATTTTCCCTTTGATGGAATAAGGGAGATTTGCTTTTTTGTTTTGTGCTGTTGCAAACACGCTTAAGAAAATAAGCAAGAAGAATAAAGTTTTCGCTTTCATAAATTTCATAACTCTCTAATAGACTTTCAAAGTTAGGTATACGTTGCTTTTCTCAATTGAATTCTTTCAGTAAAGAATACCGTTGTTAAATCTACTTTTCAACTATTGGTCCAAAAATAAAAAAGGAGCCATTTCATTGGCTCCTTTCAAGAAAAAAAACATTCTTATTTCTTAATCAATCTCTCAGTAAATTG
The DNA here is from genome assembly GCA_964511555.1 of uncultured Chryseobacterium sp. Lineage (GTDB taxonomy): Bacteria > Bacteroidota > Bacteroidia > Flavobacteriales_D > Sanyastnellaceae > CAIZGX01. The sequence goes on from CAZEFR010000007.1 coordinate 14,302, forward strand.
AATTGCCCCATTGCTCATGCGAATTAAGTAAATGCCATCGTTTAAGTTCGAAGCATCGAAATGTTTTACGGCACTCTGAGTCAGGCGATCCTTGATCACAATCTTTCCGGTTAAATCAATTATACTTATTTCGCCACCAACAAAGCTTTCCGGTATTTCAATGTTGAAATTTGAGTGGGTAGGATTTGGATAAATTGAAACTTTTGAAATTTTCTCTGGAGTTACAGGTTTCACAGATACACCGGTCGATTCAATAACTTGAACATCATCGATGTAATAGTTGCCATTGGTGTTCGATGCATTGGTCCCATAAAAATTAAGGGCCGCAAGCGTATTGGCCCCCGCGTTTCCATTTGCGTTGTTTAAGCTCCACTGCCATTCAGTGGCCACAACACCATTTAAATAAATTCGACCGATATCGCTGTCCATATCTGCAGTAACCTGAACATCGAACCAAGTGTCAGTCCCAACGGTTACAGCACCTCCTTGAGCTCCGCCTGTTGTCCATGTAGCAACACCATTTCCATCAAAGAAAACATCGCATGCCCATTGGTATGCAGTTGAATTGCCAGACCAGGTGTGGAGTGTATTGAAATATCCGCCAGCACCAGCCGGAAGATACATTTTGAACTTAATGTCATATTTGCCGGAAGTGAAGGGGCCAATTGGTAAAACCAAATCGTTGCTCGTTCCCACAACATTGACACTGTTAGAGCCGCTGCTTGAAAAGTCAGAACTCACAACTGCATCAGATGGCGTTCCTGCGCTCCAATAAGCCCACGATACATTTTGAGCAACAACGCCGCTTCCGGGTGTGTATGAATCGAAATTATCTTCAAACAAAATAGTTTGTGCAGTAGCTGAAAAAATAGCTCCAAATGCTAAAAGAGAGAGTAATTGTTTCTTCATAATGAAAGAATTTGTTCAAACGAATATAGTATTCTTTTACTTTGTTTCAAAATTATGAAGACTCATTTAAGAAAGATGCGGACGACATTGTCCGAAAATGGAGAAGCACTGTACACCCTTCCTCTTTACAATAATTTGGAGGTAATGGGAGAATTAAATCTGAACGAGTGTGTGGGCAGGAAAATTCGTTTGAGTGCGACAGGCGATATTCGGTGTATTCTTCATGGCGAAAAGCTGAACAAAACATTCGGTGAAGGCTTGTGTTGGAATGGATTTCAAGATTCGTCAAGTGCATCTCCTTGTATTATTCACCCCGAGCTGTGTAAAGCCCATGAAGGTATTGCATTACGGGGAGATATGGAATGGGAGCAAGCAAATCACCTCATACCACATATTGTATATCTATCCTATACTTCAGGTGTTAAAGTGGGTGTTACTTCTGAGCGCAATTTACTCTCAAGATGGATAGATCAAGGCGCACGTCGAGGCCTGGTTTTCGCCCGTGTACCCTACAGGCAGTTGGCTGGAGAATTTGAAGTGTTGTTGAAAGAGCATGTCTCAGATAAATCAAATTGGAAAGGAATGCTTCAGCCAGCATTCGGCGACAATTCAGATTTGCTTGCGGTGAAAGAGAACCTGTTATTTGAGATTCCTGAGGCATTTCAGGACTTTATCGATGACGAAGACAAAGTTTGGAACATTCAGTTTCCTTGTGAAGACAGACCTGTAAATCCAAAGACATGGAAACTTGCTCAAGAAAGCGTATATGAAGGTATGTTGAAGGGAATAGTAGGGCAGTACTTAATTTTAGATAACCAACAGGTCTTTAATGTTCGGTCGCACGCCGGATACGAAATTGAAATAGATTTCTTAACTTAAGAAAAATGTTGTTTTTCTTGCAAGTGTGAAAAATTCGTCTATCTTTGTTAAAGCTTATTCCGAATTTAGATTTGAGGTCTTCTTGAAGGAATCAACTACATGAAGGGTAAGCATAAATTAATTTTTTATTTTTTTTATGAACATTTTTGTTTCTGGACTGAATTACAGTCTAACGAGCGATGAGCTCCAAGCAATCTTCGCTCAATATGGTGAAGTAGCTTCTGCTAAAGTGATTACTGACCGTGATACCGGTCGTTCACGCGGTTTCGGTTTTGTTGAAATGTCAGATGACGCTGAAGCGCGCAATGCAATTGACGCTTTAGACCAAGCTGAAATGAAAGGTCGCAAGATCAATGTTAAAGAAGCTGAAGACCGTCCACGTACCTCTAACCGCAGAGAAGGTGGTTTCCGTCAAGGATATTGATTCAATACACTTTTGACTAATTTTAAAAAGAGGCTTCGGCCTCTTTTTTAATTTACTTTTGCAGAATGAAATTGGAGTTGCTCGATTCTTTCGGTGATATGAAAACACCACTGTATGCTATTGCAGATGGAACGCATGCAGATTCCTTTTTTACAGCTTCAGCGAATGGTTTGGTTTCCGAGTGGAATACTGAATATGGCGTTTCTTCAGAGATTCAGATTAAAACAAATGGAGCAGTATTTTCGTTGCTTTACGATGAATTGACAGGCTTTTTGTGGATTGGGTGTCAGCAGAGCACGTTAAGTGTGGTTGATATTCAAAACAAAAGAGAAATCAAGAATTACAAGGTTCATCCGGGAGGAGTATTCGATATTAAAATTTTAGAGGATAGGATTTTGAGTGTTGGTGGTGATGGTAATGTAATTGAATGGAAAAGAGCCGATGCGAGTTATTCGCGAACAATTCCGCTTTCTGATTCAAAGATTCGTCGATTTGCGGTCAATACCCAGAAGCCCGAGTTGGCTTTTCCTTTTTCCAACGGTCAAATGGAAGTCGTAGACCCTGTTTTTTTTAATTCGATAGAAAAGATTAAAGTTAATGATATAGGGGTTGCTTCTTGCGCCTATCATCCAAAGAAAAGTATTCTTCTTACAGGAGGAAGAGACGGCGAGATTCACTTGTGGAATACAAAGAATAATTATGATCTTGCAATCAACTTCACAGCGCACAAGGGTAATGTATATGCGATAGTTTTTCATCCGAAACGACACGTTTTTGCTACGGGGAGTCGTGATAAAGAAATTAAAGTTTGGGATGCGGAAACCTTGGATTTCCTTTATGGAGGTTCACACAATAGAAGTGTGAATGCGCTGCATTTTCTGAAGAACGGGCTTCTTCTTTCTGCCAGTGATGATGGTTCTATTCGATTGTGGAAAATTCCTCGTAAAGTATAAATGAGCTTCGTGTATATTTGACACTAAGTATATCCTTCCTTATGAAAAATAATGTATTCATTCTAATCGCAATTGCATTGTCAAGTTGCGGAGTGTCAAGAAATCAAGATTACACATCAGAGGCCAAACAGATTGGCTATTCTGAGACAAAAGTGGTTAGACATCCGAGCTGGTCTAAAAACGCTTCAATTTATGAGGTAAATGTTCGTCAGCACACAGCTGCCGGAACGTTTGCGGCATTAGAAAAAGATCTTCCGCGCATTGACTCCTTGGGTGTCGATATTCTATGGCTTATGCCAATTAACCCAATCGGTGAGTTGAATAGAAAAGGAAGTTTGGGTAGTTATTACAGTGTAAAGAATTATACTGGCGTAAATCCTGAATTCGGAACTACCGAAGATTTCAAACGCTTGGTAAACAAAGCGCATGAGTTGGGAATGTATGTTATTCTTGATTGGGTTGCAAATCACACCGCATGGGATCACCCATGGGTTACACAGCACCCTGATTGGTATACGCATGATGCGAATGGGAATATTGTTCCTCCAGTTCCTGATTGGTCGGATGTTGCGGATCTGAATTTTGATAATCAGGAATTGCGCAAAGAAATGATTCGTGCCATGGAATATTGGGTAAGAGAGTGTAATATAGATGGTTATCGTTGTGATGTGGCTATGAATGTGCCAACAGATTTCTGGAATGATGCTCGTGCAGCGCTAGATGCGATAAAACCAGTCTTTATGTTAGCGGAAGCGGAGCAGAAAGATCATCACCTTAAGGCGTTCGATATGTCTTACAGTTGGGAATTAATGGGCATTATGAACGCTGTGGCCAAAGGTGAAAAGTCGCTTTCTGCTTTCGATGAGTATATGGCGAAGTCAGATACAGCTTTCCAAAAGAGTGCTTATCGTATGGGCTTCACAACCAATCACGATGAGAATACGTGGAACGGAACAGGAGGCGAACGTTACGGAGTGAAGCGTAAGTTGTTCGACGTCCTTTCGTTTACTCTTCAGGGAATGCCCTTGATATACACTTCCCAAGAAGGAGGTGAAGTAGATGCGAGAGGAAACGCAAAACGTTTGAGATTTTTCGACAAAGACACTGCATACTTCAATAACTATGTAAACAGTGATTTCTACAAGCGATTGCTTGCTGTGCACCATGAGAATCCGGCGTTGTGGAATGGCGAGTTTGGTGGAAGTTTTAGAAAATTGAGAACGTCTAATGATGACGTGCTTTACGCCTACTCGCGCACGAACGGTGACCGACAGGTGGTTGTTCTATTGAATTTCTCAGATAAACCTCAAGTGTTCAATTTTACAGATGAGATTCCTGATGGAGATTTCAGAAGTATTTTTAACAGTGAGACGTTTTCGCTGTATTCAAAAAGTCAAAGGGCATTAGCTCCTTATGGTTATCAAGTTTTTTCGAAATAGAGCTTTCAGCGGAATTATCTTTGTGCTCTAAAAATTAGTTTATGGAAGAGCCCGAAGGTAAAGAGATTTTCGAGACGTCTGTTGAAATTCGTTTCGCCGATATAGATGCCATGGGGCATGTTAACAATGCTGTTTATTTCAGTTATTTCGAGCAAGCACGTATGGCTTATTTCAGCCAGCGTGTAGCGCGTATTTGGAATTGGAATGAAGATGGAGTTATTGTGGCTCGAAATGAAATAGATTACATCTATCCTGTTTTCTTAAATGACCGAATGAACATTCGGTTGTGGGTTGAGCATGCCGGGAATAAGAGTTTCACGGTATGTTACAGAGTTGTTGTTGGAGAACGTTTGTGTGCAACAGGTAAATCGGTTTTAGTTTGTTTCAATCACAAAGACAAACGTCCGCAAGCCATTCCAGAAGCATGGCGTAAGGTGTTTACAGCGAATTAATATGGCGAAGGATAAGTTAAAACGGTGGGCCGAGAATAAGACGTTTCCGCATGTGTTCGAGCCGAACTTAATGCCAATCATTCGCGAAAATGCAACGTTCATGAAAGGATTGTGGCGCGAAGAATTCTTCAAGAATAGCAACCCGCTTGTTGTTGAATTGGGCTGTGGAAAAGGGGAGTACGCGGTTGGTCAAGCGCAAAGAAATTTAGATAAGAATTATTTAGGGATCGACGTTAAAGGACATCGTTTTCATAAAGGCGCAAAAGATTCTCTTGAAATGGGATTGACGAACGTGGCTTTTCTGCGAGCACGAATTGAATTCATTGATGCGTTCTTCGATGACAATGAATTGGACGAAATCTGGCTTACGTTTTCAGATCCGATGCCGAATGATCACGATGGAAACAGAAGAATTACCTCTGGCTTTTATATGAAGCGCTATGAACGCATGTTGAAGTCAGAAGGCATCGTTCATATTAAGCACGACAATCCAGCGCTCTATGAGCGTGCCTTGCGCGAAATTCCTTTGATGGGAGCAGAGATACTCTTACATGACGACAATATCTACGAATCGGGATTTTTAGAAACGATAGACGAGAAGTTGAAAGATGTTTTAGAGATTAGAACATTTTATGAGCAAATGTGGTTGAAGGAAGGAAGAAAGATTAAATACATTCAGGCAAGAATGCCGAAAAAATAATACCATGAGTGTTTCAAAAGCAGCAATATTAGAGGCGTTAGCGAACGTACAAGAACCAGATTTAAAGAAGGACATTGTGACTTTGAATTTGGTGAAAATTATTCGTGCGGAAGGGAATGAGATTGAGTTGGAAGTAAAAGTGAGCAATCCGGCTATGCACGCAAAGCAGCGCATGCGTGAGGCTTGTGTCTTCGCCATTCAGCGAGTTTTGGGAAATGAATTCGAAGTGAAGGTTCATGTTGAAGCTATTTCAGGAGATGAGAGGAGTGGTGAATTGCGCAGAATTCTCCCAGGGGTAAAACACATTATTGCGGTTGCAAGTGGAAAGGGTGGCGTGGGTAAGAGCACGGTGTCTTCGAACTTGGCTGCTGGTCTTGCATCTTTGGGACACAAAGTGGGGTTGTTAGATGCAGACATCTATGGGCCTTCAGCACCGACGATGTTTGATGTTGTTCTTGAAAAACCAAGGCTCATTGAAGTAGACGGAAAGAAAGTAATGGCTCCTGTAGAAGCGCATGGTGTAAAAGTATTGAGCATCGGATTTTTCACGGAAGGTGATCAAGCCGTTGTTTGGCGTGGTCCAATGGCTACGAAAGCTTTGAACCAAATGATCACCGATGTTGAATGGGGTGAATTGGATTACATGATTGTTGATCTTCCTCCGGGGACGGGCGATGTTCATTTAAGCATTGTGCAAACTTTGCCAATCTCTGCCGTTGTTGTGGTGAGCACGCCACAAGAGGTGGCTTTAGTTGATGCGCGAAAGGGAATAGCGATGTTTCAGTTGCCTGCGGTGAATATTCCAGTATTGGGATTGGTAGAGAATATGTCTTGGTTCACGCCAGCAGAACTTCCAGAAAACAAGTATTTCATTTTTGGAGAAGGTGGAACGAAACGTCTTGCAGAAAGTTTGAATCTTCCAATAATCGGTGAGATTCCACTGATTCAGAGCATTCGCGAGGCAGGGGATGTTGGAAGACCATCTGTTCTTCAAGACAACACCACTGCAGCTCGCTATTGGCAAGCATTTTTAATTAACTTTGAAAAGGAATTGCGCTTGCTGCCATTCCGTAAACCTGCAACTCAAGAATAATATGTCACAAGATTCATTGTTTCAACGTGTGAACGAAGCGCTTCATTCCATTAGACCTTATTTGGAAGCAGACGGAGGTGGAATTGAGTTGAAGGAAGTAAATTCGGAAATGACTGCTATTGTAGAATTGAAAGGAGCATGCACCAACTGCAGTAAGTCACACATGACCATGAAGGCTGGCGTAGAGGCTGCAATTAAATCAGCAGTTCCTGAAATAAAAACGGTAGTTGCAATGTCTCAAGAAATTGAAGAAGCTACCACGTTATAATCCGTAGTAGTTCTTTCTTGTTTCTTTTACTTGTTCGTTCGACAAATATTCATCGTAAGACATTCTCTTGTCAATAACGCCTTTGGGGGTTATTTCAATAATTCTATTGGCTACTGTTTCTGTAAATTCATGGTCATGTGAAGTGAAGAGTGCATTGTACTTCCAATCTTTCATGGCGTTGTTGAAGGCAGTGATAGACTCGAGGTCTAAGTGGTTCGTAGGTTCATCTAGCATGAGGCAATTTGCATTCGCGAGCATCATGCGAGAAACCATGCAACGTACTTTTTCTCCTCCAGAAAGAACAGAACATTTCTTCATCACTTCTTCGCCGCTGAACAACATTTTCCCTAAGAAACCTCGAACGTATGTTTCGTCTTTGTCTACTGAGAACTGACGTAACCAATCGACTAAGTTGTCGTCTGATTTGAAGAAGTCTTCGTTGTTGTTTGGAAGGTATGCTGTCGTTATTGTACTTCCCCATTCAACAGTTCCTGTTGTTGGTTTTTCCAAGTTATTGATGATTTGGAAGAAGGAAGTAATAGCAGTATGATCCTTTGAAAGAATGGCTACTTTGTCACCTTTGATAAGCGTGAATTCAACGTCTTTGAATTGAACACTTCCATCAGGATTCACCTTCGATAAATTTTCTACACGTAAGATTTGATCTCCACAATCGCGTTCAGGTTTGAAAATAATGCCTGGATATTTTCTCGTGCTTGGCTGAATGTTATCGATAACAAGTTTGTCCAATAATTTCTTACGGCTTGTTGCTTGTCTCGATTTAGATGCATTCGCACTGAAGCGCTCAACGAAGTCTTGCAACTCTTTGCGCTTGTCTTCCATCTTTTTGTTTTGGTCGCTTCTTTGACGTGCAGCCAATTGACTACTCTCGTACCAGAACGAATAGTTACCTGTGTACAGTTGAATCTTGCTGAAGTCAATGTCAACGATGTTCGTACACACTGCATCTAAAAAGTGACGGTCATGCGATACAACGATAACGGTATTTTGAAAATCAGCTAAGAAGTTTTCCAACCAAGAAATGGTCTCAACGTCTAAGTCATTCGTAGGCTCATCGAGCAACAAGATTTCAGGATTCCCGAAAAGCGCTTGCGCAAGCAATACACGAACTTTCTCTTTACCACTTAGGGTATGAACCAACTCGTTATGCAAATGGTCTGCAATGCCCAAATTGCTGAGAAGTTGTGCTGCATCACTCTCTGCATTCCAACCATCCATTTCAGCAAAAATGTTTTCAAGTTCAGCGGCTTTCACACCGTCTTCATCTGAGAAATCTTCCTTCGCATAAATGGCATCTTTCGCTTGCATTACATCCATAAGCTTACGGTTCCCCATAAGCACGGTTTGCAACACAGGAACTTGGTCGAATTCAAAGTGGTTTTGTTTCAACACACTCATACGCACTCCTGCGTCCATGACAACCTTTCCGGTGGTTGGATCAATTTCTCCTGAAAGGATTTTCAGAAAGGTCGATTTACCGGCACCGTTCGCGCCAATAACACCGTAGCAGTGGCCCGGTGTGAATTTGAGATTTACTTCTTCGAATAATGCTCGTTTTCCGTAACGAAGCGAAAGGTTGTTTACTGATAGCACGGCGTATAATTTTAGCGGTGCAAAGATAGTCTTATTTTCGGAGTGTTATTTTTTTAGTTTCTTCGGTTTCGAAGTCATTTCAAATTCGAGAACACCGCCTTGAATTAAATCTAAATGCGAGATTTGAAGTCCGATTTCTTTGCTATTCCATTTCACAGATTTCACATAAAAGTTCTTGTTGTTCAGGTTGCTCGCTTTGATTTGAATGGTCTTTCCGTTTTCTAATTTGACGAATGCCTCGTTTACCAATGGAGAGCCGAGGTCGTAATTGACGCTGCCCGGACAAGTTGGATAAATGCCGAGCGCAGAAAAAACATACCAGGCAGACATCTGACCCGCATCGTCATTTCCACATAAACCATTGGTTTCATTGGTGTAGAGTTTATTTGCAATGGCATGCACACGTTCCTGCGTTTTCCATGGCGAAGAAGTGTAGTTGTACAAATAGGGCACGTGATGACTTGGTTCGTTTCCATGAACGTAGTTCCCCATAATTCCGTCGCGTGTAATGTCTTCGTTCTTTTCAATGTATTTGTCATCCAAGTGCATGGTGAACAGCGAATCGAGATGCTCTTCAAATCGTTTCTTTCCGCCCATTAATTCAATCATAGTTGGAATGGCGTGCGGAATGTAAAGGCTGTAGTTCCAGGAGTTTCCTTCGATGAATCCTTGTCCATGCGTGTCGAGCGGATCAAACGGTTTCTTCCATTCGCCATTGCTGAGTTTGGGTTGTGTAAACCCTGTGTTTGAATTGAAAATGTTTCGATACGATTCAGATCGCATGAAGTATTTGGCGTAACCCAATGTTACTTCGCTTTTGTTCGTGAGTGAAGAGAGTTGTGCAATGCACCAATCATCGTAAGCGTATTCCAACGTCTTGCTCACGGAAACTCCAGACTTGTCCTCTGGAACAAAACCAATTTCAATGTAGTCTTTTAAACCTTCGAAATAGTCTACACATGCCGTTTGATCGCATGCCTTGTACGCCTCTTTCAAATTGAAATTACCCACTTGTTTAACTGCAGCATCTGCAATGACAGACACCGCATGATAGCCAGTCATGCACCAATTCTCATTGGCGTAATGACTCCATACCGGTAACATGTGATGTACACTTTGCTTCTGATGTGCAAGCATGGAGTGAATCATGTTGTTGTTTCGCGTTGGTTGAATGAGGTTGAACAACGGATGCAATGCGCGGTAGGTGTCCCAAAGCGAAAAGACCGTGTAATTTTCAAATCCCTCAGAATTGTGAATGTTCTGATCAAGCCCTTTGTAATTTCCGTCTACATCTTCATATAGAACAGGCGAGAGGCATGTGTGATAAAGCGCAGTGTAGAAAACAGTTTCTTTGTTTTTATCTGGAATTTGAATCGTTACTTTTTCAAGTTCACGTTCCCATTTGGCTTGCGTTTCTTTTTTCGTTAAATCGAAATTCCAATGTGGTATTTCCGCTTGAAGATTTTTCAAAGCGCCTTCAGTACTGGTGTTGGAAAGCGCCCATTTAATTTGAAGTGGGCTGTCGCTTTTTTCGAATTCCAACAACATTCGAATTTCTTTTCCTGCGGCTTCAGGAAAATTTTTCGACTGATTGAATTTGCGGTAGAAGCCTTTGTAGTCTTGTTCGCTGAAGTTTGCGGTTGTGTAATTTGAAATGGGTTGAGAAAAGGCTGCCGCGAAATAAACCGTTCTTGTTTTCGCCCAACCGCTTGTTATGCGATACCCAGTGATGAGTGAATCATTTTCAACACGAATGAAAGTCCAGACATTTTTTCCATCGTAATTGTAAATGTTGTAGGTGAAATCTAGAACGACTTCCGGATTTTCATTTTCTGGAAACGTGTATCTATGAAATCCAACACGGTCAGAGGCGGTGAGCTCGGCGAGAATTTTATGATCGTCGAGCATTACACTGTAAAAACCAGGAAGGGCTTTTTCGTTTTTATGTTGAAAGGAAGACTGAAAGTTTTCTGCTTTTAGATTAACGTTTCCTGTTGTTGGCATCACCAAAAAATCGCCTAAATCGGAATGTCCGGTTCCTGAAAAATGCGTGTGGGCAAATCCTTGTATAACCGAATCTTGGTATTGGTATCCCGCGCAATAGTTATATACTTCGCTGTTGTATTCTCCTTTCTCGTTGAAGTAGTTTGTGCGTTTCGTTTCAGGAGAAAGTTGCACCATTCCGAAAGGTGCAGTTGCACCCGGAAATGTGTGGCCCATTTTATTGGTGCCGATAAATACATTGACTTTTTCAATCAGTTGACCCGAACAAAAATTTGCGAATGCAACCAATGATGCGAACGTTAGGAGGCGCATCTTTTTCATTTTATTTCAAAGAATAATTGTGTCCAACGTTTTTGAAGAAGAAGGTCCACTTGTCTGTTTGTTCCGCAATGATTTGTTCAGTGCTTTTTCCTGCGCCGTGTCCTGCGCTTGTTTCAATGCGAATAAGCGCAGGTCTTTCGTTCGTTGTGCATTCTTGTAGCATGGCAGCGAATTTGAAGCTGTGTGCAGGAACCACGCGGTCGTCGTGGTCTGCAGTCATAACCATGGTAGCTGGATAATTCGTATTGGGTTTCAAGTTGTGATAAGGCGAATAGCCTTTGAGGTAGTTGAACATTTGCTCGGATTCATCGGCGCTTCCGTATTCCGGAATCCAACCTTTTCCTACTGTGAAGTGATGGTAACGAAGCATGTCTAAAACGCCAACTGCAGGGAATGCAACAGCGAATTTTTCAGGATGCTGCGTCATGCAAGCGCCCACCAATAGACCTCCGTTCGAGCCGCCTTCAATTCCTAATTTTTGTGTTGAAGTGTATTTGTTGTCGATGAGATAATCTGCGCAAGCCAAGAAATCGTCGAAGACATTTTGCTTGTTGTAAAGCATACCGCCTTTGTGCCAGTTCTCTCCAAACTCGCCGCCACCGCGGAGATTCGCCATAGCGAATACGCCGCCTTGTTCGAGTAGTATTAAGCGTGAAGAAGAGAATGAAGGCGTTAATGAAATGTTGAATCCACCGTATCCGTATAGCAGTGTTGGGTTATTTCCATCTAACACAAGTCCTTTTTTATGAACGAGGAAGAGGGGGACTTGTGTTCCGTCTTTCGACGTTACGAGTACCTGTTTGCTTTCGTAGTCATTCATGTTGAAATCGACCGAAGGTCTGTGGTATTCACCGTAGGTAAGATCATCAACATTGAAAGAATAGATTACACCGGGGTAGGTGAACGAAGTGAAGGTGAAGTAACATGTCTTGTCTTGACGCTTGCCTGAGAATCCGCTTGCAGTGCCGGTTCCATCGGGAAGCGTTATTTTCTTGATGTGCTTTCCTTCATAGTCGCAGGCTTCAATTTCGGTGTTGGCCATGTTGAGGTAATGAAGGAATAATTTTCCACCGCAGGTGGAAACACCTTCTAACAAACGCTTATCTTCGGGAATGATGGTCTTCCAATTTTTAGGATTCGGATTAGCCGGATTCACTTTTACCAATCGGTAGTTTGGTGCATCGACGTCTGTGTGCACAATGAGTTCTCCGTCTATTGCCACTTCCACCACAGAGCTGTGATGACTCAAGTCTGTGAAGAGTGGAATGAAATTCATTCCGCCGTTTGCAATGTCTTTGTAATAGACAGCGTAGCCATCGGTTCCAGGAGCAGAAGTGATAAAGAGATATCGTTTGTCTTCGCTTAACCCCGCATTGTTGTAGTATGTCGGATTTTTTTTGTCTTCGTAAACAAGTTTGTCTGAATCTTGGCTAGTTCCTAAGATGTGATAGTAGACCGCGTGATTCATGTTGTTTCCGCTTAGGACTTCTCCTGCAGCGGGCGCTGGATAGCGGCTGTAGAAGAATCCGTTTCCAAACCAAGAGGCCCCACTAAACTTCACCCATTCAATTGGCGTTTCAACTTCTTCTCCGGTTTCAATATTGAAAATATGAATGTTACTCCAATCGCTACCCGCCTTGCTTACCGCTACGGCCATTAAGGTGTGATCGTCGTTCGAGTCGAGCAAGCTATAAGTTGTTAATCCGTTTTTATCCAATTCATTCGGGTCAATGAATACGCGTTCCGCTCCGCGCATTCCTTTTCTTACAAAGCACACCGCTTGCGGTTGAAGCCCGGTGTTCTTCCAGAAAAAATAATAATCGCCATGCTTGTCGGGAGCACTTACTTTTTCAAAATTGAAAATGGAAGTGTAGCGCTCGCGAATCTCGTTGCGCATTTTTTCTCCGCTTAAATATTTTTCTGTAAGCGCTTGCTCATCTTTCACCCACTGCATGGTGCGAGCGCTTCCGTCGTCTTCAAGTCCGTAAAAAGGATCGTGTACTTTGGTGCCAAAGAATCCGAAAGTGGTGTCTTGAATGTTCTTGTTTTGAGGTTGTTGAATTTGCATAACAGCGATTTCTTGTTTGCATGCAACGAGAGAGGTGAGGCATGCCATTGCGATAATTTTTTTCATTTTATTCTTCAATGAAGTTGAGGTTTTTTCCGAATGTTTCGGGTAAGTAGGCGAGGGCTATTGCCGCAATTCCTATGGTTACTCCGCCTATGATTAAGGCGCTGTTGATGATCCCGAAACTTGGTTCGATGTATTTGAAAGTTAAGACTATTGGAACAGTTGATCCGCGTACAAAGTTGGGCACAGTTGAGGCAACGGTAGAGCGAATGTTCGTTCCGAATTGCTCTGCTGCGTTTGAAACAAACAACACCCAGTAGCCCGTTGTTGCGCCAAGCAGTGCGGCAAGCGCATAGAATGTATTTACAGAATGGTGGTGAACTAGTAGAAAGTACAGGCTTATGATAACTGTTGTTCCGAGATAGAAGAAGATGATTTTTTTTCTGCTTTTTAGGAATTGACTAATGAAACCAGAAATGAGGTCTCCCACGGAAAGGCCGAGGTAACAGAAGATGATGCATGTTGTGGGATCAATCGTTCCTTCTACTTCTAATACGGTTGCGAATTTGTCAGAAAACTTAATAAGCAAACCAACACAAAACCAAACGGGAAGTCCGATAGCTATGCATGATAAATAGCGCAGCGTTCGTTCTTTCGTTTTGAAAAGCATGAAGAAATTTCCGCGTTGCACTTTCTGTTTTTCCACCTTGTCGAACATCTCACTTTCGAATGTTTGAAAGCGCATGAACAAAAGCAACAATCCAAGACATCCTCCTATGATATAGGACATCTGCCAAGGCTCCAATCCGAACATGGTGAATTGAAGTTTGTGAATTCCAACAGCCGCAACAGCGCCAAGTGCGCCCATTGTTACAATGATCATGGTTCCAATGCCTCTTTTTTCTTTTGACATTGATTCATTTATTAAAGTAACTGCAGCGCCTAATTCTCCGGCAAGACCAATTCCTGTTATGAAGCGAATGATTGAGTAGGCTTCAACATTGGTAACAAAAGCATTCGCGATGTTTGCCAAAGAATAAATGAGAATAGAACCGAAGAGTATTTTTTTTCTTCCACGTTTATCGCCTAAAATTCCCCAAATAAGGCCTCCGATAATAATTCCCGACATCTGCCATAAGAAAAGGCTATAATCGAGCGTTTTAATCAAATTCTCATCGGTTATTCCAATCCCTCGCAGGCTTTCTTTACTTACGATGTTGAAGAGTTGTAGGTCGTAGATATCTACGAAGTAACCGAGCGAGGCGACGAGTATAGTGAGGCTAAGTTTTTTATCGAACGATTTTGGCATAACTGCAAGACTTATTTGTCTTGCAAGATACTATTGGAATGATTACGAAGTAATCTTTGGTCTTCAAGGGGGAAGAAGAATTTTTCATTCCAACCTTGAGATGTCCACTCCATCATGGAAACGGTTTCAATGGTCCATTCTAAATCGAGTTCTACCAAAAGAGCTCGCGTTTTTGCAGTTTCAAAATCCAAGGAGCTCCAATTGCTTCTTGCAAGTGGAACAATGGGTAGTGGGAATTCAAATGAAACAGGTGAGTGCTCGAAATTATTCCAGTTTAACAACACATCTATAATTGAGCTTTGAATTTTTTCAAGGTTTTCATTTGCTTCCGGTTGAATGGAAATCTGTTTAAAAAGAGAATTGAATTCAATTTTCCTCAAGATTAATTCAAAGCTCTTTGTGTTTTTTAGAGCGTTTTGAATAGCATTTCCCAAATCGAAAATGCCATCATCGTCTGTATTGAATTGAAAAGAAAGGGGAAGGTAAACAGGCTTTACAATAGCTTCAAGAAATTCAGGGCCTAGGATTTTTGCTTGCACAGCACGTGTGGCAAGCTCTTCCGGAAGACTTGGTTTGAGCGCAATAAAGTAAAAATTATTGTGAAGCATATTGTATCAAATATACGGCAAAATAACGTTGAAATAAGAAAATTGAAGCGAAGCTTAGGTCAATGGCATGACTTTTTAAGTCAGGGTAAACACTTGTTTCAGATGTTTTTATAATTGAGTCTGTTTAGCTGAAAATGAAGAGGTAAACGCTAACTAACGAAAGTGTGAGTAGAACCCATTTTTTTGTCCGAATTTCCATAATGTGGTGATTAAGCTTTTCTCAAAAAGAAGGCTTTCTTGAGTTCTTTTTACATGTGTTTTGAATGGTTTTCAATACAGAGATGTTAATTGCTTGCTGAGGAATTGCACGTAAGGCTTAACTTTGTTTTCGTGAAAAAAGAATTTCGACACAAGATTTACCCATGGGCCGTATTGTTTTTCAGTGCTCAGTTCCTAGTTGGCTGCTCAACTTACAAGTCGCAGCTGCAAGATGCGAGAGAATTTGAAGAAGCAGGCATGTATTCAAAGGCATTAAGTATGTACTCGGAACTACTTATTCGTAAAGAAACGAAAGAGGCGCTCATTGGAAAGAAGAGAGTAGTGGAGAAGGTGATCAGAGAAAATTATGATAGTCCTATTCGCTTGCTTTGTATGCAAGGAAAACCCAAGGAAGCGGACCTTTTGTAT
Organism: uncultured Chryseobacterium sp.; assembly: GCA_964511555.1. Lineage (GTDB taxonomy): Bacteria > Bacteroidota > Bacteroidia > Flavobacteriales_D > Sanyastnellaceae > CAIZGX01. Next base: position 29,973 of record CAZEFR010000007.1, read on the forward strand.
TCAGAGTTAATTAAATTCATTGACAAGTACAAAACTTTGGACGTCAAGGAGCCTATTGGGTTGAAGGATTTTATTTTGCAGTCTAAGCGGACTTATTGTGAATTATTGTATAAGCAAGCGGAGTCGGATGTTCTTGCATTCAATTATGATTCGGCAAAGGAGAAATTGAATGAAATACGGAGTTTCTTTAGTGACTTTCCCAATATAGATTATCTCGAGAATCTATGTGAACTGTATCCAAACTATTATTTAGCCACAAAGTCAATGGAAGAAGGTCGGCTTCGTGAAGCATTCAAGGCTTTGAAGAAGATTGAATCAATTGATCCTTCCTTCAGGGACTCAAAACAATTATTAGAGACTTGTATCAGACAAGGTAGAATAACAGTTGCATATGTTGCAGTAGATCGGGAGAATGTGAGCAATGATATAGAAAAGGAAATGGGTGCGCATGTGATGGAATCTTTGTTGGAAGATAAGGATCCTTTTCTTGCTTTATTGGATAGAGATTACACATCTAAACTCTTAGAAGAGCAGAAGTTGGGTATGTCAGGGCTTTATGATGAAAAGACTCTTATACAAGCAGGGAAGTTGGTTGGGGCGAGGTATATATTACTGGGAGAGATTATAGAATTCTCGTCGGATCAAAAGCTCAATGATTATGGATTCAAGAAAGGTTATTTGGGAAAAACAATTGGAGCTACGAAAGTTAAATATCGCCAATGGAACAGAAAGTATTTCCTGCACATGAAGTATAGAATTAGCATGATTGATTCGGAAACGGGGGAAACGCTATTCAATTCAGTCTATCCATTGAACAAGGCTAGCGAGATTGATTGGGCTGAGTACAATGGTGACCACAAGATGGTTTATCCAGGCGAATGGAATTGGGAGTTGATTCGCACAGGAGAGGACCGAGTAGATTTAGCCAAGTACAATGATCTGCAGAAATTGTTCAGTCAGAAGCCCATGGGTAATGAATTGAATCAGTTACGGACGAATTTCATGATTGAACTTTCAGATGTGGTGAAAAGAGGCGTGGAGACAAGAATTGTTGAAGTTACTCCTTAAGCGTTAAGTTTTTCGTGAATGTCAAGGATGTCATTCAGTAAAGTATTCCCTTCGTTATTGTCAATTGTAAATAGTTTGTTGGAAGGGAATTTCTCGTTTTTCTTTTGAAGCGAATCACGCATGTTGAATTCCTCTTCTGTAAGTTGGCTTCGAAGGATAACGCGCTGAAGGCGCGTTTCTCTGTTTGCGGTCACTTCAATTAACCAATCGCAATTTTCGGGTTGAAACGAATCGGCTAGTGCCGCTTCGCGAATGATGTATTTTGAAGTTTGAATGGATTTCCAATGAATGAATTTGTCTTGAACATAGCTGTGAATGAGCTTTTCAAGGCGAAGCCTTTTTTCTACGTT
>CAZEFR010000007.1:31400-70715 GCA_964511555.1 uncultured Chryseobacterium sp.
AGCGATTTCAGATTTCCAGGAGTCTTTCGAAAAGTCAATTTCAATTCCGAGAATATTTTTAACCTCATTTTGAATGGAGAGAATGGCATATGCTTTCTTGGCCTCGTCGTCGGAATTGAAAACAGGAATTCCGAGTGCTATGAAGACCTTTGCAATGGTCGATTTCCCCGACCCAATATTTCCTGTTAATCCGACTACTTCCATAGAAAAAATAATTCATGCTAACAAAACGAAATGTATCTTTGCCGCATGTCAAAAGTAAACGAAGTTCTTATTGCACCGTCGGTTTTATCTGCTGATTTTGCAAATCTACAGCGTGATATCGAAATGATAAATGCATCTGCTGCGGATTGGTTTCATGTAGATGTTATGGATGGTGTTTTCGTTCCGAATATTTCCTTCGGAATGCCAGTTATCAAAGCACTGAAGAAATATGCCACCAAACCTTTAGATGTTCATTTGATGATTGTGCAACCTGAGCGCTACATCGCAGATTTCAAAGCGGTGGGTGCCGATATTTTAACGGTTCATGCAGAAGCTTGCACTCATTTACACAGAACCATTCAAGCAATTAAAGCTGAAGGTATGAAGGCAGGCGTGGCATTGAATCCGCATACACCTTTAAGTGCGATTGAAGAAGTGTTGGAAGATATCGATTTGATTTTAATTATGTCAGTGAATCCAGGCTTTGGAGGTCAACAGTTTATAGAAAATACCTATTCTAAGTTGGAGCGTTTGAAGGTGATGCTCGCGAATACAACGAACAAGCCTGCCATTGAAGTTGATGGTGGGGTGAATGCAACGAATGCACCCAAACTTAAAGCAGCTGGGGCCACAGCATTAGTTGCTGGAAACTTTGTGTTTTCAAGTTCGAATCCAACAACAACTATTCAAGAATTAAAAATGTCTGTCAATGGCTAAGAAAAATAGTGGAGTGAATTTGTTCAAATTCCGTGTAATCATGGATACTGAGCAGGATGTATTTCGTGATATTGAAATAGAAACAGAGTCGAATTTCGATTCACTGCACAAAGCTGTTTTAGACGCATTCGATTTCGAGCAAGGTGAAATGGCTAGCTTTTATTTGAGTGATGAGGAGTGGAGCAAAGGGTTGGAGATTTCGTTAATGGACATGGGTGGAGTAGACGAAGATTCGCTTTCGATGTCGACGACTATCCTGTCGGATATGGTCATGAAACCTGGCGATAAAATCTTGTATGTGTATGATTTCATGCGCATGTGGATTTTTTATATCGAGTTGATAGAAGTGAAGAAGGATAAGCCAAGTACAATTTATCCTAGAGTGGCTTTGGCATTCGGAGATGCTCCGTCGCAAGACAGTAAGGAGTTTCAAGACATGTTTGAGGCTGATGTTATTGGAGGAGGAGCGTTAGAATTGGATGAAGATTTGGATGAGGAGAATGAATTTGGAGATGATGAAACGATGTTTGATGAAGATGAATTTGATGGTTCTTATACATACGATAATGAATAAGTATTTATTTCTTGCTCTGTCGTTGTTTTTGGCAGCATGTGAGACCAACCAACGTAAAGTAACTTCAGATTTGTTGAACTTTCCTTCTGCAGAGAATGGAGAGTTTCAAGGTGATTTGCCTGAAATATTTTTTGCCGAAGCTGAGTTTAACTTCGGGCATGTGGCAGTTGGTGAAAAGATTACGCATGCCTATAACTTCGTGAATAAAGGAAAGGCAGATCTTCAGATTGCCCAGGTTATTCCAAGTTGTGGTTGCACTACTCTGAAGGATTGGCCAAAAGAACCGATTGCTCCCGGGCAATCAGGTGTTATAACAGTGGAGTTTAACAGTGCAGGTTTTTCAGGAAACATAGAGAAAACGATTCAAGTAGCTACAAACGGAATACCGCGTGATTATTATTTGAAATTGAAAGGGGTGGTTTCCGGACAGGCGCTAGATGCAGCGCGACCAAGTGTTGAAATGGAGCGAACGCAGTAGTTCTATTTAACATTGAATATTTCATGTACATTTGCAATCTAAAATAGAAAACAAAATGATTTTTTTACAAGCACAAGAGCAGAGTATGATGCCCATGTTAATGATGATGGGCGGAATGTTCATTATTATGTATTTCTTCATGATTCGTCCACAAATGAAAAAGGCGAAAGAAGCGAAGAAGTTTCAAGACGGAATAAGTGTTGGAGACAAGATTGTTACCGTTGGAGGAATTCACGGAAAGGTTGTTGAAGTAGACGACACGACTGTTGTCATAGGTTTAGACCAAGGACGTATGCGCATTGAGAAAGTGGCTTTAAGTGCAGACAGAACAGTAAGTGAAGGTCAACAGAAATAAGAAAATTTGAAGTATTAAAAAAGGCCGCATTCGCGGCCTTTTTTGTTGTCTTATCTAAAAGTTAGTACTTCTTTTTCTTAGCACCACCTTCTTTGAATTTCCATCCGCCAGCACGTCCGCTAGAACTTCCAGCTGAGCTACTTGTTGAACTTCTTTCTCCGCTAGATCGTCTTTCACCGCCGCCAGAACTGCGTTCTGAGGCGCTTCTATCCGACCCACCTGTGCGAGGTCCACGATCACGGTTGTATCCGCCACCTGAACTTCTTTCACCCCCGCCACGGTTCTCATATCCGCCACTGTAGCTCTTGTTGCCACGCATGCGAACACGTCCGATACCTGCTTCTTGGTTACCACGAGACTCAACACGAATGGAACGTCCACGGTATTTTACTCCAGCATTGAATACTTCCAATACTTTGTCGTAAGACGCCGTGCGCACTTCGAACAAAGAGAATGTGTCTTTTAAATCAGACCACGGAATCTCTTGCTCACTTACTCCGGTTACTTCAGCAATGTATGTCTTCAGTGTGTTGAAAGTGAATTGATCTTTCTTTCCAACGTTAATGTACATCTTAACAACTCCAGGAGTTGCTCCACGAGCATCACCGCGAGACGCATCGACATTCAAGTCAGGTGCATTCTTGTAATACTCTAAGAAACGGTTGAACTCTGTAGAAACGAAATGTTGAATCACTTGCTCTTTCGTGAAGTCAGCAAATTCTTCGTAAACAGCTGGTAAATATTTTCCAATATTTCCTTGGTTCACCTCAGTTTCTTTCACACGATTCACCAAGTGAAGCAATTGCTTCTCACAAACATCTGCAGGCGTAGGAAGTGTTCCTTTGGTAAATGTTGTTTGAATGATTTTCTCTAATTGCTTAATTCTGAAGTTTTCCTTCATGTTAATTAAAACAATGCTAATTCCTTTCTTACCTGCACGCGCTGTACGTCCACTTCTGTGCGTATAGTTTTCAATTTCGTCAGGAAGGTTGTACTGGATAACGTGTGTAACGTCATTCACATCAATACCACGAGCGGCCACGTCTGTAGCAACGAGCATTTGAAGTGTACGGTTACGGTAACGCTTCATTACGTTATCACGCTGTGCTTGTGACAAGTCACCGTGAATTGAATCGGCGTTATATCCATCTTTAATTAAAGCCTCAGAAACAGATTGAGTTTCAGCTTTTGTTCTACAGAATACAATCGCGAAAATATCAGGATTGTAATCGGCAAGTCTCTTCAACGCTAAATATTTGTCGCGTTGGTGTGTAACATAATAAACGTGTTCGATGTTCTCGTTACCCGAGTTCTTGTTACCCACAGTAATCTCAACAGGGTTGGTCATGTAGTTGCGAGCAATGCGCGAAACTTCTGCAGGCATTGTAGCCGAGAACAACCATGTTTGTTTTTCTTCTGGAGTTTCAGACAAGATAGCGTCTAAATCTTCCTTGAATCCCATGTGAAGCATTTCATCTGCTTCGTCAAGAACTACAAAGTCAACTGCGCTTAGATCAATTACGCCACGTTCAATTAAATCTAGTGTTCTACCAGGAGTACCTACAAGGATTTGAGCACCGCGTTTAATTTCACGAATTTGTGTTTCAATGCTTGCTCCGCCATACACTGCAACTACATTAGCTCCTGTAGTATGGGCAGAAAAACGCTGAATGTCTTTTGTAATCTGAATGCACAACTCACGCGTTGGTGCAAGAATGAAAGCTTGCGTTTTTTTGTTTTGAAAATCAAGAAGCTCTAACAATGGAAGACCGAACGCCGCGGTTTTTCCTGTTCCCGTTTGTGCTAATGCAACAACGTCTGTTGTGCCTGTAAGCATGTGCGGAATAGCTTGTTCTTGAATTGGTGTTGGGTTCTCAAAACCCATTTCAGCGATAGCTGAAACTGTGGTCTTCGATAGACCAAGTTCTTGAAATGTTGTCATATATTTTATTTAGTCGCCCGATGTCGGATTGAATTCGACGACCTTATTCCCTGAGCTAAATTCTGTTTACGCCAACAGAAAAAGGAAATGTGATAGTTAAACCCGCCCCTTAAAGGCGGCGCAAAGATAGTACTTTTATTAACAATTGTGAATAAAAAAGAAAAGGCGCTGAATTTCAGCGCCTTATGTGTTGGTAAAGTGGTTGTTATTCTCCTTCCGTAACTTCAGCTTCCTGAACTTCTGCGCCAAACATAAAAAGTGCTGCGGCAAAATCACATTCTATTTCATACAATTCAACCATAATGGAATTATACATCTCAGGAGTGTCTAATTCGGTGTTGTCGTATTTCATTTCCATTTTGGAAATGCAACGTAAAAATTGTCCGTTATCGTCAGTCATGCTTTGCATCCATTGCATATCTTTTGCCGCTTTATCTGGATTGTTCGTAACGAATGTGATCATTGCAGTGTTGAATTCCTCTTGTGTTTCTGCAATTAACTTGAAGTTAATGATCTCACGAAATTCTGGACTTACATTGTTTTCAATAATATGTGAGCACTCACAAATGTCAATCGCTGCCTGACGTTCAAGCGACTGAGCATTGATGTTGTTGCTAACTAGGCATGCTATGGCTAGCGCAAGGGTAAAGATTAGTTTTTTCATTATTCAGCGTTTTGTGTTTCTGGTTCGCCTTTGATGCGCTTCAACGCAAGTTCTTTAGCGAAGTCTACAAATACTTTGTAAGCTTGTGTAAAGGTAAAACGGTCTTCGAATGTTTTGTAAATAATATTTCTTCTAGCCATACCATTCAACAAAGTTCTTCTGCTCTCATTGTCTCGCAAGGTCTTGTTGCTTTCAATTAGATCAATGAAGGAGCTATTTAAGAAGTAGTTGTCAATCTCTTCGAAAGTAAACTCATTGAAGTCGAAAGACTCGATAAAGTTGCGTCCGTCGCGATCCAACTCGTAGCTAAGAATAGCAATGAAAATGCTCACGTCACGCGAGAAATTTTCTTGAGTGTCTTTGCTGAGCAAGTAACTGAATTCAGGCTTCATGATCAATTCTAAGTCGAATGAAATCTTGAAGAATTCAGTGTAGAACGATTCGTTTTCTTTCAAACTGTTGAAGTGTTCTTCGTTGTTCAACAAGAATTTTCCACTCATGAGTTCTTCAACAATTTGTCTATGGTGCGCTGGATATACCATGTTATAATTTTATTGCGGGTTCAATTTTCAATTTAGGTACATCGAGAATCGATGTTGTGGTTTCAATGGAAACACGTTCGCTTTTCTTCGAATAATCGATTTGCAATTCTTCGTCAAATAACAATCCGGTTACCGCAAAGAACTTATCCGTTTCAATTTGATCGAAGTCTTTTTTCAAGGCTTTGAAACACCATCCGAAGAAGTCGTTCACAGGCATACTTGCCGAAAGTTTTTCCTTGAATAAGGTTCTGTCGAAAATCCATCGGTCGAAGTCGGCTTCTGAATTTTCAACGATAACTGGCGCTTCAATTTGAAACTGCTCGAAGAATTCGCGCACTTTGAAGTACATGTCTTTCGCGTAAACCATCGTGCGTGTTCCTTTTAACAAAGGTGGTGTTTCCACTTTGTACGGATTGCGCAAGAACTCGATGAACCCTGTGAGGATAAGCGATTCTGTGCGAATGCGCTCGAGCAACGGTAGAAGTTCGTTGGTAAGAATCTTCGACTGCTTCAATAAGTCTTGGTTGGTTTGAATCAGTTGCGTGTAGAGTTTTTCATATTCACTACGCGTTGTTTCATCGGAGTAGTCGAGACGTTTTCTGTTCGCGTATTCACACACTTCAACCAACTTGCTGGTTACCGATTCACTGTGATTAACATCGAGAATGCGGTTCAAAGGAAGAATGTAGTATTCAATCCAGAAGGATGCTTTGTGAACTTTTTCGCGGTATTGAACGCGATCAATGTTCGATTTCAAATCGCGCGTTTCAGCCAATAAACGGAAGGCGTTTCGTTCAACTAAATCAACGAATTCACGCACTTGTCCGGAAAGGTTTTTAATTCTTTCCTGAAGAATGTCGCGATCGGAATGCTCGCTTTTGCGAATCTTCATGAACAATTCAGAAATGGCTCCTTTGTATTTCTCAATGGTTTCTGGAAGAAGCGGTTTGAATTCAAACAACAAAAATTCCATTAACTTGAAATACACATCGCGCATTTCGAAATCACTTCCAATCGAACGAACAACGCGGTATTCGCGCAAACGACTTTTCATTTGCGCACCGTGCTTATGACAAATCATATCGAATACTTCCTTCGTAATGATACCGTCTTGTTGTTGGTATTCAAACAAGTCGCGCACCACATCGAAGTAGGTGTTCAGGAAGTTTAATATGGTCCGTGGTTCGGCTTTAATCATTTTTCTTCTGATTCTAAATGGTAGCAAACTTTTACTTCTTCAATGTCTTGAATGTTTGAAGGGTAAAGCGTTGCGAAGTTTGGGGCAGTTAATAATGTTGACATTAGTTTTCAGATATTTTTAGGTCTTCACGACGAACAGCGTGCTGCTTGTCGTTCAAATTAATTTTTCCTTTTGAACGGAAGATGAAGTAGTACTTCGAGAATCCGTCATACGGCTGCGGTGCAGCAAAGATTGGGAGGAAGTTGTGCTCTTTGCAGAACTGAACCAATTGCGGGCGGTTATGCTCGTCTATGGTTCCAATCTCATCGATGAACAGCGCAATCTTGTTCTCTGGCGCTGAAACGGCTAAACGATTGATAATAGCCATGACAATAACCAAACGAATCATACGGTCAGTTCCATCCGATTCAACTTGTTCTTTCAAGTCAACACGCTTCAGTTTTCCTTTTACATCGAGATGCAATTCAATATCGAATAAGTCTTCGAAGTCAATGGTCTTTCCGCTGTCGAGGTATTGATTCAAGATTTTCAAATCTTCACCTTGTTCAAATTCGAAAGCCAATTGCGAATTCAAATTTTCAATCGAAGCAATTCTTTCTAGATCGAACAATACACGTTTGTTGTCTACGAGTTCAATGCGAAGCGATTCAATGTTCGAGATTCTTGTTTTTGCCAAGCTCTCGTTGAAGCGATTGTATACGAACGTTTTGAATTCTTCGTAACGCTTGCGAAGGTTGAATGCAGGGTTTGCAAACTGGGTAGAGATACTTCCCAATAGACCATCGATACTTTTTACTTTATCGTTGATACAAGCAATTTCATCTTCCACATACTTGATGAATTCTTCTTCATCGGCCATTGCTGAATTCGTTTTGAAACGCAAGTGGTCGAACATGCGGTCTTTGTTGCCTTTCAGCGTGTCGCGATCGGTATTCGAGATTTTGATTTTTCCGTAAATCTCATCCAACGATTCTGTTGTATTGAATTCTGTTGGAATAATTCCGAAGGTTTCAATTTCGGCTTTTCTTCTTTTCAATTCAATCAAACGCTCTTCGCTGCGACGCGTCTCTTCGCGCAATGAATCGAGAAGGAGTGTTTTGTCGGAAAGTTCTTTTTTCAACTTGCTTAAATCACCTTCGCACTTTTCTTTTTCAGCCTTCATGGTGCGTAGTTCTTTTCCTACCGCTTCGGCTTCTTTTTCAAGTTTTGGTTTGTTCTTCAGCTTGTTCAACTTCTCTTTTACTTCGTCAATGTCAGCAAGAATTGTATTCAACTCTTTTTGCGCTTTGTCGAAGTTCAATGCAACCGCCCAAAGTTTTTCCAGTTCTGCTTTTTCACGCTTCAATTCTTGAAGCTCATCTTTCAATGATTTTACTGAAGGAATGTCTGCAAGAACTAAATCTTTTGGCAATGTGATTTCACCATCGAAGATGCTTAACGTGGTTCCCGCTTTGGTGATTTTTTTCTTCACCAACTTGCTTGGAAGCGCTGCAAATTCTTGAGAAAATACCGTGTTCAAGATTTTGCGAATGTCATCTTTTGCAGTGATCTTGTGGATTAACTGGTCGTCGTAATTTTTAATTTGTGCTTCAAGCTTTCCACAAGTCATGTCTATCTTTTGAAGCTTCGCTTCCAAGTTCTTCGAATCTAATTTTTGATTCTCAACCATGGTAATGCGCACTTCCGATTCGCGACGTTTTGCGTCGAGATTCAGCAATGATTCTTCCAAGAATTTCTTTCCTTCGAAAGAAGCAATTTCATCTAATTGAGTTTGAAGATTGATAAATGTTTTTTCTTGAATCTCAACTTCTAACTCACGCTTTCCGATTTCGCGGTTTAACTCTTCTTGCTTCGGTTTAAGTTTTTCGTTCAGATTAAGAAGCGTTGTTTGATATTGCTTTTCTTTTTCTAAACGAGAACTATCTAGTTCGTTGATAACTCCGTTGTATTGTTTGTCGAAGGCATAAACCAAATCGCTAACGATGCGCGTTTTTGCTTTGAACAAATTCACCACTTCACGGAATTCTTCGAACTCCTTTTGAATGCTTTTTACCGTGCGGATTTCTTCGTTGATACGAAGTAAGTCGTTGATGTCTTTTTTGTTTTTCTGTGAAAAACTTAAGCCTTCATTCTCACGGTTATCCGCAACAATCAAACTTTCTTTTAAGGTCTTGTTCGTGATTAACTTCGAGTTAATCAGGTAACGATAAACCTTGGAGAAGTTGTTTGAAAGTCCGTCTGTGCGAACACTGTCTTCTAACCAGATAGCAGCATCGTTCTTTCTTCCTCTCGAATAAACTGTATTGAAGACTTCAGTCTTACTCTTGAATAAATAAAGGTCAACACCTGCGGTTTTGAGTTCGTCTTGAACTTCATCCCATTTGCGAATGCGTTGGTGAGCGCCTTCACTCTTAAAGAAGTTGTCTGAATTGTATTCGCCGGTAAAACGGAAGTATTCCAATTCCCCATCGCTGTCTCGTTTAACAAGGATACAATAGTTAGAATCGTTCTTCTTGATTTCGAAAATAATGTAACTCTGATTGTGAGTAGGGAAGTAGTGATGAATAGTTTCCTTGTCTCCACGGCGCTGTCCGGAAAAGGACATCTTCGATCCATCTACAATGAACAAGAAGTTCAAGGTGTAAATAAGGGTTGACTTACCAACGTTGTTTGGACCTACCAATTGCAATGAATCGCAATCGTCTAAACGCATTTCCGCGTTCACATAGGTGCTGGTGTTTATCCCAATAATTCGGGTTATCATACGAAAAAGTTTAGGTCATGTGTTGTGCGACAAATTCGCACCGAACACACAAATCTAAACGGCTTGCGTCGCTTCGAAAAGGAATGTTAATAAATGTGGAAAAGTAGGCTTTGTGCTACTTGCGCTTGTTCTCGAAGAACTGTTTCAGAATGGAAGCACAGTCGTCTTCCATAATCCCTCCAATCCATTCAGTCTTAGGGTGTAGCAGTTTTTTATCTTCAGTTTGAAAGATGGAAAACCCCCTTTTCTGGTCGAAGGCTCCGAACACAATTCGACCAATTCGGGTGTTGTAAGCCGCACCTGCGCACATGACGCAAGGTTCAAGCGTTACATAAAGGGTGCATTTATCCAAGGACTTTCCGCTCAGATACTCCGAAGCGGCTGTGAACGCTTGCATTTCAGCATGAGCAGTGAAGTCGTGCAGGCGCTCAACCAGGTTGTGTCCACGCGCAATAATTCGGTCATCGGCAACTATCACACATCCGACTGGAACTTCATCTTGTTCAGCAGCATAGATGGCCTCTTTGATGGCCATCTTCATATAAAATTCGTCTTTGTTAGCGTCGTTCAAAATGTGTGGTGTCGTTTAAATAATTCACGAAATCTTTGGTTGAAATTTCATTTTCGTTTGCGGTGGGAAAGTTAAATTTTTCCTCCCAATATTTCGCTAAGTACTCTTGTTCGAATTGTCCGGAAGTAGGAATGAGCAGTGCCTTTTTACCAATGGTTGCGAGTTCCATGAGGGTGCTATAGCCAGAGCGACAGACTATGTGAGAAGACTCATTCATGAGTTGTTCTAGTTGAGTGCTATTGCAGTATCCCAATTCTATGACTAACTCTGATTTAGGAATTGACTTGCTTTCCCCTGCGACAACAATTGGAAATCCAAGCTGAAGGGTCTCTTCAACAATGTCTTTCGCAAAGCGAGACCGCTGAGGTTCAGGCCCCGAGAGAATCAAGAGTAATTGCTTTTTTGTTGAAGATTGATTTTTTTTGATTTGGCTGAGTGGACCAATGAATTTGGCTTTTACGTGAGTTGTTGTTTTACTCAAGTTTCCACTCAGGTTATGTTCTGCATTAAAATCGGGTATTTCTATCTTGTTGAATCGTTTAAGATTTTTGTTGAGTACCATTTGTGGTAAAACTAAAAGCAGTTTCGGTCCGGGTAAAGTGAGTTGATGGGTAAGTAATACCGAATGAACGTTCGGGTGGTAAAAGCCGTATCGGTTGTCTGAATAAATTACGTCGTAAGAGTTGCTTTCGAGATGCCTACTTAACCAGCTGTTTTCTTTTTTCCAATTGGATCTAAACTCGAAAACACGCAGTCCCAATTTGAAAAACAATCCCTTGCCACTTTCAATTTGAATGTGGTTGTTGGGCAGGGTGACGTGTATTATTAGGGATGGAAATTTTTTTCTGAAAAAGGATTCTTGATTTTCAGAACAAGCGATTTCAACGGTATTTCCTTCTTGAATGAATTGGGAAATACGCTCACTACCGCGAGTCATATGTCCGTACCCCCAATCGAGTGCTGCGAAAAGTATTTTCTTCGAAGTGCTCAGGCTAGGGACGAGTTATTCTGATTTCGCGTTGCATGTTATTGCCTCCTTGTGCGGGTATGAAGTAACCGGTTACTTTTTTCTTTTTGCCGTTTCGAAGAACTGTGAGGTTTGCTTCATCTCCAACTGCATATTGTTTGAGCGTTTGAACTAATTCATTGAAGTTGTGAATGGATTGCTTGTTCAATTCAACAATGACGTCACCTGTTTGCAGACCAAGTGCAGCTCCAAGACTAACTGGAGAGACAGTCTCGATCATTACGCCCTCACCCTTGAATGAACGAGCAGGAGTAATTCCAATTTTAGCGCTGTTATCTGGCGAACCAAATCCGAAAGGCATTTCATTAGGCAAACCGAATACCATTCCTTCAGGCATTTGGAAATTGTTCTCGAAGTTGAAATTAAACGCAGTATCCATAATGGAAAGGTCAATGTCTGGAAATTGCTTCATGATGTCTTTCATGTTTTCCAATTGATCTCCTTCAAAATTGAAGATCAGTGTGTCTAATTGCCCTGTACTTGAAGTGTCTATCTTAATAATAGTAACATGATTTTTCTTCTGCACTTGAGCGAAAGAGATTGCGCTGAACAAGCAAATAGTAATAAGTGAAAAAAATGATTTCATGGTGTAATTATTATTCAGGTTCAAAATTAAAATGAAATTTCAATCAAAGAAAATCCTTTAGCAGGAATCGAAAAGGATTTGTCCCAAGAAATTTTTTCGTCGGTTAGAATGTTCTTTCCACATATGACCTGCTTCGTGATTTCCTTCAGAGATTCCATTGGAAAGTCAAATGCGGTCTCATTCAGATTGTACATGCAAAGGATTGCTTTTTTTCCATCGCTAGATTTTCTTGCATATACATAAGTGTTGTCATTCGGAACGAATTGAGTGAGTCTACTCGTTGCAAGCCATTCGTTCTTCTTCCGATAGTTTAACAGTGATTGAATGAAATCGAATGCCTCATTTTGAATGTCGGTTCTTCCTTTCTTTTCGAAGGCGTTCACTCTGTGATCAGGCCAACCGCCGGGGAATTCTTCCCGAACATGTGCATCGGGATCGCAGAATCCCGTCATTAAAATTTCCGTTCCATAATAAACACATGGAATGCCTCGAAGTGTTAAGAGCATAGCATGCGCAATTTTCCATTTTTCGAAATCTTTGTTGAGTAGGGAATAGATTCGAGCAAGGTCGTGGTTGTCTAGGAATGTTACTAAGTTTTCTGGCTTCGCGTAGAGATGGTCGTGGGCTAAGTCTAGTTCAATTCTTCTCAAGCCTTCTTCCCACCCAAAAGGCTCTGTAAGTCCTTTGGTTATTGCGAAATAAAGCTGAAAGTCGGTTACACCGTCTAAATTCGAATCGAAATTTTGTCCAACTTTTTTCCCTTCGGTAAACCAAGCTTGAACAGCTGATCCTTGTACCCAAGTTTCTCCGAAAAGAAATAAATTAGGGTACTCTTTTATGAGAGCTTCGTTTAGCTTCGACATAAAAAGTTGATCGGGGTAACTGTAAGTGTCGATTCGAAACGCATCGATATTTCCCATTTCAACCCACCAAATGGAATTCTGGATGAGGTATTTGGAGAGGTGAGGGTCTTGCTGATTCAGGTCGGGCATGTGTTTGTCGAACCATCCGTTAGCCATTAGGTTCTTGTCGTATTCGCTGGCATAAGGATCCATCATCGTTTCAGCGCGATAGTTGGTCTTGGTGTAGGTGGGGAACCAATGAAACCAATTGCTGTCGGGCATTTCACGAAAAAGTCTGTGCTGGTCGCCCCAATGGTTGTAGACTATGTCCCAAACATGTTTAATTTCCTTCTTTTGCATGCTTGAAGTCAGGGAATACAGTTCTTCAAGCGTTCCAATGCGAGGGTCTATACGATAAGAGTCTGTCGTTGCATAACCGTGGTACGAGTCTCTTTTTTCGTTGTTCTCAACAATGGGGTTTATCCAAAGTGCAGTGAATCCTAGGTCAGCGATATAGTCGAGATGGTTTTGAATTCCTTTCAAATCGCCACCACGTCTACCTTTTAATTCATCGCGGTGAACGCCTTGAAAATAATTCGCCACAGAATCATTACTCGCATCGCCGTTTGCAAAGCGGTCGGGGAAGACGAGATATATCGCATCGGCTTGGGAGAGCCCTTGAGGATTAGCGGATTTAGGGATAATTGAGTAGGGAATCATTACGCTTCCTGATGACCCCGCAGCATTGACAATGAAATAAATGTTATTGTCGCTGGGCTGCTTCTTTATTTCCAAACTGACGTAATAGTAGTTGTTCAATTTTGACTTTTCAACTTTAAGTAAAGACGCATATTTTTCACTTTCAGGATGCATTGAAATACTTAGATCACTTGATTCTTTGGTGTAAAATAATAATTCAACCTCACTATTATTTAGACCACTGAACCAATTTGGGGGGTCTATTCGATCTATGTTTGGAGGAGTGGTTCGTTCAAACCAATTAACCGTCTGTCCGAATGTAAAAGAGGACATGAACAAAAGAAATGTGGAAAAATAGAGCGAACTTTTTTTCATGATTTACGTCTTAGTGGGGTAGGAAACACTTTTTCGATATATATTTGGAAAGTGTTAAAAGTACACGAACTACAGTAATCTAATTTAAAAACCTATGAAAAAAATTTTTACATTCTGTTTCGTAGCGTTATCAGCAATGTGGGCTCAAGCTCAAGTTGCAGTAACGTTTAACGTTGACATGACTGGCCAAACTGTAAACGCTAATGGCGTTCACATCGCCGGTAATTTCAACGACGTTAACTACGATGGTACTGCTGAAAACCCAGCGTATGTTAACTGGAATCCGTCTTCTATTGCCTTGTCTGATCAAGGGAATGGCATTTGGTCGGTAACCCTAAGTTTGGTTCCCGAGCTTTACATGTTCAAATTCATCAACGGAAATGATTGGCCTTTAAGTGAGGATGTTCCAAGTGCCTGTCAGTTTGATGTTAATGGTGGAGATGATCGTTTTTGGTCTATTTCTGGGTTGAACGCTACAGAGAGTATGACGGTATGCTATGCGTCATGTGCTGCATGTGGAGAGAACACAGTTCGTTTTCGCGTGGACATGACTCAAGAAGCTGATGGAATTAACCCTGCTGGAATTTTCATCGCTGGAGAGTTTCAAGGATGGAATCCAGCTGGTTCTCAGTTGATTGATCCAGATGGAAACGGTACTTTCGAAGGTTACTTCTCTATTGGCACTGCAACTTCAACTCAGTTCAAGTTCCTTAACGGAAACGACTGGGTTTTCGAAGAAGCGATACCTGCGGAATGTAACGTTTTTGGAAACCGCTCAATTGAAGTTACGGATGCAAACACTGTTGCAGATATTATTTGCTTCAGCGCTTGTGGACCATGTCAAGCTCCAACCCCTGTGTTGTTCCGAGTTGATATGTCTTTGCAAACAGTAAACGAAAATGGTCCTCACGTCGCAGGTAGTTTCCAAGGATGGAGCCCTAGCGATCCAAACACATTAATGACAGACCCAGACGGAGACAATATCTATGAAGTGACTCTTTTACTTCAACCAGGTACCTATCAGTACAAATTTGTCAATGGTGATGAGTGGGCTGATGGTAACGAATCTTTACCTGCTGATTGTAACGTAAATGGTAACCGTGTACTTACAGTAGGTGCTGAGCCAGGTGTTGAGCATTTCTGCTACAGCCAGTGTGGAGCTGAGTGTGTTACAGATCCAGATCCGGCTGACATCACTTTCCGAGTGAATATGTTGAGCACTGCTCCAAGTGCAGACGGTGTTTGGTTAATAGGTGGATTCACCAATCCAGCATGGCAAGCAGGTGCAACTCAAATGAGTGATGATGATTTAGACGGAGTTTATGAGTGCACTATCAACGTTTCTGGACTTGCTGACATTCAATACAAATTCGTAAACGGAGATGTTACAGTGCCGGCTAACGAAGAAAGTGTAGGAATTGCAAACTGCGGAATTGAGAATGGAATCGGAGGTTACAACCGTACTCACACTCGCTCTGGTATTGCTGAAGTATTGAATACAGTATGTTTCGATTCTTGTGCTGATTGTATCATTGGAATTCAAGAAGCTATGGCTTTAACAGTATTAAATGCATTTCCAGTACCAGCGAATGAGTTCGTAACTCTTTCTTTCGGTCAAGTGAAATCTGCACCTATTACTGTTCGTGTAATGAACAATCTAGGTCAAGTAGTTTCTAGTCAGTACATGGGTAACCTGCCAGTTGGTAACAACCAAATCAGAGTTGATTTGCAAGATGTATCAAGCGGTATTTACGCAATTGAAATTTCTAATGGTTTAGATAAAACTGCTGTTCAAATCGCAGTTCAATAATTCATTTAGACAGATTAATTTGAGAAGAAGGCTGCCATTTGGCAGCCTTTTTTTATTTTGTAATCTAGAAAGAGTATGAGGTCAATCAAAAGTTGTAGAAAAAACAAACCCCCGAACGTTTTCGAGGGTTTGCTTTACCTTAACTAAAAAGACCTACAGCAGAAGCTGCAAATGGACTTAACGGCCGCGAAAGTACGTCAGTACTTGAGTTCTTTCAAACAAATATTCAGTTGAGTTTTGAACATTTAAATGCTCATTCAGCGCCAAGTAAAATACGATGACTTATTCCGTTCATTGTGAATTGAATAATTCGAGGGCTGTTTGATTTTGCTATGCACAATGAAGAGTGATTGCTTGTTGCTATGTGGATTAATCTTCCATTTAAATCAAAAATTCGAATGTCAGATGCTAAGGAACTGAAGTCAATTACAAATTCGTTTTCTAAAGTTCGAACTGTATATTTTTTTTCGAATTCTGAAACACCATTGTCAAGAATCTGAATTTCCCAGTATCCTTGCGAAGTTCTAGCGCAAGCGTCAATTGCTGAATAACTTAATGAATAAACTCCAGCGTTAGCATATGTGTGCTGAGGAGAGAAATCTGTTGAAGTATTGCCGTCGCCAAAATCCCATGTAAAATTCCAACTTGACGCTGATTGGTTGTCAAGTTGAAGTGTTAAGCCATTGGATGTTTCATTGACAAACACTTCTGGATCATATTCACCCACGTGCCATTCCATAAGATTGTTGAACACCACTGCCTGTGCTGCCAATCTAATTTTCTCTGCAACAATAGGATCTATAGTAGTACTGTAAGTAATGAGGGTAGGGTCTGTTCTGAAAATTACGGTGACCATACTGCATGCCGCAGCATATGTACCCTCGAGAGAAGGGTGACTTCCATCGGCAGAATACAGATTTATTTCAGGGTAGTTTGTTCGAATGTACTTCCACAAGGCACCAACAGGTGAGAGTATAGCTTCATTGTCAATGGCCATTTGTCTGTAACGCAAATTGAGCAGGCTGTCCATTCCTTCATAAGTGCATACAGGCGGCCAAGAAGCGCAGTTAGAGGCATCTCCGTTCTGTCTACCCCACGTCATATAGAAGATGGTTTCTGTGCAAGAATCCGCAGCTAAGATTTGCTCATTCAAAGTAGCCGCAAATGGGAAACAATCAGCAGCTACTTGCGCATCGGGAAAGGAGGGAAGTTGACTTTGCTCCTGAAGCACAACATAGTCCCAATTACCTTGACTGATTAGACTTTGTGATGTCGCATTGGTGGTATGCACTTGGAAAGTAGTTCCTCCGGGAGTGCTACTTGCAATCTCCATAGGTAATCCGGCAAAACCTATACTTTGGGCGCAATCTGCTGTCAGCTGAGGAAGATTATTAACAGCGGTGTAGCTGTTTCCAATAAAGAGCACACGCGTCTGCGTATGCAAAAGGTTGGCGAAGCATACCAACCCTGCAAAGAAAAACGTTTTCTTCATATTACTTAAATGTCACAGGAGAAACAATTGATTTTCCATCACGAATAAATTCAACTTCGGTTGAATCACCTTCATTGAATTTGCCTAACGCTTCCATGTACGAGCTCATGTCTTCAATTTTATTTTCACCAAGACGAACAACAATGTCGCCTTGCTGCAATCCTGCTAATGCTGCGGGGCGATTTTCCTTCACGCCATCGATACGCATGCCAACACCACTGAACATGTAATCAGGCATAACTCCAAGTGTTACTTTGAATGAAGAGTTAGTAGGTTTTGGATCTATTGTTTTTGTGAATTCCAATTTCGAATGCGCATTCATTTCAACGCACATTGCATACATGTAGTTCACTACTTCATTCAAACCCTCATAATTGATTTTATCGAAGTCGTCACTTGGCTTGTGGTAGTCGCTGTGTTGTCCGGTGAAGAAATGTAAGACTGGAATGTTCATGTTGTAAAATGAGCTATGATCACTCGGGCCAATACCACTTTTATCGAACAACAATTTGAAATTCGTCTTGTTGTTTTTCGTTAACCAGTTTTCAAATTCAGGTGAAGTACCTGTTCCACTGATTGAAAGGGCGTGCTCTGCGTTTAACCTTCCAACCATATCCATGTTCATCATGCAATTAACCGATGAAAGTTCAATTGTTGGATTTTTGCAGAAGTAATTACTTCCCCACAATCCTTTTTCTTCGCCGCTGAATGCTATAAATAGGTAGTTGTAATTCGGGTTTTTATCATTATCCGAAAGGACAGTAGCCAATTGAATCATGGCCGAAACTCCGCTAGCATTGTCATCTGCCCCGTTGTGAATAGCTTTTCCACCAGTCCACAAGCTGTTTTCATCTCCCCAGCCCAGGTGATCGTAATGGGCACCAATGATAAGGGTATGGGGTTTTCCATTGTTGATAACGCCAATTACATTTTTACCTTTAGTTTCTTTAACCAAACTTTTACCCATGACTGTGCTGTCGCCTACTTGGTGTATTTGTCCGTGTCCCTGCGGAATAAAAGAAAAGTGTTGATAATATCCGTCGGTGCCTTTAGGTGTGAGCCCAATTTCTTTAAACCGTGTTTCAATATATTCTGCTGCTTTGTCGGCTCCGGGAGTGCCAATGGCACGACCTTCAAATGCATCGCTTGCTAATACAGCCACATCTTTTTTTAAATTTTGAATTGAATCAGCTGATTTTTTTTCGTGAGAAAGAACAGTGCAGCTTGTTAATACTGTTGCAACAACTATGTGGAAGAAGAACTTTTTCATGTTGCGAATTTAGTGACGAATCAATATAGTTTTCAATTCTTCGTTACCTTCGCTACATGAGGAAGGTCAGTCTTTTTTTCTTCGTTTTTCTGTCAATCACAGGATATTCTCAAACTATTCGAATTGAAGGAAGAGTGCGTGATCCGCACGGGCAGGGTATTCCCAATGCGATAATCGTAAATAACAGAACTAAGACTGGAAGCTTTGGTAATTCGAGTGGGTATTACACCATCGTTTGCGAGAAGACAGATACCCTAAGTATTACCGCCTTGAGCTACTATACACGCCAATTGTGTATGAAGGACTCTTTATTGAAAGAGGTCTACCATCCAACTATATTTCTAGACGATAGGACGTACATGCTTCCTGTGGTTGAGTTTATTTCTCCACGTGATTTAGAGTCGATTGAAGAAGATTTAAAGGGATTGGGATTCGATGAGAACCAATTCAAAACAGCTTCTTACAGCAGTCCCATTACTTTTTTATACGAACAATTTAGTAAACGAGAACGAAGTAAACTAGAGGTTGCTCGAATGGAATACGAAGATCGAAAAAGAGCATTACTGAAAGAGTTGTTTCACTTGTATGTAGATTTCGACATCATAGATTTGACAAACGAAGAGTTTGATGCGTTTATTGATTTTATGCACGTAAGCGATGATTTTGTGCATCAGAGTTCGCAATATGAGTTTTTAATTTTCGTGAAGGAAGAGTTCCAGAATTATAAAGTTTGGAAGCGCGGAAGACGCGATTGGAAGGACGAAGATTTTAATTACGACAAAGACTAGTTTCTTCTAGAATTCTGAATGAAGTTCCCGCTGCATTTGTAGAATCCGGCATTACGATCGAAATAATAAACTAAGAGCTGATAGTTGTTTTCAGTTGCAGCATGATTTCCTTCGGCAAAAGAAACTTCATCTTGAACATTTATAGGTTCAATTCTAAATCGGTAGTTGTATACCCCTTGTTTCAAATAAGCTGTCGCCTGATAAGCTTTTTTTATTTCACTGTATTCACAGAGTACTTTTGGCATCCATTCGTTTCCACATTCGAGGTAAATTTTATTCGCGAGCTCGGGAGAATTCAGTTCGAAGTGCACAAAGGTATAATCACTAGTTAAGTCATCGTCTTCGAATAGATCACTTGAAATGAGACTAGCTCCGTTCAAGTCAGAGCGATTGGAGTATGCTAAATTCATTTCATTTTGACTGGGATAAAGGTAAATGTGATAGTCATTTTCTAGACGCACGCTTGTTTGAACGTTATACCCGTTTACCCTTAGATCTTTCGTCTCAAAGGCTTCCCATTCGCCGCCGCCGGGGAATTCATTTTCACCATTTGAATAGTTATATATGAGCACGTTGTTTGGTTGAATGTACGTTGGCAGGAAGTTAGTTTTTCCATCTGCCCATCTTCCATTTTGAAGAATAACTGGGACTACCTTTTGCATATCGAAGACGGGTGTATTGGCCAAAGAAATCGTAAAGTCAACTTCTTGATGCGAATGAAGACGTTGTATGGAAGATGCTCTGTTGATGGTCATTCCTGCATTTAGACCGTGTTCACCTTCGGCATAAACGACCATTCGGTATCCAATTCGAGCTGCTGACTCAGAGTATTCCGAACCCTCATGAACAACCACGTAGTAATTTCCTGATTGAATAAACCGCGTCATAGCGTTCGGAAGTTCAAATCTATAGTGATCAAAAGTTGCAGATGTGTGGATTGAATTTTCAGGAAAGGGAAGTCGAAGGGTAGTGAAGCCTTGAACAACATCCATTGGGTTGCTATCATCTACATTCCAATATGGGTCGCAATGAAAGATTGTATAGAACAAGTCGTTGTCTGGAGCAGTGAAAACATCGAATTCGAATTGAATGACATCGTTGCTGTATAAGTTTAGAAATGGTCCAGATAAAGGCGAGTCTTTGGCGTGTGCTTCAACAGAGAAATAATCATAATCAGCGGACACAAAATTGTTATTCGTTGTCGGAATTTGTGCCAAGCAAATCTCCGAGTTCAGCCAAATCAGTAGAAACAAGAAATAAAACAAGATCATTGAAGTATTACGCATGTGCTAAAGTTATTCAGATTATTTTTGTCTTATGAAAAATAATTTTCTCTATTCCTTATTTGGAGTCCTTCTGCTCGGAATATTTATTCAGTCTTGTGGAAATAAGAATAAATCGGGAGAGGGGTTATTGGGACGTGATTACGATCGCGATTTTTTGGGGATGAAATACACGGTGAGTGTGGTAGGAGATACAACAGATTATTCAGTGGCCTTCGATTCAATAGAAAACGCGGTGCGCATGCATATAGATGCGAATAATCCAAACAGTACTTGTATGCTCTACAATACCGCGAAAGCCGAAGGTGGTTTTTTCGAATTCACAGATCAAAATAGAATTATGGGTGTCATGTTAACTATGGCCAGAGAGTTCAATTATCGCTCGAGTGGTTGTTGGGATTTTACCCTTTCTCCAGCGCTATTAGCTTGGTTGCCTCAGTTATTGAATCCCATTCCTAAAGTGCCGAATATAGATTCGTTGAAAGAATTCACAGGAATGTATGCTGCGAATGTTGATATTGAAGATGTTGAAGAGAATGGAATGTATAAGTTAACGCGCATTAGAAAAAACAATCCAAAGGTTCAAATTGATTTATTGAAATTTGGAAGTGCGATAGTGCTTGATAAGATTGTTGATTACCTGAAAGAGAAAAACACAACAGTCAAGCAGGCAGTTGTGAAGACAGATGTTTGGCATGCTGGATTCGGAGCTGCTGTTGATAGTCTGAATATTTTAGACATGCGAACTTCAGGGCAGAATACGGGAAATATGCTTCGCGTTGTGAATCGTGCATATGCTACATTCGATGCACGAAATAAACTTTCTTTATTAGATCCGAAAACGCTCTCGCCTGTTCAGAATGAAATGTATCAGAGTTATGTTTCTGCAAAAACCATTGTTGAGTCTTATGTATTTGCAGAGGCCTTCATGGTCATGGGTGTGGAAGGTATTGGTGCATTTTACGAAGCCAACGCAGACAGTGATATACAATCATTGGTTTATTTCATGAAGTCTGATTCTGAGCGTGCATCAGCGTCTACTGAGAATTTCAATAAGATGATGGTTACTCCTTCGAATCAATAAGATGGAAGAGAAATTAATCTTAGCCATTGAAAGCAGTTGCGATGAGACCTCGGCAGCCGTTTTGATGGGAACCAACGTTTTGTCGAATGAAGTTGTCACGCAACTGCAGCACGCGCAATACGGAGGTGTAGTTCCAGAGATTGCAAGTAGAGCTCATCAGACGATGATTACAGCTGTTGTGCACGCCGCATTGAAATCGGCAAACAAGGAGTTCAAAGATATTGAAGCCATAGCTGTTACACAAGGTCCAGGCCTCATGGGTTCTCTGCTGGTTGGAATTTCATTCGCGAAGAGTTTGAGTTTGGCTTTGGATATTCCGTTGGTGGGAGTGAATCACATGCAGGCGCATATTCTTGCACATTTAGCTGAAGACTGTGAGAAGCATCCCGCATTTCCTTTTTTGAATTTGACTGTGAGTGGAGGACATACCCAATTGGTGGTGGTTCATTCTCCAACACGAATGGAAGTAGTTGGAGAGACCATTGATGACGCAGCCGGTGAGGCCTTTGATAAGGCGGCCAAGGTTTTGGGATTGGATTATCCGGGTGGACCATTGCTTGATAAAATGGCTCAATCAGGCAACGCCAAAAAATTTAGCTTTCCCATTCCAAAAGTAGAGGGGTTGAATTTTAGTTTTTCAGGTTTGAAAACTTCATTACTTTATTTCTTGCGGGATAAGCAAAAGGAAGACAAAAACTTTATTGAAGAAGAAAGAGCGAATCTCTGCGCTTCGTTTCAAAATACAGTGGTGACCTATTTACTTCGACAAATTCAAAGAGGAATAAAGTCTACTCGAATAAATCAAGTAGCCATTTGCGGCGGCGTTTCCGCGAATAGTGAGTTGAGAAAACAGTTGATTGAATTCGGATTAAAGAATAATGTTGAAGTATTTATTCCTCCGTTCAAGTATTGCACAGATAATGCTGCCATGATAGGAGTGGCAGCACATTATTTGATGAAAGAAAATCAGATTTCAAATTTGAATATGGTTCCTTTAAGTCGTTATCCAATTTCGAATTAACGAACACTATTCGCTTGCATCAAGAAGCAAATTGTTATAGAAATTCCCAAGATCCAATCTCAGCTTTCTGATGTACTCTTCCTTCAGCCAATCTAAGTAACTATCGGTACTTTTTGAAATACAATAGCTGTATTGCTTCATTCTACTCTTTATGTCTTGATCAAGAATTTTCAAAAGCTCGAAAGCTCTCTCCAGTGTTGGTGCATTTTCTTGAATAATAGTCGCATGTTGTTGCATGCTTTTATCGAGAACACTTTTTCCTTTACCTCCGAGGCGTGTTATTCGCAGATACTCTTCTTTTATATCGAAATCAATGACAGGCGAGAGAGCGAACATATCACGAATCTCAGGCGACATTTCGTATTTCATTTCACGCGACATCTGTTCATCGCTTACGATGCTCTCGAGATAGTTGTGCGGATGCGCAAAGATGTCGAACCAGTCAATAAACTGTTCCCACAATCCGAAACGTTTTGCGTTGTTTCCCAAATCAATGACTGTAAAATCTTTTTTCTCGCCGAAAATACGTGACCCCCGTCCGATCATTTGATGATAGAGCGTGAGCGATTTCGTTGCGCGATTAATAATAATTGTTTCTACAGAGGGCTCATCAAATCCTGTTGTAAGAATGGAAACCGATGTTAGTACAGCATCTGGTTTTGTTTTGAACCACTCTAGAATTTCTCTACGTTCTTGCTCGTTGTGTGTATTATCTAAATGACGAATTTCATAGCCCTGCTCGCGAAACAGATGAAACACTTGTTTCGAAGTGTTAATTCCATTATTGAAAATAAGTGTCTTTGTTCCTTTGGCTTTTTGTTCATATGCGTACAAGAGTTTTTCTTGCATGTACATATTTCCATATAGTTTTTCTGAACTGCTTACGGTGTAATCTCCTGTGATTCCTACTTTAAGTGAGTGTAGGCTTACATCATAGCTGTACGTAGTAGCTTTAGCCAAAAACCCTCTTTCAACTAAATTTCCTATGCTCTCCCCAATAATAAGATCGTGGTAATTGTCTTTTAGAGGAAGCTTAATGTTGCTGCTCAAAGGTGTTGCTGTTACACCAAGAATAACTTGTTCTTCGAACCAACCAAATAATTTTCGAAATGAATTGTAGTGAGCTTCATCTATGATGACCAATCCTAAGTTCGCAAACTCCATTTTTTCATCGCGAAGTCGGTTGTGAAGCGTTTCAACCATAGCAACGAAGCAGTCGTATTCCGATTCATCTGGAAGTTGCTTAACCTTACTGACAATGATTTTGTTGTTCACAGAAAAATTGTTCAGTACGTTGCTTGTTTGACTAAGAAGTTCTATGCGGTGAGTAAGAATTAGTACTTTCTTTCCCGTTTCTTGAATATACCTGCGAGCGATTTCCGAAAAAATTACGGTCTTTCCACCTCCGGTAGGAAGTTGAAAGCACAGGTTGTAATTTGTAGGAAATTCATGAATACGCGCGAAGATTCTCTCAAGCGCTTTTTCTTGATAATCGTAAAGTTTTTTCCTCTCTTGCGGTGCTTCACCCATACTTACGCTTGTTGCTTTTTTGGGCAACGGGCAAAAATAGGGCTATTTAAGGCTTTTGAGAAAAAGAACTTATTAAGAATTCGTCAAGAAGATTATTTAGCCTCAGGAATAAACGGACGCATAATAATTTCACTTACGTTCACACCAACAGGAACTTCAATGGCGTTCATGATTTGCTGCGCCACCCATTCAACGGGCATTCCAGCTGCAAAGCTCGGACGGAAGTGAGATAGCAGTTCCTCGTTTTTGGTTTGTTCAATAAACGGGGTATTAACAGCTCCAGGACTAATTGTTGTAACACGAATTTTTTTGGCAAGTTCTGTTCTTATACTTTCACTCATTGCGAAAACCGCGTGTTTTGTAGCACAATACACTCCCGAGTTTGGGAAAACATAATGAGAAGCCAATGATCCTAGGTTCAGCACATGCCCTGTAGATGTAATTAAATGTGGAAGACAACTGTGAAGTACGTTTAAAAATCCTTTGATGTTTACATCAATCATGGTGTGCCAATCTTCCAATTTAGCATCTTCTAACAAATCGAAAATACCTAAGCCGGCGTTGTTCAAGAGCACGTCTATTCCTCCCATGGCCTGAACAGCAGCGCTAGTCATGGCAGTTACTTCTTCAACATTCGTTACATCTGTTTTTAAGAAAAAAGTGTTAGGATTCTTTGAAGCCATATCAGCGAGAACCGCTTCATTTCTTCCTGCAATAAAAACTGTGTGTCCATTTTTTATGGCTAATGCATAGGTAGCTGCTCCAATTCCGCTGGTTGCTCCCGTGATTAAAATTCTTTTGTGTGTCATTATTTTTGAGCTTTTTTGTAGAGTATAAATGCTAGAATTCCGAAAAGTATATTTGGAAGCCAAACGGCGATTTCGCTCGGCACACCTAGGTTCATTGCGCTTACAGCTGTAATGCGAGAAATGAAAATAAATATGAATCCAATAATTATGGCTAAAGCTAAGTGAAAACCAATTCCCCCGCGTGATTTTCTTGAGGCAATAGAGACACCAATTACGGTTAAGACTAGAATAGAAAAAGGCGTGGCAGTTCTGTTCTCTCTTTCTAGTTCAAATTTAGCCACATTGCCAGAGCCGCTCAGTCGTTGGTCTTCAATAAATGAATTTAATTCGGACCAATTCATAGTTGCGACAATTTCAGAACGTAAGCCAAAATCTTCGGGGCGAACCTCTAAAACTGTATCTAATTTCTGTTTGAAGTACACATGTTCAGTGCTGTCTTTGAATACACGAACCTGCGCATTGGTAATGCTCCAAGATTGTGTTTCGGGCTTATAATTCGCAGACGAAGAAATAAGTTTGAAAGTCAATTCGCCATCTTTCCAATGTTCCAATGAGAAATTGCTGCCACCCAAATTAGCCGGGTTGTAGCGCTGAAAATAAGCAATGAGTCCTGGTTCAATCTCTCTGTGAATATTCTTGTCTTGAATGGTTAGTTGTTCCTTCAAATATTTTACTTCGAACTCAAATTTCCGTTTGTTGGCCAAAGGCACGACGTAGTGCCCGAAGGCTAGGGAAATACAAATGAGTGATAACGATACAACGAAGTAAGGTCGGAGAATTCTGTTGTAGCTAATTCCAGAGGATAGCATGGCAATAATTTCCGAACGCTGGGCGAGCTTGCTCGTAAACCAAATAACAGTTAAGAAAATAATAAAAGAACTTAGGAGATTTCCATAATACAAACAAAAGTTGAAATAATAGTCGAATACAATTTCACTAACCGGAGCTTGCGACTGTAAAAGATCATCTATGTTCTCGCTAATATCGAATACAACAGCAATAATTACAAAGGCACCAATCATGAAAAGAAAGGTTCCAATGAATTTTTTGATGATATAATAGTCAAGCTTTTTAATCACAAGCGAATAGATAGTCTTTTCACGGTTTCGTCTTTCCAAGCCGCGAATGTACCTTCAATAATTTTCTCTCGAGCCTTTTCCACCAAACGTAAATAGAAATTAAGGTTGTGAACCGAGGCTATTTGAAGGGCCAAAATTTCGTTCGCGGCGAAGAGGTGACGGACATATGCTTTAGTGTAGTAGGAATCGACGTAGCTGTCTCCTGATTCATCAAGAGGAGAAAAATCGTTTTCCCATTTTTTGTTTTTCATGTTAATGGTTCCATTCCAGGTAAACAACATTCCATTGCGTGCGTTTCGCGTAGGCATTACACAATCGAACATGTCAACACCCAAGGCAATGCATTCCAAAATATTTACCGGTGTGCCAACGCCCATGAGGTATCTTGGTTTGTCAGCTGGTAAAATCGAACACACAAGATCTGTCATTTCATACATGAGTTCATGGGGCTCTCCCACACTCAACCCACCAATGGCATTTCCGAATGCACCTTTCTTGGCAATGTATTCAGCGCTTTCTTTTCGAAGGTCAGGAAATATACTTCCTTGAACAATTGGAAAAAGCGCTTGCTGATGGCCATAGAGTGGAGTGGTTTCGTCCAGTCTTTTGAAACAGCGATCTAACCATTGATTGGTGATGTGTAGTGATTCACGCGCATAGGTTTTGTCGCAAGGGTAGGGTGGACACTCATCGAATGCCATTATGATATCTGCACCTATACTGCGTTGAATATCCATCACATTTTCAGGAGTAAATGTGTGCTTCGATCCGTCGATGTGTGATTTGAAAACAACCCCTTCAGGATTTATCTTTCTGTTTTTTGAAAGACTATAAACTTGATATCCTCCGCTGTCTGTAAGAATAGGACGGTCCCAATTCATGAACTTATGAAGTCCGCCAGCATGCTCTAATATCTGAGTGCCCGGACGTAGGTATAAGTGATAGGTATTTCCTAGAATAATTTGAGCCTTAACATCTTCCTTCAAGTCTTGCTGGGGCACGGCCTTAACGGAACCAATGGTTCCAACAGGCATGAATATTGGGGTCTGTATTTTCCCGTGCGCAGTCTCTAAAACGCCTGCTCGAGCTTTTGATAAAGTGTCTTTCGCCTCTATTGAATACTTCATTTCTTTTTCACTTCAACTTTTGGTTTATCCTCTAGAACTTGTGTTTTCAATGGAGCCAAATGCTGAATCCATCGAAGAACTAAATCTAGATCATTCGAAGTTGCAACCTGCTCAGTCCAATTTATTTGATTTTGTTTTGCATTATTCGTTAACCTAATTTCCCAATTTGATTTTACAGTTTGAAGTGAAAGGTAACTGCATTTTTGAGAAAGGTCAACCTGATCTAAAGATTGCCATTTTTCTTGTGAATCTTCACCGAAGAAGCGCACAGCATTGAGATCTTGTCCGCTCAAAGCTCCGGGAAATTCCAAGCGATTTAGAAAGGTTCCCGCGAAATCGCTAACTCCGCTTGCATTCAATGCAAGGTATGCGCCCAACCCATCTCCGAAAATAAATGCATTCTCACGAGACAAAGCATAATCTTTTTGCAGAGTGCTCAGAACCAAGGAAACATCTTCTGAAAAACTGCCAAGTAAATCTGAATACGAAAATCCTATTTTCGGGCGAGAAGAGTAGCGTGTATTCCAAACGAATACAGCAAAACCATTTTGACATAAATGCTGAACCAAGGGGTCGAACTTATTTGGGTAGGGAAGGAATATGTTTTCAGGAATGAAAATCACTAACGGATAGCCAGATTTTTCTGATCTCGTTGGAAGGAACATTCTTCCGGTTTGAGGAGAAAGCTCCCCTGTTTGAATTTGCACAACTTCACTCGAAATGAAACGTAGGTTTTTCGAATCGTATTTGTCGGAAGTAACCGGCTTTGCTTGTCCGTTACTCCAAATAAAATATTTTGGCTTTGTATTTTCGCTTTGAACACAGAATAGAATTGTATTATTCTTTTCATTATACTTTATAATTTGTACTGAAGCCCCTTGAAAAGATTTGGTTGCAAAAGCTAGTATATTTTGAATTGTGGTGTTTTTTGATTCTTGATATTCTGCGGCGTTGAGATTGTTTGTGCTGAGAACAACTTCAGATCCTTGAGTATAGATATCGGTACAGCTCTCATTTGGTTTGGTGTTTAGAGTTTTTAGACCCGCAGTTGAAATTGCGCAGGCATAGCTCTTTTCGCTTTGAATATTGGTTATGCCATACAAAATGTCTCCGGCTGGGCTGCATCCTTTCACCTCAAAGTAGTTGCTCGAAGAAAATTCGTATAAATTTTTCCCGAGTTTTTCGTTTTCTATTTTTTGGATGCGAGAAATCATATTCTGATGTGAAGCAACTCCTACAATTCCCTTGTTGCCGTTGAAATACCATCCGAATACTTCTCCAGGAACAACCAGGGTGTTTGATATTTTTTTGCTTACTAAGTCAAATTTTGTTACCGCTGCGCTGCTTCCATTTTGGTTGCTGAAGTAGGCAGTTCCTTTAAAGCTGCCAATAAAGTAGTTGGAAGAGATACTGGCCATAATCTTATTTGAATTCAATTCAAGAACATCAAAGGATGGTGTTCCCGATGAGTTCTCGATTGCTATAAAATCATCATTAAGGAAGAATGCTCGAGTGGTGCTCGATACGCTGCAATATTTTATTTCCGTTGATTTACCTGACTGAATTTCGATTACCTGCACGGAATGAGCCCCATTTGCAAATTGCACAGTCAACACCTTGTTTGCAGACTCATTGAGGTCTATCGATATAATCTGAGGTTCACAATACATGAATGATCCTGGATAGGGGGCATGCGGCAAATAAACAAGTTCCTCTATTTGTGTTGAAGGAGGGTTAACTTGAAAGCCTTGAGCTAAAGGTGATTGCTGAACTAAGAGAGCAATTGTTATGAGGATTGTAGAAACTATATTTTTCATTTTTCAAATTTAGTAAATGAAGTTCAGTGTGGAGTTATTCACATTTACAATGAGTCATTTTTATAATTTAGGTAAATTATAGGTTGTGTGTTTAAAATGGAGGGGGTATATTTGTAAAAAATTGAAAAAAATACGAATCACCCCTAAAAAAATAGGGGGTAAATAAAAAAAATATGAGTTTAAGAAAAAACGCCCAGCAGGAAATCAACAGTCGTATGCCAATGCCATTGGCTGCAAATGGACAAAGAATCAGCGAATACTTCGGTGATAACGTATTCAATCCGCACAAAATGAGGGAGTATTTGCCTGAAGATTTGTATGATAATTTGATGTCTTGTATCAATCAAGGAACTCGAATCGATAGAAATGTTGCCGATCACATAGCAGCAGGTATGAAAGAGTGGGCAATAAGCAAAGGGGCAACTCATTTCACACACTGGTTTCAGCCTCTAACAGGTGCTACTGCTGAGAAGCACGATAGTTTCTTCAAGCCACTTGGAGATGGAAGAGCTATTGAAAAGTTTGAAGGAACCATGTTGGTTCAACAAGAGCCTGACGCATCTTCTTTTCCGAACGGAGGAATTCGAAATACATTCGAAGCACGCGGTTACACGTTATGGGATCCGTCTTCACCTGCTTTTATTGTTGGAAATACACTTTGTATTCCAACTATTTTCATTTCCTATACAGGTCACGCACTCGATTACAAGATGCCTTTGATCAAAGCTCTTCATGCAGTTGATGTGGCTGCGACCGCTGTTTGTCAGTATTTCGATAAGGACGTAAACAAGGTAAACACAACTTTGGGTTGGGAGCAAGAGTTTTTCTTAGTTGACTCAGCACTTCACAAAGCCCGTCCTGACTTGGCTATGACTGGACGTGCATTGTTTGGCCACAAACCAGCAAAAGGCCAGCAGTTGGAAGATCATTACTTCGGAAGTATTCCAGAAAGAGTGTTGGCTTACATGAAAGACTTCGAATATGAAGCTCATTTGTTAGGTATCCCAGTAACTACCCGACACAACGAAGTTGCGCCAAATCAATATGAGGTGGCTCCAATGTTTGAAGAGGCAAACTTGGCCAATGACCACAATCAATTATTAATGGACTTGTTGAAGAAAATCGCACAGAAGCACAACTTCAACGTACTTCTTCACGAGAAGCCATACGAAGGTGTTAACGGAAGCGGAAAGCACAACAACTGGGCGCTTTCAACAAACACAGGGGTGAACCTTCTTCGTCCAGGAAAAAATCCAAAGTCGAATCTTCAGTTCTTGACCTTTATGGTGAACACGGTTGCAGCAATTCATGAGAACGCAGATGTTCTTCGTGCTTCTATCGCAACAGTTGGAAACGACCATCGCTTGGGTGCAAACGAAGCTCCTCCGGCTATCATGAGCTGCTTCCTAGGAGAACAGTTGAATGCTATGCTTGATAATCTTGAAAAGAACATCAAGGCAGGAAAGATGACTCCGGAGGACAAGACGGAATTGAAGTTGAATATTGGGAAGTTGCCGCAGGTACTTCTTGATAATACAGATAGAAACAGAACGTCTCCTTTTGCATTTACGGGAAACAAGTTTGAATTCCGTGCGGTAGGGTCTAGTGCGAACTGCGCAAATGCAATGATTACCTTGAACACGATTGTAGCGAATCGCTTGATTCAATTCAAGAAAGATGTAGATGCTCGCATTGCAAAAGGTGATGATAAGGACGAAGCAATATTGAAGGAGCTTCAACGCTTAATCAAACAAAGTAAGGCCATTCGTTTTGAAGGAAACGGGTACGGTGACGAGTGGGTGAAGGAGGCAGCGAAAAGAGGTTTGTCAAATTTGAAAGACACTCCAGCAGCGTTAAAAGTGTGGAAAGACAAGAAGATTATTGCAATGTTCGAAAAGTTGAACGTCTTGACAAACGAAGAAATTCATTCGCGTTATGAAATCGAAGTTGAGAACTATGCTCGTCGTCGCGAAATCGAAGCTGAAATAGTTGTAGACATGGCAGTGAACCAAATTATTCCTGCTGCTTTGAGATACCAAAGTGAACTAATAAGTAACGTTCAAGGTTTGAAAGCGCTGCTTGGAGCAAAAGAATTCAAGGAGCTTACTAAAACGCAATTAGGTTTGATCACTGAAATTTCACAGCATGTAAACGGATTAAAAGCATGCACTGAAGGAATTGTTGTTGAGCAAGGAAAGGTGAATCATGGCAATCCAGAGAAAATGGCAGAGATATATTGTCATAAGATAAAGCCATTGATGGATGCTGCGAGAGATGCAGCAGACGCATTGGAGCAAATTATTGATGATAACGCTTGGCCAATTCCTAAAATGCGCGAGTTATTGTTTACTTGTTAAACGCAGTCTTTATAAATGCGATTTTATGATGAAAATTGACAATTTTGATTATTTTCGCATTTACTAACGTTAACCAAGCTAAATCATTACACATGAGATTTTTCAAATCTATTTTCGTTTTGTTTGTTTGTTTGTCACTCTCGCAGGTAGCGAACGCCCAGAACAAAAAGATTCAACAAGCAGATATCGAGTTTGCTGGTCAAGGGTACAATCAAGCTGCTTCCCTCTATATTGGCGAAGTAACGAAGTTAAAGAACATCGATGAAAAAGCGCGAGTTCTCTACAACATCGCAGAATGTTACAGAAACACCAAGCGCTATGGAATGAGTCTAGATTATTATGACAAAGCCATTAATGCGAAATATGACAAGAAGACTGCAGATGTTTATTTAAACTACGGTATTGCTCTTCAAGAGATGGATCGTTTGGAAGACGCTATTGTCCAGTACAACAAATACAAGGAGCGTGGCGGCAATGCAGCCCTTGCAGATATGCGAATTCAGACATGTACCAACGCAGCGGCAGCGAAAAAATCAAGCGCAAAATCTCGTTATGTTGTTGAAAACGTTGAATTCTTGAATTCTCCAGAAGAGGACTTCGGATTGGCCTATGCCTCCAAGAAATATGAAGAGTTCGTTTTCACTTCCGCACGTAAAGAAGCTGTAGGAAGTGGATTAAGCCCGATTAATGGAGACGAATTCAAAGATGTGTTCGTTGCCAAGTTAGATAAAAAGTTCAAATTTCAAGGTGCTCCAATGCCGGCTAGCATTACGGTGAATACAGAGGCTCACGAGGCTGCAGGTGCTTTTGATAAAGATTACAAGACATTGTTTTTCACCCGTTGTGGATTCGATAAAAAAGGAAGAATGGGTTGCGATATTTACACTGCGAATAAGCAAGGAGATAACTTTTCTACAGCAGAAATCATTGAAATCATAAATAGAGAGTCTGACGACTCTTCACGTGTCGGTCAACCTTGCCTTTCACCGGATGAGCAAACATTGATTTTCGCATCGAATATGCCAGGAGGAAAAGGTGGAAGAGATTTGTGGTACATGACCTTCGACAAGAAAGCAAAGAAGTGGTCAAACCTAACAAACCTTTCTTCTTTGAACACAGCAGGAGATGAGTATTACCCATACATGACGGAAGATGGGACATTGTATTTCGCGTCAAACGGATATCCAGGATTGGGTGGTTTGGATATTTTCAAGGCCAAAAAGACAGGTGAGATGGTATACAGTGATGTAACAGCAATGCCAGCTCCGATTAATTCAGCATCGGATGATTTCGCGTTTATTATTGATAAGAAACCTGTACTGGACAATGTTTTAATGGAAGGTGTTTTTGCTTGTTACTTCTCGTCTAATCGCCCCGGTGGAAAAGGGAAAGATGACATCTGGCGCGCATATGAGCGTCCGTTAGAGTTCACAATGACAGGTACAGCTTACAACAAAAAGAATGGCAGTACGCTTTCAGGTTGTAAAGTAACCATCGTAGGTTCAGACGGATCTACTTACAACGTGGTTACAGATGCCAACGGAAGTTTTTTTCTAGACAAAACCAAGGTAAAGCCTGAGACAAAGTATACTGTAGATATTCAAAAAGAAAACTTTATTGGTACTGCCGATAAGTTCTCTACAAAGGGAGCAAAGGAGTCTACAAACTACCAACAAGATTATTTTTTAATCCCTGTGGAAATTGGAAAGGAATACCCAATGCCAACAGTTTTGTATCCTTTCAACAAAACAGAATTATTAATTAATGATGAAGTGAATAGCGCTGACTCGTTGAGTTACTTGTTAAACATATTAACAGAGAACCCAACGTTTGTTGTTCAGTTGGAATCTCATACAGATGCTCGTGGAGATGTGCCTAGTAACGATAAGTTGTCTCAGGGTCGTGCAGAGACTTGCGTGAAGTATTTGACCTCGAAGGGTATAGCCGCAGATCGTCTGGTGGCAAAAGGAAAAGGTGAAAGCGAGCCACGTACAATTAAAGAAGGTGATCGTTTGTCTGGAGAAACTTTCGCAGAATTCCCAATTGGTACCCTCTTGGATGAAGCGTTTATAAGCACGTTAAGCGAGAATGACGCTCGTGAACGAGCGCATCAATTGAATCGTCGCACTACATTCAGAATTTTAAGAACGGATTACGTTCCAAGTAAATAGCACTAAAACAAATGAAGGGCTGGCACTTGTTGTCAGCCCTTTTTATTTATATATGAATCAAGCCGAAAATAGATACAACAGCAGAGGGGTAAGCGCTTCTAAGGAGGACGTGCACGCTGCAATTAAAAACATTGATAAAGGTCTTTTTCCAAAAGCCTTTTGTAAAATAGTTCCTGACTACCTAACGGGAAGCGATGAGCATTGCATAGTTATGCATGCAGATGGAGCAGGGACCAAGTCTTCTTTAGCCTATATCTATTGGAAGGAAACAGGTGATCTTTCTGTTTGGAAGGGCATAGCGCAAGATGCAATTGTCATGAATATCGATGATTTGCTTTGCGTTGGAGCAATTGACAATATTCTTCTGAGCAGCACCATTGGAAGAAATAAAAATCTCGTCCCAGGTGAAGTGATTTCAGCAATCATTTCGGGAACTGAAGAGTTATGCAATGAATTAGAAAAACACGGAGTGAAGATTCATACAACAGGCGGAGAAACTGCAGATGTGGGCGATTTGGTTCGAACCATTATCGTCGATTCGACCGTTGTTTGCCGCATGCGACGAGACGAGGTTATAGATAATGCGAATATTGCTCCAGGACAAGTTATAGTAGGTTTAGCTTCATATGGTCAGACCTCATACGAGACAGAGTATAACGGAGGAATGGGAAGTAACGGACTTACTTCTGCTCGTCACGATGTATTCTATAATGATTTAATTGCAAAGTACCCCGAGTCTTTTGATAGTGCTATTCCGAAGGAGTTGGTATACTCGGGTTCATACATGCTAACAGATTATGTGCAGGATTCAGAATTGAATGCGGGTAAATTGGTTCTTTCCCCAACAAGAACATACGCTCCAATTGTGAAACGAATTCTTGCAAATCGCAGAGACAAGATCAAAGGTATGGTGCATTGCAGTGGGGGTGGACAAACGAAAGTTCTTCACTTCACCAACAATGTGCATATTGTGAAAGACAACTTGTTCGCGATTCCGCCACTGTTTAAAATGATTCAAGAAGAATCGAAAACACCTTGGCAGGAAATGTACAAAGTCTTCAATATGGGACACCGCATGGAGTTTTATACCGATGAAGAAACCGCTTTGGAAATTATCAATTACGCCGATCAGATGGGATGCCCAGCGCAAATCATTGGTCGTGTTGAAGCAGGTGAGGGAAACACATTAGAAATTCGTTCCGAACACGGAAAATTTCAATATTAATTAAAAAGGCATGGAATTAATCGATCGTTTGTCGGCTATTTCCGACAGATATACCGAGGTGGGAAAGA
Organism: uncultured Chryseobacterium sp.; assembly: GCA_964511555.1. GTDB lineage: Bacteria > Bacteroidota > Bacteroidia > Flavobacteriales_D > Sanyastnellaceae > CAIZGX01. Next base: position 65,873 of record CAZEFR010000007.1, read on the forward strand.
GCATTACGGATCCAACTGTAATTGCCGACATGAAGAAATATCCAGCCCTCATGCGCGAATACCGCGAGCTGGAAAAAATCAACGATGTCTACCTTGAATACAAAAAGGCACTCGACGATTTGAAGGGAGCTAAAGAAATTTTGTACAGCAACGAAAGCGCCGATCTGAAGGAAATGGCGCAAGAAGAATACAACGAATTGTCACCGAAGATTCTTGAAATGGAAGAGGCTATTAAATTTCTTCTTATTCCAAAAGATCCGGAGGACACCAAGAACGTTATTGTCGAAATTCGCGCTGGAACGGGCGGAGACGAGGCTTCAATTTTTGCTGGAGACCTTTATAAGATGTACACACGTTACATTCAAGACAAAGGTTGGAGAATGGAAGTGTTGAATTTGAGTGAAGGAACAATGGGTGGATTCAAAGAGGTTTCGTTCAAAGTGGAAGGCGAGGAGGTTTATGGAACCATGAAGTTTGAAAGTGGTGTTCACCGCGTGCAGCGTGTTCCCGCAACTGAAACGCAAGGGCGTGTGCATACCTCTGCAGCAACTGTTGCTATTATGCCTGAGGCCGAAGAGTTCGACGTGGTCGTAAATATGTCAGACATTCGCAGAGATACTTACCGCGCAAGTGGTGCCGGTGGACAGCACGTAAACAAAACAGAATCTGCCGTTCGATTAACACATATTCCAACCGGAGTAATTGTAGCTTGTCAGGAAGGAAGAAGTCAGCATGAGAACATGGACAAGGCCATGACCATGCTTCGCTCGCGAATCTTCGAGGCAGAAGTAAATCGCAGACACGAAGAACGTTCAAGAATGCGTAAGTCGTTGGTAAGTACTGGAGATAGAAGCGCGAAGATTCGAACATACAACTATCCGCAAGGACGTGTGACCGATCACCGCATTAATCTGACCTTGTACAATTTAGATGCTGCCATGAATGGCGAAATAGCCGAAGTAATTGAAGCACTGAAATTAGCAGAGAACACAGAAAAACTTAAGGAAGGAAATTCATAAGATGAATAAAGCAAAATTGGTAGAGCTCATTCGTTCAAGAAGAAGTTTCTTGTGCGTTGGATTAGATACAGATCCTACAAAGCTTCCAGCAGGTGTTGGAGCGCTTGAATTCAACAAGGCAATCATTAATGCCACTCGAGAGCATGCAGTGGCGTATAAGCCGAATTTGGCTTTTTATGAAGCCATGGGAAAAGAAGGATGGGATATCTTGGAAGAGACGGTGGCGTACATTGGACATGAACATTTTACCATAGCAGACGCGAAGCGCGGCGACATTGGAAACACTTCAAGTTATTACGCGAAAGCATTTTTCGAAACATACGGATTCGATAGTATCACAGTGGCCCCGTATATGGGCAAAGACAGTGTTTCGCCCTTCTTGCAATTTCAAAACAAGTGGGCAATTGTGCTGGCACTTACTTCAAACGAAGGGTCGAAGGATTTTCAAACACAGAAAATAGGAGAGGAGTATCTTTTTGAAAAAGTACTGCGCGATGTGGCTTCATGGGGAACCGAAGAAAACACGATGTTCGTGGTGGGCGCTACGAAGGCTGAAAGCCTTGCTCAAATTCGTCAAATTATTCCAAATCACTTCTTACTTGTCCCAGGCGTTGGCGCACAAGGCGGAAGCCTTCAAGACGTTGTGAAATACGGAATGAATAGCGAAGTAGGACTCTTAGTGAATGCGAGTCGTTCAATTCTTTACGCCTCATCTGGCGCAGATTATGCGAGTGCTGCTGCTGCAGAAGCCAAGAAGATGCAATCGGAAATGTCGGTCTACTTTTAATAAATCAAGTGAACTAGCTCTTGTAGAGCATAAATTCTACTTACTTCATTCTTTTTGTAAAGGCATACCAAAAGGGAGGTCGCAAATAACTCCTTCCTTGAAACAGAGTCTTCCATTAACGAAGGTATGCGTAACAGACGCGCTGAAAGTAGTTCCTTCGAGCGGAGACCATCCGCACTTATACATTATATTTTCTGCGCTCACAGTCCAGGGTGAATCTAAATCAACAATAACCAAATCAGCATAGTATCCTTTTCGAATGAATCCTCGCTGCGAAATATTATAGAGCCTCGCAGGGTTGTGACACATCTTTTCAACCACAATTTCAATAGGTATTTTACCCTGATTGTGCAGCTCAAGCATAATGTTGAGTGAGTGCTGAATCATTGGTGCACCCGACATTGCTTTAAAATAAGTTTGATTTTTTTCGTTTAACGAATGAGGGGCGTGATCGGTAGTAATGATATCTATTCGGTTATCGAGTAAAGCACTCAAGAGACCTATTTTATCAGATTCTGATTTAATTGCTGGATTCCATTTAATTCGTGTTCCCAACCTTTCATAATCTTTGTCTGAGAACCAAAGATTTTGAACCGATACTTCAGTCGTAATTCTCTTTTCGTTCAGACTTTTATCGTTATCGAATAAAACTGTTTCCGCTTCTGTTGTTAAATGAAGTATGTGCAAGCGCGTGTTGTGTTTTTTCGCAATATCTATAGCTCTCTCGGTCGCTTCAAGACATGCGCGTTCACTTCGAATGATAGGATGGCATTTGATAGGAACATTTTCACCGTATTTATCGAAATGTGTTTTTTCGTTGAATTCAATAATTTCTTCCTTCTCTGCATGAATGGCCACAAGTGATTTGCAATTCGAAAACAATTTCTCCATGATCTCTGGATTGTCTGCAAGCAGATTTCCTTTTTTCGTAAAGTAAAGTCCATCATCAGAGACTCCCAGAAGTGAGCTTGTATCTGTTTGAAGCACATAATCAATGTTTTCAGCGTTTACCCCTAAGAAAAAACTATAGTTGCCAAATGATTGTGTTGAAGCTATGGCATTCTTCTCTTCAAGAATTTCCATGGTCAGAACATTTGGAACCGTATTGGGCATATCAATGTAGGATGTGACTCCTCCGGCTATGGCGGCTCTGCTCTCCGAGTAAATAGTACCTTTATGAGTAAGTCCTGGCTCGCGGAAATGAACCTGTCCGTCTATAACTCCTGGAAGCAGAAATTTATTCGTTCCGTCAATTACGACGTCTCCTTCTTCAGGCGTGAGTTGGCCAATGTCTGCAATGAGTTTATCTTCTATAAGGACATCGGAAATGATTTTTTTTGATTCATTTACGACACATATGTTTTTGAATAAGATTCTGCTTTTCATACGCTCACGTGCATTTTTATTTTTTTAGATCAATGTAAATGCCTAAAACAAGAAAGTCTCGTCCAATTTCATCATTAATGCGATAATCGAATTGCTTGATGTAACCAAACTGATAAGTAACTGGTTTAGGGCTTTTGTAATTGAGTGAAAATTGAAATCGATTTCGCTCGAAGTAAGGTTCACGAAAGGTTAAGAATATCTCATTGCTCACAGAGCCTTGAACAACTGTTTTACGTGTTTCTGAATTCCAAATTGGAAAGCTTAGACCGAATCGAATTCGTTGTCGGTCGCGATAGCCGTTTGAGGTGAAGCGCGTTTCTGTTCGGTATCGTTGTTCGAGTTTAATCTTTCCAAAAGACTGATAAAAAGTTATTTGAGGCCATAAACGAATTTCGTTGTTGTTTTTGGGTGTTGTGAAATTTCCCTCTTCACTGTATGTCTGGTAATTACCTGCTCCGAATGTGAAAAGCGCATTGTTGTTGAGTAAATAGTTAACTCCTCCTTTTATTTCATGATAATGAAAATTGGAATAGAATTTTAAGGAGCGAACCTGTCCTTCTACAAACACGCTGGTTTTTGCATTTATATTCATCTTTGCGTTTATCACATTCCATGAACCAATAGAATTGTTCTGAGAAAGGATTGGTAAGGGCAAGAGAAAAAGTATTGCTGCCAGAAGCGAGAATAGATAGTTATGCATGTTCATTCATGAGGTGGAACTTTGGAATTTTCTTCTCTTTTTTTTCCAATTAGATTAATGCTATCATACAAATAAACAACATTTTGTAACAATCTGTTGAGCTCTTGATCAAAGAATCGCTCGGTGTAATTGTTCCATTCATAAGGAGCCTTTTCAAGCATACTGAAACTGCCGCTTAACGTCGAAATGTACTCCATTTTTTGTCCGCTGTCATTGATGAAAATAGGAGGATACATTTCATACATGAGCATCCAATTTTTAGCAATACGTGTTACACGTCCATTTCCATCTACAAACGGATGAATTCGTATGAGCTCATGGTGAAAGTAGATTGCACGAATAATAGGATTAGAAATGGTTTCCATTTTGAAGAAAAGTTCAGAGATAAGTGAAGCTACTCGCTCGGGATCTGGACATACATGTGCTCCAATTTGAACGTGCGTTTGTCTGTATTTATTCGGGTGAACGGAATTGGCTTCAGGAGATATTAAGCGAAGTAGTTGAAATAGCTGAATTTCTTTTGTGAAATTCTGATGATCAATAATTTCATCAAGAACAAACTCAAGAGAGATTTTCAAGTTCTTTAAATACTCTTTGGCCTCCTCTTCATTTTGGGCCTCCATTTGGGCGTTCTTAATACTCAGAAGCTCTTGCAAGCCATTAACTCCTTCGAGGTAGATGTCAAGTAAATCGTCATCTAAATGATGACGACTATAAATAATTAACCTGTAAATTGATTTTACATAGTATTCGATTTGAGCTATTTTGGATTGGTTGACAACAATTTCGTTAGGAGATAATAGTATCATTCAGAAAGTTTTTTATAGTCGGAATTTATTTCAATTCACACTCAACAAATCAACAGTCTGAATAAGAGAAAACTTCTATTTTTTCATTTCAAAGGAATCAAGAGACTTAATTTGAAGTTGGCAGATAAACGTGAATGTTTCA
>CAZEFR010000008.1:0-66746 GCA_964511555.1 uncultured Chryseobacterium sp.
AGGCCGGAGCAAAGAGATCTGAAACTTTGCCTTTGCTATAGTCTGGAAGTCCAGAGGGCAAGGTGGTATAGCCCGGAGCTACTTGACTTCGAACAGAGAGAAGAAAAGAGTAGTACCAATGCTTAGATGCTTGCTGGCCGTATTTACTTGAAAAGTCAAATCGATCTTCTGTTTTAATAGATGGAATTGAAAAATCAACAATGCTTCTTCCGTAGGATAGGTTAATTGAATTGTCCCAAGCACGTTTGTCTTTTCTAAATAGAACTACAGCGTTGAAGATTCCAGTTATATTGAGCGAGCTGTTCCCCCCTGCAGCCCAATTTTTCAGGTAGGTCTGTGTTGTATTGATACTCGAAGACATTTTGAAATACCAGCCGGTGTCCTGAATAGGAGCCAAGGTTCGCATAGCGTTTTCTTCCTGGGAAATAGGATTAAGAACAGGCTGTGCCATTGACGCTTGCAACCAGCAAAGTGAAATGATGATGAGTACAGATCGCATAATGCACGAAACTAATTTTTCTTTGTAATCAATGATCATTCATTGTAAAACTTATTTAACATTGCACTATGAATACCGAAGGTTATCCGTCGAAAATCATTATTGCCTGGGGTGAAGCTATTTCTGGGAATGTTGCTATTCGCGAGTGGTTAATGGCGAACGGGTATCCCGAGTTAGGTGTTTTTGTGCATGCATTGAACAATCAGAATGAAGCCAGGACGTGGCTTATGGAAAATCAATTTCCTCACCTCATGGCCTTAATCAATGGTGCAGAGGGAAATCCGAATGCAATTCTTTGGCTAAAGAAAAACAAGTTCGATGTGTTAGAGAAAATGGCCAAAGCAGCTGATAATCATGAAGAGTCTTTGATGTGGCTGTTGGAAAAAGGACTTCCAGATATGGCCGCTATTGCTCAACGCATGTGCCTTGTGAAGAATGAAATTGAACGCCGAAACAACGACATTCATTCAATATCACCCTTTTAATTTTTTTTCGGAAGGTATGCCAAGACATTCATTTTTTCGAAATGAAAGGTTTCTTGAGCGGCCTGCTGAATTTGCTCAGCGGTTATTTCTTCTAACTTGTGAAACACCTCTTTCATGGTGTCTATGCGATTGAAGAGATGCAAGCTCTTGCCCAAATTAAACATAAGCGCACTGCCGCTGTCTTGCGCTAAAGCCATTTGTCCAATGATTTGTTTTTTCGCTTCGTGCAATTGACGATTGCTCATTTTGTTGTCTTTGTAATAGCTCAACGTTTTTTCAGCGAGGTCTGTTGCTTTCTTTAAATTCTCTTTATCTGTTCCCAAATACAAACTGAATATTCCGCAATCCGTAAATGGGGCATAGGTGCATTCAACGTGATAAGCCAATCCGTATTTCTCGCGTATGACCATGCTGAGTTTGTTGTTCAATGCAGGGCCACCAAGCACGTTCGTTAGCAACGTTAGCGCTGGACGAAGTTTGTGCGGATAGGCATAGGCTTTTCCGCCGATCAAATAATTCACTTGATGAATGTCTTTTTCAACGAAAATTTTCTTGCCCGCTTTCAAAATGGGCTTTGATCTTTTCTGTGTGAAAGGAGCAAGTTTTTCTTGGCCTAAATACTTTTCTAAAAGCGCTTGTAATTTTTCAACTGGGATATTTCCAGCCGAAGAAAAGACCAATTGTTCGGCGGTTAAATTTCGCTTTCGGAAGCGCTCGAGCGTTGAGCGCTTTACGCTGTTGATACTTTCTTTCGTGCCAAGAATACTGCGGCCAATGGCGTGATTACCGAAAAGTTGTTGGTCGAATTCTTCGAAAATCATTTCACTCGGACTGTCGAAATAGCTGTTCAACTCATCAATGATCACTTCCTTTTCCTTTTCAATCTCTTCAGCAGGGAAGGAGGGATGAAAAGTAATGTCAGCAATGAGTTCAATGGCTCTTTCGTAATGCTCTTTCAACATAGAAGCATGAATCCATGTTTCTTCTTTTGCGGTGAAGGCATTCAGCTCTCCGCCTACAGCATCGAGTCGTGAGAGAATGTGGTGATTCTTCCGCGTCTTTGTTCCTTTGAAAAAACAGTGCTCTAGAAAATGAGCCAAGCCATGTTCATCCTTTTCTTCGTCACGGCTTCCAGCTGAGATCATTAATCCACAGTGCGCAACGTCGCGATCCATGGGTTGGTGAACCACACGAATTCCGTTCGATAAAGTAAATACTATTGGGTTGGGAAGTAAACTCAATGCGCGCAGTTTTCGCCTTTAAGCGTTTTGTTTCCGCCTTTTCCACCCTCAACTATCTGAACGCCGCTTGCGTTGAATACAAGTTGTTTTTGAGGCTCGGTGATTTTCGCAATTTCTTCTGTCGATTTTCCAGCGTCTTCCGCCAAGTGTTGCAAATAAGCAACGCTCAGTTCTTTGAAGTATGCCTCGCCTTTAACGAAAGTTTTCTTTCCTTCACATTTCTCCAATGGAACTGCAAACGCGTGGTCTTTCATGAAAACCGTCATTCCATCGCCAACAGGCATAGCCACTTCCATCCAACATCCCGCCTTCTGACAAGTCTGAACAATACTTCCTTCAAACACGCACGCAAAACGCGTTTCAGTTTTCATTTTCTCTTGAAGTTCAGATAATGTAATAACGTTTTCTAATACGAAGGCTTCACCGTAAGATTTTACGTTGTTTTTTTTCGATTTCTGAGCTGTTGCTGTTCCTACGAAAAGGCTAAGGACTGTAAATAAAAAGGCTATTTTTTTCATGTCGAATTTTTCTTGCAAAAGTAAGTGAGTTTATTGAAGTTCGAGCGTTAATCCGTCGTAAGCTAAATGCACGTTTGGAGGAAGCTCGAGAGAGACTTTTTCATGCAAGCCCAACTGATGGCTGATGTGCGTCAGATAAGCCGCTTTCGGATTTATACGAGCAATAAGCGCCAAGGCTTGGTCGAATGTGAAATGTGAAGGATGTGGTTCTTTTCGAAGCCCATTCAAAACGAGAATTTCACTTCCAACAATCTTATCAATTTCTTCTTCCGAAATGAAATTAGCATCTGTGATGTAGGTGAAATTTCCAATGCGATATCCGAACACCTTCATCTTGAAATGCAGAACTTCAATAGGAGTGAAGGCAATTCCGTTAATGGTGAAGGGTGAATTTTCAATTCGATTTAAAATAATTTCAGGAACCCCAGGATATTTATTTTCAGAAAACGCATAATGAAATTCTCTGCGTAAGGCTTCTTCAACTTTTTCAGTGCAATACACCTGAACTCCTTTTCCAGAGGTGAAATTAAAGGCACGAACATCATCGAGTCCGGCAATGTGATCTTTGTGCTCGTGTGTGAAGACAATCGCATCGAGATGTGTAGCATCATCGCGGAGCATCTGCTGACGGAAATCGGGCCCCGAATCAATAACAATATACTGCTCGCCTATTCGCAGGGAAATCGCGCTGCGCAAGCGTTTGTCGCGCTCGTCGGTAGAGGTGCAGACAACGCATTTGCATGAGATCAGAGGCACGCCCTGACTGGTTCCAGTTCCTAAAAATGTTATGCGCATATTTCACGAAGATAGAATGTACTTTTGCAACATGAAAAAATCAATTCATCCGAAGGAAGTTCCGTTCATGGTTTATGCCGATGCAGAAGGAAACATTTTTGAAGACACGAATTATGAAGTAGTAGGAAGATCGGGATACAACGTGTACCCTCTTACCCCGGAGGATTTTATTGAGCTTCCTTTTGGAAGTGATTTGTTCACGTTGCCAGGCCGTCGTCCATACGGACTAAGCATAGAAACCGGCGAAATGGAATGTCACGAAGACATTCAGGCGGTTGCTAGTTTGAACGCGCCTGCCTACACGCAGTTGTATTCAGCAGCTTTTGGAACTGACGAAAAAGATGCGCCAACACTTCCGTTGTACGCCTACACAGCAGTGGGTTGGTATGATGGGAAGTTTTATACAACGGCCGTTCGTATTGATGCGGATGAACGTCAAGATTTAGAAAATTTCGATCGTGAACATATTTGGGAAGTAACGCGCAAGCGTTTGGAAGACCATCCGAACAACAGACTTGTTCAGCATTTAGGAAACAACTGCAGTTTGAAATACTGCTGTCCTGCGGCTCGTAACTTCTTCATGGGAAGATGGGAAGCGCCTATTCCTGTAAGTCCTGCGTGCAACAGCAATTGCTTAGGTTGTATTTCATTCCAACCAGAAGAGCATGAGTTAACTTCTCCGCAAGACCGCTTGGATTTCATTCCAACAGTATCGGAAATAGTTGAGTATACGCTTCCGCATTTGATGAATGCCGAGCGTCCAATAGTTAGCTTCGGTCAAGGTTGTGAAGGCGAACCGTTGTTGGTTTGGCAGACTATACGCGATGTTATTATTGAATTGCGAAAGCACACTTCGCGTGGTATCATTAACCTGAACACCAATGGCAGCAAGCCAAAGGCGGTAGAAGAGTTAATGAAGGTAGGTTTAGACAGCATTCGTGTTAGCACGAATTCGCTTCGTAAAAACATTTACGAAGCCTATTATTTGCCGAACAATTACAAGTTTGAAGACATTGTTGAATCAGCGCGTATTGTTCGTCAATACGGCGGATGGGCAAGCATCAACTACTTCACATTTCCGGGAATGACAGACCATCCGGAAGAGTTTGAAGCACTTCGAAATTTCATTAAACACACAGACATCAGCATGATTCAATGGCGAAATTTCAACATTGATCCCGATTGGTATTTAGGAAAAATTGGTGTAACCGAACTGCCAGAGGGCATGGGTATTCGAAATGTCTTAGAGCAAATCAGAGAAGAGTTCCCGCATTTGGCTTATGGGTATTTCAATCCACCGCAAGAGATTCAAGTGGAATACAACAAACTGAGAAATGCCTGAAGATTTTAGCGTGCTGCAACACCACACATGTGGTAAAGCAAGCGCGCGCCAACGTTGCCGTTCCAATCGTCTTCGCCTGGAGCAACTTCTACTAAGTCGAAGCCAATGATGTTCTTCTTGGCTTTCAATTGACTCAATAAATACAACGCTTGTTGGAAGGAAAGTCCACCAGGGACAGGTGTTCCCGTATTCGGACAAAGGGTTGGATCTAATCCATCAATGTCGAAGCTAATGTATACGTCGTTAGGAAGCGCGTCAATAATCGCATTGCAGCGTTCTTTCCACAACTCACCTTCAAACGCTGCACGCTGAATCTCAGCATCGGTATGAACGATAATTCTTCCGTTTGAATGCACAACACGGTCGTTCTCTTCCGTACAGAAATCGCGAATCCCCACTTGAACCAATTTGGTTATTTGTGGAATTTGAAGCGCGTTGTACATGATAGAAGCGTGTGAATACGTGAACCCTTCGTAGGCCTCACGCAAGTCCATGTGCGCGTCTACGTGAAGAATCCCGAAGTTCTCGTAACGATCAGACAAAGTCTGCAAATATCCGAGTGGAGTGCTGTGGTCACCGCCAATAAGCCCTACTGTTTTGCCAGCGTCGAGCCATTTCTTGGTTTGATCAGCCACATACTGAACCATGTCGGCGCAGCCTTCATTTATTTCTTGAAGAATGTCTTGAAGTTCATCGTTGTCTTCGAGTTTTTCACCTTCTTCCCAAGCAGAAATAATTTCTTCTGCTTTTTCTTTCAATGAATTGCTTCGAGAGTGCAGGGCACCGTTTTGCTCAAGCATGGCAATGCCTTTCTTCCACAACTCAGGAAATTCAGGGTGATGAAGATCGACTTGAAGACTCGATTCGAAAATATGCTCTGGTCCTTCAGAAGCACCGCCGCCGTAGCTCACAGTTACTTCCCATGGAACAGGAAGAAGAACAATATCACTTTCGTCAATGGTGAATGGTAATCCAAACATCTGACTATCCGCAACACCCGCACTGTTGGGGTTGAAAGAGTTTATTTTTTCTTCTTTGTTCGACATGTTGAATTATGCAGCCAATACAGCTTTCACTTTATCTGCAGCTTCTTGAAGTGTAATTGCAGAGTGAACAGCTAAACCAGATTCGTCAATTAATTTCTTCGCTTCTTCAGCATTGGTTCCTTGAAGACGCACAATGATTGGAACTTGAATGTCACCAATGTTTTTGTATGCATCTACAACGCCTTGTGCTACGCGGTCGCAACGAACAATTCCACCAAAGATATTTACTAGAATTGCTTTAACAGTTGTGTCACGAAGAATCATGCGGAATGCAGTTTCAACGCGCTTTGCATCTGCTGTACCTCCAACATCAAGGAAGTTAGCAGGCTCACCGCCGCTTAACTTGATAATGTCCATGGTAGCCATTGCAAGACCGGCACCATTAACCATACAACCCACGTTTCCGTCCAAATTCACGTAGTTCAAACCAGCTTCGCCAGCTTCAACTTCGATTGGATCTTCTTCGGTGGTGTCGCGCATAGCAGCATAATCAGGATGACGAACTAAACCGTTTCCATCCAAAGTAACTTTTGCGTCAACAGCAAGAATGCGGTCGTCAGAAGTTTTTAGAACAGGATTAATTTCGAACATAGATGCATCGCATCCTACGTATGCGTTATATAATTTTTTTGTGAAGGCAATCATTTCCTTGAAAGCACCACCTGAAAGTCCTAGGTTGAAAGCGATGTTTCTTCCTTGGAAATCGGTAACGCCAGTCATTGGATCAACCACTTCTTTGAAAATACGCTCAGGCGTCTTTTCAGCAACTTCTTCAATATTCATTCCGCCATCAGGAGAGTATACGATAACGTTTCTGCCAGCAGCGCGGTCTAATAAAATACTCATGTAAAACTCACGTGGCTCAGAGGCTCCAGGAGCGTATACGTCTTCAGCAACGTAAACTTTTTGAACCAATTTACCTTCCGCTTTGGTTTGAAGAGTAACAAGATGTCCACCTAAAATCCCTTTCGCTTTTTCAGCTACTTCACCAAGGCCTTTCGCTAAAACAACACCACGAGAGCCTGTTTCAGTTACTTCACCTTTTCCACGTCCACCAGCGTGAATTTGCGCTTTAACAACGAACCAACCGGTTCCTGTCTCTGCTTGCAATTTTTCTGCAACAGCGGTTGCTTCTTCAGGTGTAGAGGCCACATAACCGCGTTGCACAGTTACGCCAAATTGTTGAAGGATACTTTTTCCTTGATATTCGTGAATGTTCATAGTTCAATATTTGCGACGCGAATGTACTAAATAATGACGAAGTTTTTGTTCATCTTTGTACTATGATTCATGCATCGGGAATTTATAAGGGGTACGGAAAGGTTCAAGTGTTGAATAACGTTTCGTTAGACATTCAAAAAAGTGAAATTGTTTCCATAGTAGGCGCAAGTGGAGCGGGTAAAACCACTCTGTTACAGATATTAGGAACGCTGGATAACCCTGACAAGGGGAACGTGAAAATAGACGGGGTAAATCCATTTCAATTAAAGCAAAGAGAGCTTGCTCGTTTTCGAAATCTACACTTAGGGTTCGTTTTTCAGTTTCATAATCTACTTGCCGAATTTAATGCGACAGAAAATGTTTGCATTCCCGCCCTCATTGCCGGAATTGAAAAGAAAGAAGCTGAAAAAAAAGCTGCGTTTTGGTTGGAAAGATTGGGGCTCGGGCATCGCGCAGAGCATAAGCCATCAGAGATGTCAGGCGGAGAGCAACAGCGCGTTGCAGTTGCAAGAGCACTCATGAATAATCCGAAAGTGGTTTTCGCCGATGAGCCTTCAGGAAATTTAGACAAGGCCAACGCCGTAGCTTTGCATAATTTGTTCTTCGAACTAAGAAATGAGTTCCATCATAGTTTCGTAATTGTAACGCACAACGAAGAATTAGCCTCTCAAGCAGATAGGAAAATTACGATGAGTGATGGGCAAATTATTTAATGAACCAGTAAGCCCAGATAGATCTTGAAAGTTGGAAAAGGTATGGGAATAACAGAAGCGTAAATCCAAACCCGGTTATCAAAAACGTTTTCGGGTGAGTGAGGAACCCAAACTCAATAAGTCCCATGGCGTTGAAAACTTTTAATGCAACCAAGATAGCCACCCACATGGCCACGGTTAGGGCCCAACTTACGTATGCGGCTCCAAAATAAAAGCCCGGTTCTGGATTAAAATCTGTTTTGCATTCGGAGCACTCCGATTTTACGCGACCTAGTTTTTTTAAAGAGAAAATAGACTCATTCTCAAACAAATGACCTTTGCCACAATGCGGGCATTTCATTTTTAAAACCTTTCCTAATCCTGTTTTTGCTACTGATCCCATGCAACAAAGATACAGCGAGCTGTAACTTGTATTCAGTGATTCGGGTCACGTTACAAACAAACAAGCGTGTCATAAAATGCACCGTACCCCGCCCAAACACCTAATCCACCTGTAACATTCGATTTAACGTTGCTGGGAAGGGCGAAAGGAGATCCTTGGTTGGAGAGTTGGTCTTCATACGATTTGAAAAACTTATAGACGTTTAGATCTATACTCGAACCTTTCACTACAACAGTATCTCCGCGTTTGTAAAACCCTCTCTCTGCACCGCGATCATCGAACTTGTCGCTAAACGGTATCCGCCCGCGATAGTAGGCAAACTCAAAGGTTAAGCCGTTAAAAAACTCGTCGTCATAAACACTTGGTAGTGGATTGGTAAATACCAAATCCTTTTGCTGACCTCTGAGATATATGTCTTTTGTTATCCATTGTGGATAGTGACTAATACGCTTGGTTGACCAGCGATAAGCGTTGCCCGAGGAGTCAGGGTCAGTCATGTTTCCATAAATGAAACCAAGGGTGTCTAGCGGGTTGCCTGACGGAGGCGCGAACCACAAACTGTCTATTGCTATGGGCACGTTAATCTTTGTTACAGCGCGCAATCGATGTTCATCTTTGTCGACCAATAAGTGGTAGGTCTCACCTGCTACTCCGAATGCAAGAGGATTCAGAGAGGTGTAAAGACAAAGATTCAAGGCAAGAACTGCTTCAGGTGGTAAGCCCAACAACTGAGACGCCAAAATAAGTTGATCTGGAGAAAGAGACGATGTGCAATACATGTCAAGGACAAGTGTATCGTTGCCATGAACCATTCTAACATTGGCATCTTGAACGTACGAGTTCGCAATGGCGTTAACATCGGCCGGATCGAAATAGCCGGAGGAGTAGGTAAGAATCACAATAGGAGGCTGGCCCGGTTCAATGCTTCCTTGAACAACAATTTTAGTCTCAGCTTGCGGTAAATCAATGGTAATGTCTTTTTCACAAGCAACTAAAAGAGTTACTAGCGCAACAACAATTCCAATAGCCCCAAGCGGTTTTTTCATGTCCGTAAAATTACACTCAAATTAATCTAACAATAAAAATATTTTGGTGTCGTTTTTGTTCAGTTGAGTAAGAATTATTTTTAGCAAATCAAAAATTATTAAGTATGAAAAAGAGTCTAGTCACTTTTACCGCAGCCTTAGCTGGTGGTGTTATTGCAATGGCTGCATACCATTTTGTGGTGAAGCCGGAAACAAATGCTTTCGCCTGGAATTCAAATATACCGGGCTCGTTCGCAAATTTTTCGGACGCTAGTGGAGGAGGTGTTGATTTTGTTACTGCGGCGGAGCGAACCGTAAATACAGTGGTTCACGTAAAAACAGAAATAAAAACGCAATCCTACGATCCGTGGGGTGGTTTCTTCGGTTATCAACAACAGCCGAAAACCCAAACAGCAACAGGTTCAGGTGTCATAATTTCAGCAGATGGTTACATAATCACCAACAATCATGTCATAGATGGCGCTGAAAAAGTGACAGTCACACTGAATAACAATAAAAATTACGAAGCAACGGTAGTGGGAAAAGACCCGAGCTCAGACATTGCGGTTTTGAAAATAGACGAGAACAATTTACCCGCCATTTCATGGGGTAACAGCGATGCGGTGCGCATTGGTCAATGGGTTTTAGCTGTTGGAAACCCCTTTGAATTAACATCAACCGTTACGGCAGGAATTGTCAGTGCGAAGGGCCGCAACATAAATATTATTGGAGAAGGAAGGGGAGCAGAGGTGTTGCCTGTAGAGTCGTTCATTCAAACCGATGCTGCTGTTAATCCAGGTAATAGTGGAGGAGCTTTAGTCAATACAAACGGAGAGCTGATTGGTATTAACACAGCCATAGCATCTCGCACTGGTTCATACGCGGGCTATTCATTTGCAATACCTGCATCCATTGCGAAGAAAGTGGCTGAAGATATTATTGAATTCGGAAATGTTCAACGCGGATTCTTGGGCGTGCAGATTTCAGCAGTGACTGAAGATCAAGCTAAGGAAGCGAGTTTACCTGTTGTTTCTGGAGTTTACATTAACAATATCACGGCAGGTGGGGCTGCGGAATCTGCTGGTCTTGAAGCGGGAGATATAATTCTCAAAGTTGCAGATTATTCGGTTTCAACCGTTCCTCAGTTGCAAGAGCAGATTAGCAAATTTAGACCGGGTAACAAGGTGAACTTAGTTGTGTGGAGAAATGGAAAAGAGAAGAATTTCGATGTCGAATTGAAGAATAAATCAGGTAAAGCTGAACTCGAAAATTTTGAAGAAATAGCTGCAGAAAACATCTCTTCACTCGGAGCAGACTTTACGTCTCCTTCAGAAAGTGAATGTAAAGCTCTCCGAATTCAGGGTGGAGCCAAGGTAGGTACACTTTCAACAGGAAAACTCAGAAGCGCTGGAGTAAAAACGGGTTTTATTGTAACAAAAGTCGACGGAGTAGTTGTAACCTCTCCTGAACAACTTCAAACGCTGCTGAAATCTAAATCAGGAGGAATATTGTTGGAAGGAGTATACCCTAACGGCACAAGGGCTTATTACGGGTTCGGAATTTAAAGGCAGATTGATCAATAAATTAGCCCCGCCCATTGAGGCGGGGCTTTTTATTTCGGCGGTTTGAATCGATTGATTTATCTTTGCAGTGTCCTGAAAAAATGACTTTCTGGACATTATTTCAACTTAATTAAATTTATCTTATGTCAAACAAACCCTTGTCAAATGACACTTACAGCAATGAACTGGCGGTGTATGTGAACCAGGAAAAGGCAGCGGTAGACCTAGCTCATATGGTCGGTAAGTTGCTTTTCGAAAAATCAATTGAATTGGTGCTGTTCCGCAATCATCTTGCAGACACACGCATCACCGAGATTCTTCGTCTGCACAAGTATGCAGCGGAAGTTGTGGGTAAACCCATTAGCGTTTTTCATACTGCTGAATTGGCCACAGAACTCTACAACATGGACATTGCTCCAGCGAAAATAGATATTGGGAAATTAGCAAGTGAATGGTCGGCATCTCGCGAACACTTCAATTCACAGAGAGAGTTTTTAGAAGATAAACTTCAGAATTTTACTGAAGAAGGAAAAGACATGGAACCGAGAGATGTTGTCTTGTTTGGTTTCGGTCGTATCGGTCGCCTTGCAGCACGCGAATTGGTGCGCCAGGCAGGTAGCGGACAACAGCTGCGTTTGCGCGCAATAGTAACGCGTGAAGACGATGACTTGTCCATTAAAAAAAGAGCGGCATTGTTTGAAACGGATTCTGTTCACGGAAGATTCAAAGGAACGGTAGACGTTGATTATGAAAATAAATGTCTAATCGTAAACGGTCAGCGCATTTACATGATTGCTGCGAAAGATCCTGGCGCCATAGATTACACAGCATATGGGATTAAAGATGCCCTACTAATAGACAACACAGGTGTTTTCAAGGATCGTGAGGCACTGAGTATCCACTTGAAGGCAAAAGGAATTAGCAAAGTTCTCTTGACTGCCCCAGGTAAAGAAGTTCCAAACATTGTTTACGGAATTAACCACCGAGATTTAGATATCGAGAGTGAAACCATCTTCTCTGCAGCGAGCTGCACCACAAATGCAATTTCTCCAATTTTGAAAACCATTTTCGATTCTTATGGAATTGAAAAAGGACACATTGAAACGGTTCACGCGTATACCAACGACCAAAACTTGTTGGATAATATGCACAAGAAAAGCCGTCGCGGAAGAAGTGCTGCTGTAAATATGGTAATCACTGAAACAGGCGCTGGTAAAGCGGTTACGAAGGTTATTCCTGCTTTAGCAGACAAGTTGACTTCAAACGCGGTTCGCGTACCAACTCCGAACGGATCGTTGGCAATCATTCACGTTTATACCGACAAAGCAACAACAATTGAAGAGGTGAACGCTACCGTTCGCAAGGCTGCATTGGAAGGTGATTTAGTAAATCAAATCTTCTACAGCATTAGCGAAGAATTGGTTTCTAGCGATATTGTTGGAAACGACTGCTGCAGTGTTTACGATAGCCAAGCAACAATTGTTTCTAAAGACGGAAAAGGCATTGTGCTTTACGTGTGGTACGACAATGAGTTCGGTTACACGAAACAAGTCATTCGTTTAGCGAAATACGTTGCGAAAGTTCGTCGCAGCATGTACTATTAATATTTTATGTTGAAGTAAAAAGGGCGGCCATTGGCCGCCCTTTTTTGTGTCTACTTCTTCGCGCGCTTCCGCGAAACGAATAGGACCAGTCCAACCACGGAACCTAAGAAAATAGGCACTTCCCAAGGCTTTTTGTTTTTGTCTGAATCTTTGTTTTGCATGAACGCTTCATTCGGATCCATGTCTGAATGAATGTAGGCTTCATCTACTTGAATCTCACTAGGATCTATAGGTGAATTTTCACCTGGAATAACTTCTCCCTTCAACATAGAATCCAAAGGTTTGTCCTTCATGTATGAAACAAATTCATTGATGTATTTGTCGCTTCGATCATTCGGCTTGATTCCCGCAAGCGCATACAATTCATCCACTTCGACTTTGCGTCGAGAACGCAAAGACTCCAAATACTCTTGCGATTCGTCGCAATCGAACGATCCACTGGCAGGATGCGTAAGTATATATCGCGCTTGAAAATTCTCAGTGTTCGGTGTAATTTGGAAAGTCAAATCCGCAGGGAATTTGGCATTGCTGTAACGCACATGCAAGCGCGTGAAGAATACGGGTGAAGCTGAATTCCAACCGGCCCACCAAACGCCCGCTTCAGCGAAATCGTTGTAGATAGGCGGATTTCCAACACAAGGATCGCATTTCATTCCGCCCCAACTCGGTGTTACGTTCCAGGCATATTCCAACATAACAGCATTCTTTCCTTCACGAGAATAAGCGCGCGTGAAAAGATTTTTATAGAACTCTCCGAAGATGTCTTTCGTGTACAACGGAATGTTGCGGTCTGTTGGCACTTTAACCGTTCTGTAGTTGGTGCATTCTACGCGACCAGTCTTCGTGAAAGCGTAGACAATCATGTCTTGCTCGCCAGTGCTATTTGCCATTCCGAGACGAATAGGCAACATGAATTTCGGGTGGTCGAAGTTGATTTGAATGGGACGCAAATAATCGAATCCGGTGTTCTTTTGCTTGTCGAGATTCACCTTCACAACAAAGAACTTCATGTTGCTCTTAATATAAGGCTCAAGCACACTCTCTGCGGTAGATGGAATCTTATATCCTTCCTGAATCAAATAGTTTTTCAACCCAGTGCTTTCTTTCGCAGAGAGAAGAGCGATGTCATATTCTCCAACGGTGTATTCTGCTTCAATGGTCACATTGAATTTTGTTTCAACCATGTCGTACATCATACGAACGCCGGCATTTGTGGTCGTTACAGAATAGAACTCAGCTTCTGACACTTCGGGTATGGGCTGATAGCAAGGATTGGAGTCGTAATACTCCACCAATCGAGGAGAAGAATAAGCGTCGAGCGTTTCGAAAATTCTGCGGTCAACCACTTTAATGTCGCCTTCTTGAAGCACAACAGGCACTGGAACAACCATGGCGAAATCGCGCACGTCGCCTTTGAAATCATTCGACATGGTAATGGATGTGCGCGTTCCGTCGCGAACCAAAATAATTTCACTCTTGTTGTTGAAGAGAGTAGCGTCGGCTTTCGCGACATAAAATCCGCAGAACGAATAAGCGTTCACGCTAGAGAGAAGCACCAACAGTGCTGCTGCCTTAATAAGCAATCTTTGTGTCATGGTTGAATTGTTTTTGTGATGAATGAATCCAGTTAAATGTTTTGCTAGGAAAAAACTTGTTGAGCAATGGCGTCAATGGAGTGAAGCAAACCAATGCCCAGAGCGGCGCTCCTGTGACGAAGTAGAAATTTGTAAGGTAGAATGAAGTAAAGGCAACAGCCATTGTCCATAGGATTCGAACCAATCGATTCGTTGGAATAGTCATGGGGTCGGTAATCATGAAAAGTGCGAACAACCAGATACTTCCGGAAGATAATTTGTGGAAGAGCACCTCCCAATTCCAACCTAAATAAACAATTGTTCTGTAGTATTCAAGGGTAAAGAGAGTTGCAATGAAAATGACCCCCGTATCAATGCGCTTCACGCGTGAAAGCACCGCCAATCCTGCTGTTCCAATAACGAAGATGATAAGCGTGCTGTTTCCCCATTGTGCTGGAGAAATCCACGCTTTTTCAGTAAATAGAATCACTGCAATGATTCCAACATTTGCCGGATTGAAGAGATGCTGTCCGCGAATTTTCAAGATGAACTTTTGTCCAATGGCAATCGCAGCGGCCAATGCGTACAACAACGGTTCGTTGCTTTTGAAGAGCAGTGTTAATCCGAATGCCGTGATTAATGCACTCTTGATGGAATGCATTGGGAGGTTTAAAAAATAAATACCAATGAGCTGCGTGGAAAGGGCTACACCAAAGGTGAGCAGCAAAGATGTAAAGGAATAATCCCAACGCAAAAAGAGAACACCGATGCAAACGAAAATGGTTTGTGAGACAATTTGAAAATGTCTACCGTCGCTTTGAAAGAATTGAAGAAAAGGAGCCAGCATAACTTGAATTTTTTATGCTGTACAGGGAAGAAACCAAATGGTTCATCAATCGAGATAATCTCGAACAATTTCGTCGAGCTTAGCTTTCATTTCACCCGCGCTTATTGGGGTGTAGGAGGATGGGATTTGAAAATCTTCCGGAGAAGTTTTTTGAAAAATGACTTCACGTGCGCGCACTTGCATACGTCTTCCGTATTGTTCAATGTCATAGCCAAGCAGGGTTCCATCGATACCGGCGTAGGTATTCCACCAATTATTGCCGTCTAAATCGAGTTTAGTCGTGCTATACAATTCAACATATGGAAGTGAGTCACTCTTGAAATAAGCAATTGTTTTCTTGCATTCGTAACCGGCGATGTTCTTGGTTTCATTTGTAGGTTCCAACCTTACCGCAGGGAATTGTTTAATCCATTCGTTAAATTCTCCTTCATTCAAATGCATGACATAGTCACTGCCGAAACAGGCTACAAGATGGTTGAATTCTTTCTTTTTATGATCAATGATGAACTCAGATTTTACAATGCCGTAAGCAGATTCTATGCGTGTATGCTGGTGCTCTCCATCGAAAATGCATGTCATCTCACTCGGGAATAGGGCCATTTTGATATCGTTTTCTTCGTACGGGAAGGTGACGTCATAAATAATTTTCCCCTCCTGATGTCCGAAGTACGGAATGTTATTGCACGATTGAAGCAAGAAAATGAAGAGAGCGGTTGTCGCTATAGTTGAAGTTACTTGTTTCAAATTGTTCATGTCGGCAATATTACCACATTTTGAAATAAAACGAGGTGATTTAGGTAGATGCTTCGTAAATTCGGGCTTTCAATTTCCTAACCAAGTGACCAACAAAATTAATATTGCCATAGATGGCTATTCTTCATGTGGAAAAAGCACCCTAGCCAAAGCCATTGCCAAGAACCTCAATTACGTTTATGTTGATTCAGGTGCCATGTACAGAGCGGTTACTTTTTACGCGCTTGAACACGGTTACATTCAAAGCAAAGGGGAAATAGATGAGCAAATGTTAATAGAGTCGCTTCATCTAATTCTTATTCAATTCAAGTACAATTCAGATACGCAAGAAATAGAAACATTTCTCAATGGGACATGTGTAGATAAGGAAATACGTAGCATGCAAGTAAGTGCAAATGTTTCTGCAATAAGCTCAATTTCCGCTGTTCGTGAAAAGTTAGTGCGCATTCAGCAACGCATGGCAGAGAGCGGAGGTGTAGTTATGGACGGAAGAGACATTGGTACAGTCGTATTGCCCAATGCAGAGCTGAAGGTCTTTATGACCGCAGATGTAGAGGTTAGAGCACAACGTCGTTTCCTGCAGTTGAAAAACAACGGAGTGAGCATTTCACTTGACGATGTGCGCGAAAACATTACTCAGCGTGATCTTCAAGATACCACTCGCGCTGCAGACCCGCTTCGCAAAGCTGCTGATGCTATTGTTCTCGACAACTCAAATCTCACTGAGGAAGAGCAGTTTTCTTTTTTAATGGTTCAAGCCAAGAAGGCTATAGAACTTAAAACAGCTTAATTGGTCATTCACATTTCACTGTTGTAAAATACGTGGAACAGTTTTTAGTATTCTATCATGTGCGAATAACTTTAACACATGAAGAAATTTTTGAAATGGCCTGTTCTCGCGTTAGTAATTGTACTCCTTGCTTTCCGCCCAATCGCGGAGTCTTGTAAAACATCTTTCGAAGAATCTTTTGCAGAATCTTGCGAAGCATTTGTTTCAAGATTCTCCGAAAGGTCCTGCGGAAGGTCTTGCGAAGCACCTTTCGCAGAAACTAGCTCTAGCTCTTGGTCCGACAGCCTCATCAAAACCCTTACCCTCGATCAGAAAATTGGTCAACTCTTCATGGTAGCGGCGTGGAGCGATGAAAAGAAAGAATCGTACAATCCAACGCAAATTGAAACGCTTATCAAGAACAACGGCATTGGTGGAATTATTTTCTTTCAAGGTGGTCCCGTTCGTCAAGCGAAATTGACGAATCGGTTTCAAGCTAAATCTAAAATTCCATTGCTCATTGGAATCGACGCTGAATGGGGGTTAGGCATGCGTTTAGACAGTACCATTTCATTCCCTCGCGCTATGACACTGGGAGCTTCCATGGATGAAAAACTCATTTATGAATTTGGAAAGGAAGTCGCTCGTCAATGCAAGCGCATTGGTGTTCACATGAACTTCGCTCCGGTGGTTGACGTGAATTCCAATCCAAAGAACCCTGTTATTTCGAATCGATCATTTGGCGAAAACGCCGATCGTGTAACCACTTGCGGAATGGCCTACATGAAAGGCATGCAAGACAACGGCGTGTTGGCAAATGCAAAACATTTTCCTGGACACGGAGATACAGACGCAGATTCCCACAAGGAACTTCCCGTTGTAAATAAAAATTATGCGCAGCTTTCTTCCAATGAATTCAAGCCTTACAGAACCATGTTTGAAAACGGATTGGCAAGTGTTATGGTCGCGCATCTTTCGCTTCCTGAATTCGAGAAAGAAGCACACGTGCCCAGTACACTTTCAAAAAACATCATTACAGGCTTGCTTCGCGACAGTTTGAAGTTTGAAGGATTGGTACTTACCGACGCAATGAACATGGAAGGTGTTGCGAAATATTTCCCTGCCGGAGAAGCCGATGTGCGTGCACTCATCGCAGGAAACGACGTTGTCTTGTTTCCATTGAATGTGCCGTTGGCCATTCAAAAAGTGAAAGAAGCGATTCAACAAGGAAGAATTACCGAAGCTGAAATTACAGCGAAGGCACTGAAAGTGTTGAAGGCGAAAGAACGCGTTGGAGCGCACAAGTTTAAGTCAATTCCAATCAAAGGAATTTCAAATGATTTGAATTTACCTTATGCTACAGCCTTACGCAGGCGCTGCATTGAAAGTTCAATTACGGTGATTTCCGAAAGTAAAATACCTTACGAAGACACAGACAAATGGCAGAGGCCATTGGGGGTTGTTGTTATCGGCGACGATGTGAATTGCGCGTTTGCAAAGAGCGTGGATCAGTACAAAGCGGTAGAGATTCATTCACTGGGAAAGGAGTGCACTGAAACAGAAATTCAATCGGTGATTTCAAAAATGAAATCCAATTGTACCGATGTGCTTGTTGCGTTTTTGGGAACAACGAACAAGGCAAACACCAATTTCGGTATTACAACAAACGGTACGCGTGCGGCAGAGAAAATTGCAGAACATTTCACAACAACAGTAGTTATGTTTGCTTGTCCGTACGCCTTGGAAAAATCGGAATGGAAAGGAGTGAATTCTTTCGTAGTCGCTTATCAGCCCGACGATTTGACGCAACAGGTAGCAGCAGATGCCATTTGTGGCGTTATTCCATTTCAAGGAAAATTACCAGTTTCTGTTGGAACGAAATTCAAAGAGGGGCAAGGCAAGGTTTTTCAAACGGCAGGAAGAATGCGTTATTTGAAGCCTTCGCAAACAGGATGGTTCAATTTCGTCACGAGCAGCGCTCAATCAAACGGTAACAGCGGTGTTTATGTGGAAGACATGATGGCCAGCGCCCCAACGGAAATTTCAGGAACCGAAACGAATTTATTCTCAAAGGTCGATGAGATAGTGAAGGAAGGATTGGATCAAGGTGCTTATCCAGGATGTCGTGTTTTAATCGCGAAAGATGGCGTTATTCTTTACAACAAGAGTTTTGGGTATCTAGACAAGGCGAAGACGCAGAAAGTGTCTGAAAGCTCGATTTACGACCTTGCCTCCGTGACAAAAATGCTTTCGACGACGATGGCATTGATGAAATTGGTTGACGAAGGGAAAATTGATGTGGAAAAAACCATTGGCGATTACATCGAATTTCCTGCAGGACATCCGCATGCGAAGATGCAATTGAAGCGCATGTTGTCTCATACTGCCGGACTTCCAGCTTGGAAAGACTTCACCAATTTAACGGTGAATGGCGGAGAGTGGGACGGCAATTGTTTGTCGAAAGACCATACCAGTCAATGTTGTAATCCAGTTTGTGCTGATATGTGGACGACCAAAGAAATGACCGACTCTATTTACAAAGAAATTCTAGCCTTGAAATTGAATCCAGATCAAGGATATCTCTACAGTGACTTGGGTTATTATTACTACAAGAAAATGATTGAAAAGGTTGTCGGAATGCCGCTGGATTTTTATGTATCAGAATCGTTCTACAAGCCAATGGGGTTGCGTTCTATGGGATACAATCCGCAGGCGAATTGGCCGGTGAAAATGATTGCAGAAACAGAAACAGACTCCAAATGGAGACGTCAGGCGGTACGCGGATATGTGCATGATCAAGGTGCAGCTTTAATGGGTGGAGTTGCCGGACATGCAGGCTTGTTCGGTAATGCGAATGATTGTGCTGCGCTCATGCAGATGTGCTTGAACGATGGTCGTTACGGTACGAATGAGTTTTTTCATCATGAAACCATGGACTTATTTACCGCACGTCACTTTAAAGACAACAGAAGAGGATTGGGATTCGATAAGCCGGGATTCACAAAATGGAGCGGAGCAACAGGACCCTCAGCAAGCGACGAGAGCTTTGGTCATTCTGGATTCACCGGAACGCTTTGCTGGGCAGACCCTGCAAACGGAACTGTATTTGTTTTCTTAAGCAATCGAAACTGCCCGAGTTCGGAGAATTGGAAGATTAACGACTTGCGTATTCGCCCGAGAATTCAGGAAGAAATTTACAAGCTGTTTCCTCTTAAACCGTAGTACTTTTGCAATGGAGTTCTGCTCCCTTGCACTATGGAAAAAAAATTGAAAATTGGTATTGTGTGCTACCCGACTTTTGGGGGTAGTGGTGTGGTTGCAACCGAATTGGGGAAGGCACTTGCTGAAAAAGGACATGAGATTCATTTCATCACATATTCGCAACCCGTTCGTCTGGGATCTTTAAGAAAAAATGTGCGCTATCACGAAGTTAACGTGAGCGACTACCCCTTGTTTTTATACCCACCTTACGAGCTCGTTCTAGCGAGCAAAATGGTTGATGTTGCGAAGCACGAAGGGCTTGATTTGCTTCATGTGCATTACGCTATTCCGCATGCAAGTGCCGCCTACATGGCGAAACAAATCTTGAAAAGGGAAGGAATCAATCTTCCTGTAATCACTACACTTCACGGCACAGATATTACGTTATTAGGAAGAGACGCTTCCTTCGAGCCTGTAATCTCCTTCGCTATCAATGAAAGCGATGCAGTAACTGCCGTTTCCCAGAGCTTGAGAACAGATACTTACAAACTTTTTGGAATTAACATAGACATCGAAGTCATTCCGAATTTCTTGAATCCGAATCTAATTGATGAGGATATAGTAAAAGAAATTCGAGAAGAATACGCACCAGACGGAACACCTATGCTCATTCATATTTCTAACTTCAGACCTGTGAAGCGCGTAATGGATGTAATGGAAATTTACAAGCGTGTGAACGATCTGAAGCCTTCTGTTTTAATCATGGTAGGCGATGGCCCAGACCGTTCAAAAGCGGAACAATTCGCGCGAGAGAATCAATTGAACGATGTTGTTTTTGTTGGAAATGTGAAGAATCCAATGGAGCTTTTATCAGCTTCAGATGTTATGCTTCTTCCATCGGAATCTGAAAGTTTTGGTTTGGCTGCACTTGAAGCCATGGCAAGCGGAGTGCCCGTTGTATCTAGTAATGCCGGAGGTTTACCCGAGTTGAATAGACACGGTGTTTCTGGATTAATGAGTAATGTTGGCGATGTAGATGAAATGGCCAAACAAGTCTTTTACCTCATTGAAAAAGAAGAGCGTTTATTGAAATTTAAAGATCAAGCAAGAGAAAGAGCCAGTGCGTTTTCACTTGAGGCTGTGCTTCCCTTGTATGAAAAACTATACGACAAAGTGTTGAAGTCATGAATAAGACAGCCCCTCAATTCATAGGAAAACGCATTCAGGTTGTGCGTGAAAAAGAGCAGCTTACCATAACCATTTCACAAAGCGTAGAGCGTTGGCAAGAGGCCTTGTTGTATGCATGGCTTATGGCATGGACCTTTTGCGGAGGAGTGTTTATTTATTCACTGTTTACCACGCCAAATAACGGTGAACAAATTTTCTTCTTAATATCAACGGGTCTATGGTCTTTCTTCTTTTATCGCACATTGAAAGTACTCATGTGGAGAAAGTCAGGAAGAGAAATATTGGTGTTTAAAAAAGGCGAAATGACACTTCAAAATGCCTTCGGAAATCGCGGTAAAATTGAGAAGTTTGATCTTGAAAAAATAAAGCAATTGGGCACCGTAAAACAAGACGAGAATTCGTTCTTTTATTTTATGGACGATAGTTTCTGGATTATGGGCGGAGAACGCCTAGGTTTCGTTTACAATCGTTCGAAAATTCGCTTTGGAAAGCAGTTGAATCCACGCGATGCGCAAACGCTACTTCGGAGCGTTGACAGCGCTGTTAAGGGGTATTCGGTTTAAAGATAATCGCCCCTGAATTAATGCAGTAACGCAAACCAGTAGGGGGTGGGCCGTCAGGGAAAACATGTCCTAAATGTCCGCCACATTTGCTGCACATAACCTCTGTTCTTATCATACCGTAGGAGGTGTCTTTATCTTCTGAAATAACCAATTCATTAATCGGCTTGAAATAGCTTGGCCAACCACATCCGCTATCGAATTTCGAATCGGATTGAAACAACTCTTGTCCGCATCCTGCGCAGCTGTATGTTCCAATGTCGTGATGGTCCCAAAACTCCCCCGTAAACGCACGTTCAGTGCCCTTCTCGCGTAGAATGCGGAATTGCTCAGGAGAGAGTTCTTTCTTCCATTCTTCTTCTGTTTTAACTACCTGTGGAACCATATTACTTGGGGTGCTTTGATTTTGTTTTTGTTGTGAACAGCTAGCTAAACTAATAACGGCTGCAATGCTTAACGAAACTAATTTTCTCATGGTTGAACAACACGTTTTTTCTAAAATTATTTCCTAACACATCAAGAATTTAATGCGTCTGCAGTGTATGATTTTGTTTTCAAGAATGCGTCGAATGGTCCGCAGTATAAGATGTTTCCGCCTTTCTCTCCTCCCTCTGGGCCAATGTCCACAATCCAATCGGCACAACGCATAACATCAGTATGGTGTTCAATTGCAATTACCGTATGTCCTTGTGCAAGCAATGCTTGGAATGTGATCATTAACTTCTGGACATCGTGAAAATGCAACCCCGTTGTTGGTTCATCGAAGATGAATAAGGTGTGCGGTTGATTGGGTCCTTTGATTAGGAATGATGCGAGTTTAATGCGCTGCGCTTCACCGCCAGAAAGAGTACTGTTGCTTTGACCAAGCTTCACGTAGTCAAGTCCTACAGCTTTGAGCGGCGTTAGTTTTTGAACGATATGTTTGGCAGAAGTTGAAGTGTCCTCTCCGAAAAATTCAATGGCTTCATCAACAGTTAAATCCAGTACATCTGCAATGTTTTTTCCGCGGTATTGCACATCTAAAACCTCTTCCTTAAATCGCTTTCCTTTACAGGTCTCACAGACCAATTCTACATCGGCCATGAACTGCATCTCAATCGTCTGAATCCCTTCACCCTCGCAGGTGTCACATCTTCCTCCGGTTACGTTGAACGAGAAAAATGCAGGCTTCATGTTGCGTTGTTTAGCCAACGGTTGTGAGGTGAATAACGCACGAATATCGTCGTAGATTTTTAAGTACGTTGCAGGGTTGGAACGACTACTTTTTCCAATCGGATTTTGATCAACAAATTCCAATGCTTTTATGGAAGAAATACTTCCGGAAAGTTCACTGTAATTTGAACTGTTTTCTGCAATTCCGTTCAGTGCATTTTGAAGGGCAGGGTAGAGTACACTTTTGATTAACGTACTTTTTCCAGATCCGCTAACTCCTGTAATTACGCTGAATGCGTGAAGTGGTATGTCAATGCTTACGTTATCTAAATTGTGAAGATTTACATCTTTCAACGACACGAAGTCGTTGAGTTTTTTCTTCGTTTTTTCAATGTGAATTTTCTTGTCTCCGCGCAAGTAATCTCCAGTTAAAGTCTTGCCTTTTTTCTCAAGATCTTTCGCCAATCCTTCGAACACAATTTCGCCTCCTTTGGCGCCCGCTTCCGGACCAATGTCAATGATGTAATCGGCGTTGCGAATAATTTCTTCTTCGTGTTCAACCACAATGACGGTGTTCCCTTGGTCGCGAAGATTCTTCAATACTTCGAGTAATCGTTTGCTGTCACGTGGGTGTAATCCAATGCTAGGCTCATCGAGTATGTACATAGATCCAACCAATGCGCTTCCCAGGCTAGTGGCGAGATGTATGCGTTGTGCTTCTCCACCACTGAGCGTGTTTGAAAGGCGATTCAAGGTGAGGTATTCCAATCCAACTTCGCACAAAAAACGAAGTCTGTTTTTTATCTCCAATAGAATTCTTTTCGCAACCGATTCGTCATGTTTGCTCAATGAAAGTGTTTCGAAAAAGTGCAGTGATTTATGCAGCGGAAGAAGCATTAATTCAGACACCGAAGTGTTTGCAATCTTCACATAATTCGCTTCTTTTTTTAAGCGTGTTCCGAGACATTCTGGACAAGCCGTTCTTCCACGATAGCGAGAGAGTAAAACGCGATTTTGAATCTTATACGTCTCTGCTTCAAGGTATTTGAAGAAGGTGTTTATTCCATGAAAATGTGAGCAACCTTCCCAAATGGTTTTCTTCTGAAGAGTAGACAGGTCGCGGTAAGGCGTATGAATGGGAATGTCGGCTTTCTTCGCATTACGAATTAAGTCATCTTTCCAGCCGCTTAGTTTTTCTCCCTTCCAACAAGCAATGCAATCTTGGTATATCGAAAGGTTTTCATTCGGAATAACCAACTTCGAATCAATGCCAATGATGCTTCCAAATCCTTCACATGTTTTGCATGCTCCCACCGGGTTGTTGAAGGAAAATAAATTCAACGAAGGTTCTTCGTAAACAACCCCGTCTTCTTCCAATTGATTGGCGAAGAATTCATAATTCTTTTTATCTGGAAAGAAAAGTGCGCAATGTCCGTGTCCCAATGAAAACGCAAGGTCTACGCTGTCTCCTAAACGTGAGGCTTCCAATTCATCGTCTTTCGACATGCGATCAATAAGCAAGTAGTAAACGTGTTTGGAAGAGTATTCCGCATCTTGAATTTCAATGAATTCATTGCTGTAAACAAGTCTGCTAAACCCTTGCGCCAACAAGGTTTCCTTTCCGATTTGAAACGAAGTTTCTGATTCTATCTTAAGTGGACAGACAATAGCGAAGCGAGTTTCATTTTTCAAATTGAAAATGGCATTCACTACATCTGAAGTGTTGTTCTTTGTTATAGCCTTTCCTGTGGTAGGCGAGTAAGTTATACCAATGCGCGCATAGAGAAGTTTAATGTAATCGTATATCTCTGTTGAAGTTCCGACAGTAGATCGTGAACTTCTTCCGGTTACTTTCTGCTCAATAGCCACAGCCGGACTAATACCTATGATTGAGTCTACATCTGGTTTGTCGAATCGCCCCAAAAACTGACGCGCATAAGAAGAAAGACTCTCTACATATCTGCGTTGTCCTTCAGCGAAGAGCGTGTTGAATGCCAAGCTGCTTTTCCCGGAACCACTCAATCCTGTTAGCACTACCAGTTTATTTCTTGGTATGGAAACAGAAACGTTTTTTAAGTTGTGCACGCGTGCTCCCTTAATAATGATATGGGTTTTGTGGTTCTCGTTCTTCACGTCTTTCTTGTTGAAGTGTCAAAGGTATTACCTCTTGTTGCACATTATTGTTCATTGCTAGGAAAGAAAAAAATGTGAAAAAAAGTTTGCGTTCAGTTAAAACATTCACTATATTCGTTTTATGGATGTCGAGGGAAAGACATCGAAACTAAAAATCACATTAAGCGCCTATAGATTATAACACTACTTTTTTCAGTTCTAAATTAAGTTGAACCAAATAAAAAGGAGGTCGTTATGCGCTTATCACTCGAATCAGATCGTCAATTAGTAACCTTGTATATGCAAGGCAACGAACCCGCATTTCGTGAGTTAATGTCTCGATACAAATCGAAGGTGTTTGGTAAAATTTACATGTTCGTTCGCGACCGCGAATTAGCGAACGATTTATTTCAAGACACTTTCTGTAAAGCTGTGCAAGCGTTGAAAGACGGACAGTACAACGAAGAAGGAAAGTTCTCTGCATGGATCATGCGTATTGCACACAACTTATGCATTGACCATTTCCGTAACAACAAGAAGATGCCTATCCAGCGTGCTACCGATAAGTACGATCCGCTAGATTTCGTTCAAGAAACTTCGAACAACGTTTTGAAGCAGGTGATTCAAAAAGAAGTAACGAAAGAAGTTCGCCAATTAATAGGCATGCTTCCTTCCGAGCAACGCGAGATTGTAATGATGCGTATCGTTTACGACATGAGCTTCAAAGAGATTGCAGATCACTTGAACATCAGCATCAACACGGCTTTGGGAAGAATGCGCTATGCGTTAATTAACCTTCGCAAGCACATTGAAAAGCACAACATTAAACTGGTGATCTAAAAAAAGTTGTTGTGAGGGCAATATCGAAAGAAAAGGTTGCGTTAAGCCTAAAAATTAAACGCGCCTATGCAAGATTTTACCCTTCAAGATTTAGTAGCTTTTATGGAGTCGGAAGAGATTATTCTTTCAGCATACGAACAGCTGCAACCGGTTACCAAAAGTTATATTTGGAACTAATGAAAAAGCCACTCTCGAGTGGCTTTTTTCTTGTTTACTTTTGCCGTATGAAACTGCATCGCCTATTATTTGTTTTGCTCGTTAGCGCTGCTTTTCTGAACGCCTGTTCCAATGGAAATGCATCTGTCGATGTAACCGTTCTTTTTCAACCCGAATACGCTAGGGGTTTTCGTGTGGTGAAAAGTGGAAACGATACGCTCATCCAATTCCTTTCTCATTCTGATTCTCATTCTCATTCTCATTCTCATTCTGATTCTCCTACTGTTTCCCATTCCGTTTCTATTTCTAAAATTAATCCCGAAAGAATCGCCCTTCTCAGCACCACACATTCCTATTTCATAAATGCATTGGATGGAATGAAGAACGTTTGCGGTGTAACCTACGCAGACCGTATTCAGCTTGAAAACCTTCAAGCGCAAATTGCAAGTGGGAAGACGCAAAACTTGACAGCCAATGGTGATGTAAATATGGAACAACTACTCTTGCTTAGTCCATCGGTGCTGTTCAGTGTTCCCTTCGAGTCAACACCCTATCAATCTAAACTGCCGCAATGCACAGTCATTCCAACTACGGAATATCTGGAAGAACATCCACTTGGAAAAGCGGAATGGATTTATGTATTTGGATTTATTCTTCGAAAGGATGTTTTAGCAAGAGAGTTGTTTTTAGAAATTGAAAGTGCGTACATAGGTGCTTCGCAAGGTCATGCTGAAGGTCATTCTGAAGGTGCTTTGCAAGGTCCTGCCGGAAGGTCTACCGAAGGTCCTACCGGAAGGTCTACCGAAGGTCCTATGGAACGGCCTATCGGAGATCCTACGCAAGCGTTAAAAGTATTTTTCGCCACCAACAACGGCAGTGACTGGACCGTAGCGAATAACCAATCGTATTGGGCCATATTGTTGAAAGATGCGGGTGCAGAATATGTGGGGGCGACGAATGAAAATGGGAATTTGAATTTCGATAAAGAACGCATGTTGTTTGCCTTGAATGAAGCCGATGCCTATGGCGAGTTGGTGTATTTTCCGAATACATCCAACGTTTCACTTTCGCAGTTACATCCGGAATTCACGCAGAGCGGTCCTTTTCAACATAAAAAAATATTTTTCTGCAATGCTGCAGACAATGGCTTTTTCGATAAAGCCCTTTTAGAACCTCACATACTGCTTCAAGAATTGAAAATGATTTTGAGCGATTCAACCTTTTCAGGGAACTATTTTCAACGAACACAATAGAACAAGCAATACTTAACTTTGCCTCATGGACTCGAAAGAATTGGAATTCAACAAGAACGAAGACAAAATGCTTCAGCGCATTGCAGAACTTCAACGAAGATTGAAAAAGATCTACGAAGGCGGAGGGAAGAAGCGCATGGAAAAGGAGCATGAAAAGGGAAAGATGACCGCGCGTGAGCGAGTTGATTACCTTTTGGATAAAGACACTGAACGCATTGAAGTTGGTGCTTTTGCAGGAGATGGCATGTACGCTGAACACGGCGGTTGTCCGGCTGGTGGAGTAGTGGTGGTGATGGGATACGTTTCGAAGAAACTGTGTCTTGTTGTCGCGAACGACGCTACCGTTAAGGCAGGTGCTTGGTTTCCGATTACAGGAAAGAAGAACCTTCGTGCGCAAGAGATTGCCATGGAGAATCACATTCCAATTATTTACTTGGTCGATAGCGCAGGGGTGTACTTGCCTATGCAAGACGAGATCTTCCCAGACAAAGAACACTTCGGACGTATTTTTAGAAACAATGCGCGCATGAGCAGCATGGGCATTCCGCAATACGCTGCCGTTATGGGAAGTTGCGTTGCCGGAGGTGCCTACTTGCCTATCATGAGCGACGAAGCTTTAATTGTAGACAAGACAGGAAGCATCTTCCTTGCGGGTTCATATTTGGTGAAAGCCGCCATTGGCGAGGAAGTCGACAACGAAACGCTCGGCGGTGCAACTACGCATTGCGAGATAAGTGGGGTGACAGACTACAAGGCGTTGAACGACAAAGACGCCTTGGATACCTTGAAGAAATTATTGAGTCAGCAAGGAAAGACCAGCAAAGACGCAGGTTTCGACCGCATTGCGCCTGTAATGCCGAAACGCAAAGTGGAGGATATGTTGGGAATCCTTCCAACCGATAGAACCACTTCTTACGAAGTGCGCGAAATGATTGAGTGCTTGGTAGACAACAGCGAATACACCGAATATAAAGCAGAATACGGAAAGAGTATCGTATGTGCTTACGGACGCATCAACGGTTGGTCGGTTGGAATTGTGGCCAATCAGCGCGAGGTCATCAAAAGCAAAAAAGACGGCATTCAGTTCGGTGGAGTCATCTATAGCGATAGTGCCGATAAAGCGGCACGTTTCATCATGAACTGCAATCAAAAAAACATACCGTTGGTCTTCCTTCAAGACGTTACAGGTTTTATGGTTGGAAGTAAAAGTGAACACGGCGGAATTATTAAGGACGGCGCGAAGTTGGTGAACGCACAGGCCAACAGTGTTGTGCCGAAGTTCACCATTATCATGGGTAACAGCTACGGCGCGGGCAATTATGCCATGTGCGGAAAGGCTTATGACCCTCGATTGATAGTGGGTTGGCCAACGGCGCAAGTTGCAGTAATGGGTGGAGCGCAAGCTGCGAAAGTGTTGCTTCAGATTGAAGTGGCATCTTTGAAGGCAAAAGGAGAAACCATTACACCCGAGCGCGAAGCAGAAATGTTCAATCGCATTAAGTCGAAATACGACGAGCAGACATCGCCGTATTATGCCGCTTCTCGCTTGTGGTTAGACGCTGTTATTGATCCGGTTGATACGCGCAAGTGGATAAGCCTGGGTCTAGAAGCCGCATCAAACGCACCGGCTGAGCGTACTTATTCGGTTGGAGTTCTTCAAACATGAAAAGAACGTTAGCTTATTTTTTTTCGGGTGAAGGGAAATGGCTTCGCCGCGTCTTGCTTGCAGCAGCCGTTGTGCGCCTCATTGCCGCAGTTTTTTCGGAGGGGTATATCATGTCCGACGACCATTTCTTGGCCGTTGAACCGGTATCTTCTTGGGTTCATGGAGAGAACTACCACAACTGGTATCCGAATACCTACAATGAAACTGATCATGCGCAGCCATTCAGCTATGCCTATTATTTTTTGAATTTCGTAATCCTGAAGTTCTGTGCGGTAATTGGAATTCTGAATCCGTTTATCCAAGCCTTTGTTCTTCGTTTGGCGCATGCCGCCCTCAGTTTGTGGGGAGTGTACTTATTTGTGAAACTCGCTGAAAGGCTCATTTCATCGGTCACCTGGCGCATGTATGCCATTTGGTTTTGGGTTTTCGGAGGAGTGGTCACGGTTTTCAGCGTTCATCAATTGGTTGAAACCGCTTGCATCCCATTTGTCTTGTTGGCTTATTTGTATGTGTTGAAGTACTTCGAGCGAGAGCGTATTGGTGCTTTAATCATCGCTGCCTTGGCATTTTCTGTTTCGGTTGGAATGCGTTACCAATTGGTTTTCTTCCCCTTAACGCTTGGAATGTATTTGTTGTGGAAACGAAAGTGGAGTGGGGCAGTGTTCTTCGGAATCTTCTTCACCCTTGGTTTTGCCCTCACGCAAATCGACAACCTATTATTCTGGCACAAACCCATTTATCAGCATTTACTCGACTACCAATCCTACAACGCCACGCACTTCGCCGACTATCCGAGTAATGTTTTTTCCTATTTAGCATTAGTTACCTACTACATTTTCCCAGTTGTAACTGTTGTTTTCCTCATCTCCCTTCGCCGAAGGCATTCGTCCGCAGGACATTCGTCTCCGACATTCGTTGCTCCGCAACATTCGTCCACCGGACATTCGTCTCCGACATTCGTTACTGCGCAACATTCGAACACGTTTCCAATTTTCATCGGAGTAGCAATTTTCATCGTGTTTCATTTATTGTTTCCAAATCGACAGGAGAGATTCTTGTTGCCAGCAGTGCCTTTTGTTTTGCTATTAATGATAAGGACTATTTCTAAACGTTTCCCTTGCGGAACACCTTCCGCAGAACCTTTGCCTTCTGAAAGACCTTCGGCTTTGCCGACCTTGCTTGCACCTTGGATAAACATCACCATGAGTTGGTCAATTTACTTGTCCATTGTTTATACATTGGGCTATTCCTTCTACATCCCCAAATCAAAATACTTGGAAGCTTCCAAAGCACTCTACGAAAGGAGTGATTTCCAAAATGTGATCATAGACAATTGGAAAGACGAGGAGTCTGTTTGGTTGCCGATGCATTACGTTGGGAAATTCGTTCATCCGTTTTCCATGACGAATAAAAAGTCGTTGGATCAATTGAAACAGCAAATCACGCATCAGCCTTTTTACGATTCGAAGCGACTTCCAGCACCTGCTCCGAATTATCTCATCATTTGGGGAAAAGAGGAATCCTACCCACGCGCCAGGGCATACGAAGAAGTGGACTTTCAACTTCAGCGCCTTTCTCCCGCCGGCAGCGAATCAGATCTCGGTTTTGCTTTGTACTCTCTTACCCTTTCTTCCCCTTTCTAACCTTCTCTTACCTTTTGTTTCTTCCCCTCTCTAACGCCCAACGGGCATTCGTCCTTCGGACATTCGTGGCTTTGCCACATTCGTCCTTTGGACATTAGTGGCTTCGCCACATTCGTCCTTCGGACATTCTAAAATCATTTAGATTTTTTTTTGCCCCTAAGGGGTTGAAAAACAAGGCCTTTCTTTGCTGAATTTTAAAAAATAAAAAAAATAATTAACACAGGCATCTTCATAAGATAATTTCGTCTTATTATTGCTAACGCTGTTTTTCAGCAAAACCTAATCAATTAATTAACTAAATCTAACTTATGAATCGTATTCTACGTTCACAAATGCCCCCAAATCCCAGGGATTTAGCGGTGTTCGACACTACCACGGGTTCGTCTTCAGGGCGAACGCGATGGAAGATGCTGTTTCTTGCAACAATGATGTTGTTTGCAGCATCTTTAGGCCAAACTCAGATTTCGCTGTATTCATTCACGCAATCAACGGGTACCTATGCAGACATTACCGGCGGCACAGTTCTTATAACAGCTTCCTCAAATACTTTTGGGAATGCAGGCTTCCCCGATGATCAAGTATACTCCGCTGTGCCAATTGGTTTCAACTTCACTTGTAATGGGTTAAGCTACACTTCGGTAAATGTTAGTGCTAACGGATTCATTACACTTGGCGCTACTGCACCACTTGGAAATAACTATTCACCTATATCAGGTACGGGCACTGCCGATGCTGTTTTATCTGTTTGGGGTGGAGATGGTTCAGGAATGTTTAATCTTGGAGGCAGAACATCCACTATAAGTTACGTAACTTCCGGCGAAGCGCCAAATAGGATTTTTACAGTTCAATACAAGGATTATAGACCAACTTACTCAACAAGTACTATAACTGCTCCTTTTGTCAACTATCAGATTCAGCTGTTTGAAACTACCAATATCATTAGATATATGTATGGCCCTTCTGGCCTAGCTGCGGGAACAGCTAACAGTAGCACAACGAGGCAAATTGGTTTGAGAGGAAGCGTGAATACAGATTTTAGAAATCGCACGAATTCAACAACTGTTTCCTTCAACTCATCTACTGCGGGAACTGTTAATACTAATACTCAAGCTTTTTCAAGTGTTAATGCTACTCCAGGTCGTCCAACCAATGGTTTAATTTACCAATGGACACCTCCACCACCATGTGAGGGTCAACCGAATGTGGCGGTAGCAACTTTCACTGGAGGTTCGAGTATTTGCCAAGGACAAACAAAAGCGATGTCAGCTACCGGAATTTCAACAGGAACCGGTATTTCTCTACAATGGGCAGTTTCTAGTACGTCGGGTGGACCATACTCAAACGTATCAGGTGGAGTTGGAGCTAATACAGCTTCATACACTTCGCCCTCTTTGACAGCAGGAACGTACTATTACGTTTTGCAAACGACATGTAGTAATTCATCACTTGTTACAGCTTCAAATGAATTGGTATTAACGGTTAACGCTCTTCCTACTATCGTAATTGATGCGATCAATGGTGGTAACTTCTGCGGTGTGCAATCTTTGTCAGCTTCAGGGGCTTCTACCTATTCTTGGTCGCCAGCTTCTTCTCTTAGCGCTAGCACAGGTTCAACGGTTTCTTTCACAGGAACTGCAAGTGCAACAATTACCGCTACCGGAACAGATGCCAACGGTTGCGTTGGTTCTGCAGCACAAGCTATAACTTATGTCGCACCTGCGGCAATTACTCTATCTTCTTCGGTTCCAAATTTCTGCGGAACAGGTGGACTTGCAACAATTACAGCTTCTTCTGCTGGTTCATATGTATACAACTTTGAGTCATTGGAAACAGCGGTGTTGTCGAACATTACGGCAAACACTGTAGATGCAACGGTATCTGAAACAAGTGCAATCCGTGTAACAGGTACAGATGCAGCATCTGGTTGTGTTGCGCAAGCTACACTAAGCATCGGATTGTATCCGTTACCTTCTGCTATTGTTACGACAACAGCTGATGGAGTTTGTCCAGGAACACAGGCAACAATCAACTCAGGTTTAAGCGCTGGTAACTTTACCGTGTCATCAATTCCTCACGTGAATTTTGTAGCACCTGCAAATGCCGGGGTTATCATGAACAATGGTGTTGCTGTGATCCCACTTAGTGGAGGTTCAATGGATGATGGTGGTTGGGGAGGAATTCCGATTGGATTCAACTTTGACTTTTTCGGTAATAGCTTTAGCACCCTTGCTGCAGGTACAAATGGTTTGTTGATGTTTGGAACAGTTCCCGGATATGGAACAAGTCCCGGTCAATTAGGTCAATTCACTTTTACTGGACCTATTTTCTTCCCGAATGCTGCGAATCCTGGTAACATCATTGCATTGCTTGCTTCGGACATGCAAATGGCGAATTCAGTAAACGGATCAATTAAGTATTGGACAGAAGGTTTCGCTCCTAATAGACGTTTTGTAATCAAATATGATCGCGTTCACGGATGGTCAAACAATCCAGAAGCGACCGTTACTTGTGTTTTGTATGAAACACTAGGAATGGTAGATATTTATGTTACGAACAAAACATTCTCGAATACGGCTATTATTGGTTTACAGAATCAGGATAAGACTATCGGTGCTGTTGCCCCAGGTCGCACTGGTTCTTGGACGACAACAACTCCTGAAGGATGGCGCTTTGCTCCACCTGCTAACTATTTAACTACTTGGTTGGCTACGGATATCAACGGTACAACCAGTTTAACTACAAACGTTGATGGTTCAACCATTAATGTTATCAATGGTTTCTCTGCTACTGTAGCTCCGCTATTGACAACCACTTATGCAATCTCATACGCGAACGCAACTACCGGTTGTTCAAACTCAGCTTCTCCTGCTCAAGTTGTTATGGAGGTGTTAAGCAATGTTGCTCCAACAGGGGTTACAGCTACTTCTACACTAACTACTGCTTGTCCAGGTGCGAACATTCCATTGGCTTCTAATTATTCAGGAATCACCGATGGATTAACCTACCAATGGCAGGTGTCTACAGACGGTGGTGCTAACTTCACAGACATAGCCTCTGCTACATCAGCTACATACACGGCAACGCAAACGGTAGCTTCTTCGTATCGTCTTGGAATGGCCTCATGCGGCGGTGCCTTCGGTTACTCTGCTCCAGTTTCTATTGCTTTAACCGGATTCATTGATTGCTATTGCGCTTCGAATGCAACATCTGCTGCCGATGAAGAGATTTCAAACGTGACCGTTGGTACTGTTTTAAACAATAGCTCAACATGTTCAACGTTGGCTCCAGGTCCAGGTTCAGTGCAAAATCAATATTCAAACTACACCACGCTTCCAGCAACCAACTTGTTGCCAGGCGTGGCATACCCAATTTCGGTAACACAAACCTCTTGTGGTGGTCAGTATACAAACGTTATAGGTGCTTGGATAGATTACAACCAAAACGGTTTATTCACTGATGCTGGTGAGCAGATTCTTTTGGGTCCAGCTGTAACTGGAAACCAAACTGCAACAGGTACCTTTACCGTTCCTGCTGCTGCGCCAACAGGTTTAACACGTATGCGTGTGGTTGTGATTGAGGCATCTTCAGTAAATCCATGCGGAACTTATGCTTGGGGAGAAACAGAAGATTACTACATAAACATTGTAGGTCCTTGTGACCCGGCGTTATTTACACCACCATTGGCTACTGCAGCTGATCCAGATGCTACGGTTTGCGGAAATCAAACGTCAGAATTGACTGCTTTTGATTTCAACGGTGTTGCAAATCCTGTTTACTTGTGGTACGATGCACCTACAGGTGGAAACTTGTTACAAAACTCAACAAGCAACTTCTACACTCCTGCGCCTATTGCTGCAACAACCTCTTGGTATGTAGCAACCTTCACGGGTACTTGCGTAACAGAGAGATTCCCTGTTACCTTGAACTGGATAGCTCCTCCTGCAATTACAGTTACCAACAGTAACCCTGCTTTTTGCGGAGTGACTGCTCAGAGTTCTTCAATTGCGGTTACAAGCTCAAACGCAAATTACGCTTACACATGGACAGCGACGCCTGCGTTGAATTCAGGTCTAGAGAGCGGTTCAAACAGCGCTAGCTTCAGTGTTACGCCTGCTACAAACGGTGTTTACACATACACTGTTGTTGCTAACGATGTTAACACTTCATGTACTATAACCTCTTCAACAACTGTAGGTTTCTACACTGAACTTACAGGAAGCGCATCAGTTACTCAGCCAGCGGTTTGCGGCGGTAACGGTTCTGTGAACTTTGCTGTAAACGGATCGGGTACTGTTTTCGCTTCTGATTTCAGCAGTTCAAATGTACCTTCAAACGTTGTTTTATCAGGAAACAGTGCCGCTATAACAGGTGGTGTTCTTCGCGTTAACTCTGCTGCTGCAAGCCAGAATGGTGGGGTTTTGATAAGCAACACGACAGGTATTGCTGCGAACGATTTCCAAATTGATTTCGACTACATTGCTACTGCAGGTTCTGCAGAGGCTGCAGACGGATTCAGCTACAGCTACGGTGCCGATGTTGTTGGTTTACCAACAGGTTTGGGATCAACAGTGGTTGGAGCAACAGTTGCTCCAGGCGCAACACAACCAGAAAACGGAAGTGGTACCGGTTTGAAGTTGTCATTTGATGCATATACCAACGGTGCAAACACCAACGGTGTATACTTAATGTACAACAGTCCAGTATGGAATCAAACTCCTGCAAGCTCAGGTGTTATTGGTTATGTTAACGATGTAACTTGGAGAGCAAACGCATCAACAGGAACTACTCCGGCAACTGGATTGTCTACACACGTTACGATTAAAATCTCCAATACAGGTTTGGTAGAGTTGTTCTTGAACAACAACGCAACGCCTGTAATTTCAGGTACATTGCCTGCTTCTTATTTAGCTGCAGACAAGGGTAGCTGGAAGCATGCTTTTGCTGGTCGTACAGGTGGATTGTTCCAAGGACAATTCGTAGATAACCTTGTTATTCAGTACAATAACTTCTATGAGTTCTCTGTGGACAACGGAACTACTTGGACAACTACAACTCCTATTGCTGTTGCTTCACCTGCTTCTGTTCAAAACCTAGCTCGTTACATCAGTGTTCCTTCATGTTCAGTAGATCTTGGTTCTGCAACGGTTGCATTCCCTGTGGCTGCTCCAACTGCAGTAACGGGAGGTTCAACTTGCTTGAACGGAACTGTCTTGAATGTATCAGGTAACGGTCTTCCAGGCGGTGGTGGAACGGGAACTTTAACCTATTCTTTCGGGGATAACTTAAGTTCTGCGGGTCCTCCTTTCACAGCAGGAACGGCTACTGTAGCTCTTCCTTCAGGAGCTACAGCTACAAGTGCATCTTTGATATTCACGAACGTATCCGCGATCAATGGATCGTGGTTGAGTGAAATTCGTGCGCAACTTTCGGGTTCGGTTGTTCTTGGTAGTACTGCACTTTCAACAACGAATGGTGGTGGAACACTTGCATCTGTGAGTTTGCCTATAACAGGTGGTTCACTTTCTGGAATT
Source organism: uncultured Chryseobacterium sp. (assembly GCA_964511555.1). Lineage (GTDB taxonomy): Bacteria > Bacteroidota > Bacteroidia > Flavobacteriales_D > Sanyastnellaceae > CAIZGX01. The sequence goes on from CAZEFR010000008.1 coordinate 35,679, forward strand.
GCAAATGGTTTAGTTACCCTAACATTGTCTGAATCTTTCGATGATTTCGGTGTAATAGATGCGACTTTCGGAAACATTACCCTGCAAATTAACTACTCGCTTCCGGGTCAACCTTCATGGTTCAACAATGCCGTAGCTTCTGTAGGTTCATTTGTAGACATTGGTTCTACTCTGAATGTTGTTGGAACAAGCATCTTGCCAACAACAAGCGCTCCTACAACATCAACAGCATACGCTGCAAACGTAGTTTCCAACGGTTCTGCAACTTGTTTCTCTGCAACAGTTCCTGTGCAAGTAACAGTTGGTCAGCCATTGACAGTGTCAATAGCTCCAACTTCAACGGTGTCGCAAGTCTTCACTTTGGCGAGCGGATATTCAGTTGTTGAAGGTACTACGCAAACTTTGAACGGAACCATCACAATTCCAGCAGGAGCTGTGGTTACGAGCACTGTTCTACAGTTAGTCGGTACAAGCACAACAGGTGGTACTTGGGGTAACGATGTAACTGTGTCTATGTCAGGTGCATCAACGGTAAACAGTCAGTTTCTTGCGAATGTTAACGCTGGGGTCACTAACCAAACCTACAACTATACGGCTTCTAACATTGCACCTCCGGGTGGAGATGTTTCTGTGACCTTTGCACATGCATGGGAATTTGGAGGTCCTTTAACTGTAGGAAGCGTTAACGTAATCGTTAGCTACACTGCTCCAGTAACAGGTAATGTTTGTCCAGGCGCTCCTGTTACCATGGCAGCAACCACTACTGGTGGAGGTACAAACACGACATACCAATGGAACCTAAACGGTGCTCCAATAGCAGATGCTACGGCTTCGTCTTATACAACCACTCCAACAGCTGCCTCTGATGTATACACAGTGACAGTAATCGACGATTGTAATCCAGGTGGAATCACATCTGCCGGGTATTCGCAACCGTTATTCTCTGTAACAGCTGGCACCATTACAGGTCCTTCGGAAATATTGGTGAATGATTTCACAGCTCCAATTCCTGGTGCAGGAACATGGGTAATTGCAGGTGAAACCATTGGATCATCTATTCAGTGGATTGCAGGTGGTTCACCAACAGGTCCGTTTGCAGCAATTGGCGGAGCTACAACAAGCTCACAAACCTTGTTTGCAACGGGTGCCGGTGGAACAGCCTATCTAAGTGCAACAACAACAACAACTGATGGATGTTCTATCCAAGCAAACGTTGTGACCGTAGTTCTAGGTAACGCCATAGATACACCATGTACAGCTGCTCCAATTACCTTGGGTAACCAAAACGGTACCGAGTGGTCGAACGCAGCAGCAAGCGCACAACCTGGAGAAACATACGGTGCGGGCATAGCCAACCCAGGTAACACAATCTGGTTTAGCTTCGTAGCTCCAGCTTCAGGGCATGTAAGCATTGTATCTACGAGTTCAATCGGTTGGGACAACTACATCACGCTCTTCAGTGGGTCTGATTGTACGAACCCAGGTGGTTTCACACAACTAGGTTTCAATGATGATGCAAACTTCTCTTCACAAGCAGCATTGAATGATGTTACTTGTCTTACACCTGGTGCTACCTACTACATTCAGATGCGTGGTTTTGCCAATTCAATTGGTTTAGCTGGAATTACGTTAACCGATTTGGGGAACAATGCTCCAACTATTACAGGATTGTCTGCGAACATCACGGCATCTGCTGCTTCAGGTACTTGTGCTGCAACAGTAACTTGGTCTGAGCCAACAGCTGTTGATGACCAAGGCTGTGTAACCATTACCTCAAACATTCTAAGTGGTGCTTCGTTTAACGTGGGTACAACCACTGTAACGTACACTGCAACAGATGCGCAGGGCTTGGTAGGTACAGCATCATTCACCGTAACTGTGAATGATACACAATTACCAACCATTACTGCTCCTTCAGCTGTTCAAGTTACAGCAGAGTTGAGCTCTTGTACTGCAACAGCCACTTTGGGATCTGCATCAACTGCAGATAACTGCGGTGTTGCTTCTACTACGAATAATGCTCCTGCTACTTTCCCAGTGGGTGAGACAATTGTTGTTTGGACAGTAACAGATGTTAACGGAAACGTGGCTACTGCGAACCAAACAGTTACAGTTCTTGCTAACCCTGCTAACATTTGGTATGTAGATGCAGACGGAGATAACTTCGGTGTACCTGGTGCAACTGTTACCGCTTGTAGTCAGCCTGTAGGTTATGCTGCAAACACCACAGATTGTAACGATTCTAACGCTAACGTTAACCCAGGTGAAATCGAAGTTTGCGGAAACGCAATCGATGACAACTGTAACGGTCTTTCTGAAGAGGGTTGTACACTACCTGGTGAAAATCCAAGTAACGCAACTTCAATCACTTCAAGTGTTTGGCCAAACTGTAACTCTGTAAACGGAACACTCGTGAATGCGACTGTTTCTGGAGCAGCTCAAACAATTTGCTTAACAGGAGAAGATAAGTGGCATCAGTTTGTTGCTACCTCAGAAGGTGTTAGTATTCAAGTAAACACAACTGCTATAGATGTGGTTATAGAATTGCAAACAGCTGCTGGTGTTCTTGTAGCACAAGAAAACGCTGTTGCTGGTATAGGTAGTGAAATTTTGAATCACTACGGATTAACAGCCGGTCAGGTCTACAAAGTAGGTGTACGTAACTTCAACAGTGCTTTAGGTACTGGTACATATTCAATCTGTGCTAGAATGTTGAAGCGTGGAAGCTGTGACTACGGTCCAGGTCCATATACACTATGTCAGTACTTCAAGGCAGCATGGGCTGGTGCGTCAGGTGCTAGCTACACATTTACTTTCACAGGTCTAACAGGTCCTGCTGAGGGTAACGTGTACACACGTACTCAAAATTCAGATATCTGTATCTTGAGCAACGTATTGCCAACGCTTCCTTACGGTTCTACATACAACGTTCTTATTTCAAACACATTCACCATAAACAACGGTGCAGGTGTTCCTGAAGTAATATCAGTTCCAGCTCTTGCCCCATGTTCAATGAACACCGCAGCTCAGCCGGTAACGGCCTTGCGCGCTTCAGACAGATGTACTGTAGGCCCACGTTTCCGTGGTTCTGTAGTTGCTTCTTTGCCATGGGTATGTGGTGCCACTAACTGGCGTTGGGAATTCACAGAGTTAAACGCTCAAGGAAACCCAGTTGGTCTTCCAATTACAGTAAACAGAGGCGCTGCTTCTAACTTCTTGAACTTGGGAACAGTGTTGCAACTACAATTCGGTAAGACATATTCAGTGCGTACAGCTCCGATATTGTCATACACAGGTACAAACTACCAGTGGGGAACACCATTCTGTTTAAGTATCGTTGGATCTGCAGGTATGATTGCTGACGGAAGTCAAGCAAACGACCAAACAGTGAAAGTGGAGACAACAGATGAGTTCAACATGAGTTTGTATCCGAATCCAACACATGGAACAGATGTGAACATTAACCTTTCAGGTATTGATTCAGACAATGTGCAAATTCGTGTAGTAGATGCGATGGGTCGTCAAGTATGGAGCAACCGTTACGTAGTGAACGGAATGTTAAATACTAACATCACCTTCGAGCGTCCACTTGCAAATGGTTTGTATATGGTTGAAGCAATCTTCAACGGTGAAGTTCAAACACAACGCATGATGGTTCAGAAGTAAAAACTAGCTGAGCTAGTTCATTCAGAGCTTCAAAACTCAAAAGGCCCCCTTCGGAAGAAGGGGGCCTTTTTCTTTTAGGCAACTAATTGTGTTATCTGCGTCTTTTTTTTACCTTAACTAGATGTGAAATGTTCCAAAAATTAGCAGCTGTATTACTCTTAGTCGTTTCTTGTTTGGAGTTGAAAGCACAAGTTTTTACAGATGTTACCGAGAGCTACGGAATTGCAGCTTTGAACGCTTCTACCATATATGGCGCCGGTTCAAGTTGCTTTGATGTGAATGAAGATGGTTGGGACGACCTTACTTTGTGTCTTCCTGGCGGTGCAACCCGTTTGTACATGAATTATCAAGGTACTTTTCAATTGCATGAGGCATTCAGTAATATTCATGATGCGAAAACATGTTTGTGGGGAGATTATGATGAAGATGGCGACAATGATTTGTTTGTAATCAAACGCGATGGCCCTTCACAACTTTTTGTGCAAACAGACAGTCTTGTCTTTGTAAATCAAACGTCACTTTTGAACTTCCCTTTTAACCCAATGGACCATTCGTTTGGAGCTGCTCTTGGAGACTACAACAGAGACAGTTTTTTGGACTTGTATGTGGCAAACTATAGCACAGCTACTGCAGGAGGCATTAAGAGTAAATTTTTAACCAACAATCAGAACGGTAGCTTCATTTTCAGTTTGCACGGTTATAACCGCAATCATTTCCAACCTGTTTTCATAGATCTATACAGAGACTTGTTCCAAGATATTTTTGTCATCGTAGATTTTCGTGTGGGCTCTGAATACTTTCTTCAAGGTACGAATGGAGTGTTTACAGATTATACGTTGAATGGTGCATTTGGATTGGGCGTTGCAATAGACGCAATGTCGAATTCCTGGTGCGACTACGACAACGATGCCGATTTAGATGTTTACATGACGAACACGCCTACGGATGGTAATTTTTTGATGCAAAATGACGGTATGAACCATTTTTCGAATGTTGCACAGTCGGTAGGAGCAGGTCTCTTTAAATGGACTTGGAGTGCGCTGTGGTTAGATATAGAGAACGATGGGTGGAACGACTTAATTGTTAATGAGCGCAATGTCAATTTATTTTTCGTGAACAATTATGGAAATCATGTTCTCAGAAATAATCAAGGTGTTTTTACGACCGATCAAACCACGGGACTTTCGGGTTTGCCTTACGGATATTTCACCTCGTCGAAGGGTGATTTCAATAACGACGGCTTGTATGATATTTATTTGGGAGCCGAAACCGGTCAGCAAAGCAGGGTATTTCAGAATACAACTGTAACAAGCAACAACTTCGTAAAGTTTCGGTTAAATGGAAGATTAAGCAACCGGAATGGCGTTGGCACCCATGTAGATTACTACGTCAACGGAAACCACCGTATCCATTATACTCAGCTTGGAGAAAACTACCTTTCTCAGAATTCGCAAAATATAATTTTAGGCATTGGCGAGAACGAGCAAATAGACTCTTTGAAACTTTCTTGGTTAAGTGGGGTAGTGGACACTTACTACGCTATTCCGGCTAACTCAACACACGTTTTTCAGGAGGGAGAAACACTTCCGCAGATCGTAGCGTCAAAACCATTTCTTTGTCCCAACGGTTCAGATAGTTTACAGCTGAGCATCAGTGAATGGCCCATTCACACCTGGGGAAATGGGATAACTGAAAGTTCAATTTGGGTGAATGCTCCAGGTGAATACTTCGTAGAAGTTGGAACGGGTTATGGTCATACCTTAACGCTTAGTTATAACGTTGTAATTGCTGCATCAGGAGAGTGGCAAGTGAATAGCACGGCCGTTCTTTGCGCTGGCGAAAACACGGGTGCTGTGGAAATTGTAAACGCAACAACACAAGAACTGCTATATGTACAGCATAACCTTGCTGCCGGTTTGTACAGCGTTCCCTTGCTTGTAGCGGAAGGGTGTGTGGTTCAGCAAGAGTTTGTCATTAGCGAGCCATTGCCCTTCGCGCTGATAGTAGATTCTTTGGTTGCCGCATGCGAGGGTGTGAGTAATGGACAAGCTGTTATTTCAGGAGTGAACGGAACGGCGCCATATAACGGTTTCAACAGTGAAAGTGAATTTGTGTTTACGAATCTCGCTGCAGGGGTATATACAGATTATTTGTCAGATGCCAACGGATGTTTGGCTAGTTATTCTTTCGAAATTGATGAAATTTTAGCGCCAACAATTACGGGGAGTTTAACTTCGGAAAGTGTTTTTGGATTGGGAAGTATTGCCTTAGAAGTTATCGGAAATAATCCTCCTTACACAGCCATTTGGCAGTCTGGATTTGAAGGGTTCAATTATGCATCGCTCACCGCGGGCAATTATCTTGTTTCAATTGTAGATTCTTTTGGGTGCACCACAGACACCTCTTTCACTGTTTTATTCAACACGGTTGAAGAAGAAAGTTCTTCATTGGAATTTATTGTCGACTGGAAAACAGGTCAGCTGAGCTATAGCGGAACCGAACGTTTGTTCGGTGTTGAAGTATACAACAATTTGGGACAATTGATTTTTACAAAATCATCTTTGGGAGCGAATGAGTTTGTTCACTTGAATGTATCTCCCCAGCCCATTTATATTTCCTCTTCAAAAGGAAATTTCCGAACGAAGATTATTTTGAAATAGAGGTAAGCTGATAGAGCGCAATGCCACCACTTACTGCGACGTTTAAGCTGTGTTTGGTGCCGTGCTGTTCAATTTCAAGCGAGCCGGTAACGAGCTTGAGCACTTCTTCATCTACACCATTCACTTCATTGCCCAAAACCAATGCAATAGGCTTTTGCGAGTGAAAGGTGTGAAGAGCAACACTGTTATGTGTCTGTTCCAACGCCCACACTTCGTGTGAACCCTGTATCTCTAAAACCGCCTCGGCAGTGTTGCTGAAATGCTTCCAGCTAACCGATTCCGTTGAACCTAGCGCGGTCTTCAAGATCTCGCGGTGTGGAGGAATCGGAGTAATTCCGCAACAGTATATCGCTTCAATGCGAAACGCATCGGCACTGCGGAATAGACTTCCGACATTCAACGCGCTACGGAAATTATCTAGGATTAAAACAATCGGAAACTTTTCAGCTTGCTGAAATTCTTCAGCGTTCAAACGCTGAAGTTCATCCATACTTTTCTTCTCGAAACTCATTCTACCGTAATGTAAAATGGAAGACGCGTCTGAATCTTTCCGCCGTTACTCAATTGACGAATGTCTTGATAGTTCTTAAATCTGCTGCCGAGTAAACGCGATAGAATCGCGTCTTCCGACTTTCCAGCAATGTTATCGAAAAACTCTTCCAACGGATCAAGCATTTCAGGTAATTCAAGAATTGAATTCGAAGGAACACCCGCCTTCGCTGCAGCATAGGCAACAGCCTCGCGCAAGCCGCCCAGTTCGTCTACAAGCCCTATTGCCAGCGCGTCTTCACCACTCCAAACACGGCCTTGACCAATGCTGTCGACATAAGCTTGCGAGATGTTTCTTCCTTTCGCTACCTTGCTTGTGAAGTCTTTGTATATGTGGCTAATCATGTCTTGCATTGCGCGTTTCTGAACGGTGTCCAATGGAGAAGTCAAGGTCATCATGTTCGAATGTTCATGCGTCTTGTAAGCATCGAAGGTGATGCCCAACTTATGATCTAAGAAATTCTGTAGGTTCGGAATAATTCCAAATACACCAATAGATCCGGTAATCGTATTCGGTTGCGCGAAGATGCGATCTGCTCCGCAAGCAATGTAGTACCCACCTGAAGCCGCATAATCACCCATGCTCACCACAAACACCTTTCCGCTTTGCTTAATCAATTCCGCTTCCCTCCAAATCACATCACTCGCTAACGCACTTCCTCCGGGAGAGTTCACGCGTAACACCACCGCCTTAATTCCTTCGTCCAAACGCGCATCGCGCAAGGCTTTCGCTATACGATCACTTCCAATCGTTTCATCGTCGCCCTTTCCACTTTCAATTCCACCAATGGCATAAACCACCGCAACTTGTGCAACGTCGGAAATTTTGTCTTCCATCTTCACGACATCCAAATAACGATTGTAAGAAATGACTTCTTCATCCATTTTCTTATCATCTTCCAACTTGCCTTTGTCTTTCAAGCGAGCCAACATCTTCGCTGAAAGCTCATCGGGATAAATCAATCCGTCTAATAACTTCGATTCCAATAATGCGTTGTTGTTTATGAAACGTAACGTTGTTGCCGCGGTATTCAACTCCTCGACAGAGACGCCACGTTGAGCAGAAATCTTCTCGCACATCACCTTCCAAATATCATCAATGAACGTTGCCATTTGCAGACGGTTTTCATCTGACATGTGATCGTAAATGAAAGGCTCTACGGCGCTTTTGAATTTGTTGTTCGGACCGCGAATCACTTGCGCTTCAATTTCCAAATTGTCTAACAATTTTTTATAGAACATCACTTCCGCATTCAGTCCGTGCCAATCGAAAGTTCCAGTCGGATACATGTACACTTCATTCGCAGCACTGGCCAAGAAGTAACCCGCTTGCGAATAACTTTCACTGTAGGCGATGACCCATTTGCCTGAAGACTTGAAATCAAGAATAGCGTTGTGAATTTCCAACAACATGGCTGGCGCGGCTTCAATGGCACCAATGTTCAAGTAAACGCCTTCAATGCGCTCGTCGGTTTTCGCGAAACGCAACACACGCTCTAGATCGCGCAGTGCAATGCGGTCTTCAGCACCATCCAAGTTGAACGAAGGTGTGTCGAGTCCTCTTTCCGTAAATGAATTTTCCAATTTGATTTTGAGAATGGATTCGTTTTCCATCGATACATTTTCGGAAGAAGAAAGCGCACCAATGATAGCTGCTATAACGCCAATGGTAAGGAGCGTTCCAATTATTGAAGCTATAATATTTCCCACGAGCGTGGCCCAAACGGTTTTCCAAAATGTCATAATAAGTAATTTGAATTAAGACGCTAATGCGCGCTCAAAGTTACGCAGGTGAGTTGTATTTTCGCTCTATGGAAAAAATGAATCGCGTACTCCTGAGCATTGGTGGAAACGAAGGCGACAGAGAAGCAAATTTGGAAGAGGCGCGTATGTTTATCTCGTTCAACATGGGCGATATTGTAACAGTTTCTGAAGTGATCGAAACAGAAGCTTGGGGCATGCCCGAAGGCACAGAGCCATTCTTGAATCAACTGGTGGAAATTCAAACAGGGCTTACACTTGAGAAGTTGCATGCAGAGATTGTTGAGTTGGAAGAGTATTACGGAAGAACGCGCAAAGAGGGCGTTTACCTCGATCGCGAGATGGATGTGGATGTTATCTTTTTCAATGACGAAATTGTGCGTGAAGGACAAATTCAAGTGCCGCACGAGCGCATGCATTTGCGTGAATTTATTTTGAAGCCATTGGCTGCAACGTGGCCAGAGTGGATTCATCCCGAAATGAAAATGAATGCTGCGCAATTGCTCGCTGAATTGAACAAGAAAGAAGATTGAATAACTACACCGTTATAGAAGGCATTATTGGCGCGGGTAAAACCACGCTTGCGCATTTGTTGTCGACAGAGCACAATGCTCAATTGGTGTTGGAAGAATTCGCAGATAATGCCTTCCTTCCGAAGTTTTATGAAGAGCCAAAGCGTTATGCTTTTCCTTTGGAGTTAAGTTTTCTTTCTGAACGTTTCGCGCAATTGAAGAGTGTTTTTCAAGCGCCCGATTTGTTTCAACCCAAAGTTATTGCCGATTATTTTTTACCGAAATGCCAGGTCTTCGCGAAGAATAATTTAGAAGATGACGAATATAAATTGTTTCTTCGTTTGTATGAAATAATGGAGAATACCCTTCCTCAACCCGACTTGTTGGTGTACTTGTATCTCTCGCCGGAACAGGCGTTGCAGAACATTAAAAAACGCGGAAGGTCCTACGAACAAAACATTACAGCCGAGTATTTAGAAAATATTCAGCAGCAGTATTTGTCGTTCATACAGCAACATCCCGAGTTAACGGTGCTCATGATTTCGAGCGACAAACTCGATTTTGTAGAAAGAAAAGAAGATCTATTATTCTTGAATGAAACCATAGCGAAGAGCTATGCACCCGGCATTCACAGGGTGGAGCCGTAGAACTTGGTTTACTTCTTAAGAACCTCGGCCATTTTAGCGCCAATCTCAGCAGGAGAATCTACTACGTGAATGCCACATTCGCGCATGATGCGCTTTTTAGCAGAAGCACTTTCGTTTTCTCCAGATACAATTGCACCAGCGTGACCCATTGTTCTTCCTTTCGGAGCAGTTTCACCAGCAATGAATCCAACAACTGGCTTCGTGCCGTGTTCTTTGATCCACATAGCAGCCTTAGGCTCAAGTTCACCACCGATTTCACCAATCATAATGATACCGTGAGTTTCAGGGTCGTTCATTAACAATTGAACAGCTTCTAAAGTGGTTGTTCCAATGATTGGGTCACCGCCAATTCCGATAGCAGTCGTTACACCTAAGCCCGCTTTCGCAACTTGGTCAGCAGCTTCGTATGTTAAAGTTCCTGATTTAGAAACGATACCTACATTTCCTTTTTTGAAAACGAAACCAGGCATGATACCCACTTTCGCTTCCCCTGCGGTAATGATACCTGGGCAGTTAGGGCCTATTAAAGTCGCACCGCGATCGGTAGCGTAGATTTTTGCTTTCACCATATCTGCAACTGGAATACCTTCAGTAATTGTAACAATTACTTTAATACCTGCAGCAGCAGCTTCCATGATAGCGTCAGCAGCAAATGCGGGTGGAACGAAAATAATGGTCACGTCTGCACCCGTCGCAGTTACTGCATCGGCCACAGTGTTGAACACAGGACGGTCGAGGTGCATTTGTCCACCTTTGTTCGGTGTAACACCACCAACAACGTTGGTTCCGTATTCAATCATTTGTGTTGCGTGGAATGTTCCTTCACTACCAGTGAATCCTTGAACAATTACTTTCGAATCTTTGCTTACTAAAACGCCCATGAGGTTTAATTTTTTGCTCGGGCGAAATTAGTCATAATTTGGAAAGTTTAGTCGTTCTATTGCGGATTGTTTCTCATTTTTGCAGAACATGAATGCAATTTCAAGAGAAGAGACGATTTGCGCCCTTTCTACACCGCAAGGCGTGGGTGGTATAGCCGTTGTTCGCGTGAGCGGAAGAGCAGCTTGGGAAATAGTTGGAAAACTCTTTTCGAAGCCATTTCAACCCGAACAAAAACGCAAGGCGTTATTCGGATGCATTTTCGATGGGAAGGAAATTTTGGATGAAGTGGTGGTTACCTTGTTTCAAGGTCCGCAGAGCTTCACGGGCGAAGATGTGGTTGAAATTGCTTGTCACGGATCGCGTTATGTTCAGCAGCGCATCTTGCAATTGTTGCAGGAAAGCGGTTGTCGCATGGCCACTCCGGGCGAGTACACCATGCGTGCCTATTTGAATGGACGAATGGATTTGAGTAGGGCAGAGGCGGTGGGAGATGTCATTGCTTCTGAAAGTGCTGCGGCGCATAAGCAGGCGGTTCATCAGATGCGCGGAGGATTTTCGAAAGAGATTGAATCGCTGCGCGAACGCTTGATTCACTTCGCCTCGTTGTTGGAATTGGAATTGGATTTTTCGGAGGAAGATGTGGAGTTCGCCGATCGCACGCAGTTATTGAATTTGTTGAATGAAATCTTGAAGGTGGTGGTTCAGTTGCGCGACAGTTTTCAGTTGGGCAATGCCATAAAGAACGGGGTTCCGGTTGCCATTGTTGGCGCGCCGAATGCGGGGAAATCAACGTTGTTGAATGCCTTGTTGAACGAGGAGCGCGCGATTGTGAGCGATATAGCGGGAACCACGCGTGATACGGTGGAGGAAGTATTGAATGTGGAAGGCATTCAGTTTCGATTTATAGATACTGCAGGTATTCGCGAGACGTCGGATACCATAGAGCAGATGGGTATTGCGCGCAGCATGGAGAAGGTGTCGCATGCGCAGTTGGTTTTGTTGTTGGTAGATGTGGTGAACACTTCGCAAGCCCAGATAGACGAGATGTTGGAATCGATAAGTTCGCATGCGCGCGCGGAAGCGAAGGTGTTGGTGGTCTTCAACAAGATCGATTCAAATCCGAATTTTGAATTGAATGTGGAAGGCGCGGACACGTTGCGCATTTCGGCGAAAGAAGGTTCGGGCATATCCGAGTTGCGTAGTTGGTTGGTTGAAAGTTTCGCGCCACAATTGAACGAAAGCGATACTGTTGTCACGAATGCGCGTCACCATGAATCGTTGCGTCTCGCCTCCATTGCCCTCACGGAAGTTTTAACGGGCATGCAACAAGGCATTCCATCCGACCTCCTCACGGTAGACATCCGCAAGACCTTGTATCACCTTTCCGAGATCACCGGGAACATCTCTGCGGATGACATTTTGCATTCGATTTTCGGGAAGTTTTGTATTGGAAAATAATGTTCTCCAGATTTCTCATTACATTTAGACATGAGATATTTAGTCCTTTTCCTTCTATTGCCGTTTGTATCATTCGGACAGCAAACGATTAACGAAACCATGCAGCACGATGGTATTACACGCAGTTATACCATCTATATTCCTGCCAGTTATACTCCCGGTACACCAGCGCCGATGGTGCTGAATTTTCACGGTTATACAAGCAATGCATTCGAACAATTGTACTACGGCGATTTCCGTGCAATAGCCGATACAGCAGGATTTCTCCTCGTGGTTCCAAACGGAACGCTCGATGCAACAGGTGTGACATATTGGAATTCAGGTTGGGGTGGAACAGTCGACGATATTGGATTCACCAGCGCTTTAATCGACGAAATAGCCGCAAGCTATTCAGTAAATTTAGATCGCGTATACAGCACAGGTATGTCGAACGGCGGTTTCATGAGTTACACCCTTGCTTGTTCATTGAGCAATCGCATTGCTGCCATTGCTTCAGTCACCGGTTCAATGAATGTAGGTCAAGATGAAACCTGCAATGCTCTGCACCCAACTCCAGTGATGGAAATTCACGGTACCGCAGATTTAACAGTTCCATACAACGGAGGAACTTTTATGGAAGCCATTCCAAACGTGTTGTCGTATTGGGTAGATTTCAACAATTGCAATCCAACTCCGATAGTTACCGAAGTTCCAAATACGAATCTAACAGACGGTTGCACTGCGGTGCATTACGTGTATACTGGAGGTGCCAGCGGTGTTGATGTTGAACATTACAAGATTATCGATGGCGGACATACTTGGCCGGGTTCAATATTTCCAATCGGTGTAACGAACAACGACTTCAGTGCTTCAAAAAAAATATGGCAGTTCTTCTTGCAATACGACATTAACGGAAGAATGCAAGCAAACTCAGTTGCCGATTTGAATGCCGATGAGATTTCGATTTACCCAAATCCAACAACCGATAAAATAGTCATTCAAGGATTTTCACAAAAGCTAACAACTTCAAATTGCATTCTGTATTCTATTGAAGGCAAACAGTTTAGCATTGATGTTCTGGAGAACAATACCATTGATACAAGCAACCTTGAAAGTGGCGTTTACTTTGTGCGCATTGCAACATCAGAAGGAACGTCAGTTGTTCAATTTGTGAAAGTGTAATTCTCTATCCATAAGTTCGAAGAACGACTAACGGAATTTTATACAGGCATTAATTCACTTGCCTTTTTGCCTTCCCACATGCCCACGAATTTGTAGGGTACAAATCGAGCAAACATTTCTTCTTTGTACCAATTCAGTTTGCGAGTGAGCAGAACTACTTCGCGGTGTTTTGGGTTCTTGTATGCATAATCCATCATCTCTTGTTGCGTTTTCCAAATGCTAATCGTTGCCTGCTGAATGAGTGGCCATTCTCCAACACCAATGGACAAAATAAGACCGTCGTAACCGTCGAGGCTTTGACTAACAGATCCCACTCTACTCCAAAAAGACAAAAGTTTTCTAAAGCGAATACGCGCTCGCGTTAAGACAATGATGGGCTTAACCATTGCCAATTCAGCATTTTTTTGGAACGGTTGTCTTTCATCCCAAGTGCCGTGCACTTCAGCCGAATGCATATATACAGTCATGTGCTCACTGGATCTTTCTTGATATTCCTTGAAGAAATTATTTTCAGCGAAAAATTTTTCAGCTTGACTTTCAGATTCCCAAATGCAAAGAAGGACATACGTTCCGAAATTAGGAATAGCGCTAAAGCCATTTTTTGCTCCGGATCCTAGAATCTTATAAAATGATAATCCACTTACATTATTCAACGCTGAAAGTCCAAGTTGCATTTGCTTAAATGCCCACCATTTATTTGCTGAAGTTTCTACTTTGAAAAATGTGCTTGTCGTTACTTGACTCATGGTATTTTAAAGTAGATAAAGTAAATTGATGCTTTGAATTGAAAAAGGGCACAGCATCTTTGTCCAAAAGTACGACGGGTCTATACCTTTGTCGAATGAATTTCATTCACGCTCTGAAAGAAAAAAATGAAACGTTGTATGCCTTCGGTTTAATCTGTTTGATTGCATCATTCGTTTTTCTAGCTCTCACTAAATACTCGAACACGCAAGTTTACAATGTGAGTGCTTGGTACAAGCCTTTCAAGTTTGCATTCTCAACTTTTGTATTCGCATGGGCAATGGCCTGGTATTGCTCATACCTATCGAACTTCAACATTACTTATTTCAATTGGGCAATCATTGTGTTGCTCGGATTTGAAATCATCTACATCGCTATTCAAGCGGGAAGGGGACAGTTGTCGCACTACAATCAAACCTCTGCGTTCTATAGTTTTTTATACGGATGCATGGCCTTGGCTGCAACGTTGGTAACCATCTACACCGCTTATGTTGGCATTCTCTTTTTCACGAACGACTTTCCTGAATTGCCCAACTACTATTTGTGGGCCATTCGCTTAGGAATTTTCATTTTCGTGATTTTTTCGTTTGAAGGATTCGTCATGGGATCTCGCTTAACCCACACCATAGGCGGACCAGACGGTGAAGCCGGAATTCCATTGTTGAACTGGAGCACGAAATATGGAGATCCACGCATTGCTCATTTCATTGGAATGCACGCTTTACAGGTCATTCCGATTGTTTCATTTTATTTATTGAAAAACACCAAAGCAACGGTGATTCTAGGATTGCTTTATTTCGCTTTGGCGGTGTTTACCTTGGTTCAGGCCTTGCAGGGGAGATCTATGTTTGGGAAATAACGCTTCGCTGATGACACAACACGTTGTGATGACCTTCTGCGAAGGATGACAGCTTCGCTGATGACACCGGTAACGGTGAGAAGTGAACGCTTCCGAACTTTTAGAGTGCTTAATTGTTGCCTTGAAAAGAGTACACTTCTGTGCAAGAAATAAATGTAGTTTGGTTGAAGCGCGATTTGAGATTCGTAGATCACGAGCCTCTTTTTCATGCGCAACAAGAACCACTTCCATTTGTAATTCTCTACATCTTTGAACCTTCGGTTATGGGTCATCACGACTCCGATGTGCGCCATTGGCGATTCATTCACGAATCGCTGAAAGACTTGAATAAGCAGTTGGCTCCTTTCAACAAACACATTGAAATCTTTCACAACGAAGCGCAGGTTGTGTTCAATGCACTCGCTTCTTCCTTCCATTTAAGAACCATTTTTTCTTCTGAAGAAATAGGGAACCTTTTAACCTTCGAACGCGACTTAAACATGCAGTTGTTTTTCCATTCGGAAAATATTCAATGGTTAGAATTTCAAACGAATGGAGTCGTGCGTCGATTGAAGAATCGTCAGGAATGGCCAAAGTTGTGGGAGACAACCATGCGCAGTCCAGCAAGAAAAGTTGAACTCAAGGAGTTGAATATTTTCCAATTGAATGAAGAAGAATTTTCTTCTTTTCGTGGTAAGGAATTGCCTCTTGAAATAACCGAACGCAATCTGAATTTTCAAGAAGGTGGAGAGACGCTGGCTTGGCGTTATTTGCAGAATTTTCTTTCCGAACGAAGTGTGAACTACAGCAAACACATCAGCAGTCCTTCGCTTAGCAGAAGAGGCTGCAGCAGGCTTTCGCCATACCTCGCTTATGGAAACATAAGCATGCGGGCGGTCTATCAATTCACCCTTCAACACTATTCTTCTTCAACAAACAAACGTGCGCTTTCGAATTTCATTTCGCGTTTACATTGGCATTGCCACTTCATTCAAAAATTCGAATCGGAATGTCGCTATGAAGTTGAAAACATCAATCGCGCCTACAACGCTTTGGTGAAAGAAAGAAACGAAGAATACATTCGTGCTTGGCAGCAGGGAAGAACGGGTGTTCCGCTGGTAGACGCGTGTATGAGATGTGTAACGGCAACCGGGTACATCAACTTTCGCATGCGCGCCATGGTGGTTTCATTTTTCGTTTTCAATCTTTGGCAAGATTGGCGCGACTTACATTTCTTGGCGCGTATGTTTCTCGACTACGAGCCTGGTATTCACTATCCGCAATTGCAGATGCAAAGCGGAACCACAGGCATTAACACCATTCGCATTTACAATCCGATTGTGAATTCAGAGAAGCACGATGCGAACGGCGACTTCATTAAACAATGGATTCCTGAATTGCAAAATGTTCCTTCAGCCTTCATTCACGAGCCGCATAAGGTTTCTGTCATTGAGCAAGAGATGTATGGTTGTGTCATTGGAAAAGATTATCCTGCACCCATTGTCGATGTGGAAGAAACTCGGAAATATGCAAGCGAAATTGTTTGGAGTTTCAGGAAGAAAGATGAAGTGAAGGTGGAAGGAAAACGTATTTTGAAGAAGCACGTGAGTCGCACGAATTCGAAAAAGAAATAATTCGAAATCCTCGCAAAGTTTACTTCTATTTTAGCGTTCAGAATTTGAACAATGAAATACATCTTTTCTTTTTTGATATTCATAAGCTTGAATCAAATGTTTGCAATTCATTCTTATCAAGCGAATGAATCACTTAACGTGCTTACTTTATCTGGAATTAAACTTCGCGATAAGCCCGGTGGAACTGTTTTGCAGACGGTGCCTTATGCCGCGAAAGTTGTGACACTTGAAGCAAAGAATAACAATTTTCCTGTTACGGTAGAAGGAATAAAAGGCTCTTGGGTAAAAGTGAACTTCAACGATAAAATTGGATATGTATTCGATGGTTTTTTATCGAGACTTCCAGCGCCAAGTTTTACAGACGCCGATCTTCGAGCTTATGTGAAGCGCGAGTTCAAAATGATTAGCGAAGAAATCCCACTTTCACATTTAGAAAATTCAGATTTACGCGTGAGTGGTTCAAATGTTTTTTTGTTTGAGTGGCAAGGAGAGCAAGGTGCCTACCACTACCACTACTATTCCGAAGGAGGCGGTTATAATATAGCTATTCCAGGTATATCTCTCGAAGAAGCGTACTTGCTCATACGAATTGCGTATCGGGAAGCATATGATTACGTACTGATAGAAATGGAGCAGCGTCCTGAAAATTTCGATATGCGTCCGTATAACGGGTTTGTTCTAAACGGCACCTCTTATGAAACGCACGACGACGGTTCGATAACCGAAAAGCAAGATTTTTATACCATTGACTTTGTTACAGGATGTGACTGCGTATTAATCATTACGAAGCATGAAAAGTATGTTCTAATAAATATTGACTGCGGTTGCTAAATTTGTTGAAATGGAAGATATCAGTTGGTTGTCGCGGACGAGTTTGTTAATTGGTGAAGAGACTCTTCGCAAGTTGACCTCGAAGCATGTCATGGTCGTTGGAATGGGCGGAGTTGGATCCTTTGCCGCTGAGTTCATTGCGCGCTCGGGAATTGGTAAAATGACGATCATAGACGGAGATGTTGTTGATCCAACGAATCGAAATCGTCAACTTCCTGCTTTAGCAACCAACCACGGAGAATCGAAAGTAGAGATCATGGCGGAGCGCATTCGTGCAATTAATCCGGAAATAGAATTGAAGGTGGTGAAGGAATTTGTTAATCCGACTATGGTTGAAGAGCAATTGAAGAATCGCCCAGATTATATCATTGATGCCATCGACAGCATAACACCGAAACTTACATTTATTCGTCTCGCTTTCGAGAGTAAGATTCCTTTGGTTAGTAGCATGGGAGCTGGCGCGAAGTTAGATCCAACCAAACTTCAGGTCGTTGACATTTCGAAGACGTATAACTGTCCGTTCGCGCAGCAAATAAGAAAGAATTTAAAGTCGAGCGGTATTCGCAAAGGGGTGAAGGTGGTTTTCAGCCCCGAACTTCCAATTAAAGAAAGTCTAATGCTTACCGATGGAAAGAATTATAAGAAGTCGGCATATGGAACCATTTCCTACATGCCGGCTACTTTCGGAAGCGTGGTTGCTTCTGTTGCAATCAGAGATTTAATGCAAGCCTAGTCGTACTTCGGCTTCTTGTCGCGCTTCTCAGCTTTCTTCTCTTTTGCAGTTTTGGTCGCAACTTTTTTCACTTCTTTTTTAACGTCTTTTCCTTTTCCCATGATGTGTTAGTTTAAGTGTTAACGAACCGAATTTAAGGTGAAATTTTCACTTCAACTCAAAATCATTGAAATCGAATCCTGGACTCACTTGACATCCCACCAAACAAAAATCTGATTCAGGAGCCAATCTCGCACCGAACCACGTGTTCGCAGGAACGACATGTTGAAGCACTTCTCCGTTCAACAGATCTTTTCCTAGACGTGTGATTAATTCATTTCCGTCTGAATCGAGTTCAATAATTTCCAATGTTTGTCCGTCATGGAAGTACCAAATCTCTTCGCTTTTTATGCGGTGCAGGGCAGAAGTTTGTCCTTTTTCAAGAAGGAAATAAATGCTGGTGCAAATAGATCGTTCGCCTTCGAATCCTTCGAATTGAAAAGAAGATTCACTTCGAAATTTTTCTTTATAGTAGCCGCCTTCAGGATGAGGGAGCATGTGTAGTTTGTCTATGTATGTTTTCGCATTCATTGCCTAAAAGTATGAATAAAAAAAAGGGAGTCCGAAGACTCCCAATTTTCCTACCTTAACTAACCAAATTATTCTTTAATGAAGTTTACACGGAAACCTTTTTCGGTCATCAACGTGTACAAACCATTCGAAAGAAAGTCTGTAGATACGACAGTGAATTTGCCGTTTAATTTTCCTTGAGCAACAACTTGTCCAGCTGCATTGTATACATTGTACATATCAAGGGTGTTGTTGTTACCTTCGATTGTGATGTTGTCTCTGCATGGATTTGGGAAAGCTGTTACAGCCATACTGTTTAATCCTTCGATAGATGTTGGAGGAAGAAGTACAGCATCAATTACGTGAACAAATCCGTTGAATGCACTTAAATCAGCAGCAACGATATTCGCATTGTTAATCATAGCGCCATTCATATCCAAAGTGATTGTCGTAGCGTCGTCCTGAAGCATAGTTACACTTTGTCCGTTGCTAAGGTCTTCTGAAGCAACAGCATCGCCAACTACGTGATAAAGAAGAATGTCTGTCAAAGCTGCTGGGTTAGCCAATAAAGATTCGATTGTTCCAGCAGGAAGAGCGCCGAAAGCAGCATCGGTTGGAGCAAAAACAGTGAAGAAGAATTGGTCTTCCAACGTCTCTTGCAAACCTGCTGCAATGATAGCGGTTTCTAGTATCGTGTGGTCTGGTGAGCCAGCAATGATATCAAATACGTTGTTAGCAATTACGCCAGGAGCTAATACAGCATCAATCACGTGAACAATACCATTGTCTGTGATAATGTCTGCAACAGTTACTTGTGCTTGGTTAATGAATACACTTCCGTTTGCAATAGTTACAGTTACATTTTCTCCTGAAAGAGTCGTGATAGTCATTCCATCTGAAAGGTCTGTAGATAAAGCCTCAGAAGTCACAACGTGGTATGTAAGAATATAAGTTAATAATCCTGAAGGATCAGCAAGCAATGCGTCAATGATTGGTTGAGGAACCAATGCGAAAGCCGCGTCAGTTGGTGCGAATACAGTGTATGAACCTTCAGCATCTAATGCTCCATCAAGTCCAGCAAGACCTACTACAGCCTCTAATGTATTGTGATCAGGTGATGCTACGATAACGTCCCAGATAGAATTTTGAAGTTCTGGAGTTGATGGCAACAAAACACCATCTATTACGTGCAATACTCCGTTAGAAACAACGATATCAGCTGCAGTAACTTGATTGGTTCCGTTAATGAATACGCCACCGTTCAGAGTTACTACAATATCAGCGTCGTTCGCCATTGTAGCTACTTGACCGTCTGTTAAATCAGTAGACAAAACAGCAGCACCATTCAAAACGTGGTACAATAGAATGTTTGTCAGAGTAGGAATATCATTAAGCAATGCTTCAACAGTTCCAGCAGGAAGTGCAGCGAAAGCAGCGTCTGTTGGAGCGAACACTGTAATTGGGTCTAATGTTCCAAGCGCACCATCAAGACCTGCAGCAAGAACAGCCGCTTCTAAAGTGTTGTGATCAGGTGAGTTTTGAATGACTTCAAAAGCTGTTTGAGCTTTCAAGCTGCTCATGCTTATTAAAGCAGAGGCAAGAAGTAGTAATTTTTTCATTGTTTAATGTTTTGTTATGAATGTTAAACAGAATGCAGAGGGTTATGTTCAGTCAGATTAAAAAAAAAATGGTGTTAATCATACTTTGTCCACCTCAGCTTTGTTTTTTTGACCAGATTTGATAACTTATGGTTAGTTATTGAACTGTAGAACATTAATTAGGAGAACCGTGGTCATATGTTTTTTTTCTGCTTAACTTTCGAAATAATTATCTAGAAACAAGTTTGGAAAATGAAAAAATCAGTAAAAATTGGACTCATCGTTGGCGGAACTTCGCTGCTTTTAGGTATTGCTGGATTGTTTTGGTATTTAGGAATGACAAACAACAACAAGCTCATATCTAAAATACCTAAGGATGTTGCCATCGTTTTTAAGGCAGATGTAAAAAGTCTTGCAGATAAAGCTGAGTTCAAGAAATGGAAAGATCTTTCCATGTTCTCAGAGAGTAAGAAGTACGACGGCGATGAGGAAAAAACATTTAAAGAGATATTAAAAAACCCCAAAAAGTCCGGGGTTAACTTCATGCAAAATGCCTATGGTTTCATGAGCAAAGGTGAGGAGTTCTTTGGAGGAGTGGTTTTCGGAATTAAAGATGCGAAAGATTTCGAAGCTACAGTCAAGAAAATGGATTCCGATATTGAAGTTCAAAAGAATGATGGTGTTTATACAGCTGAAATTGATAAGAACGATATTGCTTTAGTTTGGGATAAAAATACGGCTCTGTTGTATTTCAGAGAGTCTGAGGATGTCATGGATAAAGCTAAACAAGCCTTTAATCAGGATGAAGACATGAGCCTGTTAGAAGATGAATCTTACATGGAATTCGAGTCTCTTGACGCTGACATAGGGACATACATGAATGTTGCAAAGCTTCAGAGTTTTGCGAATGAATTGCCAGGTAATAATTTCCTTCAGCTGAAATCAATGGAGAAGGTGAAGGGAATAGGTATGACGATTTTGTTTGAAGAGCAACAAATGCTAGTAGACGCAGTTTACTACCCAGTAGAGGGAGCTACCACAGAAGATATTTCCATGATGAAGGAAGAGCCTGTCTCTGCGGATTTATTGAAGCTTATTTCGCCTACAAATCCCAAAGGTTTCTATGCTGCCAATATGAATTTAGACAAAGTTTTCGCACTATACCCTCAGTTGAATGATGAGATGACGAAAGATGGATTTTCTATTAACGAATTCAAAAATGGATTAAATGGTGAAATGGCACTTTCTTTAATTGATGTGAAAAATGTTCAAACCATTCGCGAGGTAGCAGATTATGACAACTGGGAACCCTATGGTTTTTACGACACTCCAGTTCCAATGAAAATGGATACAACTTTTGAGTTAACGCCTATTTACAAAATCAATCTCGGAGTGAAGGACCGTGGAATGCTGGACAATGTCATTGCGAAGTTTGTTGCGAAAATGAATGAACCGGTTTTGACCGAAGAAATGTTTGATATGGAAGATTTAATGAAGTCGAGCTTTGACTCTTACATGACGCCATATGAGAACTTAGTGCCAGAAATTCAAGAGCCTAAAGTGAAGCGTTACCAGTATAACGGACTTGAAGTCTTTGAAACCGAAAGTACGAAGTTGTATTACAAGTATGACGGAAATTACCTTTCAATCTCCAACGATGAGTCGGCTTTCAATTCACAAAACTACACATGGAGCGGAGACTTGGAAGAAATGTTGAAAGAACATGCTGGAAGCGGTTTTCTCGATATGAACTATAAAAATTATCCTGATGTTGAAAGAGAGAACTCGAGCACAATTCAGAGCGCGAGAGATATGCTTGGTATGTTCGACAATGCAAAGTTTTATACCGATGGTTTATCTGCTCATTTTGAAATGAATTTCACAGACAGTGAGGATCATATTTTGTGGAGGATTATGAAAAAAATAGACGAGAATTATACTAAATCAAGCAGCGATTACAATTAATTCGTTGTGTAATTCACCACATCAATTTGTAAATTCCCATTAAGAGCTACAGTAATTTGTAGCTCTTTTTGTGTGGGATAAAATCCCGTAATCTGAAGATTGTTCAAAAGACCTTTCAAATTAACACCGGGCATTAATTCGGCATTCAATTGTTTTTCAATTTCTGTTTTAGCGGTTTGAATAGTAGGTGTTAGGTCCACATTACAAGCACTCTGAATTGTTTGGGTGAGTTTGGTCTGGAAAACATCAACTCCAGCATTCATGAGTAAGTGTCTTGATTTGCTGTCAACATCAATTGAACTCACACTCATTTTATTGGTTGAAGGTTCTATGCTTGGCGTGAGAGCCAAAAAGAAATTACAGTTTTTGTATTTTTTAAATCCAACCTTCATATCGCACAACACTTCAACTTGAATTTTTTGATTACCTAATCCGGAAAGTCTAAGATGCTTTACGGTAATGCTTTTCTTTTTGTCGTCACTCGCAAAGGTACTTCCAGCGGTCATTTCATTCACTTTGGAGGAAAGACTCTCATAGCTCGATTTTATTGGCATTTGAATAACGAAGCCTGAAGCTAGATCCTTCTGAACATTTAGTGGAGGCAGTGGAGGAACAACGGCGTTTTCATTTTTGTCTAAACTCAGCACAGGTGTTGCGTCTATTCCTAAGTTCACTTGAAGAATATTTCCATATCCATACATGGGTCCTAACTTGAAATTCGAAGCGTTGAATGTCAAATAACCATATCCGGGAATTTCCATTTGACTGTTCAATTGTTTCCATGCTTCGCTGGCGTAGCTCTTGAAGTCGACTTGCAAGCATTGTTGATCTATGTATTTGCAAACATCCAAAAGTGCGGGGCGCATGGCCTTCATAATTTCCCCCGTCATGTCAATTTTCAGAAACGTCAATTCGCAAGGATCCATAGGATTCAATTTGGTAAGCGAGGTTGAAGTAATGAGTTGGTAATTTTCATTCATCGAAAGAACAGATGCGAATTCAATTTCAACGCGACGCTTAGTTTCATTTCCACTTCCGCACGAAAACGGAATACGCGGGTGCACGCATGTTCCCCAAACGCAATTCGTGCAATAGTTTCCTTCAATTCCATACCAAGCTTTTGTTCCTACTACGAATTTATTTCCGACTACATATCCGTTTAAATTTTCTCGAAAGACATCGTACTTCGCCTGCGGACCATCGCACGACCCGAATGACGTAAAGTACGGCCACTCAGGATTTCGAATGATTGGTGAAGAAGACTCATTGGCAAATTTTAGTATAGGGTCAATGGAAATATTAATTGGAATATTAATGTGTGAAACACCCTGCGGAGGTCCTACAGGGATTTCAATTTCGGTCATTTCCGGTAGGGGGGCAGCTATTTTACACGATGAGAGAAGGCCAACGAGAATAGCAAAAAGTATAGCTGTATTGTGTAGATTTTTGGAAATCATAGATTGACGATTTTTTCAGTGCGAAATTACATTGGAATATGTCTTATTTTCGCTTCAAATTATTAATTATGAAATCACTTCGACTTATTCTTGTTTTATCGTTGATTGCTTTCTCGGGAAAAATCTTTTCTCAGGGAATGCCGATCTCAGTAATTGTTACAAATGCCAATTGCGAAGTTACTGTTACTGGAACTTATTTAGATTCCTTAAGCGGCGCGACAGGTTCGTTTCAACTCTTGGCAACTGATCCCTCAGGAACTTCATTTTCGGGTACTGTGGCATTGAATACTCTTGGGACAAATTACACCATAACTGTTTGTGCGACTGACTGCGATGGTTTTACACAATGTGCCACTGGGCCGTGGTTTTTTGGAGCAGTAACCACCTTTAACATTGACATGAATGGAAATGGCGGAGGAGTTGTAGACAATGACGGAGACGGTTTTAGTTCTTCTATTGATTGTAACGACAATGACGCAAGTATTAATCCGACTGCCTCTGAACTATGCGACGGCATGGATAACAATTGCAATGGTGTTGTAGATGAAGGATGTAACACAAGCGAATGCACAACGGATATTGTTTTGGTTCCAGATTCTTTGGTGTCAGCGCCTTTTAATGTCTTGATATATTTTCCTGGAGCAAATAATTCAATGTTGGCAACTTATATCTGGACCTTCGGAGACGGAAATTCCTCAACAACGATGTATCCGACTTGGCAGTACACTGAAGTTGGATCATACACCGTATGCGTGACCGTAGTATACCCAGACGGGTGTGTTGCTGAGGACTGTGTAACGTTTACAGTTGATCAAGCGGGTAATACTATGCCTGGCGGAATTAACGCACAAGGTTTTACTTTGAATGTGGTTAGCACCATGCCAAGTCCAAACTCTGTAGCTGAGATTTCTTCTGCAAATGATTTTGTAATCTATCCGAATCCAGTTGCGGAATCAGCAACCATTCAATGGAATGCTACTTCAACTGAGCAAGGTCAATTAGATGTGTTCAATGCACAAGGACAATTGATCTCTACAGAGCGTTATACGGTCTCTGCAGGAGCACAACAAATTCAAATGAACACTCAATCACTTTCAGCAGGAATGTACATTGTACGCAGTGTTTCGAATGCGGGTGTAGTTCGTCAGACTACATTCATGAAATAATCAGACTCCTCAATTTTGCGATTAAGGTCGACCGTTGGTCGGCCTTTTTCATGTCTGAATGATTTGTATTGATTGGTGATTGTAAATGAAAAGAGCCGCATGAGCGGCTCTTTTAAGTTAATGTAGGGAAGGTGTTACGCTTCTTCTACAGAGGCATTACGATTGGCCATAATGTTAACCAAGTCTTCGCTGTTGCCTACTAACATCTTTTGGAATCGACGTCCACCAGAACCCGCAGGAATTGGGTGACCAACGATAACGTTTTCTTTCAGTCCGTTCAAGAAGTCTGTTTTTCCTTGTACAGCTGCTTCGTTCAATACTTTCGTAGTCTCTTGGAACGATGCTGCAGAGATCCAAGAATCTGTTTGCAACGACGCTCTTGTGATACCTTGAAGAATTGGGCGGGCAGTAGCTGTAATGGCTTCACGAGATTCCATAACTGCTCTGTCTTTACGCTTCAACTCAGAGTTTTCAGTTCTAAATTGCAATGCAGTAATAACTTGTCCAGGTAGGAACTTCTCAGAGTCTCCGGCTTCTGTAACAACAACCTTATCGAATAACAAGTCGTTTTCATCAATGAATTCTGCTTTGTCCACCGTGCTTCCTTGTAAGAAACGTGTATCACCCGCATCAAGAATTTCTACTTTGCGCATCATTTGACGAACAATAACTTCGAAATGCTTGTCATTGATTTTCACACCTTGCAGACGGTATACCTCTTGAATTTCATTCACCAAGTATTCTTGAACTGCAGTTGGTCCTTGAATGTCTAGGATATCTCCAGGAGAGATAGCACCATCAGACAACTGCATACCTGCACGAACAAAGTCACCGTCTTGAACTAAGATATGCTTAGCAAGGTTGATCAAATATTTCTTCTCTTCTCCAGTACGTGAGCGAAGGATAATCTCGCGGTTACCGCGCTTGATTTTTCCGTATTCAACGATACCGTCGATTTCCGCAACGTTTGCTGGGTTAGATGGGTTACGTGCTTCGAACAATTCGGTTACACGTGGAAGACCACCGGTGATGTCACCGCCACGACCAGCCATACGAGGGATCTTAGCAAGAATACTACCTTTGGTAATCTTCGTTCCGTTTTCGGTGTTCAAGTGAGCACCTACTGGAAGAGAATATACCTTCACCACCTCTTTGCCGCGAACGACCTCGATGCTTGGGTTTTTCTTCTTGTCTTTCGTTTCAATAATAATCTTTTCAGAGAAACCTGTTTGCTCATCGACTTCAGTTTTGAAGGTAATACCTTCTTCAATCGCGTCGAAGTTAATTGTTCCATCTTCTTCAGTGATGATAACACTGTTGAATGGATCGAATTCGCAAATCACGTCGTTCTTCTTAACAATATCACCGTTGTTTACATGCAGAATCGAACCGTAAGGAAGATTCATGGTAGCCATGGTGATACCTGTTTTCTCGTCGTTGATTTTCAATTCAGCAGAACGAGCAACAACTACAGTAACTGTAACATTGTTTTCTTTTCTTTCTACTGTACGAAGATCTTCGATTTCAACGATACCTGCGTATTTTGCTTTCAAGTCAGAATCAATAGCCGAACCAGACGCAGCACCACCCGTGTGGAACGTACGAAGAGTCAATTGTGTACCTGGCTCACCGATAGACTGTGCAGCAATAACACCAACAGCCAATCCTTCTTGAACCAAACGAGCTGAGGCAAGGTCACGACCGTAACACTTCGCACAAACTCCACGCTTGCTTTCGCAGGTTAATACTGAACGAATTTCCACTTCTTCAATTCCAGCTGCTTCAATAACATCTGCAATTTCTTCAGAAATTTCTTGAACTGCTTCAACAAGCAATTCGTTTGTTTCTGGGTGGTATACGTCGTGAACTGAAGTTCTACCAAGAATACGATCGCGAAGGCTTTCAACAACTTCATCAGATTTCTTCAATGCAGTTGTATTCAATCCGCGAAGTGTACCACAGTCTACTTCATTAATAATTACGTCTTGAGCAACGTCAACGAGACGACGAGTTAAGTAACCCGCATCCGCCGTTTTCAATGCTGTATCGGCCAAACCTTTACGAGCACCGTGGGTAGAAATGAAGTACTCTAAGATCGACAAACCTTCTTTAAAGTTCGCCAAGATAGGGTTCTCAATCATGTCTTGTCCACCTGCAGCGGCGTTTTTCTGTGGCTTAGCCATAAGACCACGCATACCTGCTAACTGACGAATTTGTTCTTTCGATCCACGAGCTCCAGAATCATACATCATGTAAATGCTGTTGAATCCTTGTTGGTCAGTTTTCAAACGATCCATAAGAATGTTTGTCAAACGCGAGTTCGTGTTCGTCCAAATGTCAATGATTTGGTTGTAACGTTCGTTGTTGGTAATAAGACCCATGTTATAGTTCTCAAATACCTCAGCAACTTTGTTAGTCGCTTCTCCAACAAGTTTTTCTTTCTCATTAGGAACAACTACGTCAGTTAATTTAAACGACAATCCACCCTTGAAAGCCCAATAGTATCCAAGATCTTTCATGTCATCTAAGAACTTAGCTGCACGAGCAATACCAACGATTTTCAAAATGTTACCGATGATGTCACGTAAAGCTTTCTTCGTAAGAAGTTGGTTAATGAATCCTACCTCTTCAGGTACAATTGCATTAAACAATACACGTCCAGCTGTAGTTTCAATAATGCTTGGCTCGTTATTCATATCGTACCAACGTACTTTAATGAAAGCGTGCAAGTCTAATTGACCTTCGTTGAATGCGATAATAACTTCTTCTTTCGAATAGTAAGTTCTTCCTTCACCTCTACAAGGTTTCTCGTCAGTACCTTCACGGCCTTTAGTGATGTAATAAAGACCTAAGACCATATCTTGTGATGGAACCGTGATTGGCGCACCATTCGCAGGGTTAAGGATATTGTGAGAAGCTAACATCAATAATTGGGCTTCCAAAATTGCAGCACTTCCAAGTGGAACGTGAACAGCCATTTGGTCACCATCAAAGTCAGCGTTAAATGCAGTACAAACAAGTGGGTGAAGTTGAATTGCTTTTCCTTCAATCAACTTTGGTTGGAAAGATTGAATACCCAAACGGTGAAGGGTAGGAGCACGGTTCAACAACACAGGGTGACCTTTCAATACGTTCTCAAGGATATCCCAAACAATTGCTTCTTTTTTGTCTACGATTTTCTTTGCAGATTTAACCGTCTTAACAATACCACGCTCAATCATCTTGCGAATGATGAATGGTTTGAAGAGCTCAGCTGCCATATCTTTTGGCAATCCACATTCGTGAAGTTTCAATTCTGGTCCAACGACAATTACCGAACGAGCAGAATAGTCAACACGCTTACCCAATAGGTTTTGACGGAAACGTCCTTGCTTACCTTTCAATGAATCTGAAAGTGATTTAAGCGGACGGTTGCTTTCAGTCTTAACAGCAGAAGATTTACGACTGTTATCGAACAACGAATCTACCGCTTCTTGAAGCATACGCTTCTCGTTACGCAAGATTACATCAGGTGCTTTAATTTCTAAAAGACGCTTAAGACGGTTGTTACGAATAATAACTCGACGGTAAAGGTCATTCAAATCGGAAGTTGCGAAACGACCACCATCCAATGGAACAAGTGGACGAAGTTCCGGTGGAATAACCGGAACAACACGTGTGATCATCCACTCTGGGCGATTGATTACACGAGTGTTTGCATCACGGAAGCTTTCAACAACACTTAAGCGCTTTAACGCTTCGTTTTTACGTTGTTGTGAAGTCTCACGGTTTGCCTTGTCGCGCAATTCAAATGACAACGCATCTAAATCTAAGCGAGCTAACAAATCATGAAGTGCTTCAGCACCCATTTTCGCAACGAATTTGTTTGGATCTTTATCATCCAAGTACTGATTCTCACGTGGAAGTTGCTCTTGGATATCCAAGTACTCTTCTTCAGTTAAGAATTGCCCAGCTTCCAATCCGCTACCTTCTGCATCTGTTACAGGACCAGCATTAATTACAACATAACGTTCGTAATAAATGATTTGATCTAGTTTCTTTGAAGGCATACCTAAAAGGTATCCGATTTTATTTGGAAGTGAGCGGAAGTACCAAATGTGAGCTACCGGAACTGTAAGGGAAATGTGTCCCATACGCTCGCGACGAACTTTCTTTTCAGTAACCTCAACACCACAACGGTCACAAACAATACCCTTGTAACGGATACGCTTGTATTTTCCGCAATGACATTCGTAGTCTTTAACCGGACCGAAAATCTTTTCACAGAAAAGACCTTCGCGCTCTGGCTTATAGGTACGATAGTTAATGGTTTCTGGCTTCATTACTTCTCCAGAAGATCTCTCTAAGATCTCTTCTGGTGAAGCTAATGAGATAGTGATTGATTTAAAATCACTTGTTGGTTTTGCTACTTTTTTTGCTTGAAGCATTTTGTGCAGTTTGAATGTCTATGTTAAAATTTCTTTTCGTTGTAAGTTGAATTAATTCTGATTCAGATTAATGCTTAATCCTAATCCTCTTAATTCATGCAACAATACATTGAACGATTCAGGAATACCTGGCTGTGGCATGGCATCACCTTTAACAATCGCTTCGTATGTCTTCGCTCTTCCGATTACATCGTCAGATTTAACGGTAAGAATTTCTTGAAGGATATTGGCAGCACCGTATGCTTCCAATGCCCAAACTTCCATCTCCCCGAAACGTTGACCTCCGAATTGTGCTTTACCACCCAATGGTTGTTGTGTAATCAACGAGTATGGTCCGATTGAACGTGCGTGCATTTTATCGTCTACCATGTGGCTCAGTTTGATCATGTAAATCACACCTACAGTAGCTTGTTGTTCGAAACGAACACCAGTACCACCATCATACAAGTAAGTTACACCAAAGCGTGGAACACCTGCAGCGTCAGTTTGACTTATGATATCATCCATAGAAGCACCATCGAAGATAGGTGTAGCGAAAGTTTGTCCGGTTTTTTGACCAGCCCATCCTAAAATGGTTTCGTAAATCTGACCTAGGTTCATACGAGAAGGTACCCCAAGTGGATTCAATACGATATCTACTGTAGTTCCATCTTCCAAGAATGGCATGTCTTCATCGCGAACAATTCGTGCAACAATACCTTTGTTACCGTGACGACCAGCCATCTTGTCTCCCACACGTAATTTACGCTTTTGAGCAATATAAACTTTCGCCAACTTCACTATACCTGCTGGTAGTTCATCTCCAACAGTTAATTGGAATTTCATACGCTTGTATGAACCCAACAATTCGTTGTGCTTCAAGTTAAAGTTGTGAACGCAACGACGAATAAGTGAATTCACTCGCTCATCTTTCGTCCAAGACTCTGTATTTACAACGCTATAATCAATGGCAGAAAGAACTTTAGCATTAAACTTAGTTCCTTTTTTAACTTGCTCTTCTTTGAAGTAGTTGAATACACCTTGACAAGGAAGATCTTTAACGATAGCTAAAATCTTGTCAACAAGAATTTTTTTCAATTCTGCGTTGTCTTTATCGTGGTCTTTGTCTAATGCTTCAAGAACTGCTTTATCTGCACTGTTCTTTGTTTTCTTTTCCTTAACAGTTCTGCTGAACAATTTCTTTCCAATTACAACACCTGTTGCACTTGGTGGAACTTTCAACGAGGCGTCTTTTACATCGCCAGCGCGCTCACCGAAGATTGCACGAAGAAGTTTTTCTTCTGGAGTTGGATCAGTTTCTCCTTTCGGAGTGATTTTACCAATAAGAATATCTCCTTCTTTAACTTCAGCACCTACGCGAATGATACCGTTTTCATCAAGATCACGAGTAGCTTCTTCGCTAACGTTTGGAATGTCTGAGGTCAATTCTTCAACACCACGCTTTGTATCACGCACTTCAGTGGTGTACTCATCGATGTGAATAGAAGTGAACCAGTCATCACGAACAACGCGCTCAGAAATAACGATAGCATCCTCGAAGTTGTAACCTTTCCAAGGCATGAACGCTACTTTTAAGTTTTGACCCAAAGCCAATTCACCGTCTTGAGTAGCATAACCTTCACAAAGCACTTGACCTTTTTCTACTCTGTCGCCTCTTTTCACAATCGGCTTCAAGTTGATAGTAGTTCCTTGGTTGGTTTTTTGGAATTTTGTTAATCTGTATGTTTTTGTATCTCCTTCGAAAGAAACCAAACGATCTTGGTCTGTAAGTTCATATTTGATTTTGATTTCATTCGCATCAACATATTCTACAATACCTTCACCTTCTGC
>CAZEFR010000009.1:0-57604 GCA_964511555.1 uncultured Chryseobacterium sp.
GTGCTGCCATGGTGTAGCAGCGTTCAACAATATGTTCATCTAGCCCGTTGCTGTTCTTGTAGTATTGTCCGTCTGGCAAGCGAAGGCAACTTGGCTTTCCGTCGGTGATCATGAATATTTGTTTGTTCGTGTTCTTCTTTCTTCGAAGAATATCCATAGCCAACTCAAGACCGGCAACGGTGTTCGTGTGATACGGACCTACGTTCAAATAAGGCAAATCTGCAATCTTTATAGGCCATGCATCGTCGCCGAAGACAATCACGTCGAGCGTGTCTTTCGGATAGGAAGTGGTGATGAGTTCTGCCAATGCCATCGCTACTTTCTTCGCAGGCGTAATTCGATCTTCTCCGTAGAGAATCATGCTGTGGCTAATGTCGATCATAAGCACAGTACTCATCTGCGACTTGTGATGGGTGTCTTCCACCACCAAATCTTGTTCGGTCAGTTTGAAATCTCCGACGCCGTTATTGATTTGAGCGTTCTTCAAACTTTCGGTCACTGAGATATTTTCGAATGAATCTCCGAATTGAAAACTTCGGAATTCGCCTGTTGCTTCATCGCCTTGTCCGCTTTTCTTACTCTTGTGATTCCCAGCCCCGCTCTTCCGAATCTTCCCGAAGATCTGATCCATTGCATTCTTCCGAAGCACGCGTTCCGTCTTGGCTGTAATAGCCATCTGTCCTTGTCCGTCGGGCAGAATCTCTTCCTTCAAATATCCCTTCTTCTTCAGGTCTTCCACGAAATCTTCCATGGTGTATTCATCTGTTGTGAGGGTATATTCCTTATCTATTTCTCGCAACCATTCAAGCGCCTCGTCTACATCTCCGGAAGTGTGCGTGATGAGTTCGCTGAACACATCGAACAGTCTCTCGAACGGAGTAAGATTGGGTTCTTCAAACGGTTTAAAAACATAACCAGACTTTTGCATGCAAAAGGAATTTAAGGAATAACATCACGTTCATTGAAAAGTTCAATGCGGAACGAAGTTACGTGAACTACGTAATTGGAACTGCGTAATTGGAAAACCTTCGGCTTTATTCTTACTTCGTAATTCCTATTTCATAATTGGAACTACATTGTTGCCATTCATCTGGAACCGTCATCGAACTTGTTCGTCATCAATCGAAGATTGTCATCACACAGAGTGTGTCATCGGCTTCGCCGTTGAATAAACAGCATATAAACTGCATATAAAAATTAGTGTAAATTCTATTTCCACAAAGTAGGTTTGTTGTGATAGAAAATGTAAATTTGAATATGCAATTGAATCGCGAAATAGAAATGCAATTACCGAAGATGGTCGAGTTGTTCGAGCGTCATGAGGTGTCGTGTGCTTCACTTTTCGGTTCATGCATGAATGACAGATTTAACGAAGCCAGCGACGTTGATGTTCTTGTTGAATTTTCGCCGCAAATTGATCCAATAGTTAAGGGCACTGCGTTGCTTGAACTGGAAGAAGATTTGGAACAACTGCTTCATCGCAAAGTCGATTTAATCAGCTATTCGGCCATTCGGAATCCCTATTTTCTATCAGAAGTGAACGAAACACGTTTGATAGTTTATGGAAAATCGATTGAAAAAACTTCTTTTTGACATTTTAATTTCTTGCGAGAACATTGAAGTTTACATGCTCGGATGTGACTCATTTCAGGAATTCGATGAAGACGTATTTCTTCAACACAGCATTGAACGAAATATTGAAATAATTGGAGAAGCTTTAAAAAACGTTAGGAATATCAATCCTGACATTGAAATCTCTCGATTGAATGATATCATCAACACCCGTAACAAATTAATTCATGGTTACGACTCGATAGACAACGCAATTATTTACACCATTGTAATCAACCACATTCCAATATTGAAAGAAGAAGTTACTCGGTTGATTGATCTCAAAGATTGATTCGAAGAATTAATCACGAAGCGATTTATCATCGAAGTTGATCAAGAAATCCCACTCCAATCACTCTTCTTCTTCTTCAAACGCAAAAGCTCCTCGCGAATAGGTCTGCTGCTTTCGCTAGATAAATTCGGATCTTCCGTGAGCCATTCGTTGGCTATGTTGCGAGCGGCAGCCATCATCTGCTGGTCCTTCACCATGTCTGCTATGCGCAACTGCAAAACACCGCTCTGCGCTGTGCCCGCTAAATCGCCCGGACCGCGAAGGCGTAAATCGACTTCTGCAATTTCAAATCCGTCCGTGGTGCGAACCATCGTCTCCATGCGCAACTTCGTGTCGTCACTGAGCTTGTGTCCCGTCATGAGTATACAATAACTCTGATCGGCTCCACGCCCCACCCTGCCGCGCAACTGGTGCAATTGAGATAAGCCAAAACGCTCGGCACTCTCTATCACCATCACACTCGCATTCGGAACGTTCACCCCTACTTCAATAACCGTAGTAGCGACCATGATCTGCGTCTTCTTCTCTATGAATTGCTTCATCTCGAAATCGCGGTCTTCCGCTTTCATTCTTCCATGAACAATGGATATGAAATACTTCGGCGAAGGAAACGCGCGCGACATACTTTCGTATCCGTCGAACAAGTCTTTGTAGTCCATCTTCTCGCTCTCTTCAATCATCGGATAAACAACATAGACCTGACGGCCTAACGCAATTTCCTGACGAATAAATTCAAACAACATCAACCGATAAGCATCGGTGTGCCACTGCGTATTCACCGGCTTTCTTCCCGGAGGAAGCTCATCAATTATACTCACGTCTAAATCACCGTAAACCGTCATAGCCAACGTACGCGGAATGGGCGTTGCGGTCATGACCAAAATATGCGGAGGCAAAGCCGCCTTCTTCCATAAAGCCGCGCGTTGCGCAACACCAAAGCGATGTTGCTCATCGATCACCACCAATCCCAAATTCGCAAATTCAACAACAGGCTCTATCAACGCGTGCGTTCCAATAATGAACTTCAATTCACCACTCTTCAAATCTTCCATTAAAGGAACACGACTCTTCTTCTTCACCGAACCCGTTAGCAATTCAACACGAACACCCAACGGTTCCAACAACTGCGAAATGCCTTCGTAATGCTGATTCGCTAAAATCTCTGTAGGCGCCATGAGGCAAGCCTGATAGCCATTGTCTATGGCCAACAAAATAGCCATAAGCGCAACAATGGTTTTTCCACTTCCAACATCGCCCTGAACCAAACGGTTCATGTGAAAGCCCTTCACCACGTCGGTGCGAATCTCTTTCACCACACGCTTCTGCGCTCCAGTTAATTCAAACGGCAAATGCTTTTTATAAAACGAATTGAATAACTCTCCAACCTTCTCGAACACCACACCGCGCTGCTCTACCGTGCCTGCCAACTTCGTTTGCAGCAATTGCAACTGAAGGAAAAATAATTCTTCAAACTTTAATCGTCTGCGCGCTTGCTCCAACTTCTCTGCATTCGCTGGCGCGTGCAATTGCACCAACGCTTCCGCACGAGAAATTAATTTGTATTGCTGAATCAATTCCTGCGGCAACACTTCCGGAATTTCATTTCGAACTTCTTCGCACAACTGCAGCGTTAATTTTCCAATCACGTTGCTGTTCAATCCTCTGTTCGACATCTTCTCAGTGGTACTGTACACAGGTTTCAAACCCACGCCAGCCGCCATCCGCGAAGATTCAATCTCTTCCACTTCCGGATGAGCAATGTTGAATTTGCCTTTGAACTCGGTTGGTTTTCCATACACCAAACAAGGCTTGTTCAAAGGCAAACTGCTCTTCAGCCAACGCGCTCCTTTGAACCACACCAACTCCATGGTACCCGTCTCGTCTTGAAAGATTCCAACCAAGCGTTTCGCGCGCGCTTCGCCCAATTCCGTTAACCGAACGATTGTTCCTTGCAGCTGCACCGCCACGGCGTCTGACTTCACGTCGCGCACTTTCTGAACTTGACTTTTGTCTACATATCGAAACGGATAATGCATGAGTAAATCTTCCCACGTAAGAATGCCCAATTCCATGCGGAATTGATCGGCACGCGCAGGACCTACACCCTTCAAAAATGAAATATCGTTTTCCAGTTTAGACATTCCTCACGAAAATATAATAACTTGTGCAAGCATTCATCCTTTGTGGACATTTAACCATGAATCAACAGCAATACAACAGACTCTTTTACGTGCTTTCAGCCTTCGTGCTTGTTGAAAAAATGCTGGTGTATTTCTTCTTTTCCATTCAATACACAGACAGCGATCAAACGCTTTTGTGGCAAGTGGCTAACGACCTTTCGAACGGTGTTCTTCACGGACCGTGCTTTTACGGACAAAGCTACGGACCTAACATAGAACCCTTGTTGGCCGTGCCTTTCATGAAAATCGGATTTCCCGTTTACGCAGCGCTTCCGCTTGCAACTATTATTCTTTCCACCACTCCGTTTTTTCTTTTGGCGTTTTATTTCAAACAGAAATTATCAGCTCAATCTGCTCTCATTCCTCTGTTTGTTTGCCTTTTGCTTCCGTTGGAATACAGCCTGCTCACAGCTATTCCTCGCGGATTCGTGGGCGGAATCTTTTTTGTAAGTCTCGGATTATTCTGTTGGAAATATTTCCAAACGAATCTCTCTTTGGTGTTCAGTGGAATTTTTATTGGTTTGGGGTTATATGGAAATTTGAACAGCGCATTGCTTCTTCCACTTATTATTCCGAGCATTCATTGGAATAAAAGATTCATTTTACGTGCAGTACTTTTCTTCGGCGTTGGTTTTATAATCGGACTACTTCCCTTCTACTTCAACTTTCAATATTACCAAGCACATCCGGAATTGCTCATTCACGTGGCGCCGAGCGTGAAACTCAGTTGGTCCAGTTTCCTTGAAACCATTTCCCGATTCAACAATTATTTCGATCAAGTTTCACCGCTGTTCTGGCGCTTCGGATTTATTAGCGTGCTCGTACTTCCAGCCGCAATAATTTTATTGTGGAAGAAAAACAAACGCCTTGAAGCGTGGACAATTACCTTCGTCTTGTTGGCTATTCTCGGATCGCTCTTCATGGAAAAAACAAAAGAAAGTGGCTATTCACTTTTCTTTTCGGGTGGAAGATTTTTCCTCGCACTTCCGTTCGTGTTCATCTTCCTTTCACTCTACTTCTACGCCTTTCTTTCCACAAAAAATAAATTGAAATTCAATCGCATTGCGTTGTTGCTTGTTGTTGTTTCCTTCGGAATAAAAGTGTTTTTCTTCTCACCTCTACTCGAAAACGCCATTGACAAAGGGAAAGCGTGGTACGTGCATGTGGTGCGCATTGATGAATTGAAAAAGCAATGTCATGAAATGAATGAATTTGGAAATCATCCTACGCTGCTTGTTGCTGTAACCGGAGACACCCCTGAACAGCCGATTACGTATGGCTGTCAGTGCTTGCTGTCTGATTTTCCTTCCACCTACATTCCACATTACGAAAGAAGAAGATGGCTTATTTCAGAATACAATAAGACGGTTTTCCCGACGATTCTTTTGCATGGAAAGGACACCACGCGCTGGGACAGAAGTAAGTTTCATCACTTACATATTTTGAAGCACGACAAAGAAAACGGTTGGATGCTTGTTCAGAATTCTGAATCCACCGATGTCTTTCTTTTCGAAAGCGGAATATTAACTCCGAATAAATAAATTCATGAAAATTGTTCTTCAACGCGTGTCGAGTGCCTCTGTAAAAGTAGATTCCAAAATCGTTGGAAGCATTGATCACGGGCTCTTGCTGCTCATTGGATTTTCTTCCACAGACACCAAGGAAAATATTCTTCCAACGATAGAAAAAATTGTGAAGCTGCGTATTTTTTCAGACGAAGAAGGAAAGATGAATAAAAGCGTTTTAGATGTTGAAGGAAGTATGCTCTTGATTAGTCAGTTTACGTTGTACGCAGATACCAAGAAAGGCAACAGACCGAGTTTCATTGAGGCAGCCAGACCTGAACAAGCCATTCCGCTTTATGATTTTTTCATTGCTGAAATGAAAAAGAGAATCTCAAAAGTTGAAACAGGAATTTTCGGTGCCGACATGAAAGTTGAATTGGTCAACGACGGACCGGTTACGATTGTCTTCGACTAGTTCAAATGCTGAACAGATTCGCCTTTCTTCATCTTGTTGTACTGAAGCGCCAACAGTACCATTACATCTGAAAAAGTCTTCATGGCATCTTTGGTTTCTTCCGAGATCTCTTGCTTACGCAGACGAAGAACCATGAGTCCGTAGAGTGCAGTTAAGTAGGCTTCCACTTCACTCAGAGCTTTTCCGTTAGCACGTTCCCGGTAGGCATCTAAATTTTCTTTCGCGCGTTCGTTTGCTGCAATGTATTCATCGTCGCGAAGAAGGGTATTCAATGTGGTGTGAAGCAAATTCAATTCGGAAATAACTTCTTGCACTTCTTCAACATTGCCTTTTTCTTCAGCGCCGCTGCGTTTCATACTTTTGGCTAATCCTTCGAACCAGGTTTTTTCTTCTTGAATTTTTTCCTCGGTTGGAAGGAACGAACGCAAGAAACCGTCGAGCGACTCAACATCCATGTTTACAGCACGAAGCAGGTCTTGCATCTGCCACATGTAGATAACATACTCTGATATATTCTCGGCGTATTTACGTTCAGCAATAGTCATTACTTTCCTTGTTTTTCAGTTTCGTATTCTGCGTTCAATCCTTTCAAAATCTCACTTGTCAAATCGTAAATTGGATTAGCGAAAAGAATAAGTGGCGCTGTGCTTTGGTAAGAAAAGATGTAATCCCAACCGTTTGCCTTCGCGTAGTTCGCAGTGTACACTTCCAATTTCTTTCTTAAATCTTCCTGAAGTGCAGCCTCGTTCTGCATGAGCATCTCCTCCTCTCTTTGTTGAATCTGCGCCAATTCATTCTGCAACTGTCCCAATCTGTTTTGCACTGTAGCCTGCTCATCGGCCGGAAGATTACCTCTTTGCGCGTATGCCACTAATTCATCTACCTCCTTTTGACGTTTTGAGGCTTCCGCTTTCACCTTCGCTTCTGCAGCGGCTGCGCTCTTTTCAAGTTCTGCAGATTTATCGGTAATGAATGCATATTGCGAATTCAATGAGTCGAGATTTACGTATGCGACTTTCATTTGACCGGGGCTAATGGTGTCTACCACCTTCGACTTCTCTGCCAACTCCATAGCGGTGTTCAGTTTGTTCCACATAACCAATAAGGCTACAAAAGTTCCTGCAAAAAGAATAACTAGAATTAAGTTGAATGCAAAAGGCTTCTTTACGGCTTTATTTTCTGAAAGTTGATGCTCCATGCTTTGTGTAAATTTTGAAATTGAGATTCAATTTCGGTTAGAAAATCGTTGTTAATGAGGGCTCGTATTTCCTCTATTGTTTTTACTGCCTCTTGATCAATTTTTATAGATTGTTTGTATGCAGCCGCTTCAAACTCAACGATCCATTTACCATTGTATGCGTGAACTACAATGCGAATTCGCGGATGGGGAATTGTTTCAACGGCTCTCATAGTCCTGCGAATTTAATTATTTTCTTGCGCTTTCTTCGCCAAGTTTTTCAAACGGAGCATAATAAAGAAGGCCATGAGGGTGAAGCACATCGCCACGTACCCAACAATGTGATAATTCTCTAACGGTTCATTGGCGTTGGCCTGCGTAATAACACTTCCTGCCAAGGCGGCACTTATTCCAGACGCGGTGCTCTGCGCAGCAGAATTCAAACTCATGAAACCTGCGCGATGCTTGGGGTTCACAACACCGCTTACAATGGTGTTCGCCGGAATCATTCTTCCCGTGACCATAATGAAGAAAAAGCCTGCAATGGTTAAAACTATCCACAAATCGGTTTCAGGCAAATTCGTATTAATAAAAATAGGAACAAGAGAAAGCAATGCGAAGAATCCGAACACCTTAAATCTTCCAATTTTGTCTACTGCTCTTCCAATTAAAATACTACTAATTACTGTGCAAAAGCCGCCTACCAAGTAAATATATTTCACTTCATGTTGTTCTAACTTCACGTTACTAATGAGGTAGGGTGTTAGGAAAGAAATAATAGTGAACTGTCCGAGTACCAGCAAAACTGTAAATAGCAGCGCGTTTCGCTGCGCCACATTCGAGAACGAAGCCTTGAATGTTTCCATGGGTTGAAACTTGTGTGTTCTGCGTTCCAAATGATCTCGCAACGGCGGCAATGCCTTCCAAGCCATGAACCAAAATGGAAGACTTAAAGCGCTTACCATGTAAAAAGGCACGTGCCAATTTCCATCAAAAAAATCGACCATAGTCAAGGCCATGGGTACGCCTAAAATAGAAGCCAAGGAAAACGCGAGTGTGACTGTAGCAACCGCCCTTCCTCTTCGTTCCATAGGGAAGACATCAGCTACAATTGACATGACCAATCCGCCTAAAAGTCCTCCAGTAATTCCGGTTAAAATTCGCGTGCCAACAAAGAGGTAGTAGTTCAATTCGTTGTTATCGGTGGTTGGAACCAAGGCGCTACTTACTGTTCCTAACATGAATCCTAAGTAAGCAAACAACAGTGCCTTCTTGCGCGGAAGATTATCGAGATAAAACACACCTAAGAAAGAGGTCACTCCTGCGGCCAAACCGTAGGAACTCACCAACCATCCGAATCCCGCCGGACCAATGCCCAAGTCGCGCTTCAAGATGTCGCCCATGGGCATCATAATCATGAAGTCAACAATATTCGTAAACTGAATCGCAGCGAGCGCTACGAGTATCCAACGTTCCTTGTAGGTTGAATTACCCATTGTTCTGGGTGTTCCACTCCCGCTGTTTAATCTCAAGTTCGCTCTGCCATTCTTGCTTGAATGGAATTCGCTGAGGCTCATTTCCAGGATGAACTTTTGTGAAGAATAATTTCAATAACGCGTTGCGTAATCTTCCGGGGTGGCGCAGTGCTATTCGCATTTCAACAGGCACTGCACCGAAAGTCGACTTGATCTCTCCCGCAGTTCTTCCAAATGCAATCTCTTCACACTGCTCGTCAATGGCCCATTTCACGAATGAAAGGAGCATGTTTGAATAAAGACCATACGTGGCGTTCGCCTCGTAATCGACTCCGACCAAAAACGCTTCTAATTCTTTGTTATTGATGAGTGCAATTTGATACCCTACTATTTCATTCGCCACATAGTAGGCTTGAATAAGCATTTTTTCTTGAAGTGTCTTCTTCAATTCAACCAAAAATTCGGTTGTTAGAGGTTCCATGGCGAATTCTGCGCGATCATACACATTTCTGTACAAAGCCTGAACCAAGGTTGCATTCGCTTCCAAGTCTTCGGCGGTCCAGATGCGGGTTTCAACTCCTTCGCATTTTTTCAAAGCGGCTTTCGCCTTGGTTCTGAATTTCGTATTCAGAGCATTCATATAATCTTCGAAAGATTCCCAATGCTGATCTATGGGCATCTTCAAATGATGATCCACTGCGAACGTATGAAATCCACATCCCTTCAACTCATTTAGCGCATCGTAATCTTTCGGATAAAAATCTTTCACCACCACCGCTTGTGTTTCCCTGTTGCTCTTCCTCAACTGCTGAATAACGTCGGTTAAGGCATAACACAAAGCCGTCATAGCTTCTTCTACATGTATCTCTGATTGAAAAACATAACCATGGGGACCCGTGCAAAAAGGACTTCCACAAACCACTATGGGATACTGCCGTGACTGTCTTCCGAAAACACGCGCAACAAATCCAGCTCCACCCTCAACGTCTACATGTGTTTTCAATTCACCTGATACGAAATAGGTGTATTGCAACACAGCTATACCAATTGGATCTTCGTTTTTAAAAAATAGAATGTAAAACAACTTACCTTCCCATGATTTGGATAAAGCTGCTAGATAATCCGACGAGAGAAAAATATTGTCCTCTGAATTTTGGGCATCCCACACATTGGCGGGAACATCTGAAAAACGATCC
Organism: uncultured Chryseobacterium sp.; assembly: GCA_964511555.1. GTDB lineage: Bacteria > Bacteroidota > Bacteroidia > Flavobacteriales_D > Sanyastnellaceae > CAIZGX01. The sequence continues at coordinate 9,912 of CAZEFR010000009.1, forward strand.
GTCAGGGTGTAGCTCAATTCCGAAGAACCCAACGCCCAACGCACCTTTTTTCGTTCACCAAAAACACAGCAGTTTACCATAATTTTCTAAAGATTTGCAAAGGTAAAGACACTTCAAGGTTAACTTTGTTTAATTCACAACTAATGTTACCCCCAGAAAAAATACTTTTCTACGACAGTGACTGCCTCTTCTGCAGCAGTTGGGTGCAACGTATTCATAAATCGTCGAAATTTTCTAATTTATTTTTTTCCGGATTGAAGGGTGAAAAAGCAAAAAACCGTTTATCCTCTTCGGAGCGTGAGTCCATGTCGGGAATTATTTTCATTGTAAATGGAAAGAAATACCACAAAGGTTTAGCACTTCGAAGATTGTTTCATGAAGTGAAAGCACCCCTCTCCCTTTTGCTCTTACTAACTTTCTTTTGTCCTCTATTCCTGTTGAACAAAATTTACGATTTCATTGCGAAGAATAGACACCGACTTAGCAGAAAAACAGCTTGTGAATTTGAACCTACCTTGCAGAAAAAAATACTTTCCTGACAATGATTGAAAACATACCTTTTTCACTTGTAATTCTAACCTCTATTCTTACGCTTTTATCTGGCGTAATGATGACTTACGCCTTTGTTCGTGGACATCACCGGACACAGCAACGCGCACACATGTTCGCTTTGGCCATGTTGGGATGGTCGATATTTCAGGCTACGTTGGCGTTGAATCGCTGGTACATGGATATTAAAACAGGAACAGGACATTTACTTTTTCCTGTAATTTTTTCTTCAGTACTTATTTTGTTGTTGGCATTGACGCCCCGCGGATCAAGGTTTCTCAGAGCTCTTCGTCCTTCTTGGCTGTATAGTTTGCAATACCTCAGAATTCCAGTAGCCTCAATGTTTTACATTTTAGCTACGTGGAAACAAACGCCGTGGGAGATGACTTTTTACGGAATGAATTTCGACATTGCTTTCGGTGTTCTTGCCTTGGTATGCATGCCTATTTTCCCAAAGAAAAAAAGCAAGTACAAACTTGCTTTTTCAATATTTAATTTTGTTGGAATTGCGTCTATCGTATGGCAATACATTTTGGTGTTAGGAAGCGTTCCTAGCGATTCACAATGGCTTGGACTTACTCAACCGAATTACGCTGCGACTCACTTTCCATACGGATGGATTATTACAGTTGTACTTCCGCTCATTCTTGCTTCCAATGTTGCGCTATTGGTTCAAAACCTCACACATCACGAAAAGCCCGTTTTGTAATTAACCCCTCTTCTCTTCTTGGTAAACCATAATACCTGCAAAGGCAAGCAATGCGAAAAGCAATGCAGATCCTGCATAAGAGATGTTCGTTCCTTTCTCCCAAACCTTTGGTTCGAAAGACCATTCAACAGTGTGAGTTCCTGCTGGAATCATTGCCCCACGAAGAACGTAGTTCACACGTGCAGCTTCCACTTCGTTACCGTCTATTCTGCAAATCCATCCTTCCGGATAATAGATTTCGCTGAACACAACAGGCTGTGCCTCGCCTGAAGTATTGTTTACTTCGTAACGCAATAATTTAGTTTCGTAGGCCAACATGCGAACAGAAGCGGTGCTATCTACTGCTGATTGTGGCGCACGGAATTGTGTCGCGAAAGCAGCTTGCGTTGTGGCTTCAACCTTAGCGTCTATTTCTCCCAAAGCAACAATTTCTTCATCGCTATTGTTCGTTGTTTTCACTTCAGAAACAAACCATGCATTGCCCAGAGCAAATTTATTTGGAATGGCTGGTTGCTCTGGATTGCCAATGTAATATTTGGTATTCAGCATATTCAACACGGAAAGACTACCTCCCAAAGAATCGTATGTTCCCGCTTGCAAATAAGCAAGGGCACTGTCTAACTCTTCCGCCAAATGGAAATCGATTACTTCCTGAATGCGCTTCAACTTCGCACCGTGATACCCGCCAATACTCTTATGGAAGAACGAAGTCTCGGCATCGTTGAACGGATTGCCCAAACGTGCTACACGGAAATCAGAGTTCAATTGAAGCGCACCGAAGTTGGCAACTTCTTTCAAAGCACCTTTTGTTTTCACGTGATCGTAAATACCTGATTTTGTTAATGCTTGTTCCAAAGCATTCGACTTGTTTTCGAAATCTGCAACAGCAGGCTTTTCTATATCGAGAATCGAGAAGTCTGCAGCGCTTGGCTTAACAGGAATCTCCTTTTCTTCAAGCGTTACAAATTTCTTGTACGCCCCTTTTTCCTTTTCTAAATTCAGATAACGTCTTGAAACGCTGAATCCATCGAACAAAACGATTACGCCTACAATCGGAAGAATCGCCATTTTCAAAGTCTTGTTGTTTACGTAAACCAGCGCGAGCACTCCTCCTGAAATCAACAACACCAAGAACAACGATCGTTTTGCATCAGCCTTGAAAATTTCAGCACGAACATCTTGCAAAGCACTGCTGTAATCGTCAATCATAGCCACCTGTTCTTTCGGAGCGCTTTTCGACATTTGATCGAATTGCTCTTGCTCTTGTGGACTAATCATGGTTCCGGTTGAACTTGGACTAACATTCAAATACATGATCACGATTGCAAAAACAGCAACTGCACCGGTAAGAATTTTCTTTCCGTTCTTTCCCCAAGCCACTTCGCCTTCAACCAATTTCTTCAAGAACATCATACCCATAGCAGCAGCCATGACTTGAATAAGAACCAAGATCATTTTTGAATCGCGGAACTTGTTGTACATCGGAATTTTTTCAATGAACATGGAATTCAATCCAGTCATTTCCTTCAAGCACAATCCGAGTGCCAGAAGGGTAATAACCAAGAAGGGCCATTTGATTCCGTCTTTCAATCCAACAAATGCTAAGATGAACAACGTCATAATCGCAGCACCGAAATAGAACGCACCACCGGTGAAGCGTTGTGCTCCCCAATAGCTGTTGGTGCCCCTCAAATCATCTTTGAATTTGCTAACGTTTTTGTTTCCTTTCGCGGCATTTGTGATAGCCTCTTTGTTTTTATCTCCAATTGCAGCAGAAGCACCGCCTTTGGCATTCGGGATTAACAATGACCATTGCTCACCTGAAGCGAAGTTGTAGTCTAGAATATAAGAACCGCTCAGACCTTCTTGTTCAATGTTTGAGCTTTCCTTTGGTTTAAGGGTAAGGTCTGAACTACCACGTGTGGTGTATTTGCTGTACTCGTAGGTAGTCATTAAGTTACTTGCACTCGGGAGCACGGCAACTACGCTTGCAACGGCTAACACAACCAAAGACATTCCCAATGCCTTGAATTGTTTTGCAAGTGATAAACGAATAGATTCTCCTATTGCAACAGCCACAAGCAAGAAAGCCAAATAGTAAGTCATTTGCAGGTGATTCGCAGCAATGTTCAATCCCAAGAAAAGCATAAAAATGGCTCCGCCTAAATACGCTTTTCCTCTGAAAGCGAGAATGAATCCGCCGAGAGCCGGAGCCAAGAATGCAATGGAAGTTACTTTACCTGTATGACCAGCACCGAGGTACAAAATATTAATCGTTGCGAAACCGAATGCCACTGCACCCACCAAGCTATACCAAGGACCTAAGCGAAGACACAATCCAAGAATGTAATACCCCAAGAAGCACAAGAACAAAGTTCCAATTGCGCCAGGTAAACCTAGACGAAGAGTTAGTAAAATTGGACGGAGTAAGTTAGCGTTGTGCTCTGTTGAAACTTGATAAGCTGGCATTCCACCGAACATAGAGTTCGACCAAAGTGCCTCTTCGTTGTGAAGCTCACGGTAATTAGAAAGTTCTTGCGACATGCCTCTCCATTGCACAATATCGGGTTGATTCAAATCGTATCCTTGCCACAACGGTGAAAAATAAACGCTCGCCAAAATCACGAGTGAAAGAATTGCCACTGCGTGCGGCCAAGACAATTTCAAAAACTTATTCATGTTATTCCTGATCTTTTATTTCTACAAAATCTACATATTCGCTGTCTGGCGTTTTATGTCCAGTTGCCTGCTTATTTCCAAACTGAGGCTCGCTTTCTCTTCTTTTATTCTTGTTCACTTCTTCGTTAACTTTATTCACAGCATAATTCGCAGTTAAACGAACTACAAAACGAATAATTCCAGAAATGATAAAAATCCAAAGAATGGTTTTTAAAACTCCACCTACACTCGCAACCATCATTTCGTTGTCAACTCTTTAAATACTTGTTCCAATTTCTGATCTGAAGCCGTTAACTCATCAACAGGTGCATTCGCTACAACGTTCCCCTTGCTTATAATTACCACGCGAGAACACATAGCCTCTACCTCTTGCATGATATGGGTAGAAAGCAATACGGTCTTCTCCTTCCCCATTTGAATAATAATCTCGCGAATGTCTGCAATCTGATTTGGATCTAATCCACTCGTAGGTTCATCAAGAATAAGTACCTCCGGATCGTGAATAATGGCTTGAGCCAATCCCACACGCTGGCGGTATCCTTTAGACAATTGTTGAATGGGTTTGTGCGCTTCTGGCATAAGACCAACCAAAGCAATAACCTCTTCCACTCTACTCTTCAAATTCTTTACTCCGTGAAGACTTCCTGCAAACGTCAAATACTCACGCACATACATGTCGGTGTACAAGGGATTGTGTTCAGGAAGATAACCGACGCGTCTCTTCACTTCTAAAGGTTTTTCATTGACATCAAATCCGCATACAGAAACCTTTCCTGACATGGCAGGAATGTAGCCTGTAATAATCTTCATCATTGTGCTCTTTCCCGCGCCATTCGGACCTAAGAAGCCAATGACCTCTCCTTTTTTCGCTTCGAAGGAAACACCATTCAATGCGGTTTGTGTGCCGAACATCTTAACTACCTGACTAACTGAAATGGACATATGAGACGAATCTGTAATTTACTAAAATTAGTGTGTAAAGATAGCAGAAATCACTTGTGTATTGAACCTTCGAATTGGGTCAAAGAAAGTCTCCTTTTTAATTTTGTATATTTACGAACCAAATCTCAAAACTTATGAAAACTGAGCAGCTTCAGTGGACCACCACCAAAAACTGGAATACAGACCAAGCAGTTTTAAAAGACGCCCAGTTAATCCTAGTTTTTGCTGGAATAGATATTATTGAACATTGCAACTATTACAACGCTTTACACCAGGTTTATCCGAGTGCTTCTATTGTGCTGGTGAGCACCTCCGGAGAAATTCATCACAATGAACTTTTCGAAAACTCGGCTTCAGCTACCGTGATTGAGTTTGAAAAAACCCCTATCCGCATAAGCACGAAAGAAAACATAGCTGGACGAGATGCAGAGCAAATTGGAGTTGAAATTACGAATGATCTGCTTGCCGATGATTTGAAACACATCCTTCTTTTTTCCGAAGGTGGTCATATGAATGGCGATCATTTGATTGCAGGAATATCAGCAAATCTTCCAAAACATATTGCCGTCACGGGTGGTTTGGCGGGTGATTCTGCTCGTTTTGCAAAAACCACAATGGGGCTAAACAACACCCTTTCTGAAAATATGGTTGTAGCCATTGGCTTGTATGGTGAAGCCATTGAAATTGGGTTTGGGTCTAACGACGGCTGGGATCTTTTTGGCCCTCTTCGCTTAGTAACCAAAGCCGAAGAAAATACGCTGTATGACCTCGACGATACCAACGCTCTAGCACTTTACAAAAAATATTTAGGAGAACGGGCAAATGAACTTCCCGGTGCTGCTCTTTTGTTTCCTTTGTGCATTTTGAAGCCTGACGGAACAAGACTCGTGCGAACCATTCTTTCTATAAACGAAGAAGATCAATCCATGATCTTCGCAGGAAATGTGCCTGTTGGTTCAAAAGTTCAATTTATGATGGCCAACTTCGACCGCGTAATTGAAAGCGCTAGTAATGCTGCATCAAAAAGCCGTATTCACGAAAACGAAGTTCCTGAACTTACACTCATGGTGTCTTGTGTAGGTAGAAAGCTTGTAATGCAAAACAGAACTGAAGAAGAGATTGAAGCCGTTGCGGAAACATTTGATGATAAATCAACTTTTTGTGGGTTTTACAGCAACGGTGAAATATGTCCGTCTACCGATGGGGTTAACTCATTGCATAACCAAACAATGACAATTACAACGTTTAAAGAAAAAATATGACGTTTGATTCTTTGCATCCCCTTTTAAAACGTCAGGTAAAAAAGTACTTAGGTCTCCAGGAAGAAATTCCAGAACACCTTTTTAGTTTTTTAAAAAGCATAAACCAAAGCTATTTGCTTTATGAGAGCAATAGAGAGCTTGTGGAACGAGCAATGAAATTAAGTGGCGAGGAACTTTTCGAGAAAAACGCTAAGCTTTTCGATGAAGCCAATAGACAACGCGTCTTAATCAACAGCATTAAAAATGCCATTCAGACGATAAGCCCAGAACAAGAAATAAACGACAGCGACATACTTCGCATAGGTGAAATTCTGAACAATACGATTCAGGAAAGAAAAGAATTTGAGAGACAACTTGAAGAAGCTCGATACAAGGCAGAGGAGTCTCTTGAGACGAGAAAATTATTTCTTGCAAATATTTCACATGAAATAAGAACACCCATAAATGCAATAGCAGGAATGTCTGGGATTTTGGGGGACACCGATATTTCTGAAACCCAAAAACAATACGTAAACGCAATACACTCCTCTACTCAAAGTTTAATGGTCATTGTCAACGACATTCTTGATATGTCGAAATTGGAAAGCGGTAAATTCTCAGCTGAATTTATCCCCTTCGACCTAAGATCTGTCATTGACCCGCTTTACACATGTTATCATTTGCGTACAGATGAGAAGGGGATTGAATTACTTGTAAATTACCCGAAAAACCTCCCAAAATGGGTGTTCGGAGATCCAACGCGCCTAGCGCAAATTTTGAACAACCTGATCTCAAATGCAATTAAATTCACAGACAAAGGCAAAGTCTCTCTTGACATTACGTTTGAAAGGATTGGCAAGTCTATTGAATTCCATTTCACTGTGACAGACACCGGAATTGGCATAGACTCCGAGAAGCTTAAATCTATTTTTGAATTTTTCTCACAAGAAGACAACACCATAACAAGAAGATTTGGCGGAACCGGTTTGGGTCTTGCTATCTCTAAATCAATTTCGGAGTTGCTAGGCGGAGAAATCACTGTATTGAGTGAAAAAAATGTAGGCTCCTCTTTCACCTTCAGCCTTTCAATGCCCGAAGCCACCCAACAAGAAGAGGAGATAACTAAGGTTCAAAAAGACCTCTCAGGAAAGAATGTGCTTATTGTTGAAGACAACGAGTTAAATCGTTTTCTAGCCTTAACGATACTCAAAAAGTGGAACGCCAGCATATACGTAGCTGAAAACGGACTGGAAGCCATTGAAGTCGTAAAGAACAAACCCATTGACATTATTCTCATGGATATTCAGATGCCCGTAATGGATGGCGTTGCCTCGGCCATAGCCATTAGAAAAGAGTTGCACTCGAATATTCCAATCATAGCTCTCACTGCTAATGCCTTGGAGAGTGAAAAGGAAAAGTGTTGGCAGGCAGGTATGAATGAATACATTACCAAACCTTACAAACCTGAATATCTTCTTGAGAAGATTAATCTGCTGACAAAGTCGAGCAATATAGAAGAGCTTGAAAATAGTGAATCAATTTCACTTGATCAATTACATGAGTTAATGAACGGGTCAAAAGATCAAATGATTCGAATGACACATGTTTTTCAAGGGCAAGTAGACATTCACTTTAACGAGCTCACATTGGCCCTTCATGATAACGACCTGGAGCAGATTTCAAAAATCACACACAAACTAAAATCATCTTTCAAGCTTTTTGGACTGAATAAAACAAGTTTGTTGCTTGAGCGTATCGAACAAAAGGCCAAGTCAATGGATAGAGAGGATTTGAAATTACAACTTCAATCCATATTAAACATGCAGCCTAGACTTACTTCATTGATTCAAAAGGAACTTCAAAGCCTCATTTTGTTGAATACTCCAGCATGAATATAGCTATTTTAGCTTCCGGAGCTGGAAGCAACGCCGCCAACATCATTAAGCATTTCGAAAACACTGAGGTATCTATATCTCTTATAGCATGCAACAAAGCTCATGCAGGCGTTTTTCGAATAGCAGAAGAAAACAACATTGAATCTTACCTTCTCACCCAAGAGAACTTTAAAAACTCTGACGCGTTCGTTTCAGAACTTCAGAAACGAAATGTAAAACTTATAATTCTAGCGGGATTTTTGTGGCTTGTGCCTCAGAATCTCGTTCAAGCTTATAAAAATCGAATCATAAATATTCATCCAGCCTTACTTCCCAAGTTCGGCGGCAAGGGTATGTATGGACATTTTGTTCATGAAGCGGTTTTCGAAGCTAAAGAAATCGAAAGTGGAATTACCATTCATTTGGTGAATGAAGAATTCGATAAAGGAGAAATACTCTTCCAAGCAAAGGCAAACGTTGAGAACTGTTCGATTCAGGAAATAGAAGATCGCGTTCGAGCACTAGAAATTCTTCACTTCCCAAAAATCATTGAAAACTTTATTTCAAAAATGTAATTTGTTCCACTCGATTGAGGTTTAGTTTTACACAGAATTGAAAATACCATTTGTCTTCAAAAATGAAAAAAATATACCACCTCGCCAATTGCGGCACCTGTCAAAATATTATTAATGAACTAAGTCCACTGCCCAAGGGAACAGAACTTCAAGACATTAAAACCGCTGCTATTACAGAAGAGCAACTAACGGAAATGCACGCTCTAGCAGGAAGCTACGAAGCGCTGTTCAGCCGTCGCGCGTTGAAATATCGCGAACTTGGTTTGAATGAAAAGAAGTTGACCGAAAAGGATTACAAGAAATATATTTTGAAAGAATACACGTTCTTGAAGCGTCCGGTTTTGATATTCAACAACCAGATCTTCATTGGTAACGCGCCTAAAGTTGTTGCTGCCGCGAAAGCTTTTCTTCAAAAGAAATAATTTTGCCCCGTGGCAAATAACAAGAATGTAGGTGCTCATCTAGCCTTGTTAGCAGTTGCGCTCATTTATAGTGCAAACTACCTCATAGCGAAATGGGTCATGCCCAATCCAATAGGGCCGAATGCATTTATTGTTTTGCGCGTTTCGGGTGCTTTGGTGCTTTTCTTTTTGGTTTCTTTCAAGTTTCTTGAGATTCCCAGATTACGCGATATTCCTCTTTTCCTTTTTTGCGGATTAACGGGCGTAGCCACTAACCAATTGTTTTTCTTCAATGGGCTTTCGCTCACCACTCCTGTGAACGCTTCCATTATCATGTGCACGAACCCCATTTTAGTGGCCATTCTTTATTTTGTTGGAAAGAGAAAATGGCCTTCGATTATGACGGCTTCTGGAATTCTTTTGGGTTCCATTGGAGCCTTGGGAATTATTCTTCTGCGCGCTCCGTTCGAAGCGAGTGCCGATTACCTGAGGGGAGATCTTTATATTTTAATTAACTCCCTTTCGTACGGATTGTATTTAACCACTGCGCCTAGGCTTATGAAAAAGTACAAACCCATTACAGCAATTACCTGGGTTTTCGCTTGTGGACTGCTTTTCATTCTACCCATTGGATATTCCGACGCAAGCTCAATTCCTTGGGGGACACTCACACCGCTGCATTGGATGAGTTTAGCCTTTATCATAGTTGCTGTTACATTCCTCGCCTACTTGCTGAATATATATGCCTTAAGCAAGGTCTCCCCGACCGTAACGAGCGCATACATTTACCTTCAACCTTTATTGGCCGGCGTTTTTGCGTTTTTGTTCGCGGGAATAGGAAACCAAGATCACACAGGGAGTATCACGGTTGAAAAAATTCTTTTCGCCCTGCTCATTTTCGCAGGGGTTTACTTGGTTGGAAAAAGAAACGACTAGAAAGACATCTCAAGACCAATAGAGGGAAGCAATGGCAATTGATCTACACGCTTAGATGTTACACGATCGATATAAAATACATTTGCTCTGTTGTACGCATTCGTCAAACCAAAGTTCAACTCCATCGTAGACTTTTCCCATTTGTAGGTTTTACGAATGTTTGCATCCATTCTGTGATACCACGGCAATCTTCCTTCATTCAAAGGGGCGTATTGAATGCCAAGTGTATTCGAGTTCGTGTAGATATAATCCGTTGAAATACCTCCATCCAATGAAGGTGGCTCATATCCACCTTGCGTTTGTGTAAACGGCAGACCGCTTCCTAAATTCCAACGAGCACTAACCTCCCAAGAATCATTCTTTCCAAAAGAGTGAGAGGCAACCACATTCACGTTATGTCTACGGTCGAAGACAGGGTCATACCAACGTAAACCGTCCCAACGATCTACATTCATAATCGAATAAACCACGTTGATATTTGAATGTTTGGTCGCGTATTTTAACACCACGTCAATTCCCTTCGCGAAACCACTTTCCAAAATGAAATCCTTACGCAGTAACTCTGGCTTGTCTTGATTGTCTGCATCATCTGGGAAAATCTTGTTTCTATTGGTGTTGGTTACTTGCTTGAAATTTCTGTAATAACCTTCCACATTTAAATTCAATTCATCTGTGATGTCGAACTCAAAACCTGCAACGAGATGAGAAGCTCTTTGCAACGAATTTGCAATGTCACGTGTCTCACCGTTAGGCATGTCCATGGTATTCTGAATTTCATCTGGACTAGCCAAGAAACCGTAGAACAAATTCACAATATCTCTATCACTGTTCGTGGCCATAAGGTTTTGTGAATAGATACCTGCCGCCGTCTTCAAACGCAGACGCTCAGTAGCCTTGTACTTCATACCAAGACGCGGTTCCGGAGAAACCGCCGATAGCGAACTGTAGTATTGAACTCGGAAACCTGGTTCAATAATAATTTTCTTTCTGTTTATTTTATAGGAGATGAATCCGTTCAATTCCGTTGTGTTCTGTTCTAAATCTATTCTCACTCCAAGTGGATTGAACGTATTGAAATTGGTTGAGAAACCAACTACCTCAACGCCGTACTTCACAACATCTTTTCCTAAACTGTAATTAAAGTCCAATCCAAAATTGAATGAGGTAATTCCACTTTTTCGGTCAGGAACCGTTTCTTCTTGAAGCAGGATATTGTACTTACTCCATGAAAAATTTCCATTGATAAGAACAGGAGCACTCGTTGGAACCACCACAAAATTACCTCCTGCCCCAACATTCTTCCAATTTAAATTTGATAAGGCCTGATACTTCGTGACATTATCATCAAATGAAAAACCGAATAAATTGAATTTACTTCCATTTGAGCCACCAAAGGATAACTTTCCGTACAAATCAGTGTAGCTAAAAGGTAGACCATCCCCATCATTTACAAACGGATAAACCTGCGGAGAAGTTCTGTCGAGGTAACTGTTCTTTGCACTCAATACATAAGAAATACCGCTTCCATTCGCAGTTAACTTTTTCAGAGGCCCTTCCAGTTGAATCTTCCCGCCGAACGGACTAAACCCAATCTTACCGTCGTGACCTTTCTTGTTTCCATCGCGAGTTGTAATGTCAATGACAGAAGAAATTCTTCCTCCGAATTGTGCCCCAAAACCACCGGTGTATACATCGGCATTGGAAATAATGTCGGTATCGAATACTGAGAACAAACCAATACTGTGAAATGGATTGTAGACTATCATCCCATCCAAAACCACTTTGTTCTGAACAGGGCTACCTCCTCGAACGAATACCTGTCCGCCTTGGTCACCAGTAGATATGAAACCGGGTAATGTTGTCAGTACTTGCACAATATCTGTCTGTCCGCCAAATGAAGGAACTCGCTTAAAATCTTTCGGACGCAACGTTTCCGATGAGATGTTCACATTGTTCACTTGCTCCGATCGTCTTTCGTTTATCTCTAAAATATCCATTACATTCGAGCCAGACTCAAGGAGAATATTGGTTGAAACCAGTTGTCCTTGCTTTACAGTAATGGTGTCGCGATATTCTTGGTAATTGATAATCTTCACAAAAAGGAAGTAAGTGCCTGGAGTTAGCTTGGTTAAGCTGAAGTATCCATTCTCATCGGTATTTGTACCAACTGTGGTACCTTCCAAAGCAACCAAAGCCATTAGAATGGGCTCTCCTTTTTCCTTACTTTTCACAAAACCGCGTATGGTGCAATCCTGGGCTTGTGCGTACATTCCGGCCAGAAGGGCAACAACAAAAACAATATTTTTTAACTTCATGATTTCCTAATCGAATAGGGGCGAAGATAAGCCAGATGAAGGTTTCTAATTCAAACTTTGTGTATAATTTTCACTCAAACAAAGCCTCTTCTCATCACGAATTTGGCTTGAACACAATCTGTTCTTACCTTAGGCATTGTATTTGGCTATGACCAAAAAATTACTCTTATGAAAAAATTATTGTTATTCGTTTTTTTACTCGGTTCACTTAAAGGATTCGCACAGACAGACTACCCTGATTTACTAGCTATGTTCGTAGATGAGAAATACGAAAAGTGTCTCTATAAAGCAGAGAAATACACACTAAACGAAAAAACGAAAAAAGATCCACTTCCATATTTATTCATGAGTCGCTGCTACTACGAAATGTCAAAGCGTGACGAATTCAAAGAGAAATTTCCAACTGCTGGAAAGGACTGCTACAAATACGCCTCGAAGTATTCTTCGAAAGACAAGAACAAAACATTCTACGCAGAACACGAAGACTACTTCACCGAATTACGCAACACCGCAATAAGTGAGGCTGAGGTTATGCTTGACGCAATGAAATACACAAAAAGCAAAACGCTTTACGACAACTTAATCGACTGGGATGCTAACGACGCTGGTGCTTGGATCATGCTTGGGGTTTCTTTTCAAGGCGCGAAGCAAAAGAAAGAAGCGGAAAACGCATACAAGACAGCACAGAAATTATTGACAGACAAGACCTGCTCTGTTGAAGTAAAAGGACAGAAAGACTTGTTGAAAAATGCAATCATCTACTACGCCGAAAAACTATACACCGAAGGGAATTCAGCTGAAGCAAAAGCTTGGCTAGAACTGGGAAAAGAGTGGTTCATGGACGACAAATCATATCAAGTGACTTATTCGCAATACGCGAATTGATATTTTTCATATTGAATGAAAAGCCATCTTCGGATGGCTTTTTTATTTGATTATTTTCCGAAGGAAATAGGCTATTCCTCTTCCTCCTTCAATAGAAAAATAGGGAAATAAGTCGCCTCCAAAAGATCGGAAGAACACTTCTATTTCTGGAATCATAGACCCTTCGAAATCGAATGCTCTGGAACCCCTGCGCATGCTCTCTTCAATACAAAACTTCACACCACAGGCCGAAAGGGCATTGTCATTCTTAGCGTTACTCGAAACCAAATAATAACACACCTCATTAACAATTGCACAGAACGCTTGATACTGCCCTCCTTCTGCAATAACCGTGAAGGCAGAGGCTGAGTTCAATGAATTGAACCTCGAAAGCAATTGCTCATGAGCCACTCCTTTTGATGCACTTGAAGCCATGAACAACTTCATCTCATCTTCACCGAAAGGTCTAACTTCAAATGTAAAATCTGAAAAGCGCTTCAACTTATTTCGAAGCTTTGAATCGATCTTCTCTTCCCAATTCTGCAAATCTAAAATGCGATATGTATACTTTGTTTTTGGAAGGGTACCTTTCCAAATGGCTTCCTGAAAATCGGTAAACTCAACAGGAAAATCAAACTTCCAATATTTCCACTTTCCATTTCCAACAAAAGCAAGTAAAGCCTTTTGAACTTCCTTCTCTTTTGCGCGTTTAGTAGCAGGCTTGTCGTAATCGGTTAAGAATGTAAGCCAACAATTTGGAGAGAAGGGCGGTGTAATGAGGCTATTCATCAACTTCTTACCAGACTCCCATGCCCACATCACTGCGATCACCTCTGCATCTTCCACAAACTTCAAAAGGAGCAATTCGGAACCGTATGCTTCACGCAAGAAAACAGGAAACCCCTTGTTCTCCCATTGGACCAATGCTGCTGAAGAAGACTCAATGACTACTTGCATTCGGAATTGATTTATATGCTGAAATTAAGACTTGTTCTTCGACTTCCCAATTCAAAATCTTCTTAGCAGATTTGAGATGAGCGAAATACTTATTCAAATCTTCCTTCAACACATCATTAACAACTTCATTTATTGCGTCTACATTCCATGAAGGAATGACTTTTCCTACTTTGAATTTATTCACTAGCGCTGCACAATCGGGAAGCGAATTCGTAAGAACAGGAATTTCAGATTGAATGTATTCGAACAATTTATTCGGAAGCGAATATGCGTAACTTAAGCAGGTTGGCTCTACCGAATTCACGCCAACATCAGCACTTCCGGTATACAACGGTATCTCGGCATAAGAAACAGCAGGTACAAAAAATATGTTTTCATTGCGCGCAGCAAAAGCTTCAATCTGCTCCTTCAACGCTCCAAATCCCATGAATACAATTACAGCATCTGACGTTTTTCTTGACTCAAAAGCATCTAACAAAACCTCAATGCCCCTTCCCTTTCCTAACATACCTTGATAAAGAAAAACTCTTTGATCGTCCTTCAAACTCAATTTCTCACGCAAGGTATTCGAGTGTGAAATCTGCATTTCGTTAGGAAGATTTCGAACCAGAGCAACGAAGGACAAGTTGTATTTCCTTTTATAATACTCTTGAATGGAAGGACTCACCGTAATGACCAATTCGGCCCAAGGAATAAACAACTTCTCAAGTGTTCGAATGGCAAAGCGCATGAAGGCTCCCTTCCCGTTTCGGTGAGACTCGAGCTCATGACAGTCGTAAATCAATTTCAATCTCGGTCGAGTCATCTTCGCGAATACCCCAATTACAAATGCCTCGTAGTCGTTGCAGTGCCAAGCTTCTACTTTGCGGTATCTCGATATAACACGAAAGGCGAATTCAAAATATTGAATAGCCCCAATGATTATATTCAAACGCTTCAATTTATCGGAAGAGACCACTACGCGTTCAACTTCAACACCGTTAAAATTCTCTTTCTCCGCAACGTCTCCTTTCTTCCAAGCGACAACAGTTGTTGGAAAGCCATGTTGCGAAAGAGTCTTCGCCATGCGATAAACACGATTGTCATTTTTAAAATTGGTTACGAGTAGCGAAATTACTTTCATTATTGCTCGTGATTTTTTCTTGCGTAGCGTTCCAAATAAAACAGCACCACGAGAATATTAAATGAAAAATAAATCACTTTGGAAATCACAAGAAACTTCGTTGCTTCTAATTCATTCATTCCCGAGCTGTAAGCAAGGTGCACGGCAACAATTGCCAGAACAAAGTGCAGCGCATCTAAAAACAACCCCACACGTTGCATATTAATTCTATAGGTAATGAAAGCCAATGAAGACGTTACGAAGTTCAGTGCGAACCAATAGATGAGATACTTCAAATACATGAATGAATTTCCCCAAGCTTCACCGAAAATAAATCCCATCGTATTTCCTGGAAGCATCTGCACAATGAAGATCATTCCTGCCGCTGCTATTAAAAAACGAAAGAGAACTTTGTAATACAGCGCGCGCAATTCCTTTGGATCTTCAATTTCAGAGATGCGCTGGAAGAAAACTTGCGAGTACGAATTACTTATAACATTTAACGGTGCCATAAACATTCTTCTACAAAGTGCCATGAACCCAACGGCAACCAATCCGTAATACAACGTAAATACTCCAACGTGTGCCCATTGCGCCACGCGATTCAAGACACTGCCCCAAATGCTAAAGAGCGGATAGTCTTTATGCAGCGCAGCAAGGGCTTTCATGCGTTCGTTGGAAAGATTCTTCAACCCTTCCGGTTCCGATTTCAAGAATTTCCAAAAAGCATAAACCCCTGCTGCAATTGATCCCATCACGGTTGAGAAAATCAAACCTGATGCATTCCATCCGCCAAAGCCTGTCGCAATTTTAATTGGCTCCGAAGACCCCGCCGACAAGACTTTTGAATTTGCAGCAACCTTGTATTGTTTCAAACGAGAGAACCAATAATTGAAAACGTTAAAAACAGCAGTAAAGAATAAAACAATAGGTATCGTCCAGAGATAAATAGCTATTGATTCATTCATTAGCCAATAAGAAATTTCCTTTGCAAAAAACAAAACGATTATGGAAAGAACCAAACAAGAATAAAAAGCTACTTTCAAAGCTAGTCCTGCTATGTGCCGCGCATCACTTTGTTCCTTAGGATGCATAATTGCGAACTCATACTTTCCCGTTACCAGAACAGAGAGCACGGTTACAATCATGGTGTATTGTTCAAGAACCGTAAAATCTTCTGGTGTAAATAAGCGCGTGATAAATGGGGCTAACACAAAAACCAAAGCTTGACCAATGAGCGTTCCCGCCATGAGGGTGAATACATTCCGAATGTACTCTGCTCGCATGAACTCTTGTAGCCGCTCACTTACTCTATACCTCATGTATAATCTAGCCTTTGGGTTTGGCCGCTGAATATATTCGTTCGATTATTTCTACAACTTTCAAACCTTCCAAGGCATTGGTGGTAATATTTGAAACACCACTGATAGCATCTACTACATTCTGAATAATGTATACGTGATTCGCAGCACTGCCCTTGTAATGTCCGTAGTCGTTTGCGGGGTTACCCTCAGCTAGCTCGGGCATGGTATAATTCTCTATCTGACAATAAGCCACTTCGTTCATGTACTGACCGCCAATCTTCACTGTTCCCTTCTCTGCAACAACAGTTAAACTGCTTTCATAATTCACTCCGCTCACAGCGGTTGAGAAATTAATAGAACCCATTCCTCCTTCAACCAAATCAAACATAACAATTCCCGAATCTTCGAACTCAGTAGAATGCGAGTGGTTGAAATCGTGAAGTCTCGCTTGAATATTATCAATGTCCCCAAATAACCAATACATGATATCTATGAAATGCGAAAACTGTGTGAAGAGTGTCCCTCCATCGAGATCTTTCGTTCCCTTCCATCCACCTTTCTTGTAATACCGATCATCTCTGTTCCAAAACAAATCAATGTTCACCATAAAGATTTTTCCAAGCACACCAGACTGAATCAGTTCTTTCATCCAAACACTTGGCGGACTGTATCTGTTTTGCATGACGCAGAAAACCTGTTTGTTTGCACGAAGTGCCTCGAAAATAATTTTCTCTCCGTCTGCCTTATTTAAAGCCATTGGCTTTTCTACAACAACGTGCTTACCTGATTTTAAAGCAAGCAAAGCGTGTTGAGTATGAAGACCGTTTGGTGTACAAACACAAACTACATCTACTTCTTCACTCTGAAGCATTTCTTCCGGAGTTGAATAAAAGTGAATATCATCAGCAACCCCACATTCCTCGCGGGAACGCACATCACACATGGCAGACAACTCCGTATTATCATTGCGTTGAACCATTTCAGCATGACGCTTACCTATGTGCCCAGCACCAATAACTGCAAACTTAATTTTACTCATTGTTACATATAAAATGCAAAAGTACGGAGAACGTAACGAATTAATCTCTTGGAGAAGAGTTGGATATAATAAACCCTAGGTTGAAAAGCACACTCCAAGGCTTTTCTTTTTGCTCGTAATAATTTGCCGACAAACTAACCGGACCTATGGGTGAATGATAAACCAACGTTCCACTTGCTACCGTGTAGGTTCGGTAGATGTCTGAAGCGGGAACAGCACTCGCCTGAAATGGCTGATAAGCATGCAGATCTGCTCGCAAGTCTAAGTTCTTTGCCATGTGAAGAACAGGAGAGACTCCCAGGGTAAAAAAAGATGTCCCCCTGTAAACAGGCAAAAAGAATGTCCTGAACTCAGGGAAGAAACTCGGCGTTGGACTCATGATTGAGGTAGCTGTTGCATTTTGAAAATCTTTTTGATCGGACCACAACACTTCAGCCTTTATGCCAAGAGAAAATCTTGGCTGATTAACAAAATAGTTTTCATAGTACACGCGCATTTGCATCCAAGAATGGCTGTTTGTAAGTGTATCTCTGTCACTACTTGTACTTCCCGGAATCGTGTATTCATTTCCGCTTACGCCCTTTACCTCCACTCTAATCTTAGAACCCGACGAAGCGTATTGCATTCTGTTTAAAGTACTTCTTATGTAATTAAAACGAACCATTTTAGCATTGAACTCAGTAACATCAGCAGTATCTATACTCAGAAAATTCTTTGTTTGGTAGTAACTGTCATACTGGTGAGTGTAGATAGCATCTATTTTGAATTTAGCCTTTTTTCCGGCAGGTAAAATCCACGACGCTTCACCGAACTGCTCATTTAAAAGAACATAAGAAGGTTTAACATCTTCAAAAAAGGTTGTAATACTTTTGTAATAATCCCAGCGATTTTGGGTAAACGAAAGTTCAAAAGCAACAGGCAAATTGAACATAATTATTTTTGACCGCGCCTTGGCCTGCATTGAACCGTAGTATCGGCCGAAATAACTATTTGCTTCAATAACAGTATTGACCCTTCCAAATAAATTATACCGCAGCCCTACGTATCCCGTATTAATCGAACGCGAACTAAAATTACCTCCAAACGAAACAACCAAATCCTTTTCGCGCTGAACCTGCAGCTCTAAAACATACTTACCGCTTTCAGGCTTATAGAACATTTTCGGATATACCGATTTTATGCTCCCATCTGCAAGAACTCGAAAATACGTTCGCTGAATATCGCTCAAAGGAACAGCTTCTTCCTTTCTTCCAATTAACTCACGCAAATATTGTGTTTGACCCTTAGAAATTCCCTGAAGGCGAACCTCATCTACAACCAATGGAGCACATTTCTTAAAAAAATGTTTGCGCTTGTCCTTCAATTCTAGCGCAGACACTTCTCTTTCAACCAACAATTTTATTTCCCCAATGGATCGCTGGGTTGCCACGTAACCCGAGTCTATAGCCGCCGATGTGTTTGAAAATTCAAATGTGGCTGTATTGTTGCTATTCGGACGAACGATGAATACCTCTTGACAAGGAATGAAAGGCTCTTTCTGCGAGACAATCATTGCCTCCAACTGCGACATTAAATCATTCTCCTTGGGGTCCGCAGGAACCCCAGAAACATTGCATCCGAGAATAACATCTGGATGAAAATCTAAATACATAACGTCTAAAGGGAAATTGTTGTAAAGTCCACCGTCATAAAGTAGTCTTCCATCAACTCTTCTTGGAGGAATATAAAATGGATAAGTACAAGAAGCGCGAACAGCTTCATTTAGAGATCCTGACTTAAAAATAACTTCATTCTTGTTCTTAACATCTGCGGCCACACAACGAAAAGGGACAAATAAACTGTCGAAATTTTGTCTCGCTGCCTCACTGGCCGCGCTTAACAACTTCATGTGCACCCAATCCATTAAGGCAGGGTTAATCAAATTTGTAGGCAATGTGTTTGAAATATTATCCCCTCCTGAGTATTTTAAACTCGCCATTGCTGCTGTAGGTTCTGCCTTGAGGTAATAAAACTGCATATCCATTGGAAGTTCTTCACCGTTGGAAAGGATAATAAACTCAGGGGTTCTGCACAACGAATCCATTTGATGGGTAGAATATCCTGCTGCATAAAAAGCGGCAATAACAGCACCCATACTTGTTCCGCAGATATAATCTATGGGAACATTGTTCTCTTCCAATGATTTTAGAAAACCTATGTGCACCATTGCTGTTGCGCCGCCACCACTTAAAACAACTCCCACTCGCTGCGCATGTGAAGATTGAAACACAACTAAACCAAACAAAAAGACGAGTGTAAAACCAAAGGTTCTCATGCTGCAAAATTGCATCTTCTTTCTCAATGAATTGCGTTTTAACGTTTAATTTTCTAACAAGAATTGATTCTCACTTGTTTGCCAATTCGCACCTTACTTTTGCATAATGAAATCAATTCGAAATAAGCGCAGATTACTGGGGGTTCTATACCTCATGGCTGCGTATTTGGTTTTTCAATTGGTTTGGTGGGGATGGCAGCTCTATCGCCTTCAATTCGCGTACATTCAGCATCTCCAATCAGAAGGCGCAACGCTACCCGCCAATGCCCTTCGAAGTAAAATATTCATGATTATTGGGGAAGGTGGAGTGTTTCTGCTCTTGTTGTTTCTTGGGGTTTGGTGGATTAAAAAAAATGTTTGGCAAGATTTAAAACGAGCTCAAAAAGAAAAAAACTTTCTATTGGCCGTGACGCATGAACTAAAAACACCCATTGCCGCCATTCGTCTCAACTCACAAACTTTAAAAACCAGAAAGCTCACCACGGAACAATCACAAGAACTTTGTGCCGACATTATTTCTGAGTCAAATAGATTGGAAACCCTCGTGAACAACATTTTACTAGCTACTCAGTTCGAGCAAAACAATACTCTAGGAAATTGGAACGACATTGAACTTTCCTTGTTAACCGAAAATCAGGTCAAACGCTTTCAACAAATCTTTCCTGAGCGCACTGTTAATTCAACGATTCAAGCGAATGTTCAGATGAATGGTGAAGAGAGTATGCTTGAGAGTTTACTTTTCAACCTGCTTGAAAACGCTCACAAATACTCTCCAATTTCTGAGGCCATTTCCGTTTCGCTGAAGGCCTCGGAGCACTTTATTGTTTTGGAAGTCTCCGATACAGGACCAGGTATTCCTTCTGAGGAAAGAAAAGCAGTTTTCGATAAATTTCATCGCGTTGGAAATGAACAGACGCGCACACAAAAAGGAACCGGATTAGGACTTTTCATAGTTAAGGAAATTTGCAAAGCACATCGGGCAGAAATAACACTAAGCGAAAATCGCCCCAAAGGCAGTCGCTTTCTAATTACATTTTCAAGATGAACAAAAAAGTTGGACTCATTATTTTAGATGGATGGGGAATTGGAAAGAATGACCATTCAAATGCCATTGTAACGGCACAGACTCCGTTTACGCATTACCTGACTGACACAGCAGCACACGCCACACTTCGCACAGACGGCGAGTTCGTTGGACTTCCTGAGGGGCAGATGGGAAACAGTGAGGTTGGACACATGAATATTGGCGCGGGTAGAGTCGTTTACCAAGATTTGGTGAAGATTCACTTGAGCATTCGCAACAATGAATTGAATAAAAATGAAGTACTCTTAAACGCTCTTCAATATGCTAAAAAAGAAAATAAAAACGTTCACTTCATAGGGCTCGTATCAGATGGAGGAGTGCATTCACACATAAATCACCTGAAAGCACTGGTAGATATTTGCGAGGAACAGGAAGTTGCGAAAGTCTTCATTCACGCGTTAACAGATGGAAGAGATTGCGATCCGAAAAGCGGTGAATCATTCATTAGAGAATTAGAGGACCACTGCGAAGGAAAACAAGCCAAAATTGCAAGTGTCATCGGAAGATACTTCGCTATGGATCGAGATAAGCGGTGGGAACGTGTAAAAAAAGCATACGATTTGTTCGTTCACGGCGCTGAGATCAAAAGCCCTGCTGCAAGTCTTGCCGTGGCGCAATCATACGTAAACGGAATTACAGACGAATTCCTAGAACCCGTTCAAATCGATGGGAATTATCAAGCCATTGAAGAAAACGATGTAGTTATCTGTTTTAATTTCAGAACAGACCGTTGCCGCGAGATTACCATGGCACTCCATCAGCAAGACTTTCCAGATTTCGGAATGAAGAAACTGCCGTTGCACTATGTGACCATGACGCGCTACGACGATTCGTTTCAAAACGTGCATATTGTTTTTGAAAAAGACAACCTTAGTCACACTTTGGGAGAAACACTCTCACGTGCAAACAAAACACAATTGCGAATAGCCGAAACGGAAAAATATCCGCATGTGACTTTCTTTTTTAATGGGGGTAGAGAAGAACCGTTTGAGGGCGAAGATAGACTTATGATTCCTTCACCCAAAGTTGCAACTTACGACCTTCAACCCGAAATGAGTGCCTATGAAATTGCGAATGCAGCCATAGAATTTCTAAGAGAAAAATCACCTGACTTCTTTTGCTTGAATTTTGCTAATCCTGACATGGTCGGTCACACAGGTGTATACGAAGCCATAGTAAAAGCAATTGAAACAACCGATTCATGCCTACGTGAAGTAGCGAAAGTTGCATCAGAGCTTGGATACTCGCTCATTGTAATTGCCGATCACGGGAACGCAGACTGTGCCGTAAACGAAGACGGTTCGCCAAATACTGCGCACACCACCAACCCCGTTCCCGTGTGGATTGTGGACAAAGAAATCACAAAAGTTAACGACGGTAAATTAGCAGATGTTGCTCCGACAGTTCTAAAACTTTTGGGAATAGAAAAACCCCAAACTATGTCTGG
This sequence comes from uncultured Chryseobacterium sp., assembly GCA_964511555.1. Lineage (GTDB taxonomy): Bacteria > Bacteroidota > Bacteroidia > Flavobacteriales_D > Sanyastnellaceae > CAIZGX01. The sequence goes on from CAZEFR010000009.1 coordinate 32,244, forward strand.
GGTTTCTCTTATTTAATTTGATCGTTTATGGCTTCTTACGCATGACGTGAACATAACCTTCACGCCCTTCTCCGTCTGAACGATTGAATACCCAGAAATAAACACCGTCTTCAACCTCGGCACCGTTCCATGGATTCGAGTTGCTGTAGTTCAACGATTCATAAACTAAAGTTCCCCAACGGTTGTAAATTCGCAACTGGCTGTTTGGGAAACTCTCCAAACCCTGAATTATGAAAAACTCATTATCAAAATCATCGTTGTTAATGAGCAATAAATTCGGTTCATATGTATCGCACACATTGATCATAAATGGAACAATACCCTGCTGGTTGCAACCATCTGTTATTATCACATCTGAGGAATTATCTGCAATTCCTATAATTGTATTCTGTAACGGATTTAGAACCATTGCTGTCGCGTCATATTGATAAACATAGGGCTGCAGACCACCAAAAACCAATAATTCCGATTCTATACCTGCACACAAGTCCTGAGCTACAGCATATCCAAAAACAGGGGGTTCTGTAACAACAAAGTCATCTGTAAACGTTCCTCCACAATAATCTGAAAAAGTGTATGAGTAGGTTCCAGCCGAACCTTGCGCGAACGTTTGAGTTGAACTCGACTGCCCGTTCGACCAAGAATAGACATACGGTGGCCATCCGCCTTGCACACCAGGACTAACCAATTCTGTTGCGCTCGGGCATACAAGAAAGTCGTCGGTAGAAGCAACAGCAAAACCAACATAATCTAACAAATCCAACGTAACACTTAATGAAACTGAATCACATGCGCCCTCGCACAAATAGCTGCAACTGATCGTAATGGTTTCTGTTCCTTCAACAATGTTGTCTAAGATTGGAATGATATCGATAACAAAAGAAGAACCTGAAACCACAAACTGTGTAACGCCGTTCGTATTGTAGTCTTCAAGGTAGGTGGCCGTTCCACCGAAGATGAGGTTAACGGTATCACCTTCTGCTAAACAGTCTGGAAAGTTAAAAGTCACTTGTCCGTTCACACAACCTTCCAATACCGAATTTGGTGGAAGATTTGGAGCTGGATTTATAACACTCGATGAGATGCCGGCATTATCCGTACCTGTGGTAAATGAGCCTGCCTCAAGAATTACATCTGATTTTAACGCCGTATCCGTTCCATTGGCAACAGCCAAGCGAATGTGATAGGTTTCTCCGCACACCAAATCGTACTGTGCAGCAATCTTCACCGTAAATCCGTTTAAGTTGATTGGTATAACTCCCGGACCATTGTCAATGTAATATTCTTCGTTCAACACATTATTCACTGAACTAATGGTAATTGGCAGTGCTGGATTTGACTGAGGCACAATTGCTATATTAACTGAACCTCCGGGAAATGCTGCTGGCGCAGCGTAAGGACCCGTTATACCCGGACCACTTAAAAAGAATGCGAATACATCATTGTATTGAGAATTAACATAAGTCAAGTACTCATCTGAACCGAAAATATAATTGAAATTCAAACTATCTCCTACAGCAACAAAATCAAATTCAAGTGACGCAATATTGTTCACTGATCCTACAACAAAACCCTGACCAATCAAAGGTGGAACAGAATTCGCAACAGATAACAAATCCGGATCTCCAGCAATATTAGGTGTTAGGAATGTCCCGAAGAAATTAGGTACAATTTCTTGTGCATCAGAACAGCCTATTACAATGCCTTCATTGATTTGAAAATTCGCATCGGTATTACCTGTCATTTGTCCCAACTGAACAGGAAGTCCTGTAAATGTGGCGTTCGCGTAGGTGACACCGGGACCCAACAACGCTTGAACAGCTTCATCAGCGGTTACGTAGCTCACGGCAATTTGTGATTGCATTGAATGCGCAGCTAAAAGCGCAAAAAAGATTACTATTTTTTTCATTCCAAAAGATTTCTTCCAAAAAGACAACAATTACAATTCTAAAGTTGCCCGAGTAGGTTTATTCTTCAAATATACGAATTACTCTTTAGTTTTGCCGCATGCACGATGTCATTCGAATTGAAAATCTAACGCGATTTTATACCATTGGTGAAGAGACGGTGCGCGCCCTCAATGGAATTAATCTCACCATTAAAAAAAATGAGTATGTAGCATTAATGGGCCCTTCAGGATCCGGAAAATCTACACTCATGAACATCATAGGCTGCCTAGATACACCCACGTCCGGAGAGTATTTCCTCAACGGACCCAATGTTGCGCAACTTTCAGATTCAGAATTGGCAGCCATAAGAAACAAAGAAATTGGGTTTGTCTTTCAAACCTTCAACTTACTGCCTAGATTAACCGCTCTTCAAAATGTGGCTTTGCCGCTTGTATATGCAGGTATCCCTGAAACCGAGCGATTAAAGAAAGCCAAAGAAGTTTTAGAGCAAGTGGGTTTGGGGAATCGCATCACGCACAAGCCAAATGAGCTTTCGGGCGGACAGCGCCAACGCGTTGCTGTAGCAAGAGCACTTGTGAATCACCCTTCCATAATCTTGGCCGATGAACCTACGGGGAACCTCGACACCAAGACCAGCGAAGAAATAATGCAACTATTCGATATAATTCATCAAGCTGGAAACACCATCGTTCTTGTGACACACGAAGAAGACATTGCCCTTCGCGCGAAACGCGTAGTTCGTATGCGCGACGGAATTGTTGAAAGCGATCAAGCTCAAGTATAACCTCTCGTGGCGTATATTTGCCACTCATTTTTCCACCATGAACATCAAAGAAATAATTTCGTCACTTCCAATAGGAACAACAATTCAACTCAACGGTTGGGTTCGTACTTTTCGCAACGAGCAATTCATTGCCTTAAACGACGGGTCATGCATTTCGAATTTGCAAGTGGTTGTGAATGCCAATTCTCTCTCGGAAGAAGACAGCAAGCGCATTCACACTGGCGCTTGTATTTCAGTTCATGGAACACTTACTGAAAGTTTAGGAAAAGGTCAAGCGATTGAGCTCACCGCTTCAAAAGTTGAAGTTTTGGGCGAAAGCAATCCGATGGAATTTCCCATTCAAATGAAAAAACATTCATTGGAATTCCTTCGTGAAAAAGCGCATTTGCGCTTCCGCACTTCAACCTTCAGCGCGGTGTTCAGACTGCGTCATCAATTGTCTTTCGCAATACATAATTATTTCAATCAAAACGGATTCGTGAACATTCACGCTCCAATCATTACAGGAAGCGATGCGGAAGGTGCTGGAGAAATGTTTACCGTTTCCAACTTCGACCTGGAAAACCCTCCCCGCAAGGAAGACGGGACAATCGATTTCGGAGAAGACTTCTTCGGAAAGCACACGCACCTTACGGTAAGCGGACAGCTTGAAGCTGAATTGGCTGCGCTTGCACTTGGAAAGGTGTATACCTTCGGACCAACGTTCCGTGCAGAAAACAGCAACACGAGCAGACACCTTGCAGAGTTCTGGATGATTGAACCTGAAGTTGCATTCAATGACCTTGCGGCTAACGCAGATTTAGCAGAAGACTTTTTGAAGTATTGCATTCGCTACGTTTTGGAAAACGGAAAAGAAGATTTGCTTTTCCTTCAAGAACGCGAAGCAACTGAAGACAAACAGAAACCAACAGAAGAGCGTCAATCCGCGCCACTCATTGAGCGCCTAGAGTTCGTTGCGAACAACACTTTCGAGCGTATCACCTATACTGAAGCGATCGACATTCTTTTGAATTCAAGTCACTACAAAAAGAAGAAATTCAAATACCCAATTGAATGGGGAATTGACCTTCAGAGTGAACACGAAAGATATTTGGTTGAAAAGCATTTCCAAAAACCAGTTATTCTAACCAACTACCCTGCTGCAATCAAAGCATTTTATATGCGTTTGAATGAAGACCAAAAAACCGTAGCTGCTATGGATATTTTGGTTCCGGGCATTGGTGAAATTATTGGTGGAAGTCAACGTGAAGAACGCTACGATGTGCTCCTTGAAAAATGTAAGCAGTTCAACATTCCGGAAGAAAGTATGTGGTGGTATTTGGAAACACGCAAGTTCGGGACATGTCAACACGCAGGGTTCGGATTAGGCTTCGAAAGATTAGTGATGTACGTAACTGGAATGACAAACATTCGCGACGTTATTCCTTTCCCTCGCACTCCGAAGAACGCTGAATTCTAAATTGAAATTTTATTTCTGAATTAACGCTATCCAGACTGAAGTCTTGTAATTGTCAATACGTGTCCATATTGGACGAACGACCCCATTCACCGCTGAGATGTTGTTGTAATCTCCAAGAAATACACCTGCATTCGATTCAAAGGGTTTCTCGCTGACACGCTCGTTTATCCAAGTCTTTCCGCCATCATTTGAAGAAGCTAAATAAACGTCTGTGTTGAAATCGGTATAATTTCTTCTGTCGTAAAACACCGCATACAAATTTCCAGTAACTACATCAACCGTCATCCACGGAAAAAACTGATGTGCGTGCGTATCGTCGTTGTTCACGCGAATAGCTTCCGTCCAATGGTCTCCTCCATCGGATGAAGAAGAAACAAAAACATCCACGTCGCCGTTGCGCTCATCGCTCCAACACAAATAGAGATTTCCTCTGTTCGGACCATTGCTTAAATCACTCAGCAGGATAGGCATTCCGTTGGCGCGATAGACACCCGGAATTTCCTGATTCCATCCGCCGGGAATTGCCATGATCACTTTTGATTTCGGCATCCACGTTGTTCCGCCGTCTAACGATTTATTGAAATAGATAAACTCGCGATGTGCCCAAGCTACATACACTTCGTTGTTTAATCCCGCTGCTGGAACCGCACCTTCGGTGGTGTTGTCATCATCTATGCAACCGCCTTCAACATCACTTATAGCGACAGGCTTGGAGAAACTTGCCTCTCCTTTTTTTCCTTTCGAAAAAAGAATTCTCGAATGATCATTCGGTTCTTTACTGTCGTATTTATCAAACTCTGTCCAAGTAACATAAATTTCACTTCCATCTTTCGAAGTGGTCGCCCATTGCTTGTCTTGATCTTTCGGGGCATTGGTTCCGATCGCTATTCCGTCAGTCCAGCAATTTCGCTTGCATGAAAACTTCTTTTCTCGTAGTTGCTGAATAACGATAGACTCAAGCCAACGTGAATTACTATAACCACCATTTCCCGGATCTCCCAAATGCAGATAGTAGAAGTCGCCTTTGGGAGAGGCCACTATCGTTGGATCTCCATACACGCCGTGTGAAGACTTCAGGACATCGTGATCCCATGTAACACCTCCATCAATACTTTTGTAAACGTTATTCAAGATTGAACCAGCCACCATTCTCTTTGGATTGGTTGGATCTATAGCAATACTCGGTTCACAAGGATTGAAGGGAGAAAATCTTCCCTTCGTTGAAACAAGTTCTACGTTCGGGTAGACACTTTGTGCATTCGCACTTAAAACAAGAGCACAACTAAAACTTAGAATGAAATTTTTGAGCATATTCTTTGGCGAAATAAGTTAGAATAACACTTGCGCCAGAACGTGCTATGCTCGTGAGCATTTCAGGCATGGCCTTGTTGTAATCTATCCAACCTCTTTCAGCAGCTGCCTTGAGCATAGCGTACTCGCCGCTTACGTTGTATGCAGCAATGGGCAAGGAAGAATAATTACTCAAATCGCGAATCACGTCTAAATAGCACAAGGCTGGTTTCACCATTAAAAAATCTGCTCCTTCTTCTTCATCCAAATCCGCTTCACGTAAGGCTTCATTTCTATTGGCGTAATCCATTTGATACGTCTTCTTATCACCACTCTTTGGCGCGCTATCCAGTGCCTCTCGGAAAGGACCGTAAAATGCACTGGCGTATTTCGCAGTATACGACATGATACCCACATTCACAAAACCGTGATCGTCTAACGTGTCGCGAATCTCTCCTACTCTACCGTCCATCATATCGCTCGGACCTATAATATCAAATCCTGCTTCAGCCTGGGCCAAAGCCATGGCAGATAAAATTGGAAGTGTCTCATCATTGACAATCTTCCCATCAATTACCAACCCGTCGTGTCCGTCTGAACTATACGGATCCATTGCCACATCAGAAATAAAAACAGCTTCTGGAAAACGTTTCTTCAATTCTCGAACAGCAGTTAGATAAAAGTTCGAAGCATCCAAAGAATACGTGGCGTATTTATCCTTGTGCTTCTCTTCTACAGCCGGAAACAAAATGAAATTTGTTACACCTGCATTCATGCACTCATCTACTTCCACCATTAACTTTTCCAAACCAAATCTGGAAATTCCAGGCATGCTCAAAATAGGCTGCACCGCTTGTTTGTCTTCCAACAAAAAAAGTGGATAAACCAATTGCTCAAGAGACAATCTCGTTTCGCGAACCATTCCGCGAACAGAAGCGGTTGCTCTATTTCTTCTCGGACGAATGCGCATTATAACAATTCAGATTCAACTTGAGACTTCAAGATATTGAACAACGAGTCTTGTTCTTTTGCCAATTTTAATACTTGCTCATCCTTTAGAACTTTAAAGAATTCATCGTCCTTTATAGCGGCTCCTTCAGGTATTTCCTTCAAATTCAGTTTGTAATTCACCACTTCGTCTTTCAACGTGTTAATTAGAGAAACACGTTCAGACAATTCATTCACACGGATAATTCCTGCGCTGTCCAATGGATTTTGTGTCAGAGTCGAAATCTCTTTCTCCGCTGAAGCAATTTCCTTATCTAAATCTGCTACCAATGCATTTTGCTTCGACAAAACACCTTGCTGCGTTGTGCGCGCTTGCTTTAAAATTTCAGTTTCAGAATCGAAACATGCTGTTAATCCTACTGTAAGTGCCACTCCTAAAACCACTGCTAACTTTTTCATATTTCACTGTTTAATTTTTCCATTTACTTCCGGATTTTTCGGCACCGGATCGTAGCCACTTTTTCCCCATGGGTGACAACTTAAAATTCGTTTTCCTCCCAAGTAAATTCCCTTAACAACACCCCATTCTTGAATGGCCTCAACGGCATAGTAGCTGCAGGTTGGCTGGTATCTGCAAATCGATCCTAACCAAGGCGAAATGAACCCCTGATAAAATCGAAAAGGCAAGATGAAAAGCAATTACAATAATCAATACAAATTTACTCGCATTTAGTTCAAAGGGAAGCTGTAATAAGACAAGAAAATCGCAAGAATTATTGCAGGAGCCAACGAAATTCGGGTAACCATGTCGGCATGTATTCGCAGAAGCTTATTCAATCCAATTGAAATAAATAAAATGACCACAATACAAAGTAGCTGACCTAATTCCACTCCGATATTAAAACCGATTAACTTTCCAACTAAACTCTCGTTCTCTGTCACTAACATTTTCAACTCCGATGAAATAGCTGATCCGTGAATATATCCGAAAATTGCTATCACTGAGCTAGTTTTCCAAGGTATTGTCGTTGCCTCTGTTGGTGAAACAAAACGTTGGACCCCGCGAATAACAATGGTTAATGGAATTGCGAACTCTACCCACTTCAATGGCAGCATTGCATAATTGCAGAGAACTACAAAGGCAGCTACAGCATGCCCTATAGTGAATCCCGTAATAGACCAGAGGAGCATTCTTCTATCATTGAAAGACAGGCCAATAGCCATTACCCAAAGAAACAAAATATGATCGATTGCACCTTTGTCTATGATGTGAAAAACCCCGTGCTGTATATCTTCAAGAAGCGTCATGAAACTTAGCCCTTTTAATATTTCTTCTTAAATTTCTTCTTCTTGTTGTTGTTCCGCTTCTTGTTATTTCGATAGCTATCTTCAACGAAATCTTGATATTTTGTTCCTTGAATGGTCTTTACTGCGTGAATCTCTTGAATGTTATCCACTGTCAATCTTCCACCACCGAGGTACTTCAAATCCTCCAGGATAACATCATCCGTAATGGTAGCACGATTCCAATTCAAGGCGTTTTGCTTCATGAGCGTTGCAATTGACAGGGTGAAATTGTTTTTCTCATCACCCTCGTCCAGCGCGGCGCACTTGTCAATCATCTTTTCAACATATTTCCCGTAGTGACCAAACTTTACCGCTCCCTGCGGATAAGCAATTCTTTCAGGCTTCACGGCGAATTGAGAAGGCTCTGGCTTTGGATAAGGGGAATCTACATCTAATTGAAACCCACTCATAATATGCAAGTGATCCCAAAGTTTATGATTGAAATCTTCCATATCACGGAGGTAAGGGAATAACTGTCCCATAACCGAAATAATAGCTTTGCAGCAACGTGCGCGCTCATCACGATCTTCAAGAGTAAGGGCATACTGCACCATCTTCTGAATATTTCTTCCGTACTCGGGTAGCGTAATTTCTGGGCGTGCGCTATTCATCTCTAACGGCACAACAACATCTGGCTTTTGAAAGCGGTGGGGATTCATATTAAAATTAAATGAGGTCTAACAAATATACACTACAATTAAGCGCCTACAATTTTCAGTTTGGCGAATTTCAATAACAGCTGCTTCTGTCCTTCTGATGGAAAGAAGACGGTTGCCTTTTCATTTGGACTTTCGCCTTCCACTTTAATCACTTTTCCCTTTCCGAATTTCTCGTGCTGCACTTCCACTCCTACTTGAATTTCATGCGGCAACGCCCAATCTCCAGCAGGCAAAGGAACAGGGGCATTCATATCTACCTTCTTCAACTTACTCGTATCAATTTGCGGAGGCATTGGCGGAGGTGTTGAAGAAGAAGGTGGGAAAGAAGATTTTGGTTTGTCTTGCAGTGGAAGTCTATTAATTCCTCCGCTGAATTTACCGCGTTCTTCACCGAAATCGAATGACTTCGATTGCGGCGGTGTTTTCTTTCCTGAAGTGGTTTCCAAAAATTTCTCGTCGATTTCTTCGATGAAACGAGAAGGTTCGCAGTAAGTGAACTGTCCCCATTTGAATCGAGAATTTGCGTAAGAAAGAATTGCTCTTTTCTCGGCGCGTGTTAACGCAACATAGAAAAGTCTTCGCTCTTCCTCGAGGTCTTCTCGTGCGTTCAGTGACATTTGTGAAGGGAAGAGATTTTCTTCCATTCCAACGATGAATACATTTGGAAACTCGAGGCCCTTCGCGGAGTGAATGGTCATGAGTGAAACGCTTTTCGTTTCATCTACATCTGAGCTCTCGGTGTCTGTGAGCAAGGCCACGTCAATTAAGAAGTCAGAGAGCGAAGGCATTGAGCCGTCTTCGGTCTCTCTTTCAGAGAATTCTTTTAGACCGGCGAGTAATTCTTGAATGTTCTCAACGCGCGCAACACCTTCGGGGGTGCGGTCTGCATTCACTTCTACCAGCAAGCCTGAGGCTGCGGCAATGTGCATACCGAGGTCGTAGGCAGGCTTGGTGGTAAGCTCCGTTGCGAAGCTTTGAATCATGGTTACGAAGTCGTTGAGTTTATTCGCAACGGCGCCTGAGATGCCCACTTCGAAGCATCTAGCTATCATTTCCCAAATGCTGATCTCACGCTCAGAAGCGCCTACTATCAATTTCTCTAAGGTTGTTTTTCCGATTCCGCGTGCAGGGTAATTGATCACGCGCTTTAGCGCTTCTTCGTCTTTGTGGTTGGCGGTCAATCTGAAATAAGCCAACAAATCTTTAATCTCTTTGCGTTGGTAGAAACTTAAACCACCGTAAATTTTATAAGGAATATTCAACTTCCTTAACGCTTCCTCCATTGCACGAGACTGTGCGTTGGTGCGATAAAGAATTGCGAAATCATGATATGTTCCCCCATCTTCCTTCTGTAATTTGAAAATGGTGTTTGCAACAAACATCCCTTCTTCATTGTCCGTTGGAGCTTGATGAAGACGAATCTTATTTCCTTCATCATTTGCTGTCCAGACATTCTTCTTGATTTGATTTTTGTTGTTGCCTATGATCGAATTCGCAGCTTCAACAATGACCTTCGTTGAACGGTAATTCTGTTCAAGTTTGTACAACGAATAATCGGGATAGTCTTTTCTGAAGTTCAGAATATTTTGAATATTCGCTCCGCGGAAGGCATAGATACTTTGCGCATCGTCACCAACAACACAAAGATTCTCAGTCACAGCCGCCAATTGCTTTACAATCAAGTATTGCGAGAAGTTGGTATCCTGATACTCATCTACCATGATGAACTGAAACTTATGCTGATACCTATGAAGAACATCTGCATGATCACGGAACAGCACATTGGTCTTGAAAAGGAGATCATCGAAATCCATGGCACCCGCTTGAAACAAGCGCTGATCATACTTCCTGAAAATCTCTCCCATCATTGGACGCTTCGCAGCATGATCGTCTGAAACTAACTCTACTTGCTCAGGGTAATCAGCCGCACCAATCAAATTATTCTTGCAGGAAGAAATACGGCTCTGTACCATTCCTGGTTTATAGATCTTGTCGTCTAGCGACATCTCTTTCAAAATATCTTTGATGAGCCCCTTGCTATCTGCGGTATCGTAAATACTGAAATTCCGGGGATAGCCAATGCGATCAGCCTCGGAACGAAGAATGCGCGCAAAAACACTGTGGAAGGTTCCCATCCATATGTTACGCGCATTGTCCTCTCCCATTAGATTTGCAATACGCTCTTTCATTTCTTTGGCCGCCTTGTTGGTAAAGGTCAACGACAGAATGCTGAACGGATCTACTCCATTCTGAATCATGTGCGCAATGCGGTACGTCAAGACACGCGTCTTTCCTGAACCCGCTCCTGCAATAACCATTAATGGACCTGAAATGTGTCGAGCTGCTGCACGCTGAGCGTCGTTCAACTCACTTAAAAAATCTCTTTGACTCACCAAGCAAAGATACTTTTCCCAAATTGAACACCCCGCCAAAACTTGCACTTTCCCGAAGAAACTTATCAACGCTTTGCGCTACTTTTGCGAAAAGCCTTGAACATGTCTAAAATTTTAATCGTCGACGATGAAGCTGCCATCCGCAGCGCCCTGAAAGAAGTCCTTGAATACGAGGGATTCGCCATTTCCGAAGCGCCCGATGGAGAAAGCGCATTAAAAATGGTTCTTAAGGAATCCTTCGATTTAATTTTTTGTGACATTAAAATGCCCAAACTCGACGGTCTCGATTTTTTATCTGAATTGAAAAAGGAAGATATTCAGGTTCCTGTCGTCATGATAACAGGACATGGAACCATTGACACTGCCGTGGAAGCCATTAAGCGTGGAGCCTATGACTTTATTCAGAAACCGCTTGATTTGAATCGCGTATTGGTTTCAACCCGAAACGCCAACAAACACGATGCACTTGTTAAAGAGACCAAGACACTCAAAAAGAAACTCAACAAAGTCATTGGATCCAATATTATTGGAGAAAGCAAATCCATTCTTGAGATCATTAAAATGATCGATACGGTTGCTCCAACCGATGCACGCGTGCTTATCACAGGCGGAAACGGATGTGGGAAAGAGTTGGTCGCTCGTCAACTTCATGAAAAAAGTAACAGAGCAACGCAAGCTTTTATTGAAGTGAACTGCGCGGCTATTCCGTCTGAATTGATTGAAAGCGAATTGTTCGGACATGAGAAAGGTGCATTTACCTCGGCGGTAAAAACAAAGCCAGGAAAGTTTGAGTTAGCGGACAACGGCACCTTGTTTCTCGATGAAATCGGAGACATGTCACTATCTGCGCAAGCCAAGGTTTTGCGGGCGCTTCAAGAAAATAAAATCACTCGTGTGGGTGGCGAAAAAGACATGAAGGTGAATGTTCGAATTCTTGCGGCAACGAACAAAGATTTAAAAAAAGAAATCGCATCAGGTAATTTCCGTGAAGACTTATACCACCGTCTTTCTGTAATCGTAATCAAGGTTCCTTCATTGAACGAAAGAAAAGACGACCTTCCTCTATTGGCTGATCATTTCCTTCAACAAATTGCAGACGAATACGGACAACCAAAAAAAAATATTCAACCCGCGGCGCTGAAGGCTCTTCAACAACATGATTGGACGGGGAATATCCGTGAATTTAGAAATGTCATAGAACGGCTCGTTATTTTATCTGGAGACAGCATAGACGAAAAAGCGGTGAAACAATATGTTACGCCCTACTTCAATTAGCGCCTAACGGGAATCATAAATGGTACATGTGCAAGAAGGACAGCCAAACTTCCAACTAACAAAAAAGAAATATTCGGCGTCTGTGGTGGCATCAAGAAAGTAGCTCCTATTATTAAAAGAGTGTATCCATAAAGACAAAAAGAGACTTGATAATGCTGCAAGCCAAGCGCCAATAATCGGTGATGAATGTGGTTCTTATCTGCCAGGAATGGTGATTTACCTTGCATTATTCTTAAAGAAAAAACGCGAAGAGTATCAATAAGCGGATAAGACAGTATGGCCATTGCAAAAATAGGTTTTGAAACTATTTGCATTGCGGAAGACAATTTTGAAGGTGGAAATTCTATCAATTTCATTGCCAGGACGTACATACACATACCAATAATTAATGACCCGGAATCTCCCATAAAAATTCGTGCTGGCTGAAAATTAAAGATCAAAAATCCCAACAAGGAACCTGCTAATCCTACTGCCAGCAGAGCAAGAGGCATGTCGCCTGTTTTGTAAAACCACAAGGTAAATGTTACACTACCAATTAGGCCAATACCCCCAGCCAATCCGTCTACTCCGTCAATGAGATTAATCGCGTTCACGATAACTATGTAGATAAAAATGGAAAGAAGAACACTTAACCAATACGGAAGCTTGTCTACCTCAAACAACCCCCAAAACTCAGTAAGGCGAATATCTGCAAGAACCACAAGTATAACTCCAACAAAGAGATGTACTACAATTTTCTTTAACGGGTCTACGCCAACAATGTCGTCTTTAAGACCAATAAAGAAAAGAGCAAACATAGACGCCAAAACATACTTAAATTCATTCAGAGCCTGAAGAGGATTGTAATTTGCTCCTAACTCCCAAGCCTCTCGAGAAGGGAACCAAAGACAATATGAAATTATGGTCGCCGCAAAAATTAAAATTCCGCCAAGAGTTGGAATACTCTTGCTGTGCAGTTTACGATCATTGCTCGGCTCATCAACCAAATGTTTCATCTTCGCCACTTTAATTAACGCAGGTGTTGATACGAGTACAATCAAAAAAGCACTCAAAAAAGCAAAGATTATATCGTTCAATTCAGTTACGTATTAGAGCGACTCAAAGGTATTCAAAAATCACGATAAACGGAATGTAGACCGGTTCGAATTCCGAGCATTAGAATCGTCGCATGTTGCTTCACATTGTCCATTGTTCTATCATCTATACGATCCGAATAGGATATGACCAATTCGGAATTGGTTTTAGGATTTATCCAATAACCCAATTCTATATCCCACTGCTTTAAATTTCTACGTACTAAACTAGGTTCATTATACCGTTCCTCAACTCTATTTTGAACAATGTAGTTCCATTTTACTCGCGCAAAATACCTTCCATATCTGTATCGCGTTCTCAGAACATATTCATACATATCACTCAATGGATGCCCTACCGTCTGATTCATATGCATAGCATCTGAATACAAAGTCGAAAAAGAATAAACATCACTTTGCACACGATTGTACTCAAATCCCAAATCGAAATTTTTCACAAACAAGTTGTAAGACTGCAATCCAAGCTGCAACGCACCGTTCCTTTTATAATCACCAAGAACATCTGCATAAAGTTGAGTATACAGCTCCACGCTTTTGGAAAGCCTGAAGCTTGCATCTAATCCCGCATTGAAATTATTTCTTGTTGAATTAACCTGTGTAGCCCCAACTCCTATCAAGGGAGCGTAAAAAGAAATCGGTAATGTTTGTGGCATGAGGCTTGCGTCGTATCTATTCCAAATCACAGATTCAAAAACAGACAATTCAACTTTTGAATTTGGTTTCCAGCTGAGATAAGAAAAACTTCCTGCTTTCCTTCGAAAAATAGATTCCGGGGTATCTCCTAATGGCAAACGCTCAAGAGACTGCATTACATTCCACACATGAGAAAACCTAACCTTTCCCTTGGTTACATCGAACTGTACATAAGGATAATTGTGCATTCCATCTGACCAAAGAATTGACCTGTATCCGTTACCAATCTTATGCTTACCATAACCCATGTGAAGCCTCAAGAATTGATTTGGTTGAACAGTAACCCGAGAAAATGATGAGGAGTAATCAACGACATCACGAATAACCGTAAAATCCTTGTCGCGAGCAAATCCTGGAATTACTCCCAAACTATCTACAAAGTTCTTTAAGTACTTGGGCATGTATTCTTGACTCTCGTAAAATCCGGTCTCTACAGAGACTTTCTTCCCGAAATCTGCTTGCACCCACAACCCTCTTGTATTATTTATGATTCTCTTCGATCGCGGGTAATTGAGGGTATCAGTAAAATCTCTCCCTCCTCTTATATCGTATAAGAGATTCATGCGAATATGAATATCACCCTCATGAAATTCAAAAAGATGCTTACGCATAGCTATAGCCGCAACATCGTGATATATCTTCAGGCTATCCTTTAACTCTCCCTCCATTTTTTCTATCGGAAGATCACTTCGCATATAGGGTTGCATAGATAAAAATGTTGAAGACTCTGTTTTCAGCGCGGCTTCTCTTGCGGAACGCGTAAAGCCAAACCCCACGGGATAAGCCGTGGGTTGGGCGAAGCAAGTTAGCGCAGCTACAAAAAATAAAAACGAAACTAAAACTCTCAAATTCATCATAACCAATTTTTCAATTCTCGCGAACATCAAGCGCGTCGCGCAATCCATTTCCAACCATCATAAACGAAAGTACTAAAAGCATTATACAAATGCCCGGCAAGAAGGCTAAATAAGCCATATCTGTCGTTAAGTATGAATAGCTTTCGCGAATCATATTCCCCCAACTTGGCGTTGGTATCTGGGCACCTAAACCCAAAAAACTCAATCCAGCTTCCATGAGTATAGCCGATGCGAAATTGGCTGCAGACATAACAATAATTGGGGAAAGTACATTTGGTAATACGTGGCGAAAAATAATTCTTGAAGAAGAATTTCCAATTGCCTTTGCCGCTTCGATGTATTCTTTTTCTCGAACTCCAAGCACTTGTCCTCGCGTGATTCGCGCTACCTCAACCCACATAGTTAACCCTACCGCAACGAACACTTTCCAAAAACCCGTTCCAAAAGCAAAGCAAATGGCCATCACTAAAAGTAGTGTCGGAATAGCCCATACAACTTGAATGAAGTAAGAAATAACTGCATCAACCCATCCTTTGAAATAACCTGCATACAATCCCAGACTAACTCCAAGAAGCAAAGAAATAATTACAGCAATGGTTCCAACTAACAAAGAAACGGAGGCGCCTGCCATTAAACGAGAAAGCACATCTCGCCCATACTTATCAGTTCCCAACCAAAACTTCTTACTTGAAATTACTTCACCGTTGGAATCTTTTCTCAAATCTTCCAGAGCAAATTTCATTAACTCACCTCCCCCATTCTTCTCAAACAATTCAATCCGAATTGAATCTCCAATTAATTCACTTGATAGAATAGGATACCACTCATTTTCATTGGAATTAAAGGCAATATACTTAACTGAAAAACCAGGCTTGCAAAGGGCTAAACTTAATTTCTGATCGTTCGCATTTTCAGTTTTATCCAATCGAATAAACGAACCAAAAACGGAAACTAAAACCATAAGAAATATAAAAATCAAACCCGACAACGCCAGTTTGTTTTTCACGAATCGTTGAAGCGTCGTATTGGATTCCATGGTTAGCTCAAACTTACTCTTCTATCTTTCCATTTCGGAGTAAAAAATAAACTACTTATAAAGATGAAAAGACTGAAAAATGGATAAACCATTAACTGAGGAATCAGCACAAAGGTTTCCTTTAATCTCATTCGATTTGAAAAAACGAATCGAATTCCAACAGCCTCTGCACCGATTTTCACCAACAAAAATATCAAACTTTCTTCCTGAAAGGAAGCGAAGAAGCAAACCATAACAGCCAACAAATGAATCGCACTGAAAAGAGCAAAAATAAAATGTAAAATACTTGATTTCGTCGCGGGAATTTTAGTCGTTTTCCCTGCCCATCGCAATCGTTGGTTAACTGCCTCCTTAAAGTTACTAACAGGAGAAATCACTACATTCGAAAACCCATTCCAGCAAAGACCCACCTTCCCTTTATTTCTCATTGTTTGAGCCAATAAAAAAAGATCATCGCCACTTGAAATAGAACGGTGTGACTCAATGTTGGCAAGAAAAACCGATCGCTTAAAAATCAGATTTGCTCCGTTACACATCATGGGCATTTTCATCCGCGCACTCAACCATGTCAAGAGCTGCATATACCTCCATTCATTGTATTGAAGAATTTCCAGTAACCTTCTTCCCGGCTTCATTTCCACAGAGAGAATAACAAGATCCTCGTGCAATTCATTTTGAAACTTTAGGAAACGACTTGTATTCAAATTCAGTATTTCAACGTCGGAATCTAGCGTCCAAATGTATTCCGTTTTCGCTTCCTGAATTCCCAATTCCAAGGCAGCCTTTTTCCCCGTTTTTTCGATCTGGAGTGATAAGACTTTCCAATTAAATTCTTTGAAGGATTCTACTTGTGCCACTGAACTATCTGTTGAATGATCACTCACTAAAATCACTTCCTTAACCAATGCCGAAATCGACTTTAAAGAACTCAAGAAAATTGCAAAACTCGAATCATTAAGATGATCTTGCTTTTGAATATTCCTAAATGGAACTACGATCGTTATTTTGGGAAGAGTGTCTTTAACGAAACAGATTACCTTTGAAGCTCAAAGTAAATTCATTTGAGCACAAAAGAACGAATCATTTTAGGAATTGATCCAGGCACTAGCATTTTAGGATATGGTGTTATTCGTGTGGAAGACAAAAAAATGACGCTTTTGGCTATGGATGTTGTCCGCATGGACAAGATTTCCGATCATGCGTTGAAACTTGAAAAAATATTCACCCGTTGTGTCGAAATTATTGAAGAGTTCCATCCAGATGAACTCGCCATTGAAGCACCCTTTTTCGGCAAGAACGTGCAGTCTATGTTGAAATTAGGTAGGGCTCAAGGCGTGGCTATCGCTGCTGCACTTAGTCACAAACTCTCTGTGGTGGAATACGCTCCCCGGAAAATAAAACAGAGTATCACTGGAAACGGTAACGCTTCGAAAGAGCAAGTAGCAGCTATGCTTCAGCAGATTTTAAAAATCAATCAAGTCGATATGCCTAAAAAAATGGATGCAACAGACGGTGTTGCTGCCGCTGTGTGTCATTATTTTCAGACTAGCTCGCCTTTGGCAGCTAAAGGAAATTACAAAAGTTGGGACTCGTTTTTAAAGAACAATCCCGATAGAATTCGATAAAACTCCTCAACAGTTACTCTTCAATAAATAGAATTAAATAGCCTTGTTTGTTAATGCGCAATACCTTATTTTTGAGCAGATGCTGAATCGGGCTTTCATAACTCTTTGTATAATCTGCTTTACGCAACAATTTGCTTCTGCTCAAGTTTTAGGAGTTCCGTTGCATTCTTGGGATTTTTCAGGCGGGCTTCCTGCCACATGGAGTAATGGGAGCGCTTCAGGTATTGGCGTTTGGGAATATCGCGGGCCATTGACCACACCAAGCAATGCTATAACCTCACGTGGCTCATGTTCAGGTGGAAGCTCTGCTTTCAATTCCGTTACCCAAAGCAACGGATTCATGATTTTCGATTCGAATTATTGGGACGATAATGACAATGAATGTGGCGGATTTGGAACAGGTCCAGACCCCGGACCGCACACAGCTTGGCTCATTTCAAATCAATTTTCTCTATCAGGCGTCACGGGTGCAGTCGTAACTTTTCAGCAACAATTCAGAAATTTCGGTGCAACCATAAAGGTACAGTACTCGATAAATAGTGGAACCACATGGGTAGATATGATTACTCAAGTCGATTTCCCAGGTGCAACGGCAGAATGGAAATCTGCTACTTTTCCGGCGGGCGCCATAGGACAAACCAATGTTCGGCTGCGCTTTCTATTTTCAGGAAATTATTATCACTGGGCCATTGATGACATTACAGTCTACAAACCAAGCATTAACAACTTAGCCATAAATAGCACTCGTTACACCACTTTTGGGAATACAACTCCGGTGCCACCGAATGATTTTCACGACTTACCCTACGATAGGTATCCGAAAACAATGATTGTTCCTTTTAAATTTAATGCCAAGGCAACGAACATAGGAAGTGCAACCCAAACGAATACGAACCTAAATGTAAAAGTTCTTAATTCCGTCAATGCAACATTGTACAATCAAACCACGGCAAATTCCAATGTTGTAGCCGGAGCTACAGGGAATTATACCTTAACCGCGGCTTTCACTCCAACAACAACTACCGGGTATTTTAGGATTGCCTATCAAATTAATCAATTCCAAACCGACGAAGCTCCATCGAACAACAGAGATACATTAGATTACTACATAACAGACTACCAGTATGCTCGTGATGAAGGCCTCATGCAGGATGAGTTTACGCCAAATGCGCTTTACGCTGGTCAAACCTATCAAGTTGGAAACATCTTTGAAGGTCATACGAACACGGTGAAGTGCACCTCTGTTGCTGTTGCTGTTGGACCGGGTACCGCAGTAGGTACAACTATTCAAGCAAAAATATATAGAACCGACTTTAGCAATCTTGTAGCAACCTCGTTACCTTATTCGGTAAACGCTTGGGACATTAATACTCTCGGACAGGAAAAACTTATTACACTTCAACTGCCCACATCTCTCACGCTCAGCAACGACAGCATATACATTGTAATGGTGGGAAACACCGTTGGTTCGCAGGCCTTTAGAGTGTGTCGAAGTGGAAATGCCATTGACCAAACAAGCTTTGTTCAATACCCTGAAAGTAACGGGCTTTTCTTCATGGCGAAAATCCCCATAGTTCGAATGAACTTATTCACGCTTGCTCAAACCCCGGGATGCACAAATCCACTTGCGATGAATTTTTCACCAACAGCTGGTATCGACGATGGCTCTTGTGATATTCCCGGATGTATATACCCCACCTCTTCCAATTATAATCCAAATGCCAACTTTTACGATGGGTCTTGCATCGTAAGTGGCTGCACCATTCCTACCGCTTGCAATTACTTACCAATTGCTACGGTAAATGACGGCTCTTGCATTCTACCAATAACGTACTACTCTGACTCAGACTCTGATTCTTTTGGAAATCTCGCATCTCCACTTTCCTCTTGTACTCAACCTTTGGGATACGTAACCAATTCAACAGACTGCAACGATAACAACTTTGCAGTTAATCCGAATGCTATTGAAATATGTAACACAATAGATGATGATTGTGATGGACTTATTAATGAAGGATTCACCTTTTTGACCTATTACGCCGATGCAGACGCTGATGGATTTGGTAACCCAAGTATAAGCCTAAGTGCTTGTTCAATTCCTGCAGGCTATGTTACCAATAACGGTGATTGTAACGATGCTAACGCATTAATTAGACCTGGCGCGACAGAAGTGTGTAATGCCATAGACGATAATTGTAACGGACAAACAGATGAAGGACTTGTGTTCGTAAATTATTATATAGACACCGATCTTGACGGATTCGGTGCGGGCACTCCTATTAATTCATGCACCCCGATCGTCGGCAACTATGTTACGAACAATCTCGATTGTAACAACAACAACGCGAATATTCAGCCCAACGCTAATGAAATTTGTAATTCAATTGATGACAATTGTAACAATCTAATAGATGACGGACTGACTTTTTTGAATTACTATGCCGACTCAGATTCAGATGGCTTTGGAGCCGGAAACCCAATTAATTCATGCAGTAACGTCGGTGCGGGCTTCGTTACGAACAACCAAGACTGCAATGATTCCAACGCAGGCATTCGGCCAACAGCCTCAGAAATTTGCAATGGTATTGATGATAATTGTAATGCAGAGATTGACGAGGGACTGCCGTATAATTTTTATTACTTAGATACAGATCAAGACGGCTTCTACACCTCTTCTATATTCGCCTGCGCCTCGCCAGGATCGAACTATTATCTAAACGGTACTGCTCTGGGCGATTGCAACGACAATAACAGTAGTATTAATCCCGCCGCCATTGAAATCTGTGGAAATAATATTGATGAGAACTGTGACGGTACCGACCTCACATGCATTGTACTTGGTTGTACGAATCCGAATGCCTCAAATTTCAATCCAAGCGCCAATGTAGATAACGGCAGTTGCGTCATATTAGGCTGTACCGATCCTGATGCAAACAATTTCAACCCTGCAGCAAACGAAAGTGATTTATCTTGTATATACATCGGGTGCACAGATCCTGAAGCGAACAATTACGACCCCAACGCCAATACAAGCGACTTCAGTTGCGAGTACAACGTAGCCTCAATTTCTGTTTCGAGCATTCAAATTTGTCAATTTCAAAACCTGATCGCCTACAATCAAACGCTGTTCTCTGCCTCGGACTCCTGCGTTATTGATTTTGGAGATGGAACAATCTTGAATTATTGTGCTTCCACATACGAGCACAACTACAACGAACCTGGCACCTTCGAAATTCACTTCAACTATTTCCAAGGATTAGAAATCTCCTCGGCCATAACAGAACCCATTGTAGTATCAGAGCTTCCGGAAACAGCATCAGTTGAATTAGACTATCCAATGATTGTAGCAACTTACAATACAGCTGACTCCTTCGAGTGGTTTTTCAATGATAACGTTTACCCGAGCACTGCAGCAACAATTAACGCTTCAGAGGGTTACCAATCAGAAGGTTACTTCCGCGCTCAAACAACAAACGAATTTGGCTGCGTGAGCATTTCAGACTCGGTTTACTTCGTTGTTCCTACCTATTCTATTGAACAAAGTAATCCGTGCGGACCCAACCAAGTTCATTTTACAAACACAACTCAATCGTCTGAAAATTTGGACTGTCACTTTGAAAATTCAAATATACCCGGTTCAATTTTCAGTTCTCCGTACACCTATACTATGAATGCGCCTGAGACCTTCACTGTTACTCAGGTTTGTTATGCTTTAGGAAACACATACTATTCTTTGCAAAACGCCCCTATTGAATCATTCGAAATCCCTTCGGCTCCAGGTTTAACGTACGCCTCTGGAACACTGTCTTTAACAAACAATACAAGTTTTAATACGCATTGGTTTCTCAATGGCGTTGCACTTGATTTTGCTGAAAACAACAACAGTCTAAATAGCTTCTTCAACAATAACTTTCAGAACGGAAATTATGCCGTGGTTTATTCAAATGAGTTTGGGTGCACATCTGACACAAGCTTTTACTTTGTAATCGAAGTTAACGCGTCGGCTAGCTTAAGCGAAGGGTGTTCTCCACTCACAACAAGTTTCGTCAATAACACAACGATGCCAGCCGGTATTGAATGTGAAATTCTTATTCCAGGCCTTGATTATGTTACTTTCGATGGAAGTTTCGAATTTACATTCACCGACCCAGGCATCTACCTTCCAAGCGTATATTGTTACTCTGGAATCAACTCGACCACTTACACCCTCGACACCATCACTGTTTTCAATCATCCGGAAGCGCCGAATGTAGCGTGGAGTTTTGGACAGGTTTCAGTCACAAACAATGAGTTAAACCATGCGGTTAGTTGGAGTCTTGATAACGAACAGTTGACTGCCTCTACAAATGAAATTTCAACGTTACTGAATGGCGTGTATGAAAACGGATATTACTCTGCCACATATACAGATATGAACGGCTGTTCAACTGAAAGTGTTTCGACACTTGTAATTCAACCACAATTCGAACTTACTGTTGCAGAAGGATGCAGTCCACTTCAAACCGAAATTATAAATACCACAGATTATGTTGAAGGCTTAAATTGTGTGGTACAGAGTGAAATTAATGGTTTAATATTTCCAATTGAAGATAGTTTCGCGTTCAATTACGAAAACCCGGGCAATTATAGTCCAACACTTACATGCTCTGTAGGAAATGTAACAGGAAGCTACACGGCAGAGGCTGTATATGTATACCCAGATCCCAACTCTTCCATAATTGAAACATCTGGAGAAACTCTCGAAGTAATCAATTTAGAAAGCGGAAGTGCTGTAAGCTGGCTATTAAATGAAAACCCTCTAAACATTTCAAGCAATCCATTAAGCATAACAAACGAAGATTACAATGGTTATTTTCAAGCCATAGTAACCAATCAATTCGGATGTTCTAGTTCTACAGATAGCCTCTTAGTCATCACGCCTTCATTTTCTCTAAGCGTGACCCAAGGATGCAGCCCACTGGCTATTGAAGTTACAAATACAACTCCGTCTTACCCCGGCGTAACCTGTTCATTCAACTCCGCTGGAACAGACTATTCGCTGAATGCATCCTCTACAATAAACTATTCCAGCGACGGCATCTTTTCTACTGAACTAACTTGCTTTGTTGGCACCCAGTCATACACTGCCTCTGGCCCAGAGGTAAACGTACTCGCAAGTCCACCAACGCCAGTAATTACCTCTGTATACGGAGCAATTCTCTGCAGTAACTGTGCTGGTCTCACAACTCAATACTTTTTAGATGGAACGCTATTTACCACTGGTAGTAATGCTGTTAGTACCCTTCAAAATGGCGGTTATCAAAACGGCCATTATTCCGCACAATCGTCTAACTCTTCGGGCT
Source organism: uncultured Chryseobacterium sp. (assembly GCA_964511555.1). Taxonomy (GTDB): domain Bacteria; phylum Bacteroidota; class Bacteroidia; order Flavobacteriales_D; family Sanyastnellaceae; genus CAIZGX01. Next base: position 54,956 of record CAZEFR010000009.1, read on the forward strand.
GCACCTCGGAAATTTCAGCGAGCCTATTGGTCATTCAACCCGCTCTTAACTTTACTCCAACCGAAGGTTGCGCCCCTTTACCAGCGACATTCGTGAACGTGACAGATCCAATCAATGACTTGTACTGCGAACTTTTTTTGGGGAATGGCATTGGTAATATTCCACTTTCTTATTTAGAGTTTTATGACTTTAACTATACCAACGCTAATGAGTACAACCCCTATTTAACCTGCACTCTCAACGGCATTTCGGCAAATAGCCCTGCTAATACGATTCTTGTGAACGGAGGAACAACACCTGTCCTAACCTTTGAAGACAACTCTGTCTTCTGCACCAATTGCGCTATCCAAGACAATACTTCTTGGCTTATTGACGGCACCATTGAAGTGAATTCACTTGTTTCTGTCCCTGATAGTTTAGGAGATTTCTTTACATGCACATATATCGATGAATTCGGCTGTTCAGCGAGTTCCTTTGTGGTGTCCATTTCTGACATTGAGCAAGAACAATTCACACTATTCCCTAACCCGGCTAACGAATCAGTTTCCTTAACAGGACTGAACCTCTCTAGCACGATTGAAGTGAGAGATACTCAAGGTAGACTTGTATTAAGTGAATTTGGTATGGGTGAACGAAGAGTTCTGAATGTTCTCCACCTTCCTAACGGCATTTACACCTTAACTGAAAATTCACCTCAATTTGTGCGAAGTGGCACGCTTTTGGTTATTCATTAGCGACTTTAAAAAATCTTACCGATATTTGAAAAATAACTATCAATAATATGAAAATCAACTTTACCCTTTTTGCTGCAGTGGCCTTCTTCTTGGGCCTAGCTGGATGTGCTGAAGCGCAGCCTGGAAAAATCACAACTTTCGGAGCTCCTATGTTGACTCCAAATGAAACAGAACATAACTACGGTCAAGTTAAAAAAGGTTCTGATGGAAATTGCACATTCGAATTATCAAATACAGGCGATCAAAATTTAATTATTAGCTCATGTCAAGGTTCATGCGGCTGTACCACTCCTAAATGTGATCCAAACACAACCATTGAGCCTGGGAAAAGTATTTCTATCACTGTTCATTACGACACCAACAGAATGGGACCTTTCACAAAAACAGTCATGGTTAACTGGAATAATCCAGAAGCAAAACCAACCGTGTTAACGATCAAAGGTGAAGTCATCGAATAATTTTAAACAACAAGACATCATGAAAAAAGTAATTTTCTCTTTAGCTATTGCAATCGGATTTTCTATCACTGCAAATGCACAAGCACAATTAGTAACTGGCCCTGCTATAACAGTTGACAAAGAAGTTCACGATTACGGTACGGTAGCCTTCGGTGGCAACGGAGCTTGTGAATTCAAAGTTACCAACTCTGGTACTGAACCATTGACTTTGAGTAAGTGCAAAGGATCTTGCGGATGTACAGTTCCAACTTGCGACACTACTCCAATTTTACCAGGTGGATCTTCAATCATTCAAGTGAAGTATGATACAAAACGCCCAGGTCCAATCAACAAATCAGTTACCATTAACTCTAACGCGGTAAATGAGCCTGTTAAAGTTGTTCGTATTAAAGGAAACGTTGAACCAGATCCAAACGCTCCAGCTCCTGGAACACCCGGTGGTGCTCCAGTGAAGGAACAAGGTGGTGCTCCTAACAACTAAGAAAAAGTCATCTCAAAAAAAAGGTCTGAACACTCAGACCTTTTTTTTTTACCGTAATCTCGGTTACTTCCAACGAGCAATTACCGTTTCGTTACCCTTCGTTATATCATCGATATTCGCTACAATTTCAGTTCCTAATGGGAAATATAAATCAACACGACTTCCGAATTTAATAAATCCAAACTGATCGTTTGTATTTAATTTATCACCTTCATTTACATACCAAACGATACGTCTGGCCACAGCTCCCGCTACTTGACGAAGCAACACATCTTTTCCAGGAGCGTGTTCAACCACAACTGTTGTGCGCTCATTCTCCGTGCTACTCTTTGGGTGCCAAGCCACCAAAAACAATCCTGGGTGATACTTGAAATACTTCACTACACCCGAGCAAGGCGTCCAATTCGCATGCACGTTCAATGGGGACATGAATATTGAAACTTGAATGCGCTTTCCCTGAAAGTACTCAGGCTCTTCAACTTCTTCAATAACCACAACTTTACCATCACAAGGCGCAACCAATTCATTTTCAGTGGCGCGATTTTCTCGATACGGCAACCGGAAAAACTGTAAGAAGAGCAAGAAAACTATGCCGCAAGCCACAGCCGTAAGAATCCATATTAAAGCCATGTCGAACAACAAAAATGCACCACCAACCAAAATAGTTGAAGAAAGTAGAGTTCCACCTAAAATTTTAAATCCCTCTTTGTGAATAGTCATATTAAAACAAAATCAAATATATAATTACAAGTGGTAAAGCTATAAGCAAGCCATCAAATCGATCTAAAACACCTCCGTGACCTGGCAACAATTTTCCAGAATCTTTAACTCCCTTTATACGTTTAATCTGAGATTCGATTAAATCTCCAATATTTGCGAATACAGCAACTATAATGGCAATTACGATCCACTCAATGCGTGTAAAAGAATTAGGCATCAAAGAGAATAAAAAGTAACCCGACAGAATAGCACTCGC
>CAZEFR010000010.1:0-6848 GCA_964511555.1 uncultured Chryseobacterium sp.
TGAATTGGGTCAACCGCTGCACGTGTTCAAGGCGAATGATTTTGCGAATCAGACGATCACGGTTCGAAATGCAAATACAGATGAAGCGTTAGAAACACTTGATGGTGTATCGCGCAAACTCACCAGCGAAGACGTGGTTATTTCCAACCAAAACGAAGTGCTTTGCATGGGTGGTGTTATGGGTGGAAAAAATGCGGGCGTGAGTGCAGAAGATTCGTTCGTTGTTTTTGAAAGTGCGTGCTTCAATGCAGTGCGTGTGCGCAAGAGCGCGAAGCGCAATCAGATACATTCCGATTCTTCGTTCCGCTTTGAAAGAGGCGTGGCTGTAGACGGAATTCCAAATGCGTTAGCGCGTGCGTGGGAATTAATTCAAGCTGAAAATCCGAATGCAGAGTTGGTTGAAGCCCAAGATGTTTATCCGGTTGTACTTCCGAAAACAGAAATTTCAGTTCAGAAAAATTATTTGAAATCGTTGTTGGGAATCGACATTCCAAGCGAAACAGTTGTTTCCATATTGAACGATTTGCAGTTCGAAGTTTCTTCAACCGAAGACGGCTGGAAGGTGCTTGTGCCTTACAATCGCGTTGAAGTAACGCGTCCGGCAGACGTTGCGGAAGAGGTGCTTCGCATCTACGGATACGACAAAGTAGAGCTTCCATCGCGTATGACGCTTTCCTTGAACACCAAGGGAAAAACAGAGAGTTTGCACTTCCGTCTTGCCGACTTGTTGGTGGCAGAGGGCTACACTGAAATCATGAACATGTCGCTTACAAAAAGCAAGTACGCTGAAGCGTTCGATGCGGCGTTTGGTGTGAACAGCGTTTCGTTGTTGAATCCGTTGAGCAAAGATTTGTCGCACATGCGCAGCACGTTGTTGTTTGGTGGAATGGAAAGCATTTCGTTGAATGAAAAGCACCGTGCTACAGATCTTCGTTTGTTTGAAATTGGAAAGGAGTACCGCAAGACGGAAAACGGATACAAAGAGAAACGCAAACTAGCGTTGTGGTTGTGTGGAAAGGAAAGCGCTGAGTCTTGGAAGAACAGCGGCAATGCTTCGTCATTGGCGCAGTTGCGAGCGGCGGTAGAAAATATTTTGAATGCTTTGGGCATTCAGCAAGTCGATGTGATTTCAATTCAAGACTCTCCCATTTTCGCTTATGGAATGGAGCTTTCTTCTCAGAAAAAATCGTTGGTGAAGTTGGGAAGAGTGAACGCTGCTATTCAGGAAATGACCGATGTGGAGCAGGAAGTATTTTATGCTGAATTTGATTTCGATACGTTAGAAAAGTTGAAGGCGCAGCAGCGCAATGCCTTCCAACCGTTGAATAAATTCCCATGGGTTCGTCGCGATTTATCGTTGTTGTTGAATAAGGAAACAACGTTCGAAAGCCTACGTCAGTCAGCTTTAAAAAGTGAAAAGAAATTATTGAAGGAAGTGAATTTGTTCGACGTTTACGAAGGCAAGAATCTTCCGGAAGGAAAGAAGTCATACGCATTGAAATTCATACTTCAAGACGCTCAACAAACTTTAACTGATGAGGTTGTAGAGAAGAGCATGCAGCGCATTTTGCAAGGCTTGCAGACAGAGTGTTCGGCGGAGTTGAGGTAGGAATTTATTGTACTCGCCACTTTTTTACAAGCTCGTAATTCACGCTTCTGCCGCCTTCTTTTGTTTGTTGTAATATTCGTTTTTCTACGAGGTCTTTAATGTCGCGCAAGGCAGTGTCTGATGATGTTTTATTGATTTTCGCCCATTTCGAACTTTGCAATTTCCCTTCGAAATTGTCGAGCAGCATGTTCAGTATTTTTCTTTGTCTTTCGTTAATTGAAGTCTTTTCGTGGTATTTCCAGAATGCGGATTTTATGATAATTTGTTGTGTCGTTTTTTCTGTTGCAAGCATTGCGTTTCGAAGACAATGAAGAAACCAGTTTAGCCATTCCGTTATGTCGTTCTTGCTGTGTTGAACTTTTTGTAAAACGGTGTAATACATTTTTCGTTCTTCTAATATTTGGCTAGACATGCTGTAAAAGCGCTCTCCGCTTCCTTCAGCGCGAGCAAGCACCATATCGGTTAGAGCACGAGCTATGCGACCGTTTCCATCGTCGAACGGATGGATAATGATAAACCAGAAGTGTGCTATAGCTGCTTTTAGAACTGGATCAAGTGAGTTGTCTTTATTAAACCAGGTTATGAATTTCTTCATTTCGGCTTTTACAAACACGGGTTTTACGGCCTCGTAATGTATTTTTTCTTTGCCCATTGCACCTGAAACGACCTGCATTTCCCCGGTGCGATAACATCCGACTTCAATGGCATACGGTCCGCTGTATCCGGTTGGGAAGAGCGCTGCATGCCAGCCGAACAAACGTTTTTCTGTTAGTGGAGAATCAAATCGTTGTGTAGCATCAAGCATCATTTCAACAATTCCTTCAATGTGACGACTGCTTTTAACCAGCCCCGCAGAATTAATTCCTAAGCGTCTTGCAATGGAAGAGCGCACTTGATCAAAGTTGAGCAGTTCACCCTCTATTTCCGAAGATTTAACAACATCGAGCGTTAATGCGGTAAGTGTTGCTTCTTCTTTTGCCGAGAATCCTAAGGCATTCATTTGCCCGATGATTTTGCCCTGTCTTAATCTCACCTCTCCGAAGATGGAATTAATGATTGAATCTTGCCAAGTAAAATCAGTCCAGTTCTTGTATTCGTAGATGTATTTTGCCATGGCTTCTGAGTTGATAGCGGCAAATATAAGAATTATTCACCGCATATTTGCGGCGAATAGACTTCTTAATCACCGCACGCGCCGGAGTTACGCTAACGAAATTTCTTTCGCAATCCCCCGCGCCTCGGCATCACTCGCAATTAATTCTTCCAACGAAGGCTTCGCTAGGAACGATGCTTTTTGAAGTGTCTTCTCTACCGTTTCGGCGATTTGAAGGAATTTAATTTCGTCGTTTAAGAATCGAGCTACTGCAATTTCATTCGCTGCATTCAAAATGCATGGCGCATTGCCGCCCTGCTCCAATGCCTCGAACGCAAGACCCAAACAACGGAACACTTCAATGCGTGGCTTCTCAAACGTGAACTGCGGATAATCCATGAAGTTGAAGCGCGGCCAGTCGGTCTTGACGCGTTGCGGATAAGCCATGGCGTACAAGATCGGCAACTTCATGTCGGGCAATCCCAACTGCGCTTTCATGCTGCCATCTTCGAACTGAACCAAACTGTGAATAATACTTTGCGGATGAACCACCACGTCTATTTGTGAAGGCTTCAAATTGAATAACCATTTTGCTTCAATAACCTCTAACCCTTTGTTCATAAGGGTTGCAGAGTCAATGGTAATCTTCGCGCCCATGGTCCAATTCGGATGCTTCAACGCTTGCGCCTTGGTCACCTCTGCCAACTCTTCAGCAGGCTTTTGTCTAAACGGACCACCACTCGCAGTAAGAACAATCTTCTCAATAGGGTTGTGCCACTCTCCAGCCAAACACTGGAAAATAGCGCTGTGCTCGCTGTCGACCGGATAAATATTCACCCCGTTTTCTTTCGCGAGTTGCGTAATAATTTCTCCCGCAACAACCAAGGTTTCTTTGTTCGCGAGTGCAATGTTTTTCTTCGCAAGAATAGCGCGCACCGTTGGAGGAAGTCCCGCTGCGCCTACCAATGCGGTTAGCACAATGTCTATGCTGTCCATCTCTACAATCTGCTCCAACGCTTGCTTTCCCGCATACACCTTAATGTCTGTGGATGCGAGACCTTCCTTCACTTCAGCGTATTTCGATTCGTCGGAAATAACAACTGCATTCGGATTGAACTTCAACGCTTGCTGAATAAGCAGCGCGCTATTGCTGTGTGCCGTTAACACTTCCACACAAAATTGATCGAGATGTTCTTGAATCACTTCAAGAGTTTGAGTTCCGATTGAGCCGGTTGAACCGAGAATAGCAATGTTTTTCAATGCGAATATTTTTTGCAAATTAAGAATAAAAAAAGCCGCTTCATTGAAGCGGCTTTTTGATCGTTGCCCGAACAGGATTCGAACCTATATAAACTGCACCAAAAACAGTTGTCCTGCCATTAGACGATCGGGCAATCTCACTTCTCCTTCGAAAAGCGACTGCAAAATAAATACTTTCTTTTCATAACAGCAAGTATTTTTCTATTTCTATCTTCGTTTTTTAAAAATAAGCCTGTGATTTCACTTCAGAACTACATCAACGGAACGTTTGTTTCTGCTGTTTCCGGACAGACCATAGATAACGTAGATCCTTCTACTGGTAAGGTATACAGCCTTATTCCGCGCAGCGAACAAGCCGATGTAGACGCGGCAGTTACGGCCGCTGAAGCGGCCTTCCCTTCGTGGTCAAATCTTTCTGTGGAAAAGCGCTCAGAAGTGCTTATTCGCCTTTCAGACCTGATAAAAGCCAATGCCGAGGCACTTGCGCAAGCCGAAACCCTCGACAACGGAAAGCCAATTTCGCTTTCTCGCGCAGTAGATATTCCTCGCGCTGAAGCCAACATTCGCTTCTTCGCAACAGGCATTCTGCACTTCGCAAGCGAGGCTCATCCGAATACCGAATACATTAACTACACGTTGCGCAAGCCCATTGGCGTGGTCGGATGTATTTCGCCTTGGAACCTTCCTTTGTATTTATTCACTTGGAAAATAGCGCCAGCCTTGGCTGCAGGAAACTGCGTGGTGGCGAAGCCTTCAGAAATTACTCCGTATACCGCTTACCTGTTTTCAAAACTTTGCGCGGAAGCAGGCATGCCTGCGGGGGTATTGAACATTGTTCACGGATACGGCCCGGAAGCCGGAGAGGCCATTGTGCAGCACAACGGCATTAAAGCCATCTCGTTTACAGGCGGCACCGCAACAGGCGCTCACATTGCTTCTGTGGTGGCACCGAAGTTCAAAAAGATGTCGTTGGAGTTGGGTGGAAAAAATGCGAACATCATCTTCAACGATTGCGATTTCGATGAAGCGCTTTCAACCACTGTTCGAACATCCTTCGCAAACCAAGGACAGATCTGCCTTTGCGGATCGCGCCTCTATGTGCAAAGCGGCATCTACGAAAAATTCAAAGCAGCGTTAATTGAAAAAGTTTCGCGCATTGTCCCAGGAAATCCTTCCGAAGACAAAACGAAAATGGGCGCTCTAGTGAGCGAACCACACCTGAACAAAGTACTTTCTTTTGTTGAATTGGCGAAGCAAGAAGGAGGCACCGTTATTTGCGGTGGCGAACGTGTAATTCTTGAAGGTGAAAACGCTAGAGGTTACTTCATGCAACCCACGATCATCGAGGGTTTGAACGCTTCATGCAGAACCAATCAGGAAGAAATCTTCGGTCCGGTCATTACCCTTCAACCCTTCGAAACGGAAGAAGAAGTGCAGGCCTTGGCGAACAGCACGAAATACGGATTAGCAGCCAGCATCTGGACCACCAACGTTAGCGTGGCGCACCGTCTTGCAGGAAATCTTCAAACCGGAATTGTGTGGGTGAACTGTTGGTTGGAAAGAGACTTGCGCACGCCGTTTGGTGGAGTGAAACAATCGGGCGTGGGCCGCGAAGGCGGATGGGAAGCGCTGCGATTCTTCACCGAAGCGCAAAACGTGTGCATTTCCGTTCCGAAAAAATAAGTGTCAAACAATTTCGTTTGTATCTTTCAATGCTGAAGAAAGTGGCATGAACGCATACGAACAACTCATACAACGCTTAGACGACTTCATTCGGAAGTACTACAAGAACCGCATGGTTCAAGGGCTTTTGTATGTAGCCGCACTTTTCTTAGGACTCTATCTCATTCTCGTTACACTCGAATACTTTGGTCACTTCGGTCCAACCGTTCGAACCATTTTCTTCTTCGGATTTTTAGCCTCTGCTGCTTACTTCTTGGTTTCAAGAATTGCATTGCCATTTTTTTCTATGTTGAAATTGGGAAGGCACATTTCCTACGAACAAGCTGCTAAAATTATTGGTCAACATTTTCCGGAAGTAGACGATCGACTTCTGAATACCCTTCAACTTCAATCACAACTGAACGAACATGCGGAAAGTAGTTTGCTTCAAGCGAGCATAGCACAGCGCATGCAAGCCCTGCGCCCCGTGCCTTTCACAGCGGCCATTGATGTGAAGAAGAACAAAAAATATTTGCGCTACCTGCTTCCGTTGGTGGGCGTTTTCGGGGTGTTGTTTTTAATCACACCCTCCTTCATTCTGAAACCTACCGACCGTCTGCTGCGCTACAATGAGATCATTGAAGAGGAAGCCCCTTTCACCATGGAAATGTTGAACGACACCTTAACGGCGATTGAAAACACAGACTACGAGGTGCGCATGCAAGTGACAGGAAAGGAAATTCCAGCGCAAGTTTTCATTGAAGTAAACGGACAGAAATTTCAAATGTTGAAGAAGAGCAACATTGACTTCTCTTACACCCTTGCGAATGTGAAGGAAGACGCTGTGATTGTTTTTCACGGCGGAAAATTTCACAGCAAGGGATACAACCTCGATGTGCTGCAAATGCCCAAGCTGACGCAGTTTCAGATTGAAGTGAACTACCCTTCTTACTTGAAAAAAGAGAACGCCGTGGTGAACAACACCGGCGATCTATTGGTTCCCGAAGGCACACAACTCACCTGGAAAATCGCCGGTGAAAATACCTCCGCTGTTCTCTTCGAAACAGCCGCAGGTAAATTGCCGTTCGAAGAAACTTCAAACGGATTCGAGCACCGCGAAAATGCTTCGCAGAATTTTGCATACAGCGTCATTCCTCAAAACGATCAAGTGCAAAACGGAAACGCCCTGTCGTATCAAGTGAACGTAGTGGCCGACGGATACCC
>CAZEFR010000010.1:6948-18156 GCA_964511555.1 uncultured Chryseobacterium sp.
TGCAAAACGGAAACGCCCTGTCGTATCAAGTGAACGTAGTGGCCGACGGATACCCAAGCATAAGCGTTCAAGATGAAACCGATTCTACTTCACGTTACGTTCACTATTTCACCGGAGGTATTCAAGACGATTACGGCCTTACGAAACTCACCTTCACCGCCGTTCACATGCGCGACGGTAAGGCCGTAGAAAGCGCAACAGTGTTGCCCATTCAGTTTGAAGTGGGTACAACCGGAGATCAGTTTTTCCACGCAGTAGATTTCTCAATCTTCAATCTAGAGCCCGGCGATGAAGTGAATTACTTCTTCGAAGTGTGGGACAACGACGGCGTGCACGGCGCGAAGAGCACACGCTCCCAAGTAAGACAATTCGTGAATCCGACCGAAGAAGAACTGAAAGAAATGCGCAACGAGCAAAGCGAAAGCATCAAAGACCAATTGGAATCGAGCTTGCGCGAAGCGGAAAAACTTCAAAAAGAAATGAAGCAACTCGAACGCGAAATGCTCGAGAAGCAAAATCTGAATTGGCAAGACAAGAAAAAATTGGAAGACCTCATTGAGCGTCAGAAAAAATTGGAAGAGCAGGTTAAAGAAATTCAAAAGCAGAACCAGCAGCGCAACCAAGAGCAGAAAGATGAGCAGTTGGCTGAAAAGCAAAAAGAGTTGGAACGCCTGATGAACGAAATGCTCAGTCCTGAAATGAAGGAAATGATGCAGGAACTTCAGAAGCTCATGAACGAATTGAATAAAGACGAGCTTCGAAAAGAAATAGAAAAAATGAATCTTACGACCGAAGATTTAGAGAAAGAATTGGATCGAGCGTTGGAGCAATTCAAAGAATTAGAAGTTGAAGAAAAGTTGAAGGAAGCCACCGAGAAACTCAATGAATTGGCCGACAAACAAGAAAAGCTAGCCAACGACGAATCGAAGAGTGCGGAAGAAAAATTGAAAGAGCAAGAGCAGTTGAACAAAGAGTTCGAAGACGTGAAGAAGGAATTGGAAGAGGCAGAAGAGTTGAACAAGGAATTGGAGAATCCGCAAGAGATTCCGGATACAGACGGATTGAAGAAAGAGATTGACGACGAGCAAGAGAAGTCTTCTTCCGAATTGAAGCAAAACAAGAAAGCCAACGCTTCGAAGTCGCAGAAGAAAGCCGCAGAGAAGATGAAGCAGATGGCTCAAGAAATGCAAGACGGCATGGAAGCCGCAGAGCAAGAGCAGCATGAAGAAGACATGGCCGCCATGCGCGCCTTGTTAGAGAACATTCTTTCGGTGAGCTTCGATCAGGAGGCGCTCATGGAAGAGACAAAGAAAACCATGGCGAACGACCCGCGCGTGAGGACCTTGGCGCAACGTCAGCGCAAGCTGAAGGACGATTCGCGCATGATCGAAGACAGTCTGTTCGCGTTAAGTAAGCGTGTGCCCGAGATTAGCTCTACCGTGAATCATGAGATTAACGAGATCAACGCGAACCTCGACCGCGTCATGAAAGATTTTCCAGATGGAAACATGGGACGCATTGCGCAGAACCAGCAGTCTGCTATGACCGGGTACAACAACTTAGCGTTGCTGTTAGACGATGCGTTGCAACAGATGCAAGCGCAGATGCAATCTGAATCGCAATCGAAGAAGGAAGGAAAGGGAAGCTGCAATAAACCTGGTGGAAAGGGCAAAGGGAAAGGCAAGAGCAAAGCTTCGGCTGCGCAGATGAAGCGCATGCAAGAAGGTTTGCAGAAGCAGTTGGAAGAAGCGCGCAAGAAAGGACAGAATCAGGGCAAGAACAATTCCGGCGGATCGAAGAGCGGTGGCGACGAAGGCCAGGCGAAAGAATTGGCGCAGATGGCCGCAAAGCAAGCAGCCATTCGCAAGATGATGGAAGAGAAGGCAAATGAATTGAATGAAGACGGAAGCGGAGCGGGTAATGAAATGAAGCAGATTGCCAAAGAGATGGAGAAGCTTCAGCGCGACATTGTAAACAATCAGATTACCGAGGAGAGTATTCGACGTCAGAACGACATCATGATTCGCTTGTTGAAGGCCGAAGAAGCTGAGCGCGTGCGTGAGATGGATGAAGAGCGCAAGAGCAACGAAGCCATTAATGCCCCGGTGGGAAACCCGAAGAAATACGAAGAGTTTTTGAAGAACAAACAAAAGGGAGTAGAGACCTTGCGCTCTGTTTCTCCTAATTTGAAACCCTACTACAAAGAGAAGACGCAACGCTATTTCAGAAATTCCTGAAAGAAATAAATGGAAAGTCGCGATTTTTTTCTCATTTTTGATACGCAAAAATTAATTCATGATCCAAGGTCGCAGACAACTTCGCTTTCCATCCGTGCTTGAAAGCATACATTTAGCTGAGAAGCTAGTAGACGATGTGTGTAGTGAATACAAGGTAAAGGAAGATTTTTACGGAGAAGTATTGATTTGCTTAACAGAAGCGGTGAACAACGCCGTAGTTCATGGCAACCGTTTGAATACAGACTTACAGGTTTCTTTAACATTCGAGTTAGAGAACGAAAAGACTTTACGATTTATCATAACGGATGAGGGTCCAGGTTTCGATTACGAAAATTTACCAGACCCCACCGCCCCTGAAAACATTGAATTGCCTCACGGAAGAGGTGTCTTTTTAATGCAACGCTTAGCCGATAGATGCATGTTTAACAATGGAGGAACGGAAGTGGTTGTGGAATTCGATGTAGCCGGAACGGCGGAATAAACTTATACTTATTGCATGCAAGAAAAATTAGCCAATCTCGAACAGAAGAAGCAGGAAGCTTTATTGGGTGGAGGAGCGAAGCGCATAGAAGCGCAGCACAAGAAAGGAAAGCTCACAGCTCGTGAGCGTATAGAGGTGTTGTTAGATTCAAACTCTTTCGAAGAAATCGGAATGCTGGTAACACACCGCAGTACCAATTTCGGATTGGAAAATGAAAAATATTTGGGCGACGGTGTGGTTACCGGATACGGTAAAATCAACGGTCGCTTGGTGTATGTCTTCTCTCAAGATTTTACCGTAATGGGCGGATCGCTTGCAGAAGCGCACGCGCAGAAGATTTGCAAAATCATGGACTTGTCCATGAAAAACGGCGCGCCGTTAATTGGTCTAAACGACAGTGGTGGTGCGCGTATTCAAGAAGGCGTGGTGAGTCTTGGCGGCTATGCCGACATCTTCTACAAGAATGTTCAAGCCAGCGGAGTAGTGCCACAGTTGAGTGCAATCATGGGACCCTGCGCGGGTGGCGCGGTGTACTCTCCGGCCTTAACAGATTTCATTGTTATGGTGGAAAACACGAGCTACATGTTCGTGACGGGTCCGAACGTAGTGAAGACCGTAACACACGAAGAAGTGAGCAGTGAAGATTTGGGCGGAGCCAGTGCACACAGCACGAAGAGTGGTGTAACGCATTTGACCGCAGAGAACGATGTGGCTGCGCTGAAGGTGATTCGTCAAATGCTTTCGTACATGCCGCAAAACTGCGAGGAAACTCCAGCACGCCTGCCATACGAACCGGGCAATGAAAGAAGAGAAGGGTTGAATGGAATTATACCTGCCAATCCGAATCAGCCGTATGACATCAAAGAAGTGGTTGCTGCCTTGGTAGACGAAGAGTCTTGGTTGGAAGTACATAAAGATTATGCTGAAAATATTGTTGTCGGGTTTGCACGCCTTGCTGGAAGAAGCATAGGTATTGTTGCGAATCAGCCAGCGTTTTTGGCCGGAGTATTAGACATTAAGAGCAGCAACAAGGCTGCACGTTTCGTAAGATTCTGCGATGCGTTTAACATTCCGTTATTGGTGTTGGAAGACGTACCTGGATTCTTGCCTGGAACCGATCAAGAGTGGAACGGAATTATTTCGAACGGAGCGAAATTGCTTTACGCGTTTAGCGAAGCAACGGTTCCGCGTGTAACTGTCATTACGCGTAAGGCCTATGGCGGCGCGTATGACGTAATGAATAGCAAGCACATTGGTGCCGACATGAATTTCGCGTGGCCATCTGCAGAGATTGCGGTGATGGGTGCGAAGGGAGCCGCGGAAATTATTTTCAAGAAAGAAATTGCGGAGGCTACAGATAGCGAAGCGAAGTGGAAAGAGAAGGAAGCAGAATACGCAACGCTTTTCGCGAATCCGTACAGCGCAGCTGAACGCGGATATGTAGACGAAGTTATTGAGCCGGCTGTTACGCGTGAGAAATTGATTCGTGCATTTGAAATGCTCGAGAATAAGGCAGAGAAGATGCCACGTAAGAAGCACGGGAATATTCCATTGTAAAAAGAAATTATGCCATTGATTTTACCTGTAAACAACGTTTCCCCAGTATGGGGGAACGATTGCTTCATTGCTGACAACGCCACGATAGTTGGGCAGGTTACTATGGGAGATCAGTGCAGTGTGTGGTTTACGGCGGTTGTTCGTGGCGATGTGAACACCATTGAAATAGGCAACAAAGTGAATATTCAAGACGGCGCTATCATTCATGGCACCTACCAGAAAGCCGGAACTAAAATTGGAAACAACGTGAGCATTGGCCACAGAGCCATGGTTCACGGATGTACCATTCACGACAATGTACTTATTGGAATGGGTGCAATAGTCATGGACAATTGCGTAATTGAAGAGAACTGCATCATTGCGGCCGGGGCTATACTTACCGAGGGAACGCATGTGAAAAGCGGAAGTGTATACGCAGGTATTCCAGCTAAAAAAATCAAAGACCTTTCTCCGGAATTGTTTCAAGGTGAAGTGCAGCGCATAGCGAATAACTATGTCCTGTATTCATCGTGGTTTCAACCTAAGTAATAATTTTTTATGTGGAAGAAGTTGCTTGTCGTTCTATGCGCACTAGCGCCTGCATTTGTTTTCGCTCAGCCGAAAGACACGATTATTAATTTTCGTGGAATGAATATTCCCATGAAGCTTTCGTTCAACGATGAGTTTGATGGGGTGAAATTGGATGAACAAAAATGGGATATTCGTGAAGGAGTTGTTCGCGATCCTGAACAGAAGATAACCCAACAATGGCTTAGCCGGGAGAGTGTGCAAGTAAAAGAAGGCTTAGCTGTTATTACGACTGTGCCCAAGGAAAGAAGGGATCAGACCTTTTACGTATGGATTACCGACGGAATGAAAGAGCGCAAGGGTAATTTCAATTACGAGACTGGCGAGTTCGAATCGAAAGAAATGTTTCTCTGGGGTTACTATGAAATTCGTTGTGAGTTACCGAAGGGGAGAGATATGTGGCCGGCGTTCTGGTTGTATGGAGAATCAAACGGAACGAACAACGAGATAGACGTGTTTGAGTTTTGGAATGAAGAGAATTTTTTTGGAAGATACAGTCAAAAGAAGCAAGCACGCGTGCAGCACATGACCACGCATTACAACAAGAAAATGTCGGGTGTGGGCACGAAGCTGCCGTTCGATGGATCAGAGGGCATGCACACCTATGGCGTGTTGTGGACAGAGAACGCCATTGTTTGGTACACAGACGGAAAGGAGATGCGTACGCTTTATCGTTATAAAAAATCAAAGGATCGCAGAGACGGTAAAGTTGTATCGGGAAGAGAAGAAAATGTTTTTCCGCAGTCACCTATGAAAATCTTGGTAGATATGGCGGTTCAGCAATCGGCGAATAGATTACCCTTAGAAAAGAACGACTTTAACATTGATTATGTTAGAGCGTATGTTTTCAAGTAAGAAAAAAAAAAGTGCTAATCTATTTCTTTTTTTATTAAACATTTTACTATTTTCGGCTTTACAGGGAGAGCCGAAAACCTGATAATAGAGTAGGCACCTAACCAAACCTTAATTAATTATGTCAGAACAAAAAGACTTACAATCAAAGATGACTATGGCCATCGTATGCTGGTTCCTTGGATCACTTGGAATTCACAGATTTATGATGGGCTATAAAAACTGGTGGTTAATGCTTTTAACAGCCGGCGGATGTGGCATTTGGACATTGATTGATTTCATTCAAATCTTGACCGGAAGCATGAAAATGGCTGATGGTAGAGAATTGTCGAAGTAAATAAAAGTCATTTTTTAAGGGCCGGAATTCCGGCCCTTATACTTTTAAAGAATGGAGTAACCGAAAGGCCTAACGAGTAGGAAAAAAGTATAAATTTTATATATGGATCAGTCACGCGTAGATATGTACATTGCAATGAATGCAAAGTTTTTTGAAGGTCATCAAGTACCTTACTTAAGAGATCGTCTTTTGAATCTCGACGATGATAGGTTCATAATGATACAATCCGCTAATTTGAAAGATCCCTCAACAGCTTTGATCATCTCGATTTTTGGAGGTTCATATGGTATTGATCGTTTTTATATCGGCGATACAGGTCTTGGGGTTGCTAAGTTACTTACGCTTGGAGGTTGTGGAATTTGGACAATAGTAGATTGGTTTACCATTCAAGGAAACACGAAAAAGAAGAACATAGAGAACCTTCAAAAGTTCTTGATGTAAAAATCATAAATAAACCGAACTATTGTTCGGTTTGTTTTTTTTGAATGCTATGGAATTACAAGAAATGCAAGACAGGGTTCGCGAGCAAGACGATCGTGAAAAGGCGGCTAACGCGTATGTTATGTCGTTGGTGGCTTTAATGGCAGGACTGCCCCTACCTATTGTAAACCTCTTGGCAACGTTTATTTTTTTTATGTCGAACAGAAAGTCGTCTTATTTCGTTCGTTGGCATTGCACACAAGCATTGCTCTCGCAATTTTTTGTTTTCATTCTTAATACCATTAGTTTTCAATGGACCATTCGAATCATGTTTGGTGATTTGAAATTTTCGAATGAATATTTCGGATACATCTGTGTGGTTATTCTTGTGAACATTTCAGAGATTGTAGGAACCTTGATTTCTGCTGTGAAAGTTCGAAAGGGTAAGGAAAGCAACTGGTGGTTGTTCGCCCCACTAACTAATGTTCTAGTAAGAAAAGACAAGTAAGATGAAGACATTCCTCATTCGATTTACAATAACATTAGCTGTCTTAACAGGTTTGTGGTTTGCGTTTTCACGCATCCCAATTACAGAGTCTTTAGACCACATGTCGTTCGGAGATTTCAATGAAGAGAAATTCGGAGAGTTGGCCATGGATGCAGTTCTTATGGAGTCAAAGGAAGTTCAGTCAGATTCGGTAGATGGCGTGATGAATCGGATGATTGAAAGACTTGCTTCGGGAAATTTTTTCCCACCACAGAAATTTCATATTCATGTTGTCAATAACAATGAAGTAAATGCTTTCGCCCTTCCAGGAAACCATATCGTGGTCCATACAGGTTTAATTTACATGTGCGATAATCCCGAAGAGTTAGTGGGTGTATTGGCCCATGAAATTGCCCATTTAGAAAAGCGTCATGTGATTGAGCGTATGCGAACGGAAGGAATTATAACCTTATTGGAAGGCGCAGTAGCCCAAGGTGGCGGCGCTACAGTGGCTTCAGCTGTGGGAGAATTGGCGGGATTGGCTTTTAGCCGAGACCAAGAGAATGAAGCAGACGAAGTTGGATTTGTGTTTCTAACCAATTCGAATATCCGTCCAAATGGAATGGCAACTTTATTTCGCAAAATGAAAGAAGAAGAACTTTCAGGGTTCGTTCCTGAATTCATGAGTACGCATCCCGAACTTGAATCACGGGCGGTTAACATTGAAACGAAATGCGCGGGATTGCCGAACACGTTTCTTCCAGTCATGACTGAAAAAGAATGGGAGAATTTTCAGATTAACGTCCGCTTAGCTTTGTAGGCTGGCCTTTCCGCAACAAACTCTCTAGCCAAACACTGGAAAGAATAAGAATTGCTCCGACGTAAAACAACGGACGCATGTATTCCGATTGTCCGTAAAAAAGTAAGGCGAGTACGATGGTATAAACAGGCTCAAGATTAATGGCAATTGCACAAGAGAATGGAGTAAGATGTTTCATGACATTCACGCTCGCAATGAATGCAAATGCTGTAGCTACAGTGCCGAGAAGAATGACCAATAGCCAGTCGTATGCGCTGAGTTCAGTAATGATGTTCCACTCTCCTTGAATTGTAATGACAGCAACGAGTACTGCGCTTCCTCCAAGCATTTCATAAAGTGCAATGTTACTGGCGTGTATCGTGCGAATAAACCTGCCGTTAAAGGAAGAAAAAATCGCAGCGAACAAGGCGGCTAATAGCGCGAATACTATTCCCCAAGCGTATTCCATTTCAACATTGAAAATAACGGCAACGCCTGCGGTTACTAAAGTTCCAAGTGCGAGTTCCTTCCACACGAATTTCTTCCGAGTAAACAACGGAGAAATGAGTGCAACGAAGAAGGCTGTTGTGCTAATGACCGCAAGTGCAGTGCTGACATTGCTAATGTGAATGCTGTAGAAAAAACACAGCCAATGCGCGGCAGTGAGCACCCCAACGAACAAAAGTTTAATGAGGTCGAAACGCGAAACCACGAATGATTTCTTCCAGAAATATTTATAAATCGCAATGGAGACCAAGGCCACCATCATGCGCAAGAAGACTAAAACGGTAACGGAAAAGTTCAGTTCTTTTCCAAGGATTCCGGTAAATCCCCATAGGAAAACAATGAAGTGAAGTAAGACGAGCGCCTTATTTCTTTCCGTCATTTTTGTCCTGTTCGAATTCCACTACGCCTCCGCTAACCACGTATTTCATTAGATCAAGTGAATTTCCGCTAATCACTTTCACGTTGCTTCTCGGAACTATAACCAGGTGTCCGGAAAAGCTGTAGCTCATGGGAATGTAAACACCAATTTTCCCTTCGTCGGGCGCTCCAATTTCTTGCAAGTCTTCGTCTGTAATGAAGCCAATAACCTCTACCTCTTGTTCTTTGCTTAGTTTCACAAGAACAGGTTTATTGAAGCGTTTTTTGTTACCCACGAAGGCGCCAAGCATGTCGGTGATGCTTTTGTAAATGGTCTTGATAAATGGAATACGATCTAAGAATTTTGAGAATCGATTTCGAATCTGATCGTTAATAATTTTCGCTCCCAAAAAACCCAAAACAATTAATGCCGATAACAGAATTAAAATTCCCAGTCCCGGGTATTTATGATCAACCGGTAAAATGCGGTCAAGGGCATCGAAAATGGTAAATAAGACATAACCCGTGATGTATACAGGAAGGGCCAACAACAGACCGTTGATGAGGTAGGCAAATAATTTACGAGTAATAGAATCTTTCATAATGAAGGCGAAGATAGAATCTCTTTCGATCTTTTTTTCATGGAAAGCATTGCTCATTTAGAAAAAAAATCTTAATCTTGAGAGACCTAAGCTTTACCAAGAACCTATGAAAAGCATTTACATCTTTATTGCCTTGTTTTTTGGCGGAATAATTTCCGCACAGGCCCAATGTCCTGCATGCGCCCCAGACCCCACCTGTACAAACACAACCGGGACACCTATGATTTGTCCAGCTGTTCCGCCCAATGCCACTACGGGTGTGTATTACGAGCAGGTCATGACATTTTTCATTCCAACAGATGTAGTTGATCCGTCTTCCGGAATTAATGCAACGCTTCTTCAATTAACGATTACAGATGTTTCAGGATTACCATTCGGGTTAGAATTCACCTTGAACGATGCTGATGGCATATTCTATCCACCGCAAGGCGAAACCACGGGTTGTGCTACCATTTGCGGAACACCGGTATTGCCGGGAACTTATGACATTGTGATTAGCATTACCGCGCTTGCTGAAGCCTTCGGATTCGAGGTAACGCAAAACGATAGTTTTATCATTACGCTTGTCGTTGAGCAAGGCCCAGGTGGAACGTCTACATTCACGTTTGATCAGTCTGCTGGTTGCGGATCTATTGATGTAGCTTATGCTGCAACCATTGAAGGATCGGCTGGGCAGTTAACCACCTACGTTTGGGATTTTGGTAACGGACAAACAGATACTTCAGGAGAACCTGCGCCTGTGAATTATGCCGCACCCGGGACCTATACCGCATCACTTCAAACCGTTATATCAAACTATGTTATTACCTCTGTTAACCTCGCTGGGGTGAATGGGAATTGGAGTGGTGATGCTGATGATTTATTCAGCACTGCAGATCCCTACTTCACCATTAATAACGCTGCGGGAAATCCGGTGTACACCAGCGGCACGGTGAGCAACCAAACAAGCGCTACATACTCTAACGTAAACTTCACACTTTCGAACCCTCCGTATACCATTACGTTTTGGGACGCCGACGATATTACCCAAGACGATAATTTAGGCACCTCATCATTCAACATTGCATTGGGTTCACAGTCGTTCAATTCCGGAAATGGAACATCAGGAACCATTAACATTACGTTAAACGAAGTCACAAATATTTCAGCTTCCGCAACGGTGAATGTTTTCCCACAGCCAGACGCATCTGTTAGTGTTAACGGAGATGTTATCTCATGTCCAAATGATTCCATGCCAACGTATTTCTGGTATTATGATGGCGTGTTAATTTCCGGAGAGTCGGGTTCAAGTTTAACCATGACAGAGTCTGGTTATTATTCGGTTTACGTTCAAAATGAATTCGGATGTTCTTCAACAAGCGAGCCTTATCTGTATTGCGCGCCCGTTGAAGCATTTTGGAACGCTGCTGCCGATCAATTGGCAGTTGCAGATACATACGAAACCTACCAGTGGTTTTACAATGGACTGTTGTTGCAAGGAGCAATCACGTATTATTTAATTTCTCCACCGAATGGAGTTTATGCTGTTCAAGTCACCAATAGCTACGGTTGCACCGTTACATCAGAGATTATCACTGTGAATGTAGGCGTTGAAGAAATTGCGTTGGAAGACCAACTGAATATTTATCCGAATCCGGTTACAGATGTCTTGAATGTTCAATGGAACAATACCACCGAAAGTGCAAACCTGTCTATTCGCGATCTTTCAGGAAGATTGGTTCACTCAGAGCGTGTAGCGAATGGAAACGCGGTGCTTGATCTTTCAAATCTTTCTTCAGGAAATTACATTCTTGAATTGCAAATGACAGACCGTACTATTCGTAAGCAGGTTGTAAAGCAATAATGTGCAAGCACGAATGCCTTCGGCGAATGTGTAAACACGAATGTCTTCGACGATTTATTACTCCAACAAAGTCGGATTGATCCGAAGGAGTTAACTTATTTGACTAAAGGATAAAACGCTTCTTCGAAATGGAAAATTTTCGAAGGGGCGTTTTCTGTTTCT
>CAZEFR010000010.1:18256-34969 GCA_964511555.1 uncultured Chryseobacterium sp.
AGGATAAAACGCTTCTTCGAAATGGAAAATTTTCGAAGGGGCGTTTTCTGTTTCTACGATGGAGACCACGTCGAATCGAGGTTCTAGCGAATGGTTGTGGAGCACAATGAACAAATGCGCTGCGCGAATGAGTTTCTGCCGCTTGCGCGGATTCACCGCGTCGAGCGGATTACCAAAGGCATCGGTGCTGCGTGTTTTTACTTCAACAAAGACAAGATCATTTTTATCAATCATGATCAAATCAATCTCATAAGGATCTATTCGCCAGTTCATGGCGACTTCTTTGTATCCTTTTTTCTTTAAGAACGACAGCGCTTGCGCCTCGCCTTTTTTCCCTAATTCAGTGTGATTCATTTTTCAGCAATTACATTTGCTGCAAATTATTCAACGTTATGAAGAATCTTCTCGTTTTAGCGCTTCTCTTTATGGGCATAACAAGTTTTGCTCAGCATTCAAGTGAACCGCAAGACACTTGGGGCGGGGTTTCCGACAGAAAAGGACAGACATATTTTTATTGGGGATATAACCGCGCTTCGTATTTAAGAAGCTTCATTCACTTCGAAGGAGACGGATATAATTTCGATTTGAAAGAAGTAAGCGCAACGGATATGCCTTCGAAATTCGATCCGAATGTTTATTTCAATGTAAAGTATTTCAGTGTACCTCAGTTCAATGTTCGTTTTGGAAAGTTTATTACAGATCAGTTTTCTGTTTCAGTGGGTTGGGATCACATGAAGTATCGTCTTACACCAACGCAGGCATGTATTCTAGACGGCTACATAGACACTACGAAATACGCAGGACAAGAGTTCACCGGCACATTCAATGATCAACAAATTTTGTTTACCAACACGTTCATGGATTTCCATCACAGCAACGGATTCAATTTTATTCGGGCTGCCGCCGAGTACCGCGCTCCTGTTTGGAAAGACAAAACGAATAAGTATGGTTTGTACATGTGGTGCTCAGGAAACTTAGGCATATTCTTGCCTTGGACCGATTTCACTTTTTACGGCGAACGTCACTTCAATTGGCTGCACGTTGCCGGATGGGGATGGAGCGCGTCATCTGGACTACGCATGGAAATGGGCAAACACTTCTTCGCACAGGTTGGCGCACAATTCGGAAGATCGTATTTGGGTGACATTATGTTGGAAGACAGCGACAAAAACGCACGCGCTCAACAAGCCATTACTTTCTTGGAACGCTCGTGGTCTATCGGAACCTACTTTGGTGGAGGGAAGAAGAAAAATCCTGCGGATTAGATGTGTATCGCCCGCTTCGCCGTTGCATCTAACGCTGCTTCCTTGAAGCTCTCGGTGAATGTGGGGTGAGCGTGAGAGATGCGTCCAATGTCTTCCGCACTTGCACGGAATTCCATAGCCACAACTGCTTCAGCAATCATGTCTGCGCAACGCGGACCAATCATGTGAACGCCTAAGATTTCATCGGTGTCTTTGTCTGCTAACACTTTCACCAATCCGTCGGTGTCCATACTCGCACGCGCTCTTCCGCTGGCTTTGAATGGGAAGCTTCCTACTTTGTAGTTCTTGCCCATCTCTTTCAATTGCTCTTCGGTATAGCCAACGCTTGCAACCTCTGGCCAAGTGTATACCACACCTGGGATTAGGTTGTAGTTGATGTGCGGTTTTTGTCCAGCAATAACTTCAGCCACAAATGTTCCTTCTTCTTCTGCCTTGTGTGCAAGCATAGCGCCTTTCACCACATCGCCAATGGCGTAGATGTTTGGAACGCTCGATTGCAAATGATTGTTCGTTACAATTCTTCCGCGTTCGTCTACTTGAACGCCCGCTTTGTCTAATCCGAGGTTATCGGTGTATGGCTTTCTTCCAACCGAAACAAGAACGTAGTCACCTTCAAGCGTTAACTCTTCGCCTTTCGCGTTGTCTGCTTTCACCGTAACTGCTTTTCCTTTCGCTGTTACTTCTTTCACTTTGTGTGAAAGGAAGAATTCGAATCCAATCGCAGTCAATGATTTTTGAAGTTCTTTCCCCATAGTCTTATCCATGGTTGGAATAATTCCGTCCATGAATTCCACCACACTCACTTTCGAACCGAGACGCGCGTAAACGCTACCTAGTTCAAGTCCAATTACACCACCACCAATCACAATCAAGTGCTTTGGAACTTCTTCCAACTTCAATGCTTCGGTGCTTGTGATGACACGTTTTTTATCTATTTGAATGAAAGGTAGGCTCGCTGGTTTAGATCCAGTGGCTATAATGAAATTCTTTCCGCTTACCTCTTCGGTTGTACCGTCTGCTTTCGCAATAGAAAGTGCTGCAGATGAAGTGAAAGTGCCGTGTCCGTGAAGTACAGTCACTTTGTTTTTCTTCATCAAATAGTCAATGCCCTTTGTTGTTTGGTCTACCACGTCTTGCTTACGCTTCACCATTTGTCCAAGGTTCACTTTTGGTTTTGAACCCAAGTCAATTCCGTGTGCTTCGAAGGTGTGAACCGCTTGGTGGTAGTGCTCGCTAGAGTCGAGGAGCGCTTTTGAAGGAATACAACCCACATTTAAACAAGTTCCTCCAAGTGTTGAATAACGCTCTACCAATGCGGTTTTCATACCCAATTGAGCGCAACGAATAGCAGCAACGTATCCGCCTGGACCCGCGCCAACAACAACTACATCGAAATTTTCCATGGTGCAAAGATAAGCACGTCAATCGATGACCTCGCTTTCTTTTGCTTTAGTTTTTCTGCGTTCTTTCAGATAGGCTCGAATAACGAAACCGTTGGTAACGACAATGAACCCGAGGATAATGTACTCGAGATAGTCTTTTATTCCGGGAAACTTTTCACCAAGGAAATAGCCCATGAGCGTGAGAGAAACCACCCAAGCAACTGCTCCAAAAACATTGTATGCAACAAAAGATTTGAAAGGCACGCGAATTACACCGGCTAGAATGGGGGCAAAAGTTCTAATGTAGGGAAGGAATTTCCCAAGAATAAGTGTTTTGCCCCCGTGCCTTTCGTAGAAGGTGCGCGTAGCATCTACGTATTTTTTTTTGAAGAAGAATGAATCTTTCCGATTGAAAACTGCAGGCCCCACCTTCCAACCGAAATAATATCCGAATAAACAACCTGCCAGCGAAGCAATGGACATATACGCAAGCAGACTGTAGATGGAAGTATCTAAAAGTTCGGGTTGTGTTGAAGTAATGAGCCCGGTAAAAAACAACAATGAATCTCCCGGAAGGAAGAAACCAATGATGATTCCATTTTCAGCAAAAAGTATAATCAACACCAGAGCAAGTCCGCCAATGTGCAGTATTTGTTCGGGGCTGGTAATACTTTGAATAAAATCCCACATAAGACTGCAAATTAGTCTATTCTTCTTTTAGAACGTCATCTGATTATCGATATCTAACAACACATATTCGTTAGGAAGTTTTTTTCGGGTATTCCACGCGAATGGCTTTGAAATTACGCGGGTCATATCTGACAGTCACTGCTGAACCCACGGAGTACATGGGTTCATTTTCGCAGCGATCTTCTGTACGAACTCGAATGGTTTCGCCACCTTTCGGTGTGTATTCAATAACCGGATAGAAATACTTCTTTCCTTTCACCGTAGCGCTCATCCAATTGACAATACGCCCCGTAGTTTTCTCACTTTTGAATGCAAAGCCAACGGTGTCTTTGAACAGATATATTCCTATTCCAAACGAAAAAAGTGCAAGAAGGGTGTAGGGAATATAATCTGGAATGTTCTCTAGCATGTTTTATAGCTTCACGAATGATACAACAGATTGGTTGTTTTCAATGATAACCGATAACGAATAAATTCCGCTCGGTAAGTCTTGAATGTTTATTTTTTGTGTTGAAGAAACAACGGTTTTTTGTTGAAGGACAACGCGACCGGTCATATCTACAAGGGTTACCATTCCTGCACCCAACACATCACTGTTTAATGTAATTTCGTTGTTTGCTGGATTAGGATAAATATTCAATCCCAACAAATTATTTTCTTCAACACTGCTAACGCCTTCGCAGATGCAGCTCGAATTGTATGCATCGTTATCAGTGGTTTCTAAACCGTCGTCGCACGGATCTCCGATAAAATAACAAGAGCCGTCTTCTTGATTAGCGGCTGCATTGTAATTACAAGCATCTGCCGATGTGCAACCGTTAACAATAACAACCTCTCCACTTGCTAAATAACGAACAGCGCCCATGTCGTTTCCGTCTGGTTGTGAAGTAAGTCCAGCACAAACCACTTTCCCGTCGGTTTGAAGACCAATACCGTAAGCATCGTCGAACGAAGCTCCTAACGATGTAACAACGTTTCCTGAACCACCCCAAGTCGGATCAATAACTCCGTCGAAACTGAATCTAGAAGTAACGAAATCGCGAACCATGAATCCAGAGCTCGTTGTTCCGCAAGCATACCATTTGTTATCGGCTCCGAGCGTGCAGTCGAAGAACGCGCTATAACCGCCTACTGCGTTTGCAAGTGTTCCGTTCGTTCCGAAAGAAACATCGTAAGAGCCATCGATGTTATGTCTGCGAGCCATAGTAGAAGAACCGTTGGTCCCAACAGCAATTAATTTTGAATTTGCATATTCAATGTCGTAGTATGTCCCTCCAGTTGCGTCTAACCACAATCCGCCAGTTCCGAAAGCACCAACTGGTCCGCCTGTTAAGGTCATAAGCATGATCATGGGAACCGAAGTAAACGTGTCTGGATTGTATTTATCTCCGCAAATAGCAATGGCACCTTCAGTTACAATGGTTGCTCCGGTTACATTAAACTCGTCTGTGCTGCTTGTTTGAAAAGTTGCAGTTCCGTCAATTCCGAAAGTGGTAACCAGATTTCCCTGAAGGTCTAAACACTGAACAGCAATGGAATTGTAGGTGAATCCAGGTGTGAATTTTCTTCCAACCAAATAAATCAAATTGTTGTGAATTAAGGCTTGGTAAATGTATTCCTCACCCGTGTCTAGGTTGGTTTCATACACTCCGTTCACCGCGAATGACGGGTCAAGTGTTCCGTCTGGCTTAATGGCCCACGCAGCGAACTGTGTGTCTGCCATGGTTAAACTCTTTGCTCCAACAACAAGAATATTTCCGTTCGGAAGAAGAGTCATATCATATGCGAAATCAGATCCTAGTGTGTTCGGAAGGGTGAATACGCCATTGTTCCCGAATGAAGAATCGTAACTACCGTCTTCATTCAATTGAACCACCATCATATCGAAATCCATGAATGAACCGGTTGTTCCGCACATGAGAATTTTGTTGTCACTAAGAACAATCACATCCTGGGCGTTATCGAAAACATTGGTTGGATTAATAGTTTGAATGCCATCTGAGCCGAAGGTGGGGTCAAGTGTGCCCGGTTGAGCAAGGATAGTTGTGCTGAATAAAATCAATGCAATAAACGGAACTAGAATTTTTTTCATCTTGAAGAATTAAGTTAGTCTTACAAATATAGTCTTCATAATTTTTACCGCCATGCAATTTATTCGCTATACTTCGTTACGACATTTGCACTGTTGCTTCCGACATAACAATTTGAAATGAATCCAGTAAAAATACTTTGGGCCGACGATGAGATTGAGTTGCTTAAACCGCACATTCTGTATCTTGAACAAAAAGGCTATGTTCTAACAACTGTGAACAATGGCCGCACGGCAATAGATTGTGTGAAGAAAGAGTTTTTCGACATCGTGTTTCTTGACGAGAACATGCCAGGACTTAGCGGATTGCAGGTGCTTCAAGACATGAAGGCAATAGATTCTTCGCTTCCAATTGTTATGATTACCAAAAGCGAAGAAGAGCACATTATGGAAGATGCCATAGGCTCGAAAATTTCCGACTACCTCATTAAGCCGGTTAATCCGAATCAGATTCTTTTGACGATTAAAAAGAACCTCGATGAAAAACGCTTGGTAAGTGAGAAGACCACGAACGATTACCGTCAAGAGTTTCGCGAGATAAGCATGCAGCTCGGTCAGCGCATGAACGCTGAAGAATGGAAGAATTTCTTCAAGAAAATGACCTACTGGTCGCAAGAGCTTCGCAGCTCGAACGACGAGAGCATGAATGAAATTTTCAAAACGCAACGCAGAGAGGCAAACGAACAATTCTCGAAATTCATTAAGCAGAATTACCTCGAGTGGATGAAAGATTTCTCGAAGGCACCTTTGCTTTCGAACTCGGTTTTTCGTCAGCGTGTGGCACCGTTGGTTGCTTCGGCGAAGGCCGATGAATCTGTCTTCATGCTGGTCATAGACAACTTACGCTACGACCAATGGAAGACGCTTATTCCACATATAAAACCGTTTTATAGAATTGAAGAAGAAGATCTCTTTTTCAGTATTCTCCCTACTGCCACGCACTATGCGCGGAATGCACTCTTTTCTGGATTAATGCCATCGGAGATGCAAAAGCTTTATCCGAATTGGTGGAAGAGTGAAGAAGATGAGGGTGGAAAGAACATGCATGAAGAAGATTTCCTGGGTGCACAACTGAAGCGTTTAGGTCTCAATGTGAAGTGGTCTTACAACAAGATTACAAATTATCATGCTGGAAAAAAATTGGCCGATTCATTCACGAATTTGTTGAAGAACAACTTGAATGTAATCGTCTACAATTTCGTAGATATGCTCAGTCATGCGCGCACCGAAATGGACGTGATTAAAGAGTTGGCAGACGACGAGCCAGCATATCTTTCTTTAACGGAAAGTTGGTTCGAGCACAGCGCACTTCTTGAAATGTTGAAACATTTATCGGAGAAGAAATGCAAGGTGATCATTACCACCGACCATGGCACAGTGCGTGTTGAAAATCCCGTCAGAATTGTTGGCGATAAGGCTACAAATTCGAACTTACGCTATAAAGTTGGAAGAAATTTAGACTACAATCAGAAAGATGTTTTTGAAATTCGTAATCCAAGTGAAGCGCATCTTCCAAAGCAGAACATCAGTTCGGCCTATGTGTTTGCCGCGAACAATGATTTCTTTGTTTATCCAAACAACTACAATCAATTCATGAACTACTATCAAAACACCTTTCAGCACGGAGGTATTTCGTTAGAGGAAATGATTATTCCATTCATTGTATTACAGTCGAAGTAACATGCAGCAGTTTGAAGTTCATTCGTTGGAAGAGCTGGAATCATTGGCACAGCAATTCATTCAGAAACATCCTTCGGGAATTTTTTGTGTGGAAGGAGAAATGGGTGCCGGCAAGACCACCTTTATTTCGATTGTTGCTAAGTTGTTGGGGGAAGAGAATACCAGTTCACCCACGTTTTCCTTGGTGAACGAGTATCACCTCGGCAGCAACGAACGTATGTATCATTTCGATTTATACCGTGTAAAATCAAAAGCCGAACTGCAAGAGTTCGGCTTCGAAGATTATTTATACGGCGCTCGGTACGTCTTTATCGAATGGCCAGAAATGGCTTTCGACTATTTAGACAATCCTCATTTCCTTCGCATTCGCGAAGATGAAGGAAAGCGTGTTTTTGAATTTTAGTGACCTTTTCCTTTGTGCTCAGCAGGAGCAGCTTCCGCTTTCACCTCTTCAACATGAGCACCTTCAGCAGCATGTGCAGTAGTATCAGCAGTAGCTTTGTGATCTTCATGTTTCACTTCTTCAACTTCTTTTGCAGGAATTGAACCTGGAAGTTTCGTCATAGGCACCGCTGCGTTGTTGTTAATGTTCACGAACATTAAGGTTAAGATTGCTGCTAATGGAATAATGAACCACAAGAACAATGAGCTTTGCTTCGGAGAATCTGATTGTGACATAAGTTTTTATTTTCAGCGCCAAAAATAGCAGATAATTTGAACCATTCAAAAATAATAAGCAAGGTTTCGTAACTTCGAAGATGAGAACACTCAGATATGGCCATCTCTAAGAAACATTTCCACTCCATTGCGCATGAAGCAGCGCTTGCTCCCCAAGAAGAAATGCTGCACGTAAGCAAGAACATGCAGCGCTTAACCATAGGTATTCCGAAGGAAACCTCATTTCAAGAGCGTCGCGTGGCACTTGCACCGGAAAGCGTTGGTCTGCTGGTGAGCCGCGGGCATGATGTGATTATTGAGTCGGGCGCTGGGAACGAGAGTAATTTTTTAGATCACGATTACAGCGAAGCTGGCGCTACCATTGTATACGACCGCAAGCAAGTCTTTCAAGCCAACGTGATTATGAAAGTGGCGCCACCAAGTTTGGAAGAAATAGAATTGATGCCCGGCAAACAAACACTTATTTCAGCGTTGAATTTGCCCGTTCAATCAAAGGAGTGTTTCATTCAGCTTTCAGCAAAAAAAATTACAGCCATAGCCTGGGATTACATTCAAGATAAAAAAGGAATCTACCCTATTGTTCGCGCAATGGCAGAGATAGCAGGCAATACGTCAATTATGCTAGCTGCCGAATATCTCAGTCACCACACAGGCGGAAGAGGACTTATGCTGGGCGGAATTACCGGAGTTCGTCCAACAGAGGTTGTCATCATTGGTGCTGGAACTGTCGGAGAAAACGCGGCACGTGCGGCCCTCGGTTTAGGAGCAAGCGTGAAGCTTTTCGATAACAGTATTTACAAATTGAAACGCATTCAGAACGATTTGGGTGTTCACCTTTGGACCAGTACTATTCAACCTTCTGAACTTTCACGCGCATTGAAATACGCCGATGTTGCAATTGGTGCCATTCGCTCGAAGAAAGGAAGAACACCTGTGGTAGTTTCCGATGAAATGGTTCAAGAAATGAAAGAGGGAAGTGTGATTGTAGATGTGAGTATCGATCGCGGCGGATGTTTTGAAACGTCAGAAGTAACGAACCACGAAAACCCGACTTATCGCAAGCACGGTGTTATTCATTATTGTGTTCCGAACATTGCAGCGCGTGTTTCAAGAACGGCGTCTTATGCGCTTTCGAATATTTTCGCTCCTGTTATTTTAGACCTAGGCGATGAAGGTGGAATTGTTAATCTGATTCGAAATCAGAAAGGCTTCCGTAATGGAGTCTACCTCTATCACGGAACCCTTACCAATGAAGACATTGCTACGACGTTCGATTTGTCGTGGAAGCCACTTGAATTGCTTATTGAGGCTATTTAACAAAAAGCCCCACCGAAGTGAGGCTGTTTGAAATGTGTTGTCTTTTGGAATTACATGAACGCTTCCATTGGCGGACAAGTACAAACCAAGTTTCTATCTCCGTATGCGTTGTCTACACGACCCACGCTAGTCCAGAATTTATTCTCACGAAGACCAGGCATTGGATAAGCAGCAGCACTGCGAGAATAAGAGTGGTTCCATTCATCTGCAGTTAATTCTTGCGCTGTATGCGGAGCCATTTTCAACAAGTTGTCGTGTTTGTCGGCAGCACCACTTTCAACCTCGGAAATCTCTTTTCGAATAAGAATCATGGCATCGCAGAAACGATCCATTTCAACCAACGGCTCACTTTCGGTTGGTTCAACCATTAATGTTCCAGCTACAGGGAAAGATACTGTTGGCGCGTGGAAACCGTAGTCCATTAAACGCTTCGCAATGTCTTCCACTTCAACCCCGAAAGATTTAAATGAACGACAATCCAAAATCATTTCGTGTGCAACGTGTCCGTTCGTTCCAGTATAAAGAACATCGTAGTGATCTTTCAAACGAGCCTTCATGTAGTTCGCGTTTAAGATTGCAACTTTCGTTGCGTCTGCCAATCCGTCGAACCCTAGCATCTTAATGTATCCGTATGAAATCAATAAGATTAGTGCGCTTCCGAATGGAGCAGAACTCACACCATTAATTCCATGCTCTCCGCCTGTTTTGATAAATGCGTTAGATGGAAGGAAAGGTTTCAAGTGAGCAGCAACCCCGATAGGGCCCATACCAGGACCACCACCTCCGTGAGGAATAGCGAAGGTCTTGTGTAAGTTCAAGTGACAAACGTCTGCGCCAATGTTACCCGGATTGGTAAGACCAACCTGAGCGTTCATGTTCGCACCGTCCATGTATACTTGTCCGCCGTTGGCGTGAATAATATCTGTAATCTCGTTAATGGCTTCTTCGAATACACCGTGCGTAGAAGGATAAGTAACCATTAATGCAGCTAGGTTGTCTTTGTGCAATTCTGCTTTCTCGCGAAGATCTGCAACGTCTACGTTTCCGTTCTCGTCACACTTCGTTACAACAACTGTTAACCCAGCCATTACTGCAGATGCCGGATTTGTTCCGTGCGCAGAAGATGGAATGATACAAATGTTACGGTGATGATCACCGCGACTTCTGTGGTAAGCCATAATAACAAGCAATCCTGCTAACTCACCTTGTGCACCTGAGTTCGGTTGAAGAGATACTCCAGCGAAACCAGTACACTCGCACAAATCTTTCTCAAGCTCTACCAACATCTTTTGGTAACCTGCGGTTTGATTCGCTGGCGCGAAAGGATGAATGCTATTGAACTCTGGCCAAGACAATGGGATCATCTCGCTCGTAGCATTCAATTTCATGGTACATGATCCTAAAGGAATCATTGCGTGTGCCAACGATAAATCTTTGTTCTCTAACTTCTTCATGTAACGCAACATTTCAGTTTCACTGTGATGAGAGTTGAAATGCGGATGAGTCATGTATGGAGAAGTTCTTGCCATTGAACCGAATGAACATTCGGTAGTTAAACTAACCGTTCCTTCCTTTCCAGTTATAATGAAATACAATTCATTCAAATCAGCAGGCTTCGTCCCCTCATTCAATGAAAGACTCACTCCGCCTTCATGGAAGTACATGTTTACGTTTTTAGCAGCTGCACGCTCTTGAATTCCTGCGTCTGCTGTAGCAATGGTTAACGTATCGTAAAACGAGGTGTTCACCACGTTCACTCCCGCACTTACCAGGGCGTTACGCAACGAATGCGTATACGTGTGTATGCGCGTTGCAATGCTCTTCACGCCTTTCGGTCCGTGATATACGCCGTACATAGAAGCCATTACAGCTAACAAGGCTTGAGCAGTACAAATATTTGAAGTTGCTTTCTCTCTGCGAATGTGTTGCTCACGCGTCTGAAGCGCCATGCGATAGGCAGTGTTACCGTGACGGTCTTTCGATACGCCAATGATACGTCCTGGCATATTGCGCTTGAAATCTTCTCTCGTTGCGAAGAAGGCAGCGTGTGGTCCGCCGAATCCCATTGGAACACCGAAACGTTGCGAGTTACCGAAGCACAAATCAGCACCCCACTCACCCGGAGGTGTTAAGGTTGCCAATGCCATTAGATCAGAGGCTACAGAAACGTAAACGTCGTTGGCATGCGCACCTTCACAGAACAATGAATAGTCTTCAACACTTCCTTCAGCATTCGGGAATTGAACGCAAGCACCGAAAAAATCTGGAGTAAATACGTGTGTCTTGTAATCGCCAATCACCAACTCAATGCCTAAGTGGAAGGCACGTCCTTTCAATACGTCAATGGTTTGCGGATAAGTCTTGGCATCAACAAAATACTTGTTTGCGCCGGCTTGCTCTTTCGCTCTTGAACGACTGTGGAAGAACAAAATCATGGCTTCCGCACCAGCAGTTCCTTCATCTAACAAACTCGCGTTTGCAATAGGCAATGAAGTAAGGTCGGTAACCATGGTTTGGAAGTTCAACAACGCTTCTAAACGTCCTTGTGCAATCTCTGCTTGATAAGGAGTATAGGCGGTGTACCATCCTGGATTTTCGAATATATTTCTAAGAATTACGGTTGGAGTAAGCGTTGGGTGATATCCCAATCCGATGTAGTTTTTCGCCACCACATTCATTTTTCCCAACGACCATGCGTGGCTTAGATATTCATCTTCGCTCATTGCGCTAGACACATTTAAGGGTGCTTTTAAGCGAATGTGCGACGGTACGGTTTCGTCAATTAATTGGTCAATAGAGTTCACACCTATGTGTTGTAACATGTGTGATACTTCTTCATGGCGAGGGCCGTTGTGGCGATCTCTAAAATTAGTAGATGACATACATTTTGTCTTTAGGTGAGCAAATATAGGTTACGCCTTTCAGTACAAAATACAAGTTTTTTATGAAGGTGTTGTACTTTTGAACTTCTATGTCTGAATTACCAACTATTTCGAAAGAGCTTTCGAAGGAAAAACGTTACAAAGCCGCTTGCGCTCAGGCTTTTGCCTTGTGCAACGGTGAACCGAATTTTATTGCGAAAGCCGGAAATGTCATGGCCTTATTGAAAGAAAATTTCGATTTTCTTTGGGTCGGCATCTATATCGTGAACAACAACACGTTAAATCTCTTTGTTTTTCAAGGCCCTGTGGCCTGCACACAGATTGATCACGGCAAGGGTGTTTGCGGAACTTCTTGGGCCAACGGCGCTTCGATTATTGTTCCGAATGTAGATGAGTTTCCCGGACATATTGCTTGCAGCAGCGCTTCGAAAAGTGAAATTGTAGTTCCTATTGTGAAGGGAAATGAGGTGATTGGTGTGTTAGATGTAGACAGTTCGCACCTCGATTTTTTCGATGAAGATGATCTAACCGGCTTGGAAGAAATAGCCAATATTTTAGCGAATGAAGTTTTTTAATCTTCGAAATAGTCTTGTTATCGGAATAGCCGTCGTAGCCGTTGGATGTGCGCAAGTGCGCGGATTGAACGGTGGCGACAAAGATGTAACTCCTCCCGAATTACTCTCGCAGAGCATTGATTCTTTTGCTACCAATGTAACAACTCAAACATTGGTTCTGAATTTCAATGAGTATGTGCAAGCGGGCGCAGCCACGGAAGTTCTCATTTCTCCTGCTTTGAAGCAGCCGCCAATTCTTGTTTGTTCCAAACGAACAGCAACTCTTTCATGGGCAGACACATTGAAGAAAAACACAACCTACACCATAGAATTTGGCAATGCTATTTCAGATATGACGGAAGGGAATAAAGCTTCGTTGAATTTTGTTTTTTCGACTGGAAGTGCGCTTGACTCTGCTTCTATTCGTGGCGTGTTATACGATGCGCAAAAAGGAGGAGTGCCCGAGAAGGCTTCGGTAATCTTGTATTCCGATAGTTTAATGGGATCGGTGGCATATGCCAAAAAGGTGAACGAAAAAGGCGAGTTTACCTTCAATTATTTACCCGAGGCGAGTTTCCATGTAGCTGCATTTTCCGATTTGAATGAAAACAGACTT
The DNA here is from genome assembly GCA_964511555.1 of uncultured Chryseobacterium sp. Taxonomy (GTDB): domain Bacteria; phylum Bacteroidota; class Bacteroidia; order Flavobacteriales_D; family Sanyastnellaceae; genus CAIZGX01. The sequence goes on from CAZEFR010000010.1 coordinate 31,410, forward strand.
TGGGATGAAAATGAAGTCGGCGATTTCATAGAAGTTCCTTTTTCAACACAAAATAATTACCCGTTGAATTTGCGCTTTTCTCCAAGGAAAGTAGAGAAGATTACGGAAGAAATGTTCAAGACAGATTCTGTTGGAAGTGGCTTCATTGTTGGTGCTTATGGAATGATTGAAAAAATTAAACTAGCTTCAACCACAGCGAGTGTCCCGTTCAGATACGGTTCATTGAACAACAGTGATACGCTGTTTTTTGCATTAGGCGGAAGAGAAGGTCTAGCACCGAACAACAACTTTGAGGGAGTGACATATTCCTTCAATCAGCAGCCAGCAGATACCTTGAGTGTTTTTGTTGCGAAGTCTCCGAAGCTGAAGAAGTTCAAGTTTTCTGGAAGTATTCAGCAAGACCCGAAATCATTGATTTTAGTGAAAGCCCCCGCCTATGCGGTGTTGAAGCGAAACACGTGTCAAGTTACAGTGCAAGGAATTCAAGCAATGGGAACTATTTCAGAGACAAACTCTCCTTTGCATTTCGCTATACAAGTAGATGCCAATGCAAGTGAGCTTATTGGAAAGGGAAGCATTCGCATTTTGCCTGGCGCTTGGGAAACGGCATACGGCACAACGAACGATACCCTTCAAACCAATTTCGAATTTGCTTCTCCTGAAAAACTGGGAAATCTTGAACTATCCATTCCGTTAATGGAAGACAAGAGCTTTAAGAAATTTGTTGAGCTTCGAAATGAAAAGGGAATTGTGGTTCGAAAGGTAGATTATGCGGAAACGCTTGTTTTTAGCGGTATTCAGCCAGGGAAGTACACCGTTCGTTTGGTTCACGATGTGAACCAAAATAATCAATGGGACATTGTAGATCTTCAGAAAAAAATAAGATGCGAACCTGTGAGCGTCTTCGCCAAACCCATTGAAGTGCGCGCCAATTGGAGCGTAAAAGTGGTTCTAAATTAGAACTTCAAGTTCGACGATCTGTTTTTAAATATCGGGGTCTTTTTGTTTTCACACCACGTCCGAACAATTTCTTTCGAATCGAAATCACCGGCTTCTGCCGCCTGTTTCCAAAAGGAACAAGCGTCGTCATTTTCTTTCAATAAGTACGAAGTTTCTCCCGAGTAATAGAGTGCTTCAATATAAAATGAGCTGTTGGGTTTTGTCATGGATTTGAAAATCGAAAGAGCCTCTTCGTATTTCTGTAAGTCTAACAGCGCTATTGCGGCTTGTAATCGAGATTCTTCTAGAGTGCTGTCGAGGGCATATGCCTCTAGGAATGTTTCGGCCGCCGCCGCGTATTGCTTCCTGTTTTTGTGAATGGCAGCATCTAAGAAATATGCAGGAGCGTAACGGTCGTTCAAGGTAAAAACAACTTCCAAAGCACTTCGGCTTTTTGCATATTTATGTTGAAGGTAATAGGCAGAAGCTAGCCAATAGTGTCCTTGAAATTGGTTGTTATTTTCATGGGTGAAGAGCTTCAGCAAACGAATAGATTCACTTAAATGACCCAAGGAATACTCACAAATACCATTGTTCAAAAGCAAAAGGCTGTCTCCACAGCCATTCGATCTGGCTTCGTTGTAATTGAGACTGGCTTCCTGGAAATTCCCTAATTTCTGAAGTGCATTTGCTTTTATAAAAAAGTCACACGCTTCAAAATTTGAGATTTTTGCTATGCATTCAAGTGATAAGGCGAAGTTGCCTTGGTCATAATGCTGCTTCGCAAGCGTGCGCATGTCTTGTGCAAATGTAAAATTGACAAAACCCAGACAAACGATAATGATTAATTGTTTCACTGACGGAAAATACGTTGGTCAGCGCCTTAAGTTTCGCAGAGGCTTATTATTTTTTAAACGCGGGTTGTTCATCACTTGTCTTTTTCTTATGACGCTCCTCTATCTATTGTCCGTCCTTTGTGTAACCAATCCAAACTCAGTAATTTACAATTCTATGAAAAGAATTTTACTTTTATTTTTTACGGCTTTCTCTTTCCTTGGCGCTCATGCCCAAGACCTTTTGGGAGCTGGCACAAGTAATTTCGGCGGACTCTCTAGCGTTCAGATCAATCCTGCGAACTTGGCAGATAACCGTTTGAAGTTTGAAATTCAATTGTTCGGAACAGGCTTCGGAGCAGCAAACAATTTCATAGGTTTCAAGCCAAGTTACCTTGTTCGAAATGGTGGTATAACGTCAACGGATTATCCGTTGCTAGACCCAACGCCACCGACGGAAGATTTTACCACGGCCAATTTTGAAGACAACAGAAGTGCGTTCGTTTACAACAACATCTATCTTCCAAGTGTACTTGTTTCCATAAATGAAAAAAACGCAGTGTCTTTTTCTGCCCGGGCTCGAACCTATGTGAATATAGATGGGGTTGACGAAGAGCTGTACAGGTTCGCCTATAATTCATTGAATTACCCTTCTCTGTACAACACGCGAATCACAAATGAGAAGTTGTCTATTCAGACCATGTCATGGATGGAATATGCCCTTGGTTACGGAAGAGTTCTGGTAGATAAAGAAAAGCACTTTGTAAAGGCGGGTGTTTCTTTAAAGGCCTTGCAAGGCTTGCAATCTGCTCATCTCTTCGTAGACAATTTGGATTATGAGATAAACTCAGATTCTACCGTGTCTTTGTACAACGCAGATGTAAGTTACGGGCATTCAACAAATTTTGAGGCGAGCGCAGACAATGCGAACTACAGGGTTGTTTCAAATCTTGGATTGGGTTTCGATTTCGGTGTAATTTATGAATGGCGCCCAGACCACGCGAAGCACAAACATGACATGGATGGGGAAACAAATGTTTGGAAGCGCAACGAGAACAAATACAAATTGAAGGTAGGTGTGTCTATGACAGACCTCGGAGGAATTAGATTCTCTAAAGGAGGTGAAAGCGGTGATTTCACGGCGAATGCTTCGAATTGGGATATTTCGAAATTAGATTTTGGAACCACGCCTGTTGCTGCTTTGAATGATACGTTGAGTGCTCGTTTTGGTGGAACCAACACCGGAGCAGATTATAAAATGAATTTACCAACGGCTTTCAGCACGCAAATCGATTATCACATTTGGAAAGACTTATACATCAATCAAACGAACTTCATTGCTTTCGGTTTTAATTCCAACCCAAATAAGGTTCACGACTTCACAACTATTTCTGTAACCCCACGCTGGGATCATCGCATTGCCGGTATCTCTATACCATTCAGTTACAACAGCCTCATGGGAACCCGCACGGGTATTGCCTTACGCTTAGGCCCTGTTACACTTGGAACCAGCAGCATGTATCCGTATCGCGCCTTTCTTCGCGGCGACGGGTTTGGTGAAAAGGATATTACGGGTCTAGATGCCTACCTTATGGTTCGTATTCCTGTTGCCTACAAGCGCATCAAAGACCGCGATGCCGATAAGGTTTCTGATCGAAGAGACCAATGTGTGAAAGTGCCTGGAACGTGGGAGTACCGCGGTTGTCCAGATCGCGACGGAGACCACGTTCGCGACGAAGAAGATGAATGTCCGGATGTTCCTGGTTTGGCTAAACTTCACGGTTGTCC
>CAZEFR010000010.1:35069-42816 GCA_964511555.1 uncultured Chryseobacterium sp.
GGTTGTCCAGATAAAGACGCAGACGGTATTACCGATTCGAAAGATGACTGTCCAGAAGAAAAGGGATTGGCCATCTTCAACGGTTGTCCAGACCGCGACTCAGACGGTGTAATGGATCGTATAGATGATTGTCCCGATACCAAGGGGTTGGTACAATTCAACGGATGTCCAGATACAGACGGAGATAACATTATGGATAAAGTAGACGCTTGTCCAACCGAATACGGAATTGCAGAACTCAAAGGTTGTCCTGCTGCCGAGTTAACTTATTTCAATGTTGAAACGCAAGTTGAAAAAGTAAAACAAGCGGGTGGTGTATACAGCTATGGAAATGCGGTTGAAACCAAAACTGGAAAGTTCAAGCTGGAAGGGTACAACGCCGATACCGTAAAGACAGTTTTTGTGACCGCTCCTAATCTTCGAGGAAAGAATGCTTACCGAGAAGCAGATGGATTCTTCCGCTTTGCGAAAGAAGCTGAAGTGGTAATCTTAAAAGAAGAAGAAAAGCAGGTAATGAAGCAGGCATTCGAAAACTTGGAATACAAAACGGGCAGCGACGTTATTCTAACAACTTCGTTCAGTAGCTTGAATGAGTTGGCGAACCTTATGGTGACCAACACAACTTGGAAGTTACGTATTTCAGGGCACACCGACAATGCGGGGCCGCGCGAAGCGAATGTTAATTTGTCTAAACGCAGATCGGAATCGGTGAAGAAGTATTTAGTATCAAAAGGAATTGCGGCCGATCGCTTCGAAGTCTTGTACTTCGGTCCAGATAAGCCTATTGCTCCAAACAATACCGAAGAAGGAAAGGCAAGAAATCGCCGTGTAGAGATGCTAATTGTGGAATAAAGAATACCACTTCTGAATTGAAAGGCCCCGATAATCTGTTTATCGGGGCCTTTGCTTTATTCGAAATATTTGGAGCGTGTGTCTTTTACATTTTTGTTTAAGAAAAAGTAAGAGCTATGAAAGAACAAATGAACATCCAGCTTGGCGTTTGGATTTACGCCGACAGATAATAGGTTTTAGGTTAAGAGGTTTGGTTTGGTTAAGAAGCCCCTTCAACAACGGTTGAAGGGGCTTCTTTGTAGTATCGAATGGCCTTTTTAATGCTTTCAAATGTGTCTCGGTATTCAAAATTAAATACACGCATAGCTTTGCTACCATCAAATTGCTTTATTTCATCGTAGTTGCGAATAATCTCACGCGTAACAGTGGCTTTTCTTCCGGTAATCCACTCAATTAAAGCTTCCATGTAATAAACACTTACAAGGTGCCATCTTTTAGCTATCGTTTTTCCAATTTTAACTGGAAGGGCATCTGCAATTTTGGTGAAGAGTTCCGACATAAGAATATTCTCGGCGCAGAGAATGTACCGCTCATTCGTAGGCGCTTGTTTCGCTGCGCGAATCATTACTTCCACCACGTCGAGAACAGAAACAATCCCGCTTCCACCAGCGGGTAAGGCCGGAAGGCCTTTTTCAATCCGAGCAATCATACTTCCAGAACTGCGCGTACAATTGTTCGGTCCGAAGACAATTCCTGGGTTAAGAATGGTGGCATTCAATCCTTCCTGAATACCTCGCCAAACCTCCTGTTCAGAAAGGTATTTTCCCTTCGAATAGTTGGAATGATAATCGTTGAAATTGCGCGGTGTTTCTTCATCAATGATTTCCCCTTTGGAATCGCCCAAAGCAGAAATGGAACTTACATGAATGAAGTGCTTCACATCGTTTTCAATGCAGGCGTTCACAATATTTTTCGTTCCGTTAATGTTCACTTCTAACATACGCGAAGCATCTTTCTTATGATAAGAAATGACAGCCGCGCAATGAAAAACGGTGTGCGCCCCTTCGGTTAGTTCATACATATCGTCAGCGTCTTCCACATCTCCTTGCAACCACTGCACCTGCTGAAACAAGTTTTCTTTTCCGTAAAAACGAAACAAGTTGAGCACTTCCCTTTTTCCGGTTTCATTCCGAAATAAAGCTGTAACAGGCATGTTTTCTTCCGTTAAACGAAGAACAAGATGACTTCCAATTAAACCCGTTGCGCCTGTTACAAAATTCATTGTGGCGAAGATATACCGATATTTGTCTTGTGGAAGTTTCCGATCACATCAAAAGCATTTTAAAAGCGCTGCCTGAAAAGGCGGGTGTTTATCAGTTCTTCGACGATAACGGTTCCATTTTGTATGTGGGTAAAGCGAAGGTGTTGAAGAATCGTGTGACGAGCTATTTCAACAAGATCAAGCACGACAGCATTAAGACCAAGTTAATGGTCAAGAAGATTCGCGACGTGAAGTACTCCGTTGTGGAAACCGAATCCGATGCGTTGTTGCTGGAAGATTCTCTCATTAAAAAGTTCAAGCCGCGTTACAATATTTTGTTGAAAGATGATAAGTCATACGCGAGTATTGTGATTAAGAACGAACCGTTTCCTCGGGTGCTCAGTACTCGTCAAATTTTAGACGACGGCTCAACGTATTTTGGTCCGTATACCTCCGGGAAGTCATTGTATTCGATACTCGATTTAATCAAAGAATTGTATCCCCTTCGTTCGTGTACCCTAAATCTTTCGAAAGCAAACATTCAGGCAAAAAAATTCAAAGTGTGTTTGGAATATCACCTGGGAAATTGCCTGGGTCCTTGTGTGGGCAAGCAACGCGAAGAAGACTACCAGCAAGGCATTCAGCACATCAAGCGCATTATTAAGGGAGAATATTTAGAGGCGGTAAAGAACTTGAAAAAGGACATGCTTCAGTTGGCTTCCGAACAAAAATTTGAGCAAGCCCAGCAGCTAAAGGAGCGCATTCAAACCTTAGAAAATTTCCAGGCGAAATCCACTATTGTAAACACAGACATAGACAATGTGGAAGTGTTTTCCATAGCCTCAGATGCGCAAAGCACCTATGCGAATTACATGCACATTCTGCGCGGAAGCATTGTGCACGTATACACTGCCGAAGTGGTTCGTCAGTTAGATGAGACCGACGAAGAGGTGTTGGCTTTTGTGGTTCGTTCGTTTCGCGAACGCATGAACAGTAAAGCGAAAACAGCGTTGCTTCCTTTCGAATTGAATGAAAAAATTCCCGGATTGGAAGTGACGGTTCCGCAACGTGGCGACAAGAAAAAGCTTGTAGACCTTTCATTAAAAAATGCGAATCATTTTCTGTTGGAAGCACGCAAGCGTGCGGCTTTCCTCGATCCCGAGCGCAACACGCAACGCATTTTGGAAACCATGAAAAAAGATTTGCACTTGTCTGAATTGCCTGTTCATATTGAGTGTTTCGATAACTCGAACATTCAAGGAACCAATCCGGTAAGTGCCTGTGTGGTGTTCAAAAACGCGAAGCCGAGCAAATCGGATTACCGCATCTTCAACATACAATCTGTTGTAGGTCCCGACGATTTCGCGTCTATGCGCGAGGCTATTTACCGCAGGTATTCGCGATTAGTACGAGAAGAGCAACCCTTACCACAATTGCTCATTATCGATGGTGGAAAGGGACAGCTCTCTTCTGCAATGGAATCATTGGATTTGCTAGGGTTGCGCGGAAAAATAGCCGTGATTGGAATTGCGAAACGGTTGGAAGAAATCTTCTTTCCGGGTGACAGCATTCCCATCTACTTAGACAAGCGCAGCGAAAGTCTGAAGATCATTCAGCACCTGCGCAATGAAGCGCACAGGTATGGATTAAGCAAGCACAGACAGCGTCGCAGCAAGGGTGCCATTCATTCTGAATTGGAAAACATTGCGGGTGTGGGTAAGAAGACCATTGAGAAATTACTTCAACATTTTTCATCTGTAGCCCGAATTAAGTCGGCCACGCAAAAAGAAATTGAACAAGTCGTGGGGGAAAAAATAGCTGAAAAAATAAAGAATTATTTCGGCAAGGCGCAGTAGATAGGTTAGTTTTGATTATTGAAATTTTACGCTGAAAAAGGCGTTAATCAGAACCTATGGAAAACACACCCGAACAGGAAAAAAAATACGCGAAGATTCTTTGGTGGATAGGCATGTCGCCATGGATTTTTTTCACGCTGGTATTAGGCGCTGTCTTGTTAAGCGGACTTCCGAACATTGATTTATTAGCGAATCCAAAGATTGGATTGGCCTCTCAGATTTACGCTTCCGACGGATCTACCATAGGCTCATTCTACAAAGAGAACCGCTCAGACATTACCTATCAAGAAATTCCTCCACATGTTATAGATGCTCTCTTAGCCACAGAAGACGTGCGTTTCAAGCAGCACAGCGGAATAGATGTTCGAAGTTTAGCACGTGCCGCTTTCTCGTTAGGAGCAGACGGAGGAGGAAGTACAATTACGCAGCAGCTTGCGAAATTGCAGTTCACGCGAGACTTCGAAGACGTAACTATCTTTACGCGTATTGGTCAGAAATTGCAAGAGTGGGTTATTGCGTTGCGCCTCGAACGTGTTTACACGAAAGAAGAAATTCTGACCATGTATTTGAATCAGTACGACTTCTTGAATCAGGCTGTCGGTATAAAAAGTGCCGCGAATATCTATTTCTCTACATCGCCCGATTCGCTTACCCTTCCGCAGGGGGCTATGCTCGTTGGAATGTTGAAGAACTCGTCTTTATTCAATCCGATTAAACGCGATTCGTTGGTGACCAAACGCAGAGAAGTGGTCATGGCACAGATGGTGAAATACGGAAAACTTTCGGAAGCCGATTATGAAAAGTACCGAGCAGAACCTCTGGGATTGAAGTTCTCGCGTGTTTCTCATGATGAAGGTCAAGCACCGTATTTCCGCGAAGCGGTTCGACATAAACTTCAGGAAATCTTAGAGACGCGCGATGCCAATGGAGACTTGAAATACAAGAAGGGAGACGGTACTGCTTTCAACATATATGAAGACGGATTGAAGGTGTACACCACGCTAGATAAAAACATGCAGGCCCATGCGGAACATGCGGTGGAAGAGCATTTGAGCAAGGAACTTCAGCCGGCGTTTACGCGCAACGTAAGGCAACGTCCGAAAGATAAGTATCCGTTTTATTCAGGTATTTCAACAGAGGATAAGGAAGCAATTATGAAAAAGGCTGTCACGACAAGTGATCGCTTCAAAAAACTTTCGGGCAAGATGTGTCCCGATTGCGGAAGGCCCGCTTCATACATTGAAACCAAAGACAGTCATTTTCATTGTAAAGAAGATGCGGGTGGTTGCGGACATACGTGGAACATACGCACAGAAGAAGAAGTTATGGCTGAATTCAACAAGCCAGTTCGCATGACGGTATACAAGCACGGCGGTTACAGAGACACCACCATGACTCCTTACGATAGTATTGTTTATCACAAAACAATTCTTCACGCGAGCTTGATGTCTGTAGATCCGCGTAACGGATTTGTAAAGGCTTGGGTTGGCGGAATTGATTACAAATACTTCAAATACGACAATGTATTTCTTTCGAAGCGTCAGGTAGGTTCAACCTTCAAACCCTTCATATACGCCATGGCTATGCGTATGGGAATGAAGCCGTGCGATCAGATTACAGGTGCCGGATGTATTGACTTACCGAACGGAACACGCTGGTGTCCGAAGGGTGGTGCAGGTGGAACTTACACCATGACAAAAGCATTGGCGGGATCGGTGAACTCCATAGCTGCCACGCTTATTGCGCGTTTCGGACCGGAGCCTGTGATTGCCATGATGCGCCACATGGGTGTGAAGAGTTACATTCCAATGGCCTATTCCATTGCGCTTGGAGCTTGCGAACTTTCGGTTTATGAATTGGTTGGTGCGCAGGCTTCCTTGGTAAATCACGGCTTGTACATAGAGCCAACCTTCATTATGCGCGTCGAAGACAAAAACGGAAATTTGATTTACGAAGCAGATCCGGTGATTGATCAGGCCATAGAACCCGGTATTGCCTTCGAAACTGTAAAGCTCATGAAAGGGGTTTGCGATTTCGGAACTGCTGCACGCATTCGTTCCAATCCGAAATATGGAAAGATTCCTTATCCGTTAGCTGGAAAGACAGGAACTACTCAGAACAACACAGACGGATGGTTTGTTGGAATGACGCCTGATTTGGTAACGGGTGTTTGGGTCGGCGCACAGGATCCAACTATTCGCTTCTCGAGTACCTCACTCGGACAAGGTGCGAACACAGGTCTTCCGATATTCGGATATTACATGAACAGCATTTACAAGGATCCAGACATTTCTATTTCGAAGAGCGATTTCGAAGCGCCTACGGAATACGACCCGCTTCGCTTCCAGTGCACGAGTGGCGGAATGGGCGACTTGTTCTACGAAGGGGAAGACGGAAGTATGGAAGAGTTCTTCAACGGTGAATTGGAATTTGACGGCGACGTGCCAGAATAAAATAGACTATGGGATTTAATAAAGTAAGAGCTTCTGCAGCGGAAGCATGCGAAGGGATAACCTCGGGAATGACGCTCATGGTGGGCGGATTCGGCTTGTGCGGTATTCCTGAAAATTGTATTTCGGAATTGGTGAAGATGGGTGTAAAAGACCTCACGTGCATTTCGAATAACGCCGGAGTAGACGACTTTGGATTGGGATTGTTACTTCAACAAAAACAAGTCAAGAAAATGATTAGCTCTTACGTTGGCGAGAATGCCGAATTCGAGCGTCAGATGCTGAGCGGTGAGTTGGAAGTGGAATTGATTCCGCAAGGAACATTGGCTACGCGTTGCATGGCAGCCGGATACGGAATGCCCGTGGTGTTCACACCCGCCGGAGTAGGAACGGAAGTGGCGGAAGGCAAAGAAGTGCGTGAGTTCAAAGGGAAAAAGTATTTGATGGAAGAAGCCTTCGACGCTGACTTCGCATTGGTGAAGGCTTGGAAGGGAGACGCTATGGGCAACTTGGTATTTCGTTCAACGGCGCGTAACTTCAATCCCATGATGGCCATGGCCGGAAAAATTACGATTGTAGAAGTGGAAGAATTGGTTCCGCTTGGAACACTGGATCCAGATCACATTCATACTCCGGGCATTTATGTGCACCGCATCTTTCAAGGAGTGAATTACGAAAAGAGAATTGAGCAGCGTACTGTTCGTCAAAGAATATAATTATGGCTTGGGATAAAATTGGAATAGCGAAGCGCATTGCGCAAGAGGTTCAAGACGGAACGTATGTGAACTTAGGCATAGGCATACCCACATTGGTAGCGAATTACATTCCGGAAGGAATGGAAGTTGAATTGCAAAGCGAGAATGGTATTTTGGGAATGGGGCCTTTTCCATTCGAAGGAGAAGAAGACGCAGACTTGATTAACGCAGGGAAGCAGACGGTTACTTTGCGTGACGGGTCTTCTATTTTCGACAGTGCCATGAGCTTCGGAATGATCAGAGCGCAGAAAGTAGATCTAACCATTTTGGGCGCTATGGAAGTGAGTGAAAATGGCGACATTGCCAATTGGAAAGTTCCGGGTAAGATGGTGAAAGGCATGGGTGGCGCCATGGATTTGGTGGCTAGCGCCAAGAACATCATTGTTGCAATGCAGCATTGCGACAAGGCCGGTAACTCGAAGTTGTTGCCACAATGTTCTCTGCCTTTGACGGGCATTCATTGCATTAAAAAAGTAGTCACCGACTTGGGTGTCTTCGACATCCGCGATGGCGCGTTTCATTTGGTTGAATTGGCTCCGGATGTCACGTTGGAAGAGGTTGTTGCGAAGACAGCAGGGAAACTGCTTACACAGTAGAATGCCCGAAGGGCGAATGTTGCGGAGCAACGAATGT
>CAZEFR010000010.1:42916-54233 GCA_964511555.1 uncultured Chryseobacterium sp.
CGAATGTTGCGGAGCAACGAATGTGCAAGCACGAATGCCGATGGCGAATGTCTTCGACGATAATGAGTGAAGCCCCCTTGGGGCGACACAAACGGCTAGGCTTGGGTGTTAAACTATGCCAACAATGATTAATAGTTGGAGTTATTCTAGCGCGTAGACGTATAAGAATCAAAGAAATTTTGCGCGCCAGCGAACTTTGTTCAACGTTTCGTTGTCTTACCTTTCGTAACACTAGAACGAAACGATGAATAAGCTTTTTTTAATCTCATTATTTACTGCCCTAACGACTGCGGTTTTTGCGCAAGATATTAACTGTTATTCGCTAAACATGCCTGGTGCATGCACGTGGGCAGTGTACAATGGAAACGGTGAAACCCTTGCACAGGGCGTATCTCCTGAAGCAACCAGTTTTTGTGTGCCAGACGGTTGTTTTCAAATCTCCGTTGAATCGATGGCAATGAATCCCCTTCCGATTACTGTTGAACTATTCGATAGCAATGGAAATCTTGTGAGTGTTGATAATCAAGGAAACGAATTCTACTACATTGCATTCCTCTCAGTTAATGGTATAGCAGGTTGCACAGACCCCAACGCTTGTAACTTCAATCCAGATGCTACTTGTTATGATTACTTAAGTTGCGACTATTCTTGTCAGGGTTGTACCAACCCCGAAGCATTCAATTTCAATCCGAATGCGACTGTGGATAATGGAACATGTTGCACAGAGCATTGGGCAACGTTCAGCGTAGAGCAAGGTCAAGCAGGTATCTGGTTATACAGCGAGCAATATTATATGACCGGCGGAGATAATCTCGTGAACAATCAGTTCTGCGTGAGAAACAGTTGTTATGCGTTGCAAGTTTATTCTTTGGACGAAGCTTCTGTAAATCAGAATTTCACCGTAACCCTTGAAGATGGTTCTGTTTGGATTACTGGAGCAGTAGACTCAAACTACCTCTATACCACGGTTTCATTAAATGCAGTTTACGGATGTGCTGATCCAAACGCGTGTAACTTCAATCCTGAAGCTACTTGTGGCGATGGCTCATGTGATTACGCTTCTTGCAGTGGTTGTACCGATCCGCTAGCAACGAACTACGACCCGGATGCAACCTTTGACAATGCAAAATGCTGCTATGCAGATATTGCCAACATCGCAACTTCGGTACCATCGACTTGGACCATTATAAGTTCTACGGGTTATTACCAATATGGAACCACCCCAGCTGACAGTACTGTATGTATTTACAGCGGCTGTTATACCTGGAACTCTTTTCCAACCACATTTGACCCGTTCAATCCAGATGGAGAGAGTACCTTCGTTACCATTACAGACTCTACGGGTTATATTGTTTCTCAAGGCGTAGAAAATGCTTTCCAAACAGGTGTTCCATACACCTTCCTTTGGGGTGTTGTGGTACCCGGTTGCACAGAGCCTTCGGCTTGTAACTACAATCCACTTGCAACCTGCAACGAACTTGCCTATTGCGACTATTCTTGTCAAGGATGCACAGACCCTACAGCGAACAACTACGATTCAAACGCCACAGTTGACAACGGCACTTGCTGCTTCAACAACTGGTACACCGTTGAATCTTCTTCTTGGTTGGAATGGTATGTTACTTCTTCCGACGGGTTAACTCAGCAAGGCGGATATAACAACATGCTACAAGGATTTTGTATGGATCAGGATTGTTTCTCGTTCAGTGCTTGGAGTTTGAGTGTTCAGCCTTTCAACATTACTATTTACGGTCCAGATGGAAATATTTTTTATCAAACAACCGGAAATCTTAATCCGTATATCAACGAGTTCTTCTCGGTGAATGAAGTCGTTGGTTGCACCGATCTATTCGCTTGCAATTACAATCCAAATGCAACATGTACAAACTACAGTTTGTGTGATTATTCTTGTCAGGGCTGCACAGATCCAGCTTCTCCAAATTACAATGCAGACGCTACGGTAGACAATGGGACGTGTTGCGCTGCGGAAAACTGGAACACGGTTTCTTCGGAAGGACAAGTGATTTTCTATGCCTTCAATCCGAATACGGGTGCAGGTGCCTTCAACGAATATCCATATGCAACGGGTTATTGCATGAATGCGGCAGACTGTTATCAGTTGGTGATGTATTCGTTCATGCCAGACAGTTCAGATGTTACAGTAACGAATGGACAGGGCGAAATTATTTTGAGTGGAAATTTGGCTGACTTCGGATACTTGCAGGCATTTGTTTCTGGAGCGAATGAAGTAGCAGGTTGTACAGACCCATTGGCATGTAACTATGACAGCAATGCTACATGTGATGTTGGAAGCTGCACTTATTACTGCGGTGGTTGTCTAGATCCGTTAGCTGTGAACTACAATGCAGAAGCTCAGTTCGACGATGGTACATGTGGTTACAGCAATGAACTTCCGAACATGGGAATGGTGTTAATGGAAGACAATGCCAATGAGCAGTTTTATGTTGTGATGAATCTTTCTGAAATGGGAACGGGTGGACCTTATGGAGTTGTTTCTTCATTGAATGAGCCGGTTGCTGTTATGAACACAACAGGACAAGCAATGAAAGGTCCGTATGCTTGTGGAACGGAAGTTCAGTTCACGGTTCACGACATGGGCAATGGCATGCAAACGGCAATGACCAGTCCGGTTTACACCATGGCGTGTGGGGTTCAGGTGGAAGAAACACCAGCTAAGAAAACAGAAATGCAATTGTATCCTAATCCGGCCAAGAACAACGTGCATTTGGTTGGTTTGGAAAAAGGAACCACTGTGGAAGTTTACGACTTAACTGGAAGAATCTTATTCAAAGACAAATCACAATCAGACCGCATGGAAATCTCTGTCGCTAAATGGAACGCAGGAGTTTATTTGGTAAGAGCAGCGGGTAAGACGATGCGATTGGTGAAAGAGTAATGCCGGCAGGCGAATGTTGCGAAGCAACGAATGTCCTACAGACGAATGTTGCCTTGCAACGAATGTGCAAGCATGAAAGCCGATTGTAAATGTCTTCGACGATCAGGATAACAACCGTTCGGGCGTTATGCGTGTTTATGCGAAAACCGCTCTCTTCCGCAGGGCCTAACAGCCCTGCTGCGCGGGGAATGTCTCTCCAAGGGGCTTGGTTTTGGTTGAGAATAAACATGTCGGAAGCAGATAGAAATTGCTTTTCATTTTTGCGCAATGAATCCATCCTCTCTTAGTCGACTTGTTCTACATTTTGTTTTCGTCACCAAATACAGAGAACCCAAAATCTTTCTTCAAGTGGAGGAAGCTCTGCATGCGTATCTCGTTGGAGTCTTTAACAACAAGGGTTCACGGGTGTATGCCATTGGCGGATATTACGATCACGTGCATATCCTTTGCGAATTGCCTCGCACATTAACAACCGCTAAGCTCGCCGAAGCCGCGAAGTCAAATTCTTCACGTTGGATGAAATCGCAACATCCAGACTTAGGTGATTTCACATGGCAACCGGGATACGCCGTGTTTTCCGTGTACTACAAAGACAGGAAACACGTCATTCGATATATAAAAAACCAAAAGAATCACCACACCTATTATTCCTACCTTGAAGAAGAAGACAAACTTTTGAATCAACACTCGTTAGCCCCTTCGGGGCGACACAAATGAGGAGGCATGGGTGTTAGCCCATGCAAAAGGTGATTAAGCAAACGACCTCTTCTCGCGAGATAACTCCGGGTCAACGTTATGCGTGTTTATGCGAAAACCGCTCTCTTCCGCAGGGCCTAACAGCCCTGCTACGCGGGGAATGTCACCCCGAGGGGCTAGCACATTAGTTTGAAAAACATTCGTCGTAGACATTCGTTGCTACGCAACAGTCGTGCGCCAGCACCATCGTGTTTGCACATTCGCCCAAAGGGCATTATTTGGCCTTGGCCAAAAAGTACTTCTCAACCGGTGCACTCAATGCCGAAAGATTATCATGATCGCTAGCTTTCGCGGCGTCTATGATGTCGCCGTTTTTCATCTTCACCAAGATGCCTTCATTCATGCTGTTGTAAGCGCGATTGTCGACCTTACCGTTCAACACGAAATAGCGAGCTTCTTCAGCTGAGATGTTATACTGATTTTGAATATCCTGAATGGCTTGCTGAATGCTGCTTTCAGGGATTTCAGTTCGGGAAATTTCAATCTTGAAAAGTCTGCGTTCGACAATGCGCGTAGCCAATTGACTCAGCACAAAATCGGAATGTGAAGCCCAAACTTTCAAGGCGCCAAGAATGTCAATGTCGTCTAACTTCATAAACATCTCGAACGCTTCGTCGCTTCCTTCAAAATGAGAAAGAGAAATCTTGTTGTTCAGGAAGTATTGCAAGGCCGGAGAGGCCCACAGCTGCGCACCTTGGTCCGCTAACTGCTTTGCTCTGCGCAGCGCATTCACCAACATGTATTCCGCGCTTAAAACCGTCTTGTGCAAGTAAACCTGCCAATACATGAATCTTCGCGCGACAATGAATTTCTCAATGGAATAAATTCCTTTCTCTTCCACCAACAACTGATCATTCACCACATCGAGCATCTTAATCAATCGCTCGCTTCCCACTTGTCCTTCCACCACACCGCTGAAAAAACTATCTCGCGCTAAATAATCTAGGCGATCCATGTCGAGCTGACTGCTCACCAGTTGATGCATGAATTTTCGTGGATACGTTCCATTGAAAATTTCCAGCGTAAGATCTAATTGACCCTTGAACTCTTGGTTCAAGCGTTGCATGGCGAATGAAGAAATATGTTCGTGGTGAACTTCGTTCACAATAGAGCTTTCCAACGCATGACTAAACGGACCGTGTCCAATGTCATGAAGAAGAATGGCGCAAAGCAATCCAACTTCTTCTTCATGCGATATCGCATGTCCCTTCAATCGCAATTCGTCAATGGCATTCTGCATCAAATGCATAGCGCCCATGGCGTGTTGAAAGCGGTTATGTCCAGCACCCGGATATACCAACGACGAAAGACCCAATTGGGTAATTCTTCGAAGTCTTTGGAAATAGCGGTGATTAATTAATTCAAGAACGAACGCATGGCGTATAGTCACAAATCCGTAAACCGGATCATTGATCATTTTGCGTTTTAACATGAAACAAAGTTAGGGAAATTACTTAGCGATAGAAATCGCCTCGCCGGTCGCATCAAAAATCTTGTACTCAAGCAAAGCATTATTACTCGAAGACTGCAATTCAATTTTAATCTTGAATCGTTTTTTCCAACGAGCTAAGATGGTGTTGAACCACCATCCTTTGGTTAAGTATGCCTCAACCATGGGGTGAATAGCTACAACAAGATGTTTGTGAGCGGTGGTCTCAGCAATCAAACGAATGCTGTTTTCAATTTCATCTTCGAACAACAAAGCCGCTTCAATTTTTCCAGTACCGCTGCAACTTGGACAAGTCTCTTGTGTTTCCACTTCGGTAACCGGCTTCACACGTTCACGGGTAATTTCAACTACTCCGAAACGGCTTGGGGCTAGCACGTTGTGCTTCGCTTTGTCGCCTTGCATATACGTTTTCAACGCGTCGTGAAGAGCCTTTTGGTTCTCCTTCTGCTGCATATCAATAAAGTCTACGCATATAATTCCACCCATATCGCGCAAACGCAAAAGACGTGCAATTTCTTTCGCACACTCGAGGTTGGTTTGAAGGGCGTTTTGCTCCTGATCTTTCGCAGACGCACTCTTGCGATTACCACTGTTCACGTCAATAACGTGCATGGCCTCGGTGTGCTCTACGATCAGGTATGCGCCAGACTTAAGATTCACCTGCTTCGCGAAGCCGGCTTTAATCTGGCGGTAAATGTTGAATGTATCGAATAAATCTGTGGTCTTGTGAACCTTAACAATTCCTTCCTGGTCGGGCGCAATGCTGTGCATGTACGTGCGTACTTCTGCACCCAACTTCTCATCGTTTACGTGAATAGCAGTGAACGAGTCGTTCAACAAATCGCGAAGAACCGAAGAGGTCTTCTTGATTTCACTCAAAATACGTTTTGGAGGGAGGGCGTTCGGAAGGTTTTTAACCAACTCTTCCCAACGATTAACCAAATCTGTAAGATCCTGATCAAGTTCTTCAACGCTTGTGTCTACCGCTTGGGTACGCACAATAACCCCCATGTTCTGTGGGCGAATTTTTTGCATGAGTTTTTTCAAACGGTCACGCTCTTCTTCGTTGGTAATTCTGCTTGAAAGAGATACCTTATTCGAGAAAGGAACCAACACCAAATACCTTCCGGCAAGGGTTATTTCAGCGGTTAGTCTGGGACCTTTCGCCGAAATAGGTTCTTTAGCAATTTGAACGAGAATTACATTCCCCTGTCCAATGGCGTCTTTGATAACACCATCTTTTTTGAGTTCTGGCTCTTTCTGAAGTTTACTTAATTCTCCAGATGCACGTTCGCCGCCAAGAATGGGGCGCAAGTATCTGTTCATTGTAGGATAATGTGGGCCCAGATCCAGGAAATGCAAAAATGCATCCTTCTCGTAGCCAACATCTACAAAGGCAGCGTTCAAGTGGGGAACCATTTTCCGCACTCTTCCAAGGTACACGTCGCCCACAGCGAACTGCGTATTAATAACTTCACGATGAAGCTCAACTAAGAGTTTATCATGAAGCAAGGCAATTTCCACTCCCTTGGAGGAAGCGTTAATGACAAGTTCAGCGTTCAAATTTTTCTAAGATTTATGCACGACAGGAAGGGCGCAAGTTAGCGCCTTCCGTCAATACAGATGTTTCAAGCAAAGTTCTAGCGAACTTTTTTCTTGTGACGATTCTTTCTTAGACGCTTCTTTCTTTTGTGCGTCGCCATTTTATGGCGTTTTCTTTTTTTACCGCAAGGCATATTACTTATTTTTTAATTTAATATCTATTTTCCTAATAAATGCATTAACACTGTCTCTTACAATTGGATCCTCGTTATGACGAAGAATTTGACTGTACATTTTTTTCGCTTGGTTCAAATTTCCCAATTGCTCATTCATTTTTCCCGCATACACCAGAGCAATGCCCGAGGTAGAATCCGTTGCAATGGCCGAATTGAATGTGGCCAATGCCATCTCAAGACTATCCATTTGCATGAGCGCTTCGCCCTTGTAAATATAGGCCAATGTGTTTGCTGGTTGCAATTCAATTATGGTATTGAATCTTGCTACCGCCTTTTCCATTTGACCGGAACGAATTGCAAATTCACCAAGAACAAAATGCGCTTCAACATTCTTCGGATTTTCTTCCACCATAGACAAAAGCATTTGAATGCCCTGCATAGGTTGAGGCCCGTTAACAAGCTCTATCGCCTGCTGAATCTTAACGCTGTCTGAAATAGGGCTATTCGCCTTGTCTATAACCGACTTTGGTTGTTGAGGAAGTAATAAAAAAAGAACGATAAGCCCAAGGGCTACACTAACAATAATGGCTATGAGATACGATTTACGCATTCTCTACCACCTTCACTTTTTCTTTTACCGCATCTACAAACTCTTTCGCAGGTTTGAATGCAGGAATGTAATGAGCAGGAATTGTTACCGTGGTTTTAGCCAAGATATTTCTTCCCAATTTCGCAGCTCTCTTCTTTACGATGAAGCTTCCAAATCCTCTCAGGTATACATTCTCTCCAGCTTCCATAGATTTCTTCACAGTTCCCATGAATCCTTCTACTATCGCTAACACGTCGTTTCTGTCAATTCCCGTTTTATTCGAAATTTCTGTAACAATATCCGCTTTCGTCATCTTATTCCGTTTTATTTGATTTTCTTTTCTCAATTTTGGGGGTGCAAATATACGTCTAAAATCTTAAAATCAAACGATTGCCTTATGAATTCGCGCGACACAACCGCCTTACTGCTTTGGTACAACCGTGAAAAGCGCGATTTGCCGTGGCGAAATACGAACGATCCGTACGCCATTTGGCTGTCAGAAGTTATACTTCAACAAACCCGTGTAGATCAAGGAATGGCTTACTACCACAAGCTTTTAGGACATTACCCAACCGTGAATGACCTTGCCAATGCGCACATAGACGAGGTGCTTTCCTTGTGGCAAGGATTGGGTTATTACAGTCGCGGAAGAAATTTGCACGCAACAGCAAAAAAGATTCAAGAATTGGGAAAATTCCCTTCAACGTATACTTCACTTCTTGAACTGAAAGGCATTGGTCCTTATACAGCTGCGGCAATTGCGTCGTTCGCTTTTAATGAGCGCGCAGCTGTTTTAGATGGAAACGTTTTCCGCGTAATTACACGTTTTCTGGCGTCTGATCTGCCCATTGATAAAGGCACTACAAGAAAGACCTTTCAATCGTTGTTGAATGAATGGATTCCAGCGCACGCCCCGGCCGACTTCAATCAGGCTATGATGGAGCTAGGCGCAACGGTCTGCACCCCGAAGAATCCGAAATGCCCCAACTGTCCGCTTGCCACGAACTGCGCGGCTTTCAGCGCACAATCCGTTTTGAACTTTCCAGTTAAGGCGTCTAAAATGAAGGTTGAACCTTTGTTCCTGTATTATGCCGCATTGGAAACACCTGCAGGTTTTATGGTGAAGAAACGCCCCGAATCGGGCGTTTGGGCGGGCCTCTACGATTTTCCTTTTGTGGAATCGAAAGTGGCACTATCAGAGGAAGAGGTACTTCTTGAATTTCAAAAACGGTTCCCTTCCACCCAAAATGCAACATGGAAGAAAGACAGTTTTTATACGCATGTGCTCAGTCACCGGAAAATTTCAGCACAGTTTTTCAATTGTTTATGTCGAAATATGTCCGAAGAAAATTACGCTCCGAAAACGTCGGAAGAACTCTTGTCTACTGGAATTTCAGCCTTACTCATGAAGTACATGAAGGAAAGGCATATATGAAAACCGCATAAGCATTGCTTTCCGAGGGTGTTTGACCGAAATAGTTTTGACGCATTAACTAAATTTTATTTTTTATGTCAAACACCATTAACAAAGTGATCCTTGTGGGTCATCTGGGTCGGAACCCAGAAGTGAAGTCCTTCGACAACGGAGGCAAGCTTGCAAACTTTTCCATGGCTACCAAAGAGATTTGGAAGGACGCCAAAGGAGAGAGACAAGAGCAAACAGAATGGCACTACGTAGTAGTCCGAAAATCGTCGAGTTTAACGTTTACCGAACAGTACTTGAAAAAGGGCATGTTGGTTTATGTGGAAGGAAAGCTTCGCTCTCGTTCCTACACATCCAAGTCCGGAGAGGAACGTACCGTTTTGGAAGTGTTGGCAGATGATGTTCAACTTCTGAGCAGTGCAAAGAAAGCAGAATCAGTTCCTGCCAACGCAGAAATGCTAGAAGAAACTGATTTCTAGTCTTTCGTTTTTTTTCTTTCGTTACCTTTACAATCTTATTGGTAACGTAAAGAATGGAATTCGATAGTGTGATCTTGTTAAACAGCGCGGGCCCTTTGTTGCTCGTGCTGTTGCTTTTGGGCTGTAGTGCCATTATGTCGAGCTCTGAAGTAGCTATCTTCTCGCTTTCTCCAGCACAACGCAAAGACCTCGAAAATTCAAACGATAGTCAATCGAAAAATGTGATTCGCCTTCTGGAACAACCCTCTCCGGAAATTGCTACAAAACGGCTTTTAGCCTCAGTTTTGATCGGAAATAACATGGTGAACATTGCGGTTGTCTTAGTTTCAACGATTTTGTTCGACACCTGGTTTTCAAACTCCACTTTGGAACATTGGATCATAGATTTAATTAACGTGGTTGGCGTAACGACTATTCTTGTCCTGTTCGGTGAGGTTATTCCCAAGGTATACGCCACTGCAAACAATATTAAATTGGCGAAACGTTTCGCCTATTTATTCATTGTTCTCGACAAAGTATTTTCTCCGGTTATCTGGATACTTACCACCGCTGGAAAGTGGTTCGAAAGCGAACAGAACCAGCAAGGGGGAAACATCTCTGTTGATGAACTTGGACATGCACTGGAATTAACTTCAGACGACAATCGTTCCGAAGAGGAACACCGAATTCTTGAGGGGATTGTCACCTTCGGAGATAACGAGGTGGTGCAAATCATGACTCCGCGTGTAGACATTGTTTGTCTGTTCACGGGAGAGTCGTTCAAGAGCGTTATTCAACGCGTTGAATCTTCTGGGTATTCGCGATTTGTGGTGGCAAAAGAAAAACTCGATTCAGTAACGGGAGTCTTGTATGCAAAGGATCTTCTTCCTTATTTAGATTTGGAAGAATTCAATTGGGAAAGCCTTCAACGCAAGCCCTTTTTCGTCCCAGAGAGCAAGCAGGTAGACGATTTGCTAACCGAATTTCAGCGCGACAAAATGCATATGGCTATTGTGGTTGATGAATACGGAGGAACTTCAGGCATTGTCACTCTTCAAGATATTCTTCAAGAAATTGTGGGTGAAGTGAAAGACGAGTTCGATGATCAAAGTGAAATCTTATGGTCGAAACTCGACGAGAAAAATATACTTTTTGTTGCGAAGATTCCGTTGATCGATATGTATCGCGTTTACGACATCGATGGGGATGATTTTGAGGCCTCTCGCGGAGATAGCACAACATTAGGCGGATTCATTGTTGAACAAATGGGTCGTATTCCGAAACGCGGAGAGACCTGGCAGTTTGGAAGTTTTGAGTTCACCATTGAATCTGCCGACAATCGAAAGATCAGCAGAGTTAAAGCGAAGCGCTATGTTTAAGAAATACAGACAATGGATTCTTCCTGTAGCGGCAGTTTTTTTAGCTTCGTTTGGAGCGTATTATTTTTTCTTTGCTGAAGAAAACGCAGTTCCAAGAAAGAAGTCTTATTTCCGAATTGATTTTCCAGAAAAAAAATATACCGCTTACGAAAGTCAGTGTCCGGTTACGTTTGAAGTTCCCAACTATGCGAAGATTGAGAATGTTCCTGCCGAAGAAGGAAACGTAGGTTGCTGGTTCAACCTCATGGTTCCGCGCCTGCGCGCAACTGTTTACTGCTCATATTTTCCGGTGAACAACGATTTGGAAAAACACATTTCAAAAGCCTATGATTTCACGCTTATGCATGAAGTGAAGGCCACAGCCATTCGCAGAACGCAGGTTCGAATAGACTCAACGAAGATGTATGGAATTATCTACGACTTAGAAGGAGACGCGGCTTCGCAACTCCAGTTTTTCGTAACAGATAGTGTGAATCATTTTGTGCGCGGAGTGTTATATTTCCGCAACAAGCCGAATGCCGATTCTCTTGCACCGTGCTTGAATTTCATGCGTGAAGATGTGGTGCACATGATCGAGACCATGCGTTGGAAGTAATTACTTCATCCAACGAATAACCAATACGGTTA
>CAZEFR010000010.1:54333-56139 GCA_964511555.1 uncultured Chryseobacterium sp.
GCGAAGTCTGACATGCTTTGCAAGAAGATGCTCGTCTTCACTACGCTGCTGAAATCCGCGCCCGAGGCCTCGAGTAGGGCTTCCAAATTTTTCATTACAAGTTCCGATTCAGCCGCAATATCTGCCGGTGTGTACTCACCCGTATTCGGATCAATGGCTATTTGTCCACTGGTGTACACCATGCCGTTGGCTACAATGGCCTGACTGTATGGTCCAATAGGTGCAGGTACTTTTTTTGATTCAATTGCGGTTTTCATTCGTAATGTTGCGTTGTTTTTTCAAACTTCGACATAAAAGGTGGAACAACCAAACAAGAACATATTATTCATAGACAACTTCGATTCGTTCACGTTCAACTTGGTGCACTATTGTGAAGCATTGGGTGCTCACGTGCATGTGGTTCGCAACAACGAGATTCCATGGGACGAAGTAATGAATTACGATGCGGTTGTGCTTTCTCCAGGCCCTGGATTACCCGAAGAGTCAGGCGATTTAATGAAGTTCATTTCCGAATATTGGAATCGAATTCCGATGCTGGGAATTTGTTTGGGGTGTCAAGCAATGGCCCTTCACGATGGAGGCCAGTTGAGGAATTTAGATCAGGTCTTACACGGAACTTCAACTTCAGTAAATCAAATTCAACCTTCAGTTCTATTTGAAGGATTACCACAAGAGTTTGAAGTGGGACATTACCACAGTTGGATAGTAGACAATGATTTCCTTCCAATTTCGTTCGAAGTAACAGCACGGAATACCAACGGTTGGGTTATGGGTATTCAGCACAAAGTATTACCTTTAATGGCTGTTCAGTTTCACCCCGAATCGGTGTTAACGAAAGAGGGAATGCAGATGATGCGAAACTGGGTTAATTCAATTTAGAATATGGAATTTTTGAAAAAAAGTGTTTTGATTTTTTGTTTGAATGTCCTGGCAATCGCGGCATTCAGCCAATCGTATCAGATTGCTGTTTTGAAATATAAGGGAGGCGGAGACTATTACGCGAACCCTACAAGTTTGCCCAATTTGGTGAAGTTCGTGAATCGCGAATTGAAGATGAACATCGCGAAAGAAACGCCATACGTGGAAGTGGGAAGTACAGAGTTGTTCAACTATCCGTTCGTGCACATGACCGGTCACGGCAATGTTGTTTTTTCAGCAGCAGATGCGGAGAATTTGAGAGTTTATTTAATGAGTGGTGGCTTTTTACACATTTCAGATAACTACGGATTAGACAAGTTCATTCGCAAGGAAATGAAGAAGGTTTTTCCAGATGTCGATTTCGTTGAGATTCCGTTTGGACATCCGGTGTATCATCAGAAGTACGATTTCAATTCAGGGTTACCTAAGATTCATGAACATGAGAACAAAGCGCCACAAGGTCTCGGGATTTTTATAGAAAACCGCTTGGTCGTTTTCTATGATTTCGAATGTGATTTAGGCGATGGATGGGAAGATTCGAATGTGCACAAGGACTCGGAAGCAGCACGTACCAAGGCATTTCAAATGGGAGCGAATCTCTTGCAATATGCATTCACCGGAGGTAAATGAGGAATTGCGCGAGGCGCTAGAGCGGTCTGTAGACAAGTACAACCGCAGTTCATTCATCGAGGAAGATCCGATTAGCATTCCGCATTCATTCACGAAGAAAGAAGACATTGAGATTGCTGCTTTTCTAACAGCCACCATCAGTTGGGGCAATCGAAAATCTATTTTAGTCAGCGCGAACAGGCTCATGGAATACATGGATCGTTCACCTTATGACTTTATTTTAAATGCTCAGTCGGAAGATTTCAAAAGTTGGAAGCC
>CAZEFR010000011.1:0-24584 GCA_964511555.1 uncultured Chryseobacterium sp.
TAGCTGACGAGCAGTGGCCATTTTTTCATAAGCCAAGAGCAAGGTGTCGCTATTCAATGTGAGTTCGTTTTCCATGAAATTTTCTTTCGGACTGCAAGTTACAACAACGCGGTAGTTCACAGAAACCGTTTTACCTTTGGAACATGCAATTTTTCAAATACCACGGCACGGGCAACGATTTCATTATGGTCGATAACCGTGAAGATTCTTGGCAGCCCACTTCAGAAGAGGTGGTTGGGTTGTGCGATAGACATTTCGGCATTGGGGCAGACGGATTAATTCTCATTGAAGGCGATGAAGAGACCGAATTCTATATGAATTATTACAACTCTGACGGTTCACAGTCTTTTTGTGGAAATGGAAGCCGCTGCGCGGTGGCCTTCGCGAAGAGTTTGGGTATGTTGGAGAAGGAAGAAGCTTCATTCAGAGCGATCGACGGTTATCACGAAGCGAAGATCAACGGAGAGGAAATTTCCATACGCATGACAGATGTGAAGGAAGTGGTGGTTCGAAGTGAAAATGAATATTTCGTAAACACAGGATCTCCACATGTGGTGCGCATGGTGGAAGATTTGAATATCGATGTCATGGAACTTGGAGGCGGAATTCGCTACAGCGAAGAATTTGAGAAGGAAGGAACGAACGTGAATTTTTTGACTTTACTCAATCCAAACGAAGCTATGGTTCGAACCTACGAGAGAGGGGTAGAGGGTGAAACTCTTTCTTGCGGAACCGGAGTAACGGCTTGTGCAATTGTCATGCATCATTTGTCGAACAACGCTGAAGAAAAACAGATTCACGCCCTAGGTGGTGATTTAACGATTCGATTTGAAAAAACGGAAAAGGGATATGAAAACATTTGGTTGTGCGGACCTGCAGAACTTGTCTTTAAAGGAGAATGGATGTCATGAATAGAATTTTAGCGTGCTTAATTTTTATCGTGTTTGCTCAAAGAGCCAACGCAACAATGAACTACCATGTTGGAAAACTTCCAAGCATGACCCTTTTAACCTGTTCTCCAGGTGAAGAATTGTACACCTGTTTCGGACACAGCGCCATTCGATACACCGATACGCTGAATGGAGAATGGGTAGATCTTGTTTTCAATTACGGAACCTTTGAATTCTCGGAAGGATTCTATTTGAAATTCGCAAGAGGCAAACTGAACTACATGTTGAGCGTCGAGAATTTCGCCGATTTTCAACAACAGTATTTATATGGTGGAAGAGGAATTCTAGAAAATGAGTTCAAATTGTCTGCGGAGCAGATCCGATTGCTAGGATCTATGCTCATCGAAAATGCAAAAAAGGAAAACAAGTATTTTCAGTACGACTTCTTCTACGACAACTGCGCCACACGCGTTAGGGATATTGTGTTGAAAGCCTTTCCTGAAATTCAACAAAACGAAAAAATATTTTCGAATCGTCCGAAATTTCGTCACGACATAGACGTATACCTTGCCCATCAGTATTGGGCCGATTTCGGAATTGATTTGGTTTTAGGAATGCCTTGCGACAAGACACCTGAGGCGGGACAAACTTCTTTTTTGCCCGATAGTCTTCAGTCGAACATGATGGCGTGGACCATGAACGGACAAAAAGTTTTGGGAAGAACGAACGAAATTCTTCCGGTAGATGATTCATTGTTTGAAAAGCAGTCGCCATCGGCTAAACCAATTTTCTATGTAACGCTTTCTGCAATTTTGTTCGCTGGATTCAGTATTTATTTGTGGTGGAAGAAAAGAGGTTGGAATTTATCTGAACGCTTGTTCCTCGGGTTTTTCGGGGTTCTCGGAATTGTGCTGTTCGTGATGTGGTTCCTAACCGATCATACCACAACCAAATGGAACTTCAATATTCTATGGGCAAATCCAATGCTTTTTGCTTTAGCCTTTGCGCGCATAAACGCAATGAAAGCTTGGGTTCGAAAGTACGCATTCGTTCAAATTGGCTTGTCGGCATACGTGCTCTTAGCAGTATTTATTCCAGTCATTGGAATTCAAACTTTTCCTGATGAAATAGGTGCTTGGCTTGTTGCACAATTGATTTTAATTTATCGATTCACTCGAATCACAAAACCTGTTAACGGATAGATTATATTTGATGCCATGCGCTATAAAATATTCGCTTGTTTAATAATTTGTATTTCACTTCTTTCTTCTTGCAAGAAAGATGAACCTACAATGTGGGAATCGAATTGGGTTGCACCCGTGGCTCATGGAAGATTGACGCTTTCAGATTTGACTGCTGACAACGGATACACAGACAACGGAGGTATCTATCATTTGTATTTCGAAAAAATAATTTCAGGATTTGGAACAAATGACTTGACGCAGATTCCAGACACTACTATTTCGCAGAAGTTCGTTGTTCCTTTGAGCGGAGGGCCTTTTCAAATTCCTGGTAATACCGCAATCATTACACAGAATCAGAACTATTCTGTTGAAACAAACGGCACCGGTTTGCGCATGGTGAAAGTGAAGTCAGGACAAATGATTGTCCATGTGAAGTCATATGTGAATGCCTACTTGCATCCGAGCTTTACGCTTTACAATGTTTCGGAGGTTTATGGAAACAATACTGAAATTGATTTTGCATTAACTCCCGGCAGCGCGTCTGCTCCAACAGAAGGATATTACACGGTAGACATGTCGAACAAATATGTTATCCTTTCTGGTGCATCAGGATTCGATTACAATAAGCTTTCAACGCGTCTTGAGATTAAGACAGAACAAAATACTACAGCTGATCAAAATACCATATACGGACAAGATTCGGTTCGCTTCGAATTACTCATGTCTGATTTAATTATCGACTATGCTAAAGGTTATTTTGGAAATGACAACTACGAATTCAACGAGTCATTCAATTTGGCAGAGGGCTCGAATATGCCATCGGGATTGCTCGCGTTAGATCAAGCCTCACTTGGATTTCATGTAACACACAAAATGGGATTCGATGGTAAGTTGAAGATAAACAATGTGTCGGGAACGAATTCATTAACGAACACAAATGTGCAACTTTCAGGTGGAAATTTATACGATCCATTTTTTATCACACGCTCCATTGATAACAACGGAACGGCTTCTGTTTCCAATCACGATATTAATTTGAACGAAGGAAACAGCAACATCACTTCTTTCATGGGCAATTTACCTGATGCTATTTCATTCCAAGGAAATTTACAATTGAATCCGTTTGGAAACGTAAGCGACGGAAACGATTTCTTCTACTCAAATCAATTGACTGAAGCCAAATTGGTTGTTGATGTTCCGTTGCGTTTGGCGGCTAGTGATCTTACGCTTCGCGACACATTGAATGTGGAAGCTTCATCTAACGCGGTTCGCGTGAGCTCTTTAACATTGGATATTCAGAATGCATTTCCAATGGAATGGAAATTAAATTTGACTACGTTGGGAGGAGTAATGGTTGCCACGGATTTAATTGTATCAAGCGGAAACAGCATTGATGCATTTGCACTTTCAACTTCAAGCACACTGGTGATTCCTATTTCTGATGCACAATGGAACGCTATTAAGTCGGAGGGAAAATTGATTCTACAAGTCGTTTCAAACACACCTTCATTCCCACAGTTGGTGAATCTATACAATTCATATTTCATTGACGTGCGAGTGAAAGCGGGCGTTGTACTTAATGCTGAAGTGGAATGAAAAAGATTCTAATTGTTTTCGTTTTCGCCCTTGCGAGTGCAATGACTTTCGCACAGACCTCATACCTGTGGTTAACAAGATCAGACACTACTGGAAAGGCATTCAGAGGCATTTTGGATATTCAGGGAAATGCCGCAGCGGGAAGTACATTCTTGACCAAAGAGTTGGTGAAACCATTTGTGGTTGGCGGAACAGTCACAGCTGAAGCGAGAAATTCTGCCATCGATGGAATGACTGATCTTGGTGTTTTTGGAGGAAATGCAAATGTCCGCGCACGCTACTACGGCGGAAGAGATAGTTTGTTCGGAAGTGAAATGCTCGATTTGTACATTCAAGTTGGAAAAGGATACTTTGGAAGTGGAAGAATTTCGAATGAGGCGTTCGATTTATTGAGCAATGGGAATGTAAATTACCAGGGCGTGCGTGTTCCGCTTAGTTCAATTCAAGGAGAGGCGCAAGGATTTCAATCGATTGGTTTTGGAATTTACGACAAGCGAACATTCAGTTCGATTGGCGTTTCTTTGGTGAACGGATTAACTTATCAGCAGTTCAGTTTGTTTCCACCATCATCGTTTTACACTTCACCGAATGCAGACACCTTGCAACTTGACTATTCAGGGGAGTACGTGCATTCGGCTAACCCGCGTCCGAATGGAAACGGCATTGGTTTCAGCATCGATGGTGAATACAATTTCGTTCGAGACAGAGGCATCGACAAGAAGGAAGTTTGGAATTCTCTTGGAGTGCGGAATTTAGGTTGGGTGAATTGGAACGGACAAAGTGAAGTGATGAGCTTTGATTCAACATTTTCATGGACAGGAGTTGATTTGAATGCCATTTTAAATGGAGATTCATTGTTGAATGGTGCATCTGGATTTGCAGACACGTTAGTCACCACGTCTGAGAATGTTTCTTTTTGGAGACCACTACGTGGTTCGTTTTATGTGCGTTCCGTTTATCGTTGGAGTGAAAAGCTTCGCTTGACTGCTGGACTGGAAATGTATGCAGCACCTCTGAAACCATTGGCAACATTGGGATTCATGTATATGCCGAAGAGTAATGTTATAGCCTCCATGAATGTTTCTAATGGCGGATATGGCAATTGGAAATTAGGAATGGGCGTGCAATGGCTTATCGCCAATCAGTTTTATATAGGTCTTCAGACTTCTAATTTGCCGGGATACTTTTTCAAGAATACCCGCGAGATGCAAGCCTCGATTCAATTAAGTTATTTATTCAAAACAAAAAAGATAGACAATGAATAGTGCAGATGTAATGAAAATGGCGCAAACCAAATCGTTGGTTTTGTTGGCCGGTCCTTGTGTAGTTGAGGGAGAAGATTTGGTAATGGAAGTTGCTGGTCGAGTTAAAGAGATTGCAGATAAATTGGGAATGCCTTATGTGTTCAAGGCATCATACAGAAAAGCAAATCGCTCACGTGTCGATTCATTCACGGGGTTAGGCGATCAAATTGGATTGGAACTGATTCAGAAAGTTGGAAAGACATACGGCATTCCAACTGTAACAGATATTCATGCTGCAGACGAAGCGGCAATGGCTGCAGCCTATGTAGATGTTTTGCAGATTCCAGCTTTCTTGTGCAGACAAACAGATTTGCTTCAAGCAGCGGCTGCGACAGGGAAGGTGGTGAACATTAAAAAAGGACAATTTCTTTCTGCTGAATCTATGAAGCACGCCGTGAATAAAGTAAAGGAAGCGGGTAACAACAACGTATGGTTAACCGAGCGCGGTACCATGTTCGGATACCAAGATCTTGTAGTCGATTACCGCGGTATTCCTGTTATGCAAGAATACGCGCCTGCCATTATGGACTGCACGCATTCTTTGCAGCAGCCAAATCAAAGTAGCGGAGTTACAGGTGGAAAACCAGAACTCATCGGAACCATTGCGAAAGCTGCTGTTGCCGTTGGTGTAGACGGATTGTTTATTGAAACGCATCCGAATCCTGCGGTTGCTTTAAGCGACGGAGCAAACATGCTTCAATTAAATAAATTGGAAGAACTGCTTGAACAAGTCATGGAAATTCGCGCAGTGATAAAAAAATAATTCATGAAGAAATTCGAGTTTCTCTGTTTGTTTGTTTCGCTTTTGCTAGTTCAAGTAAGCATAGCGCAACCTGTTGTGCACAACTACGGAAGTGCGGGTTCTGACGAATATGCATCTATTGTTGCTCATCCGAATGGAGGGTTCGTGGCAGTAGGAACAACAGGCGGAGAAGTTGGATCGCAAACCGATGTTTACCTGTCGAAGTTGAGTGCAACGCTCGATTGTGAATGGACGTTGAACATTGGTGGAATTGGAATTGAGCGTGGCAATGATGTGGTCGTTTCATCAGATGGAAGTATTTATTTCTGTGGAATGGTGTTGAGTAATTCAGTAACCGGATATAAAAATCTAGTTGGAAAATTAGATGCGAATGGAAATTTACTTTGGTCGCAAGAGTTTGGTGAAGGCGTTTGGGACGAAGCGCGCAACATGGTGATTGATGATGCAGGAAATATTTGGGTAGCCACAAATTCATTTTTTCCATCAGGTGAGGAATTAGTGGTGTTGTATTCTTTGGATGAAACGGGAACTGTGTCAACTCCTCTAGTGTTAGAGGCTACGGGATTAAACAGCAATGCAGCTTTGGAATATTACAACAGCGAATTGTATGTTTTGAATAATCGCAACGAGGGCATTATCGCGAATTACAGAGTACGCAAATTAGATGCCGTAGGAAGTGTGGTTCAGTCATATTTCCTTCCTGGATTGGGAGTTCAAGCGCACGATTTGCAAGTGTCGAGTTACGGAGTTTTTGTAGTTGGAGAATTTTTAAATGGAGACTTTCGAAATCCATACACCTGCGCTTTCAATTTAGACGGAACTGTCAATACAGAGATTTATAATGTGTTCAATTTTAATATGTGGTACAACGCTGTGCACTCGAATTCGGAGGGTTATACTTTAGCAGGAGAGACAACAGACTTTGGATTTGGTGAGCAAGAATGGGTATTGCACAGAGCCAATGTATTGGGGCAGTATGCAGGCGGAGGAACCATAGGAACAAACAAGTTCGAGGTTTGCAAAGATTTACTCGTAGTAAATGATACGGTTTATTTGGTTGGAAGTTCAAACGGATTTCAGCTAAACAAGCAACAACAAGCTACGGTTTACAGGAATGAATCTGTGGTTCTTTCGGCATTAGATCCTACGAGTGTAAACAACGATTGTTTTTATGTCGGTACAGAAGATTTAGTAGCCGAGGAACGCCTTTCGTTTAATGCAATTGGAAACAACTTCTTTCAAGCTTCATCACAGGTGAATAATCTGAAAGTGCAGGTCTATAGCATTGACGGTAAATTGACCTTCAGTCATTCAGGGTCAAGTGAATTCCAAGTGAATGCTTCACCGGGAATTTATTTCCTCGTTTTTCAATCTGAAAAACAATCGGGCGTTCAGAAAGTTAGTATTCGTTAACGCGAAGAAAGGGCAATAGAGTAGACCCCAGGAATAGCCTCTAATTCACTTTGAATTTCTTTTGTCACTGCAATTTTATTTCTTTCGGAAGAAGGAAGTGTTACACGGTCTTCTCCATTTTTTAATTCAATACGTAGTTGAGCATGACCGCTATTTTTCACCAAGAGATGATCAAGTTTTTGAATGGACTGTTCGGTTAAAAATTCAGAATCGATACCAATGGTTAAATACCTTCCGAGCTTTTCTTTGACCTCAGCGAGCAATGTTATTTCTGCAATCTGAAACTCCGTTTTTTCCTCGGTGTTTTGGCCGTAGCGACGCTTTTGGAAACGTCCGCGCACATACAAAAAGAAGTTGTCTTGCATGTATGCTTTGAAGTTCATGTAGTCTTTACGGAACAGTCTGAAGTCGTGCGAACCTTCTCCATTTTCAAGAGTGAAGCTTCCGTATGGATTTCCTTGTTGCGACATGCGGTGCTGAACATTTTTCACAATTCCAGCAAAGGCTATTTCGCGTCCGTTGTTGTCCTCAGGATTCTCAAGCGCTTCCATGGCATTTGAATGACAAAACGCTTCAATCTCCAGAGCGAAATCGTCGAGCGGATGTCCAGAGATGAACATACCTACCAATTCTTTTTCCTTTGACAATTCAGTCAGTGCGTCCCACGGTTCAACTTTCGGAATAGCCGGAGGTTGAATTTGAACGCCAGAATCTTCTCCGAATAAGGATGCTTGTGATGAGTTCTTGCCATCGCGCGCTGCACGCGCGTATTTCACAAGTGTGTCTATGAATCCTTCACCTTTGTTATCGGTTCCGAAATAGGCAGAACGTGTAATGCCGAATCGGTCAAATGCCCCGCACATGGCTAGGCTTTCAAGCACACGTTTGTTCGCAGCCTTATCGTCTACACGCTCTAAGAAATCGAACACCGTTTCAAACGGTTTCGTTTCTCTTTCACGAATCATACTTTCTACTGCGTTCTCTCCAACCGCTTTTACAGCGGCCAATCCAAAGCGAATAGCACCTTCTTTATTTACAGAGAAAAGCGAAAGAGATTCATTCACATCTGGCGAAAGCACAGGAATGCGCATGCGCTTGCATTCTTCCATGAAGAATGTTACCCCCTTAATATCGCTCATGGAGTTGCTCAAAGTAGCAGCCATAAATTCAGCAGGGTAGTGTGCTTTTAAGTACGCTGTTTGATAAGCGATCCAAGCATAACAAGTCGAGTGTGATTTATTGAAAGCGTAACTCGCAAATTTCTCCCAGTCGGCCCAAATCTTCTCCAATTTATCCGCTGGATGTCCGTTTGCAATAGCACCTTCCATGAATAAACTTTTCATCTTGTTCAGTTCCTCAATGAGTTTTTTACCCATTGCTTTACGCAAGACGTCGGCCTGACCTTTGGTGAAGTTGGCCAGTCTTTGAGACAGCAACATTACTTGCTCTTGGTATACGGTAATCCCGTATGTCTCTTTCAAGTTGTCTTCCATTTCTGGAAGATCATATTCAATTTTTTCGAGTCCGTGTTTACGACGGATGAATTGCGGAATGTACTCCATAGGACCTGGACGGTACAAGGCGTTCATCGCAATTAAATCGGCAAAGACTGTAGGTTTCAGGTCGCGCATGTGTTTGCGCATACCTTCACTTTCATACTGGAAAATGGCAACTGTTTCACCGCGTTGGAAAAGCTCGTAGGTCTTTTCATCATCGATTGGTATGTTGTCAATGTCAATGTCAATGTTGTGCGAAAGTTTAATGAGCTTCAGGGCGTTCTTGATAATGCTCAAGGTCTTCAATCCCAAGAAGTCCATTTTCAACAGACCTGCTTTTTCTACAACAGAGTTGTCGAATTGCGTACACCACATGTCGCTGTCTTTCACTGTCGACACCGGTACGAAATTCGTAATGTCGGTGGGTGTAATAATCACGCCGCAGGCGTGAGTTCCCGTATTGCGAATGGACCCTTCTAAGATCTTCGCCATTCGCAATACTTTTCCTTCCGGAGTTGTGCTTGCAGCAATGGCTCGCATGCGCTGCATGCGCTCGAATTCTTCACTCGAGAAATCGTCTTTCAGCTGCTTCTCTTCTTTGTTGAAGATGTCAGAAAGCGATGCGCGGTCGGGGATCAACTTCGTCAGTTGTTCCGACTCGCCAATAGACAAGTCGAACACCCGCGCAGCATCTTTCACAGCCGACTTTGCGGCCATGGTACCGTAAGTAATGATTTGCGCAACTGCGTTGCGCGAATATTTATTTCGAACGTACTCAATAACTTTTTCTCGTCCTTCGTCCTCGAAGTCGATATCCATATCGGGCATGGATACACGATCCGGATTCAAGAAACGCTCAAAGAGGAGGTCGTACTTAATCGGATCCACATCTGTTATTCGAAGGCAATAGGCTACCGCAGATCCCGCGGCAGAGCCACGGCCCGGACCTACAGACACATCCATGCTTCGCGCTTCTCGACAGAAGTCTTCGACAATAAGCAAGTAACCAGGGTATCCCGCTTTTTCAATTACAGAAAGCTCGAAGTGAAGTCGCTCGCGAATCGATTCGTCGAAATCACCGTAGCGGTATTTCGCGCCTTCAAAAGTGAGGTGCTCAAGATAGGCCGATTGTTCAGCAATGGTCTTGAGTTTTTCTTTTTCTTGCGCAATGCGCTCTTCGTCGTATCCATCGGCATTCCATTTCTCAATGCGCTGTGCTATTAAGCGGTCATGAGACGCCTTGATTTCAGTTTGAAAATCTGTAATGAACGATTCGGCAATGTCAAACTTCGGCAACAGAATTTCTCTGTCAAGTTTGTAGCCGTCGCATTTGTCTGCAATCTCCAAAGTAGTCTCCAACGCACCTGGATATGCCGAGAAAGCTTGAGCCATTTCCTGAACATCTTTCAAATAGAATTCGTTATTCGGGAATCCAAAACGAAACTCTCGTCCTTTCTTGCCAATGTATTTTGAAGGTGTACTTACTTTCTCTCCGTCCTTCACGCAAAGCAAAGCGTCTTGCGCTTCGGCGTCACTTTTTTCAGTGTAGAAGGTGTTGTTCGCAGCGAAGTATTTAACGTTGTGCTTTTCGCAAAACCGAACGAGCGTTCGGTTCACCACTTGCTCTTCTTCCAGGCCGTGGTTATTCAATTCAGCATAAAAATCTTCACCGAATTGTTCCTTCCAGAAGACAAAAAGTTCTTCCGCTTTTTCTTCGCCAATATTCAAAATGGTAGAAGGAATTTCACCCCAAAGTGAACCGGTGCAAAGGATAAGTCCTTCTTTGTATTCAAGCAAAAGATCACGGCTAATGCGCGGTACGTAGTAAAATCCTTCCGTGTAAGCAATGGAAGAAAGCTTGGAAAGATTCTGATAGCCTTTGAAGTTTTTCGCGAGTAATACAACCGGATAACCGTCGTCTTTAGCAGAGCGATCGGTGTGATTCCGACACATGTTTAATTCAGCACCAACAATGGGTTTGATTCCCTTCTTGTGCGCAGCACTCACGAAGTGGAACGCGCCCATCATGTTTCCAGCGTCTGTAACTGCAACAGCGGGAGATCCCATAGCGATTGATTTTTTAATCAATGCGTCAATGGTCGTTGTACTTTGAAGAATACTGTATTGCGAGTGAACGTGGAGGTGAACAAACTTTTGATTTTCATCAACTTCAACGGTCTGTGCAGTTTGTTCGGGAACCAGTTCGCTTGATTTTTCCGATTTGAAATTGCTGTCTTGAAGAACAGGTGCTTCATAAACAATTTCGTCTTTAGTTATTCCAGCAGAGGCAGGAATAACGCCAATACGAATAAGTTCGAAGAAACATTTTCCGGTAGCAGCAACATCGTAAGCCGCGTCGTGAGCCTCTTCGAATTTTACTTGAAATAATTTTTCATGAAGTTCGGTAAGTGTTGGCCACTTGAACTTTCCGCCACGTCCGCCCGGAATAGCGCAGAAGTCTGTTCCGAACTCTTTGGTGTCCATGCTCGAGATTTGCTCAAGCACGTTCGTTCTTCCTTCACGTAAAAATTCACATCCAACGATGTTGATGTCGAATTCAATGTTATGTCCGGCTACAAATTGCGTTTGAGCCAGTGCCGCTTCAAATTGGTCTAAACATTCATTCAGCGGAATACCTTCTTTCGTGGCGCGTTCCGTTGATATGCCGTGAATTTTTTCCGATGAATAAGGAATGGAAAATCCATTCGGCTGAACAATAATGCTTCCTTGCGAAATCAGGTTTCCGCGCTCACCGTGCAGCTGCCAAGCCAATTGAACAAGCCTAGGCCAATTGTTAAAATCGGTCAGTGGCGCATTGTAGTTCTGTGGAAGGCCGGTGGTTTCGGTGTCGAAAATTAAATACATGGAAGTTGTTCAGATAGGAGCATAAAATTACTACCTCCCTTTCGAATAATTAGACATTGTGGAAATCTTTCCGATGTCTTTTTTTGAACCAACTTGAATTTCGAAACACCATCAAAGAAAAGAGCCCTAGACCGAGGAAATAAACATAGTCTGAGGTCCAGATAATGGCAACGTCTGCGTTTGTATAGAACGCCACATAATAGGCGTATGTAAGATAAAGCACGGTGGTGGCTAGCTCAATAAAAAATCCTTGTATCGTCATTCCCGCTCCTTCTACGGCTGCTAACAAGATGCTGGTAAAAGCGAATATTGAAATAGCGGGAAGTACTACATACATGCTTTTGACTGTTAATCGGGTCGTTTCAGCATTGGCGTTAAAGACATGCGCAATGCTTTCCGGATAGAGCCAAAGGCCGTGCGTTAGAATTAAGATAAAACTGAAGTTTAGGAGCGCCAGTCTTTTAATCACATTGAAAATTTCGCCGCTTCGCTTTTCAGCCAAAAGTCCGGATACATACGTTTTCGTTGTGCTCGAGAATCCCATGACGCTAACCCAGGCTAGCATGTACATGTTTCGAACAATAAATGCACTTTGAAAAGAGTTTTCACCTTTCTTTTCAATGAAGGCGAAGAAGATGATCCAGATGCTCAATGCCACAAGCATTTGAAGCATAATTGGAACGCCTAACCGAAGAATTTCTTTGGTGTAATGGAAAGGGACGCGGTATAAATTTCGAAACAAGCGAACCTCTTTGTACTTCGCATGTAAGAGTGTGTATACGAAAAGAACAAGTGCTGCAGCGCCTTCACCCATGTTAGTCGCTATAGCAGCGCCTCTAACTTCCAGCCGAGGGAAATTCATATTTCCAAAAATGAAAAGGTAGTCGAAGACAATAGTGAATATCGCTACTGTAACAGTCGAGTAGATCATGCTTCGCGTCAGCGCTATTCCAGACCAAAAAGATTGAAGCACTTGTATGAACGTGAAGAATATGAATCCGTATGCACGTGTTTCCGCAAACGTTTTCATGTAGTTGCGCGTTTCTTCATCTTCAATACTTCGATCTAAAAATGTTGGGATGAAAAATGCTAAAACAATAAACTGAATCAAGACGATGAATGCGCCAATGAACAGTGCGTTTGCAAATACTGTTGGAATTTCTTCGCTTCTTCCTTCGCCGCGTTTGCGCGCAATTAATATTTGTGAAGCGTTCGCCAATCCTGCAGAAAGCATGGAAAGTGCAATGTAGATGAGTCCAACGAAACTCACAGCGCTCATTGCTTTTCCGTTCAGTTGCGCTACGAAAAAATTATCAACGAGCACGACAATAAATTGCACGAATGCACCCATGCACAAAGGAAGAGCCATTTGTAAAAGGGCTCTGTTGTTTGTGCTTAGTGCAATTTTTTCAGACATGTTTTTTATTGTTCCATTCGGCTTCAATGTGCTTCCACCAATGAATGGTGTGACGCGCCCATTCAAGTTTTAGCTCTAATTTTTCATCGTCGCTTAGTTGCCAATCAAGAGAACTGTTGCGCAAGTTAGTGGTTAAATGCTGCAACGCAATGCTGGTAGCGGCAGAGACGTTAAGGCTTTCGGTAAAGCCTTGCATGGGAATGTGCACGAGTACATCGGCCTGTTCAACCATGTAGTCACTAGCACCTGAAAGTTCTGTTCCCATGACCAATGCGGTTTTTTGTGAAAGATCTAATTCAGAGAGAGGAATGGAATTTCCATGAAGGTGAGTAACCGCTATACGATAACCTTTGTTTTTCAAATCACGAACACATTCTTCACTGTTGCTTCGTGTAGAGTTGTATCGGTGAAGGGTAAGCCATTTTCCTGCTCCTTTCGAAATACGTTGAAGATGTTGAAATGGATTGGTATTCTCAATCAAATATCCGTCTTGAATGCCGAACGATTCCATGCTTCGAAGAATAGCGCTGGTGTTATGCGATTGATAGAGATCTTCGAGTACAACAGTTATGTATCTCGTGCGCAAATTCACGACCTCGTCGAAACGCTGTTGTTTGAAGGGCGTTAGCACTTCACAGAATAGATCGTACAATTCTTGGCTCATGGCGTGCAAAAATAAAAAGGGCTGCCGAAGCAGCCCTCTTGTTTTTTTCGTTACCGAAAATTACTTCACTTTAGAAGATAACTCAGTACCAGCTTTGAACTTAACTACTTTCTTAGCTTTGATAGTGATTTCTTTACCAGTTTGTGGGTTACGTCCTTTACGAGCCGCACGCTTTGAAGTAGAGAAAGAACCGAATCCAACTAGGGAAATGCGGTCGTCTTTTTTCAATGCTTTTGTAGTCACTTCGATGAATGCATCTAATGCACGCTTCGAATCAGCTTTGGTAAGCTTCGATGAAGCTGCGATAGCTTCGATCAATTCTGCTTTGTTCATTTTGTTTTGTTTTTTGTTAATTAAACATTTGTTTGTTATTTCAAATGTAAAAGAAGCATCTTCTAATTCGCAAGTAAACACTGAGAATTTTTGTCATTTTGTTGAAAAAAGCGCGTAGTTGTTCATAACCATGAGGTTTTTGTTCTGAAACGCCTTGATTTACTAGCTTTCAGCGCATGAAAATGCCCGCCGAAGCGGGCTTTTTAAAGTTGTTATTTTGAATTAACTTGATTTCTTCTTTCCGTATATATAGTAAACAAGAGCACCTACTGGAATAACCATAAGTCCGAAGTAGGCGGCCGGATCATCGCTTAGCGCATTTTTTACAATAAACCAAGCCACCACGGCAATGAATAATATTGGTAAAATGGGGTAGAGAGGTGATTTGAAAATACCATCTGTTTGTCCCATTTTTTTTACTCTGAAAACAAAGATTCCCGAGCAGGCCATCGCGAGGAAGAACCATTCCGTAATAGTAACATAAGTGTATAAAGCTTCGAATTTCCCCCAAACGAAAATGAGTACAATGGCCCAAGCCGATTGCAATAAAATTGCGTTAACTGGAACGCCGAATTTAGGATGCGATTTTCCGAATGCTTCGAAGAATAAACCTTCGTTCGACATTTGCTGCACTATTCGTGGAGTGGCAAGGACATAAAGTCCAGCGCAACCAAATACTGAAAGTGCTATAAGAATAGAAACAGCAAGTGAACCGCCGGGTATAATTTTTTCCATTGCGTCTGCTGCCAGCGTTTTGCTGTTTTGTATTTCTTCGATACTTAGTACGTTCATGTAGCCTATGCTTACAAGCACGTATGAAAGGGTCACAACCAATGTCCCTAGGATAAGGGCCAAGGGTACATTGCGTTTAGGATTTTCAGCTTCATTCGTTACGAAGCTCGCATAGTGCCACCCTGTGTATGACCACAACACTCCAACAAATGCTTTCGCCCAACCAAAACCTTGTGCTTTTTCATTTGTGAAAATTTCTGAAACAGAAATGCTATTGTCGAAAATATTATTCGTCCCTAAAAAGAGAAGAAGAATAAGCAATCCATAAATACCAATAATTTTCAAAACAGTAGACACGTTTGCAAACCATTTCGAACTGTCGAGGCTGAACATGTTGAATAACGTGAGAATGACTATGGATGCAGCTGCCACAACTGGTATTAGGCTGTCTGAGAATCCAACAATTCTTTGCGAGTAATCTGCGAAGACAACAATAAGCGCTGCAATGGTTCCGGAAGAGACTACGGTTAGCAAGCACCAACCGTATAAAAACGCCGGTAATGGTCCGAAGGCTTCTTTCAGATAAGTGTATATGCCTCCGCCTTTTGGAAATCTTCCGCCCATTTCAGCATACACCAATGCGCCAATCATAGAAACTACGCCACCAGCGATCCAAAGAATGGTCATCCACATTGGATCAGGCACAGCTTGGGCAATGCTCGTAGGTGTTTTGAAAATTCCAGAACCAATGGTGCTTCCAATGGCAATCATGGTTAATGCGAAAAGCGAGAGTCCTTTTTTATTCATAGTCTAACAAGAGAAGTTCCAAATATATTTCGCTTTTGAGCAATGGCGTTAGAAATATAGAAAAGTGTTCGTAAATTTGTCAGAATGAAGTTCGTAGAGAAAATAAAGTTGTCTGCAGGCAGAAGAGCTCTTGGTAAATTAGTTGAACCCAATCGAAACAGAATGGGTTCCAATTTTCATGACGCTCAGGCCGTTGGTATTCTATACGCAGATAGCGATGAACGCACTTTCAACAAAATCAAGGCATTCGCAAAGTACCTCAAAGATAAATTTGGTATTCGTCATATTAAATGTGTTGGATTCGTCAATGAAACCAGCAAGAATCTCCCGATTTGGCAATCACAAAAGTTAGAGTTTGAGTACTTTACAAAAGATGATTTGAATTGGTATTTGCGTCCAGTTCAGAACGTTTCGAAGTTTATTAAAGAAGATTTTGACATTTTAATAGACCTTACTCACGGTGATCATATACCGTTGAACTTTATTTTCAAAGAGAGCAAGGCAAGAATGAAAGTAGGTTTACGAGATTCTTTGTCGGCGCGTCAGTGCGATTTAATGATTGATCTAGGCGACAATCCAACAATGGAGAAGTATCTGCAAAATTTGGATGTCTATTTAAGCAATCCACAAATAAAATAACAATGAGAGAGAAGTTGAAAGGACTGGGTGTGGCAATGGTTACACCTTTTCGTAAAGATGGTTCAGTGGATTTCGCTGGACTTAAGAAATTAACTGCGCATTTAATTGAAGGTGGAGCCGATTATTTGGTGGTTCAAGGAACAACAGGAGAGTCTGTTACATTAACGAAAGAAGAGAAGCAAGAAGTTTTAGATGCCGTTCTTGAGGCAAATAATAGCACAAAGCCAGTCGTTTTAGGTTTAGGTGGAAACAACACCTATGAATTGGTTCAGCAATTGAGTCGATTAGACACCGATGGAATTGACGCGATTTTATCTGTTACA
The DNA here is from genome assembly GCA_964511555.1 of uncultured Chryseobacterium sp. Lineage (GTDB taxonomy): Bacteria > Bacteroidota > Bacteroidia > Flavobacteriales_D > Sanyastnellaceae > CAIZGX01. The sequence continues at coordinate 16,427 of CAZEFR010000011.1, forward strand.
CCCTATTACAACAAGCCGACTCAAAACGGATTGGTTGAGCATTACAAGGCGTTAAGTGAAGCAAGTAAAGTCCCTATTGTGTTGTACAATGTTCCTGGAAGAACAGCAGTAAATATGTTACCCGATACAGTCGCTCGCATTGCGTTTGAATGCAAGAACATCATTGGTATCAAAGAAGCGAGTGGAAGCGTTGAGCAGATCATGAATGTTATCAATGTTACTCCGAAAGAGTTCATGGTTATCAGCGGCGACGATGCGTTGACATTACCGCTTTTATCTGCCGGATGTGATGGAGTTATCTCAGTTGTTGGAAATGCTTTTCCGAAAGAATTTTCTCAAATGATCAATGCTGCATTGAACAACAATTACGAAGAGGCGAGAGCCATTCATTACAAACTTTTAGATTTGATTCATTTGTTATTTGCGGAAGGGAATCCGGCGGGTATCAAAGAAGTTTTGGCTCATCTAGACATTTGCGAGAACTACTTGCGTCTGCCGCTTGTTCCTGTTTCGGAAAAGTTGAGTGATAAGATTCGGAAGTACTTGGTCGAAGAAGATTTTCTTGGTTAACGCAACTTAGCTCTATCCGCTTCGCGTTTTAGGTCTTTGTCTTTAACGTCAGCACGTTTGTCTCCAACGTTTTTACCTTTCGCTAAAGCGATATCCAATTTAGCCCAACCTTTTTCTGAAATGAATAAACGCATGGGGATTATGGTCATACCCGTGTCTTTCAACTTGCGCTTCAATCTGTCTATTTCTGTTTGTTGAAGAAGGAGCGTCTTAACACGTCGTTCTTCGTGTTGCGCGTATCCCGCATTGCCGTAATGCGCAATGTTCATGTTCAGAATAATCAGTGAATTTCCATTCAACTTACAATAGGCCTCAGCAATGTTTGCTTTACCTGCGCGAATGCTTTTGATTTCACTTCCCGTTAAAACAATACCAGCAGTGAACTCTTCCAAAATGAAATATTGAAAGAGCGCTTTTTTATTTTTGATTTCCACTGCCATGCCGCGAATTTACAACGGAATGCGAGGAAAGAGATTGAACGGCTTATTTATCGGAAAGAAATTTTGCGATGGCGCGAACTTCTTCGCCATTTGCGCGAAGGTATTCCTTCGGCATAACCCCCAATTCGCCTGCATGGACAATCTCAGAAGCGCTGGTGTGATAGCTTAAAAAACATTCGTCATAAACTTGCGCAATGTTCGAACTGCGAAGTCCTGAACCCGGCATAATCTCCATGGTTTTCGCCAGTGAAGCGTAGCGTTTTAAATTATCAATTCCTTCAACACACGTCATTTTTTTTCCTGAAGAAAGCAATCGCTTGCATCCAGCACTCTCGAGTTGAGCTATGGCTTCATCGCCATTGGTGCAAACATCGAATGCGCGTTGAAAAGCCACATCTATGCCATTTGCAGCTTTTACAAATCGCTCCAATGCTCTAAAATCTATTGTTCCATCGGCATTCAAAGCACCCACCACAACGGCTTTAATTCCTTTATCCTTTGATCGACGAATGTCGTTGCACATTATTTTAATTTCCTCTTCAGAATAAACAAACGATCCTTCACGCAAGCGAATGAGTGCAGCTATGTCGCAAGAAGTTCGTTCAACAGCAAATTCAATAAGTGACAATGCTGGAGTTAATCCTCCAACTTGTAAAGCAGAACATACTTCAAGACGTGTTGCTCCGTTCTCGTTTGCAATGAGGCAAGACTCTGGATTGGTTGCTATAATTTCCAAATGAATTTTTGACATTCTATGTATTTTTGAATTATGCTTCAAAGTAAACACCTCTTTATATTAATCGCGCTTTTTTTTAGTTCGAAATTTTTAATTGCGCAGGGTGAGCCGCCAGAGGTAATGGCCAAGCTCGAGCGTGATCAGAGATTGGCTAACGCTCATTTTGAAAATCTTGTTTTTGAAGGCGGCGGAATTCGTGGGGTGGCTTATTGCGGTGCACTTATGGAAATGGATTCGCGCGGTTACTTGAAAGACATTCGTCGCGTGGCCGGAGCGTCTTCAGGAGCGATCACCTCATGTCTACTGGCGGTGGGTTATACTCCAACAGAAATTTCAGTGATTATTGGCGGAATGAACTTCGCGAAATTGAACGATGGTGGCGGATTGTTTATTGGAGGGATTCTCCGACTGCGCAAGCGCATGGGTTACTACCGGGGAGAACGTTTTTTGCGTTGGATGGAAGAGTTAGTCGCTGCAAAAACCGGAAACAAGGACATCACATTTATAGAGTTGAAGAAACTCGCCGACAAGGATTCAACCTATCGCGAATTGGTGGTTACGGCAACGTGCATGAATCATCAAAAGGCTGAGTATTTCGATTATTACCGTTATCCGCGCATGCGCATTGTAGATGCTGTTCGCGCGAGCATGGCTGTTCCCTTGTACTACGAGCCTTTCGTAATGAACGATGAAGGACATCGCGTAGATGTTCGTCATTATGCAGATAGTGATCACGTTTGTTTAGACGGAGGATTTCTTTCCAACTATCCGATTTGGGTATTTGATCAAGCGCCTTACATTCAAGACCCGATGATCACGCTTGGTTTTCGAATTGACAGTGAGTATCAGATTACCGTAGATCGCACCAAGACGAAAACAGATCCGTATTATCCCATTCACAGTACGAAAGATTTGGTGGGAAGTGTGTATTACATCATGAAGGAAAATCTTAATCGCTTCATGTTAACGGAGCTCGATTGGGAGCGCACAATTAGCATTAGCGACGCCGGTATTGGTCCAAAGGTGAAGAAGCTTTCTTCGGAGCAGAAGGAGTTGTTTTTGAGTGAAGGGAAAAGAGGGGTGAGGCGTTACTTCGACGAGGGGTACTGATGTGCTGAAGCACGAATGCAGCGGAGCTGCGAATGCCCGTTGGGCGAATGTTCTTCGAACGAATGCCTGCGGCTAATGTGTAAACACGTAAGTTATGCTGCGGGTAAATATCCTAAAAGCCTTGAACACACGGCGTTTTAGCGTTTCGTGAAAATTGTTATGAGAATATGGCTTTCTTTTTTTTCGTGAAGTGACACAACATCTTTGTCGAAAAATTAAAACTATGATTCCAATTCATCAAACAGCAAAAGACTTTGCGCTAACAGCAGTTAAATTAGGTAAGCGACTGCAAACACAAGAAAGAGAGTTCAACATTTCCAACCAACTTATTCGAAGTGCCACTTCTATAAGTGCGAATCTTCATGAGGCTCGAAGTGCAGAATCACTTAAAGATTATACCCACAAGGTTTTTATTGCATTCAAAGAAGCCAGCGAAACAAAATACTGGATCAACCTCTTGCATGAAACAGAGTACATTCCTACGGAAGAATTCAATGAATTAAACACGCAAATCCGTGCCATTGGTGCAACTCTCTACGCACTATCAACTGCCATGCGGAAAAAACTACAAAACGAAAAGAATTCAAAGTAATAAACTCTGGCGTCGAAGACATTCGCCAACGGCATTCGCAGCTCTGCTGCATTCGTGCTTTAGCACATTCGCCTCCGGCATTCGTTGCTTCGCAACATTAGTGGCTACGCCACATTCTTGCGTTCTGTCCAATACTTCTGCAGTTCTCTCTTCACCTCATCCTTCAACACCCATAATCCAATGAGGTTCGGGAAGGCCATGCCTAGGATCATCATGTCGGAGAAGTCTACGACAGCTCCGAAACTGCTAACGGTTCCGAGAACGGTACAGAATAAGAACAGGAGGTTGAACGATTGCTTGATCCACCACTTTTCGCCGAACAAATAAGCCCAACTTTTCATTCCGTAATAAGACCAAGAGATCATAGTCGCGTAGGCGAAGAGTACAATACAAATCAAAAGGATCCAATCGGTCCAAGGGAAGACAGAACGAAACGCAGCTGCTGTTAATGCACTTCCGTTTAGTCCGTGAGCGTCTGTTGCGAATCCGGTGAACACCAGCACCAATGCGGTCATGGTGCACACGACAACGGTGTCGATAAACGGTTCTAATAACGAAACCATTCCTTCGGTAACAGGTTTGTTTGTTTTCGAAGTAGAGTGTGCAATACTCGCAGATCCAATTCCGGCTTCATTGCTGAACGCCGCTCTGCGAAAGCCCATCATCATCACGCCGATGAATCCACCTTTCATTCCATCTGGAGAAAAGGCTCCGTTCCAAATCAATGAAACCGCTTCACCCATGTGGGAAATGTTCATTCCAATAATCACCAATGCAAATCCGCAGTACACTACCACCAAGGCTGGAATCATTTTGTCTGTCACGCGCGCAATACTTTTTATTCCTCCTACAATTACAAATCCCACGGCGATAGCAAATGCAACACCTATCCAAAGCGCATATTCTTCAGAACCAGGAATGGTGGTTTTCACCATATCAAACGCCTGATTCGCTTGCACCATGTTTCCTCCACCAAGCGTTCCGCCAACACACATGATTGCGAAAATCACAGCCAATACTTTTCCACTGCGCTGCCATCCTTTTTTCGCGAGACCAGCACTGAGGTAATACATAGGTCCGCCACTGACTTCGCCCGTTGTAGAGATTTTTCTATATTTCACACCAAGTGTGCATTCAACGAACTTGGTGGTCATTCCGAACAGTCCAGCAACGATAATCCAAAATGTTGCACCCGGACCACCAACCGCAATGGCCACTGCCACCAAAGAAATATTCCCCAATCCCAAAGTTCCACTTAACGCAGCTGACAAGGCTTGGAAGGGTGTTACCTCGCCTTCGTCGGTCTTCTTGGTGAATTGTCCAAATGTGATTTTCCACGCATGTCCGAATGCACGGACGTTGATAAATCGAAAGTAAAAAGTAAAGAATACCGCGCTGCCAATAAGTAAAACAACGACTAACCAAATTTCTGTTTTTACCGGATCTCCATTCGGATGTTTAATTTGCTTTCCGGTGTTGTCGTACAAATGCTGATCATATAAATGGAAGGCCGCAAAAGGATCGAAGAACAGCACTACGCCGAAGGCATCTACAATCGGTACAAAAAACGAATTCATCTTTTCCTCGCTTGAAACCGCTGGTATGGTGAAGGTCTGCTCTTGTTTGTTGCCATTCGCAAAGGTCACTTGAACGGTATAGTTAATTCCTTCTTTCAGTCCTGAAGCTGCGATAGAATCCACACTTTGCAGATTCGACCAATGTGCAGAAGTGATGCTATCGGTGCTAACCACAGCGGCCGTTCCGTCGCCAATGTTGTGCGATTGCGGATTGAGCTGCAATTGGAAATTTTGAGCGAAGAGGGTTGATGCCGAAATCAGAATTGCCGCAAGGCTTAACGATTTAAGAAAAGGTTTAATTATTCTCATGGCCTAAAAATAGGCTATTTCAACAAGTTAGTTCCCGATGTGAATAGGTTGTGGATATTTGCATTCGACGAACGACGATTTTTTATTCATCTTTGTAGCGCTATGGCAGAAAATTTCATCGTTTCAGCAAGGAAGTATCGCCCAGATAACTGGGATTCAGTGGTTGGACAAAAGTCCATTACCACCACCTTGCGCAATGCCATAGAAACCAATCAAATTGCACAAGCTTATTTGTTTACGGGTTCTCGTGGTGTGGGCAAAACCTCTTGTGCGCGCATCTTCGCGAAGGCCATCAACAACATGTTAGATGCCACACCCGAAGAATTGGCTTTTACCATTTTTGAATTAGATGCGGCTTCGAACAACGGAGTAGACGACATACGCGCAATTGTTGACACCGTGCGTATTCCACCGCAGGTTGGGAAATACAAGGTGTATGTGATAGATGAGGTTCATATGCTTTCTGCAAGTGCGTTCAATGCATTTCTTAAAACATTAGAAGAACCTCCACCACATGCAATCTTCATTTTAGCTACAACAGAGAAGCACAAGATTATTCCGACTATTTTAAGTCGTTGTCAAATCTTTGATTTCAATCGAATCAAAGTGAAAGACATGACTGAGCATTTGCAACACATTTGCAAACAAGAGGGAATTGAGGCGGAAGAAGATGCATTACACGTCATTGCAACGAAGGCAGACGGCGCTATGCGCGATGCCTTGTCAATCTTCGATCAGGTAGTGGCATTTTGTGGAAGAAAATTAACCTACGACCTAGTTATTCAAAACTTGAATGTGCTCGATTATGAGTACTACTTCAAATTAACTGACTTGTTTTTTAAAGAAGATATTCCAAACGCCTTATTGGTGTTGAATGAAGTGGTTGAAAAGGGGTTCGATGTGCATCACTTCGTTACCGGATTAGGCGCACACTTCAGAAATCTATTGGTTTGTCGCGATGCACAAACACTTTCATTAATGGAAGTGACAGAAGGTGTTGCTGCGAAATACAAAGACCAAGCAGCTGCAAGCGAATTACGTTTCTTGATTCAAGGAATTGATTTAGTGAATGACACCGACTATCACTACAAATCTTCACGTCACCCGCGTTTGTTGGTTGAGCTACTGCTCATGAAACTGTGCAGCGTTCCGCAAAACTTGCGTGAGGGTGAAAAAAAAAAGTGAAAATCTTAGCGTTTCGCGGAGCTGAAAAGTTCATCGGAGCGCCGCAGGCAAGAAGCTCAACTCCAGCAGTGCCCTCTGCAGAGATAAAACCTTCGAATGAACTCGTAGTTGAAAAAAGCGAATCAAATTCCATCGGTTACACCAACGAGAAGCCTCTTCCAAATAAAACTGTTTTAGATCCGGATAAAAGAAAACTTGTTGGGCTTTCCCCGGACAACATCTCAATTCGATACAATCCACAAGTTCAAATTGAAACGGAAGCAGATGAGCCTGAGGTAGAGGAAAAGGCAGAGCGTATTTACACTGCGGAAGAAATTCACGCAGCTTGGATGGGTTACGCTGAAGACCTGATGAATGTGAATTCACAAGCGGCCTCAGCCTTGAAAGTTACAAAGCTGGTTGTTCGTCCGAACAACGAACTTCAGATCATCTTTCCGGGAAGCACTCAACTTGAATATTTCAATGAGGAAAGGTCTCCTCTCATGAGCCATATGCGCAATCAGGGAATTGTAGGTTTGAAGCTCACAACTGAGATTGCGGAGAGTAACACTGTTGCGCGGGAAATTGTGACGGATCGGGCTCGTTTCGAACGAATGATGGATAAAAACCCTGCAGTGAAAACACTCTGGGAACGGTTCAAATTAGTAATCGATTAATTCATGCGCGTAGACAAATACCTCTGGTGCATCCGTGTTTTCAAGACACGATCGCTTTCAACGGCTGCGTGTAAAGCCGAGAAAGTATGGGTGAACGGAGAGTTCGTTAAAGCTTCGCGCGAACTGAAATTGAAAGATGTTGTTCGTGTAAGAAAAGGCCCCATACATTTTCAATTTGAAGTCATAGATTTTCCAAAGAGTCGCCTAGGCGCAAAGTTGGTTTCAACCGTTACCAAAGATGTTACAGCAGCCGATGAATTAGCGAAGTTGGAACGCATTCAACTTCAAATGAAAGCCACGCCATACTTTGGCGTGGGAAGGCCTACGAAGAAAGACCGTCGACAACTCGACGACTTTATGTATTACGAAGATCTAGAACAAGATGAAGGCCAGTAAAGCTCTGCAACTTAAGCCCGAAGAAATTCAGCAATTGCGCAATGAAGTGCTATGGCCGCATAAGACTTTCGAGAATTGCATTTTGGAAACCGATCGACTTTCAACAACGTTTCATTTCGGAATTCAAATAGAAGGACTAACTGTTGCAACGGTTACCCTTCAACATGAAAAATCCCACAGGCTTCAGCAAGCAAAACAATACAGACTCCGCGCAATGGCGGTGCGTGAAGGATACAGAGGGCAAGGGTTTGGAGATGCTATTGTTGAAGCCGGATTAAATCATTTAAGAGATTTAGGTGTTGAAGTAGTGTGGTGCGACGCACGCGTTGCCGCCCTAAATTTTTATCGTCGACTTCATTTCAATGAATTGGAAGAGGAATATGAAATTCCAATTATTGGCATGCACCGGTTTATGTGGAAAGTATTAAGTTCGCAAGTATGAATACAATCCTGAACTCATTTCGCATGCACAGTTCAGCGTGGTTAACAGCGCTGTTTGCATTCGTATTGTTCGCGCTGGTGTCTTTTACCAATCATATTTTTTTTAGGACTTACGCGCTAGATCTTGGCTTGTATACTAACGCGCT
>CAZEFR010000011.1:24684-53245 GCA_964511555.1 uncultured Chryseobacterium sp.
TCATGCATCCACTCGAATTCATTCGACTGTTGTTCGTGAATCACATGCCTGAAGACCCAACCTACAACAATGAAAAGGTGTTCTTCTATTTGGTGTTGTTCGTTGCTGGCGGATGGGCGCTGTTCGTTCGTCCATGGTATTTCGTGATGATACTTCCAATTATTATTCAAAAAGAATTGACAAATCAGCCTAGTACTTGGGGATGTGTTTATCAGTACAGCATTGAGTTTGCTCCTGTAGTGGTTGTAGCGGTTGTGGAAGTGGTTTCTAAATTGAAATTTAATTCGAATAGAGTAGGGGTTTTTCTCATTTTCTGCACGATGTCGAGCACGGTGTACGGACTTGTAGAGCGTTCGAAGGCTTGGGAAAAAGAACGATTTGTTTTCTGGCAGAAACCGCATTTCAAACCGCATTATGATTTGACTGATGTGAAGGCACTCATGGAAAAAATTCCTGTCAATGCTGCGGTTATGGCCAATTCGGCTTATGTTGGTCAATTGGCCTATCGCGATAAATGCTACACGTTGCCATTTGTGAAGGATGCTGAATTTATTTTAATCAGTTCGGTTGAGTCGACCTATCCGTTAAGTGTTGATCAGACGAACGAATTCATTCAAGCCATTCAAGTCGATAGCACTTGGAATTTAGTTGAACAGCGTGGACACGTTTATTTGTTTCAACGCAAGCCGTAGTTCCAATACAAAGGGGTAGTAGGAGTTTCAGGAGATTGAATGGTCTTTTCCATCCACAATACATCGTGCCATTGATTCAATTTGAATCCAACGTTTTTGTACGTAGCGAATTTCTCAAATCCCATCTTGTGATGAAATCCAACACTTGCATCATTTGGAAGGGCAATCACCGCGAACGCTTTGCAAATGTGAATGCGTTCAAGCTCACTGAAGAGTTGGGTGTATAGCGCTGTTGCAACACCAGATTTTTTGTTTTGATCTTCAACGTAAATAGAGACTTCAACATTCCATTGGTAGGCTGCACGATCGCGGTAAGCAGATGCGTAGGCATAACCGATTGCGGTACCATTTTCTTCAGCAACTAAAAAAGGAAATCGATTGGAAATCGTATCGATTCGATTTAAAAATTCTTCAAGAGAAGGTGCTTCCAATTCGAATGAAACCGCAGACCCCACAACGTACTTCGAATAGAGACTTAAGCAAAAGGCTGCGTCAGAAATTTTAACAGGACGAATGCTTATGCTCATCTGCGGATGACACGTTCAAGTGATCTTCCTTTGGAAGAGTTGATTTCGATGAAATAAGTTCCTCTTGCTTCGGGCAATTGAATACGAGCAACAACACTTCCAATTTTTCTTCGCTCAATGAATCTTCCGTCTAAGGTGTAAATAGCTATTTCATCTACAATGATTCCGTTTGCAGTTAGGTTCACCCAGCCATCTGGTGTTGGGTTCGGATAGAGCAAGAACGTAGGAATTCGAATTTCTTCCACCCCTACAATTGTGCTCATGAGTGTCTGAGCCCCCACTTGAACGGGATCGGCACCTTCGGCATCGTACATAGATTTGAATGAATTAATAGCTTCGTTGTCGAACGTAAACATTTCCTCGAGATACTTCGGTGGTATCGTTTGGTACATTAAACGAGCGGTTACATGCAGGTTTCCTGAAAAGCCGTTCAGCGGAATGTGTATTCTTATTTCGTCGGTGCCGCTGCCTTCATTTCCGTTAGGATAATGGTTGAAGTTTGGGTCAAACAATGCATCTCCAACAATTTTTGTAGTATCATAGGAAGCGTGGTTTACCGAAAATCCAACAGGTGTCATTCTATTATCCTTGAGCATTACATCTGCTCGTTCCAAAACGGTTGTTCTGTTGCCGTTTACATCTCCCATGACCATTTCATAAATCTGAACTTGATCTTGAGAAGTAATAAGATCGTAGTGTGGCTCCCAAGTGTTGTCTTCTCCGACAATGCGGTATTGGTTATCCATTTTCCCGGAATGAAATATTTCGTTTCCAGCATCATCAACGGCTATAATTTCAACATAAGCTCGTCTAGATGGATAGCCACTTGGGAATTTATGTCCAGCGAGATTCGTTAGCTTCAAGTTATACCTTGCAGTGTCGTTATCTATAGAAGTCTCTGTCAGCGCTACAAGTGCTGTTTCGTTTTGAAGAAGACTTGTAGTTCTTTCAATGGCTGTGTTGAAGTGTTCCTCTGTTGCTGTAACACCAAGGGCAGCAGCGTTGTTCTTCAGCATTTCAAGCATGAATGTGTTTCCTCCTACGAGCCAATGCTGGGCATAAGGCTCTCGTTGAGGTAGGAAGAGATAACCAGAAGCTATAACTACGCCCTCTCCCGCATCAGGCATGTGACAGCCTTGACATTCTTTCTGAATACCTGGAGTGTCGTTGTAGGAAGAGTTCAGCCATTCGTGATAAGTAGCTTGTTCAATGAAATCGTTTCCAGTGTAATTTCCTTGTAAGTCTGCTGTGTGTGTAGACAAGCTGTGACATCCTGCGCATGTTTCAGACTCACGCATTTTGACATGTCCGAGTGGTCTGTACCCTACAAAGCTCTGCATCATTGCTTCGAAAATGGGTATTTGTTGTTCTTCTGTAATGTAGGGACCGTAAATGGTGTCTTTGTGGAAGAAGAGTTCTCCGCTGAAGTGCTTTCCTACACCCTGCGGACCATCCATTTTCTGCTGATGACAAGCTCCGCAATTCACCCCGTCTAGTGCAAGTGAGTCTTGGGCCAACTCTTCAAGTGTGTAGTTCGGGTTGTTGAACTCGAGAAGATTAGTGAATCGTCCAACGGGAGCATGACAAGAAGTACATTTATTTATCAGTTCTTGCGCATGGCCCGGGTTTACGAGTACTTCATGATTGACTTTTGCTTTCCAAAAAGGATCTTTCGCTGAGTTAGCCATAATGGAACCTCTCCAATTCGTAGCTGGGCTCACATCTGAACCTTCAGCATTAACGTTGGCGAAATCTACAGGATCATCACCGTGACAACCGCCACATCTGCCGGATCCAGTGAAAAAGCCATTATCGCCAACAGGTAAATTTGTTTGGGTCAGAAGTTTTACCATGTCCACACTTCCGTGATGAGTTTTTTTAGGTTTCTCATCGGACCACGAAATGTTGAACAAAGAGACCACAGTCAGCAGGGCTAACAGGGCTGTGATTGACTTATTTTTTGCACAAATTGTTGGGATTCTCGACATGCTCATTTATTCAGTAGGCGAAAGATACATTTCAATTACGTTAAGCAAAAAGAAATATGTAAGTAAAATTGAAAAAAAAACGAAGAGAATCAGGAAAAGATGATCTCTAGAATAGGTGGCTCGCTGAATTGATCATTGATTGCCTTCAGCAAATCGCTGCGTGATTGGAAAAGCTCGGCGCGTAAGGGTGCCGATTCGAAATGCAAATGAAGTTGGTTCCCCTTTATGGTTATTTGCTTGGTCTTTTTGTACAGAATTGGACCAACTGCTTTTTCATAAGCTTCAATAATTTGTAGCTCATTTAATTTACGTTGAAGAGGAGACCTTTTGATCCATTCGCCAATAGCGTCTTTCAGCGAAAATTCATTTCTAGTGCTCATGGTTGGTGGGTTTCTTCAGGAAGAATAAAATTGTTGTGAAGGGAAATGGTTTCGAATTCCATTTCGACTTCCGCTAGCAAGCGTGGCGTTTTTTCTAGATCGGTATCTGAGAGGAAAATTTGCGACTGCGTATTTTCGTTCAACCAGCGTAACAGTGATCGCAGGCGATTGTCGTCGAGTTTCTCAGAGATGTCATCGAGAATTAGCAAAGGCGACTTATTGAGTAAACCCTTGGTGTATTCAAGCTGGGCAAGTTTAAGTGCTAGCAAGAATGTTTTTTGTTGTCCTTGAGAGGCGAACTTTTTTAGCATTTTTCCTTGCAATTCGAAAACGATATCGTCTTTCTGAATTCCTTTGGAGGTCCGTTCTGCGTGGATATCACGCTCTAAGCTTCCTTCCAACAGCGATAAATAGTTTTCTTCGTTTACTTCCGATTCGTAGCGCAAAACGGGTAGTTCTTCAGCTTGAGAAATTTCGTTGTAAATTAATTCGAAGACGGGAGCGAAGCTTTCAAAGAAACTTTTTCGAGCAAGGAAAATCTGCGTGCCGCTGTAGTTTAGTTGTTCGTTGTATATGGAAATAATTTCAGCGAGTTCCGACTTTCCGTAACGGTTGTTTTTCAGCACCGCGTTTCTTTGGTCGAGCGTATGGTTGAATTGAATAAGCAATCGAAGATATTCCGAAGAAGTCTGCGACAAGGTTTGGTCGAGCCATCGACGACGAACATCGCTTGCTTCGCGAATCAAGTCAATGTCGTTCGGAGTAACCATAACCAAAGGAAGAACACCTATGTGTTCCGATAAACGATCGTAAGCTTTTCCATTTTTGCTTACTTGTTTCTTTTTATCTCGAAAGAGCGCGTAAGAAATTTTTGCAGGCTCATCTTCGATCGCATACTCACCATTGGCCGCTCCTTGTTCTTTTCCGTCTTGAATCGAAAAGCTGTCAGTATGCGAAAAGTAGCTTTTGCAGAAGCTTAAACTATAGATAGCATCGAGGATATTGGTCTTTCCAATTCCGTTTTTTCCCAATAAACAATTCACTCGAGGACCAAAGTGGGCCTCGAAAGTGTCGTAGTTCTTAAACTGAAACAGCTGGAGTTTATGGAGAGTAATTCTTGACATACAATTAGAAGTGTCAAAATTATTCGGAATTTAGTATATTCGCACCTCAATTTACTGACATGTCAAATAAAAATTACGCAGATCAAGAAGTTAGCTTCAACGAAGTGAATGCTTCAAACACAACTTCGGCTTTTTTCGATAAATACAGAAAGCCATTAATGGCAATAGGTATTGCATTAATCGTTGGAGTTGGTGGATACTTCGCTTATGATTCGGCAATTGCAAAGCCACGTGAACAAGAGGCTGCGAATGCTTTGTGGAAAGCACAGTATCATTTGTCAATTGATAGCATTGATTGGGCTTTGAATGGTCACGAGGATGCTCCAGGATTTCAAAGTGTAATTGATAACTACGAAGGAACAGATGCTGCTGAGTTGGCACATTACGGAGCTGCTATTTGTTTCCGCTCGAAAGGGGATTTCGCAAATGCGTTGGCGCATTTCAAAGAAGTGAATGTTGATGATCAAGCGGTTTCAGTTTATGTTCTTGGTAACATTGGTGACATGAATGTAGAGCTAGGTCAATTAGACGAAGCTGTGAAATATTTCGAGAAAGCAGCTACACAATCGAAATCAAACGGAACGCGTGATGCATTGGCTGGAGAGTATTTGTTGAAGGCGGCTCGTGTGTACATAGAGCTGAACAATAAGGACAAGGCTAAAGAAACATTAGAAAAAGCAAAAGAAGGAATAGACAATCGCTCTGCAACATATACAGAAGCAGACAAAATGTTAAACTTCTTGAAGGCACAAGGATAATGGCAACCGTAAATCTTTCAGAAGAAAGAGCAATTGTTCTTCCAGAGATACAGAACCACAGAATTGTGATTTTGGTTTCTAAATGGAACCATGAAATTACAGAGAATTTATACAGCGGAGCATTGGAAACATTGCTCCGTCTTGGTTTTCAAGGATCTCAAATAGTAAAGGAATATGTTCCCGGGAGCTTTGAATTGCCTCTTGGTGCGAAATGGGCTACGGAGAAACCAGGGGTTACAGGGGTTATAGCTCTAGGTTGTATAATCCGTGGTGAAACGCCCCATTTTGAATACGTTTCTATGACTACAGCTCAAGGTATTCAAAACATTGGATTACACTCAGGGAAGCCAGTTGTGTTTGGTGTCCTTACCGACGATCACATTGATCAAAGTCGCGCTCGTAGCGGGGGTGTTCTCGGAAACAAAGGCGTTGATTGCGCTCAGGCTTTAGTTGAAATGCTTGCTCTTCAAGCAAAACTAAAGTCCTAGTTCACCAATCTTTTTCGTAAATTCGTTCAATGCGCAAATTGCTTCTCATTGGATGTTTCGCTGCTTTCGTTCAACTCGGACTGTCTCAGGTCGTTCACTTCATTGAGAATAAAGGTCAATGGCCTTCGCAAGTGAAGTTCAGTGCTGCCACAGAAAACGGCAGAACTTTTTTCGAGAACAACGCCTTTACTCATCATTTTTTCGATTTATCTGAAATAGCGAAAGCGCACGACGGTAAGAAGTTTGCCCCTGTTGTTCGCGGACATGTGTTTCGTCAAGTTTTTCGCAATGCCAGTCCAAACAAGGTTGTGATCGATGGCTTTCAGCAAACACGATACAACTATTTTTTAGGAAATGATCCGTTGAAGTGGGGAAGAGACTGTAGGGAAGCGAAGGGTTTCCGATATAAAAATTTTTATCAAGGAGTGGATCTTCACGTTTATCAGAATGACTTCTTCATGAAATACGATTGGGAGGTTCAACGAGGTGCGTCACCTGCGCAGATCAAATGGACCTATGAGGGTACAGATGATGTTCGTATTGAAGATGGAAGGTTAATTGTGCGAACTGCCCTTGGAGAAATCGTAGAGCAAATCCCAATTGCTTATCAATTGGTTCCTATGGAAGGCGAGGCCGCGGGTAATAACCCTCCCTTGAAGGTTCGGGTAGAATGTGCCTTTGTTAAGAACGGAAGTGTCATTTCTTTTCGAGTTGGAAAGTACAACCCCAGATATCCACTGGTTATTGATCCGGAACTTATTTTCTCTTCATACAGTGGAAGCTTCGATGATAATTTTGGATTCACAGCCACATATGATAGTCAGGGTAATTTAATTTCGGGAAGCAGTGCTTTCGGTCAGGGTTATCCGACGACGGTGGGAGCTTATCAGACCATCTGGGGTGGGGGAGATGGACAAGGAAGTTTGACTGGAACCGATATGGCCATTTCGAAGTACGATGCCTCAGGAACATTTTTGCAATGGAGCACATTCTTAGGTGGTGCAAATGATGATTTACCGCACAGCCTTATTTGCAACAGTAGTGATGAGTTAATTGTTTTGGGAACCACTTCGAGCCCGAACTTTCCTGTAACGGCGAGTGCTTTCGATAATTCATACAATGGCGGCGATAATTTTACTCCATTTGGAATCGGTGTTCAATACGTGAATGGTAGTGATATTGTTGTTAGCAAATTGAACATAAACGGAAATACCCTAGTGGCTTCCACGTTCGTTGGAGGTTCTGGAAACGACGGTGTGAATACTGCTGTTGGCTTAAAGTTCAACTATGCCGACGAATTTCGGGGCGAAGTTGATTTAGATGCGAACGACAATGTGTACGTCGTGAGTTCAACCTTTTCAACCAATTTTCCAACAGTGAATGCCATTCAATCTAGTCTAGGCGGACTTCAAGATGCTTGTGTATTTCAACTTTCAAGTGATTTGTCTCAATTGAATTGGAGCACTTATTTGGGTGGAAGCGATGACGATAGCGGTTTCAGTTTGAGTGAAGATAGCGGAGGGAATATCTTTGTTTGCGGCGGAACTCAATCTGTTGATTTTCCATTAGCGGGAAATGGATATGGACAAGTCTTTAATGGCGGAAACAGCGACGGTTGGATTGCGAAGTTGAGTTCAACTGGAAGTGTGCTGCTCACTTCAACCTATCTCGGAAGCAACGTTTATGATCAATTGTATTTCATTGAAACAGATAATGCGGATGAAGTTTTTGTATACGGACAAACCCGCGCGTCAAATTCGACATTCATTGTTAATGCGGCCTTCAACCAGCCCAACAGCGGAATGTTGGTGACGAAATTTCCAAATGATTTGTCGTTTATTGTTTGGAGTACCGTTTTCGGAACCGGTGGCGGGGAACCCAACCTTTCACCAACAGCTTTTTTGGTTGATGTTTGCGGAAAGATATATCTGAGTGGTTGGGGAGGAGCCGTGAACGAATTTTCAACCTTAGAAGCCGGATTTACGACAGGTCTAATTACTACATCAGACGCTTTTCAGACCACCACAGACGGAAGTGATTTTTATCTTCTGGTATTGGAGGCCGATGCCAGTGCAGTAACCTATGCATCTTTTTTCGGTGGAAACATCAGCTCAGAGCACGTAGATGGTGGAACTAGCAGATTTGATCGAAAGGGAATTATATACCAAAGCGTTTGCGCCGGATGTGGTGGAAATAATGATTTTCCGATCTTCCCGGCCAATGCAGTTTCTGCCGTCAACAACAACAGTTGCAACAATGGGGTGTTTAAGTATGATTTTCAATTGCCGCTAACTGTTGCAAACTTCAATGTACCGCCATTGTTGTGCGCAGGTTCAACTGTTCAGTTGGTGAGCACGTCTTCTTTGGCAACTACTGTTCAATGGAATTTTAGTGACGATAATTCTACTGTATTTGGAAACAGTGTGGTTCATACCTTCAATGAACCTGGAACCTATACAATAACTTTAACAGCTCAGAACCCCGTTACATGCAATGCGGTAGATACGATCTCGCGAACAGTTACAGTTATTGCTCCTATAGTTGAAACACTTGCCGACGTTACGGTGTGCAGCGGAATTCCTGTTCAGTTGGGACAAGTGAGTGTTGATCCGAATGCGGTTTATACCTGGACGCCTAACGATGGAAATTTGAGCGATGTGAATGGACCACTTCCGATTTTTACAGGAAATACAAACGCGTCTTATCAGTTGTTGGTTCAGCACGGTGTATGCACAGACACGCTTACACAAAACGTGATTGTTCCGCAATTGGAATTAACCCTTCCAAACGACACTGCACTTTGTGTTCCTGATAATATTGATCTTGATGCACTAATTAGTCCGACTTCTGGGAGTTTGATTTGGAGCGCTTCTCCGGATTTTTCGAATCCGTTGAATAGTAATACGCAAGATCTCTCAATCAATGTTTTCGTTAATGGAATGCAAACGTATTTCGCGCAATTAACCAGTCAAGGTTGTACCACAGAGGATAGCGTTTCAGTTTTCATGGTTGGTGATCAGGTAACTATTCAAGGCGATTTTACAGCGTGTTACGGAGATACGGTTTCATTGTTTGTGTTGAATCCGAATCCGACATTTAATTACCAGTGGCAATCGAATGCTCAGTTGTTAGGCGGACAGGGAACTTCGTCGGTTGAATTTATAATTACAGCAGGAGCAACAGTTTCTGTTTCTGCCGCAACACCCAGCGGATGCTTCGCACAAGATACTGTGCAAGTTGCGGTGAGTGCATTGAATGCTTCGACAATTAATGCGAGTGCAACACCGGCTGTTGTTTTGGTAGGGACAAATGTTCAGTTGAATGCGAGTCCTGTGAATGCGGGTTATAATTATGCTTGGACACCCAATTTAGGGTTGAGCAATGCGAGCATTCACAATCCTCTGGCTTTTGTTGAATCGACCACAACGTACAACGTAGCAGTCTCCGATGGTGATTGTGTTCAGCAGGATAGTGTTACGGTGCGAGTGGTAGATTTTATATGCGGAAGACCAACCGTGTACGTTCCGAACGCCTTCACTCCGAATCTAGATCAAGCGAACGACTGGTTATACGTGAGAGGGAACTTCATCACAGAATTAAACTTCAGGGTCTTCGATCGCTGGGGTGAATTGGTTTTCGAGACACAAGATCAAAGTGTTGGTTGGAATGGATATTACAAAGGAAAGAAAGTGGATCCTGCAGTTTTTGTGTACTACATGCGTGTAGTTTGTGAAGGGGGTGAAATATATTTCGAAGAAGGTAATATTACAGTGCTAGAATAAGATTAGAATGAGAAACGAGATCAAAATGAGAAACGGAAAGAGAATGAGAATGCTAGCATTCTTGTTTACATTCTCGTCTTGTTCTTTTGCTCAGGACATTCATTTTAGTCAGTTCGATCAGGCAATGCTTTGGCAGAACAGCGCTCAGGTTGGTGCATTCGACGGACAGTTTCGCTTTGCTGCGAATCAACGCAATCAATGGCGAAGTGTAACGACGCCCTATCAGACCTTCGGTTTTTCGGCAGAGGCGAGAGAGTTTGTTCCTACGAAGTTATGGTCATTCGGATTAAATGCAGGAAGCGATGTTGCTGGAGATTCTCGTTTTAGAACATCGCAACTGCAGCTGCACGCAGCGCATACGCTATATAAGCCTAATGATAGTCTAGAGATTAGAGGAGGTGGTTCATTCGGAATTACGTCACGCGGTTTCGATCCGAGTGCTTTGGTTTATGATTCGCAATGGAACGGGCTGAGCTTCGATCCAAATCTCTCCAACAATGAGATTTATGCCACAACCGCACGGGTTTATCCTTCTGTTGGACTTGCTGTTTTTATTCAGAAACAAGAAAGCACATTTCGTTGGAATGCCGGGTATTCGTTGAATAACATCACGCGTCCAAGACAAAGTTTCATGGATAACGATGCTATTGTATTGGATATGCGTCATGCTCTTCAAGCAAGTGCTCGAATGTCAATCAATAAGCTATATGAAGTAGAAGCATTGTCTCTGTTTCAGCTTCAAGGTAAAATGAAGGAGTTGGTTTTGGGTTCTCGTGTATACTACAAACTTCCTTCCGAGAAATGGGAGAGTCAACGTGTTTTTGCCGGAATTCATGGGCGTTTCAGAGATGCCGCATGGATTGAAATAGGAGCAGAGTACAACGAATGGCGTGTCGGTATGTCCTACGATATGAATACTTCAACTTTACGTCCAGCAAGCACAGGAAGAGGCGGTTTTGAATTCTCTATTGTCTACATTGTTCCTCCAAAGTTGAAGCACGGCACCTTGAAAAAGGTGTGTGTGCCATATTACTAAAAACAATTGTATTTTTGTTGGTATAGATTTTACCTATGAACTTCCAACAACTCGAATACATTGTCGCTTTGGAGAAGCACAAGAATTTTGTTGCCGCAGCATCGGCTTGTTTTGTAAGTCAGCCAACCCTTTCCATGATGGTTAAGAAGTTGGAAGAAGAACTTGAAATTGTTATCGTTCGAAGAGGCGCACAACCTTTAGAATTTACCGAAGAGGGAACGTTGTTGTTGAATCAAGCTAAACGAATTTTAGCCGAACAACAGATGATGCGTGAGATTTCGAAGGAGATTTCGAAGGGACTCGACGGAGAAATTCGTATTTCTGTTATTCCTTCATTGGCTTCAACTGTGGTTCCTCATTTCATCAAAAATATTGAAAGTGGAGATCACGATTTGAAAATTAGTATACAGGAACTGCCAACCGAGAAAGCGCTAATAGCCTTGACGCAAGGTGATATCGATTTGGCGATTTTAGCAACGGAAAGTGATCCTTCCATTTACAAATCACATCCCATCTACGAAGAAGAGTTTGTGGCGTATGTCTCTCCTTTGGAAAAAATGCCCGCTAGAAAATTCATTCAACCCAAGCACATTGCTTCCGAAAAGTTGTGGTTCCTGTCGGAAGAACATTGTTTTCGCGAACAAGCCTTGGAGGTTTGTAGTTTCAAAAAGAAAAATAAAACGAAGATCAGTTACGATGCAGGAAGTATTCAAACGCTCATTCGATTGGTCGATGAAAATGGTGGAATGACTTTGGTTCCAGCGGCCTCGACACAGTTTTTATCTGCAAAGCAACGCGCCAATGTGCGTGAGTTTGCGCCGCCTGTGCCTATGCGTTTGGTTCAATTGACAAGCTTGAAAGACTATCCTCGTAAGCGTGTGGTATCTTTTGTTGTCGAAGCCTTAAATCCTTCCGTGAAATGAAATTAAACTATTCGCAATTGCCTTCCGATTTCTATTCGGAAGCTTCGCCGGTGAAATTCGAAAAGGCTAACCTTGTTTTCTGGAATGAAGGGTTTGCTTCTAAATTTCAAAATGGATTTTCATCGAGCGAATTTCTATCCATGGTTCGTGGAGAGAATTCTTGGATGAAGGAAACTTTAGCTATGGCATACGCTGGGCATCAGTTCGGTCACTTCAATAATCTAGGTGACGGAAGAGCAGCCTTGGTAGATGAATGGAAGAATGAAGAAGGTAAGCTTTTCGATGTTCATTTAAAGGGAAGTGGCGAGACCATCTATTCGCGCAGAGGTGACGGAAGAGCAACGTTGAAGGCTATGCTGCGTGAGGCCATTATGAGCGAAGCTATTCATGCATTGGGCATTCGAACAACAAGAACATTGGCTGTTGTGGATTCGGGAGATTTCATTCATCGGAATGGTATGGAGAAAGGCGGAATGTTGGCGCGGATGGCTTCGAGTCACTTGCGTGTCGGGACGTTTGAGTTTGCCCTTGTTCAAGAGGATTTAAATGTGTTGAAAGCATTGGCTGATTATGCCATTGCCCGACATTATCCGCACTTGGCTAGTGCAGAAAATCCGTATTTGGAATTGTTGAAGGAAGTTGTTCAGGTGCAGATTGAATTGATTGTGGAATGGATGCGTGTAGGATTTATTCACGGTGTCATGAATACCGATAACATGAGTGTTGCTGGAGAGACCATTGATTATGGTCCGTGCGCGTTTGTGAATGTATACAAAGCCAACACTTGTTTCAGTTCCATAGATACTCAGAGAAGATATGCTTTTGCCAATCAGCCAGGCATTGCGCAATGGAATTTGTGGGTGTTCGCGAACAGTCTTATGCCATTGATTCATGAAAACGCCAAGGTGGCCAAGGAAATGTCCATTGAAGTGATCGATGCTTTTCCAGAACAGTTCGGTAAAGCATATTATGCTATGATGGGAAGAAAATTAGGCGTTGAAATTTCAACTCAGGAAGGAAGAGAGTGGGTAGAAGAATTGTTGGAGATCATGGAAGAAACACAATCGGATTACACCAACTCATTTTTGTTTTTGGAAGGGAAGGAGGCGGGTGAAGTTTATTTGTCGACGAGCACACGATTTGAAAATTGGCTTTCGCTAAAAGAGAGTTTTCCTCAAGTTGAAATTGGAAATTCGAATCCAATAGTCATTCCTCGCAACGAATGGGTGGAGCGCGTATTGAACGAAGCTGTCGAAAACGACAATTGGAAATTGTTCAACGAATACCAAGAACGACTGCAGCGTCCGTATGAATCATCATCCGAAGAAGATATTTTTTCAACCTTCAATCCAAAAAATGATTTGAGTTTTAAAACGTTTTGCGGGACTTAGAATCATACGTGTGATTATTAAAAATAAACACGTATATTTGATTCATGAAAAAGCAAAGAAAATCAGAGTCAATTCGTCCGAAACTGACGCTTTCGATAGATTCAGTTATAGTAGAAAAGGCAAAGGAATATGCAGAGTTTAAAGGGAAGAGTCTATCTTACCTGGTTGAAGAGTTTTTTCAAGAGTTAGTTAAAGAGCGTGAAGCTAGTTACAACTATGCTGTTTCAGAATTGGATGAAATTAGGTCTTTAGTTAAAGGGAAAATACCTAAAGGTCTTGACTATAAGGAAGAGATAAAGAAGATAAAATTGCAGAAACTTGAAAGGGTAAAATAAATTATGAGTACTGTGATTTATTTGTTTCTAGATTCAGATGTGCTTATTGACTTTTACGCGGATCGTGATGATTTCTCAAATTCTGCTAGAAAAATATTCGAACACGCGGAATTACATAAAAGGCATATGCGCTTGATTACCACTCCAGTTGCAATAAGTAATGTGCATTATTTGCTAAAGAAATATTTGAAAAAGGAATTGCTGTCGAGATGTTTTGATCATTTGATTTCTAATGTAGAGATTATTCCAATGTCAGGTGAAGTAGTTCAGCATGCTTTTGATTTGGGATGGAGCGACTTTGAAGATGCAATGCAGTATCAAGCATGCGTTGATTATAGAAAGGATACGATAATCATCACGAGAAACGTGAAAGACTATAAAAAGTCAATATTAAAGGTGATCTCACCAAAAACATTCGTTCGTGATTATTTGAACTAACTATCCCCCAAAAACCTTCTTCAATAATTCTGAAGTGCGTGCAATCGGATCTTTTCGAATCAGTAATTCTTCTTCCGCAACTTTAACGAACAAGCCATCAATGGCGCGTTCGGTAGCGAATTGAACCAAGTCTGGATTTACTTTTTCAATCAATGGAATTTTGTTGTAACGTGTGATCACGAACTCCCAATTCTTTGTAGCGCCTACTTTGTCGAGTGATGTTTTAATGATCGGTTTGAACGCTTCAACCAAGGCAGCGCGCGTTTTCGATTTCAAATATTCTGTCCCCGCGTTTTCTCCACCTTTAACAATGTTTATCGCATCGGTAATGGTCATGTCTGAAATGGCGCGAATGAAGATGTCTTTCGCTGCGCTACCGGCATCCTCTGCAGCGCGATTAAGCGATAGAATTACGTCGTCACATTCTTTGTTCAATCCAAGGCTACGCAATTTGTCTTCAACCTTTTTGGCATCTGGAGGAAAGGGGATTTTAATTTTCGGATTTCCGAAGTAACCGTCGGTTTTAGAAACCAACTCCGTTCCTTTTGTCGCTCCTTTACTTAACGCTTCTTTCAATGCTTTACCCGCTTCTTCTTCCGTAAATCCAGAGGTAGTTGCCGTCTGTTGAAGCTTTTGCTCGGCTTGTTTCTTCAAGTCCTTTAGGCTTTGTGCGGAAACGCTAGAAGCAAGCGATAAAATGATTGCTGAAAGTGTAATGACTTTTTTCATGTTATAAAATTAGATGTTTCTTTGAACGATTCGTTTGTTTAACAAGAATTCAACCAAAATATTATCTTAGCCACATGTCGAAACTAGATTCTTTATTAAACGAATACGCAGAGAGTCATCAGAATGGATTGAATAAGAAGATTCATTACATCTGCGTTCCGCTCATTTATTTTTCCATTGTTGGAATGCTCTTCGGTTTGAAGTTAGGAGAGTGGAAGGGAATTGAAATGAGATGGGTCTACCTAATCTTAATGTTGGTAATGGTCTATTACGCTCGTTTGAAATTCCAATTGATGCTGGTCATGCTAGTCTTTAGCTTGATATGCATTACACTCAACGCCTATATAGAATCGGTGAATGTTGTTCCGATTTTCTATTTCTCTCTAGCGGTATTTGTGCTCGCTTGGATTGGCCAGTTTTACGGGCACAAAGTAGAAGGTAAAAAACCTTCCTTCCTGAAAGATCTTCAATTTCTTCTCATCGGTCCCGCTTGGATTCTTTGGAAAAGGTAGTTGTAGATTTTCTTCCCTTTTCTTCCCTTCTCTTATCTTTTCTTCCCCTAGGTCGAAAAATATTTCGACTCTATAGTTTATTTAGGACCTTCGTGCGCAATTCAGCATCTTTCGCGTCGGTTAATTGCTCCAACTCGGCAGCTTCGTTTATTAACTTTTCAGTGAACACTTTATCCGAAATTCCTCCTGCGTTAACGCGAACGTTGTAACATGCGCCAAGCACAGCGGTTCGAATAGCCAATGCGCCAACGCCAGCATCGGTCACTGAATTCGGATTACCCATTTCAATCATGGCTTCACAAACGTCAAATGCTTTGAATGCAACTCGAGCAGTACGCAATGGAATTTCCATTGCATATTTCGACGCACTTTGAATGGCTTCGGTACGTGCTGCTTTTTCTTCATCGGAATTTTTTGGTAAACCGAAGGCCTCCATAATTTTGTTGAAAGACTGCGTGTCTTCATCGACCAACCAGTTCAATTCATCTTGAATTTCTTTCGCCTTCACCGCCCAATTGGAAAACTCTTCCCAACGAGCATCCCATCCGCGTTTGTGTGCGCTAAGGTTGGCAACCATTCCAGCTAATGCAGCACCCAAAGCGCCGCAATAGGCGCTAACAGATCCTCCACCAGGTGCGGGCGATTCGCTTAACGTTTCATTGGCGAAAGCAGTTAGGCTCATGTCAACCAATTTCTTTCCGCCCCCTAAATTTTTATCAATGATGAATTCAATAATTTTTTCTTCCGGATTGAAAGGAGCGAGATCGTCGAGTCCCAAAGACTTAACAGCAATCTTGATTTTTTCATTGTCTGAAATTCCCAATGATCGCTCTTGCTTCTTCAAGAAATAATCAGCCGCATCCAATAAGCTCTTCTTCGGAATCAATCCAACCAATTCGCTTCCCGTCACGCGAACACCGCGCTCGGCAGCTTTTTTGCATGATTCTTCAAATGCAATATGCACTGGAGTGATGTTGATATTGGTTAAGTTCAACGACAATTGTGCAACGCCATATTCTTCAATGTACCAACCGATTCCTTTTACAGATTTCAATGTGCCTGGAATGCGCTTGGGCTCACCGTTTTCATCCAACACAGGCTTTCCACCTTCATTCAAAACTCTTCCAGCTTCACGAATGTCGAACGCAATGGCATTGGCACGACGTGTAGAGGTAGTATTTAGATTCACGTTATAGGCCACTAAGAAATCGCGTGCGCCAATGGTTGTGATTCCAGACTTGCGAACGCTTTCGGTTACTTCATTCGGACCGAAATCGGGTGTCCAATCAGCAGTAGATATTTTCTCAATCGCTTCATATTCTCCTTTTCTACAATTCGCCAAATTCGCACGAACCTCTTGTTTCGCAGCGGCTTCGTAGAAATATCCGGGTATACCTAATTCTCTTCCAACGCGCTCTCCCAACTGATGGGCAAACGCTGCGCACTCTTCAAGTGTAACTCCGGCGATGGGAACAAGGGGACAAACATCGGTTGCACCTTGACGTGGATGCTCGCCTTTGTGTGAACGCATGTCAATGAGTTCTTGTGCCTTCTTCATCAATTGAAATGCGCCTTCGAGCACAGCTTCAGGTTCACCTGCAATGGTAATCACTGTTCTGTTTGTTGAAGCTCCTGGATCAATATCAAGCAGCATCACTCCTGGCACAGCAGCTGCGGCTTGTGCTATGGTGTTGATTTTCTCTTTGTCTCTTCCTTCCGAGATATTCGGTACGCATTCAATTATCTTTTTCATAATGTTGAAGTAAGGGTGCAAAGGTAGTTAAGACGGGTAATTTATTACCTGTATTCACCCCGAAACAATGGTCTATTCGATGAATATTCTTGCTGCGTTGAACATAAAGATTTCGTAACTTCAATCCGGATAAAAAATAGAATGCTGTGGGATCGACAAAAAAAATACTAGATGAAGGTGGAGGACCTTTGAAGCGTCGTGTGCACAATATTAAATCAATTTGGAACAACGAGCTTCACGACGATATTGGGATTGAAAAACTCTTGCGTTTGTTTTTGGCATTGACCCAGTTTTTGTTTCTGGGAATATATATTAAGGAATTGTTCGGAAGAAGAAGCTATGCTCATTCCGATTTGGCTATTGATATGTTCGTCTTGTTAAAAGCAGCATTGCCCATACTTGTTATTTATTTGGGTTGGCAGGATAATACTTGGATGTTCTACCTGATTGTGTGGTTTTTAATTGAGACCATGCTCTATGTGCCAACGCTTATTTTTGCCTCTGATTTGTTTTCAAAACCGAGATCATACAGAAGGTCAATGCTTTTGCTTTTAATTAATTATCTTGAGATAGTTTTTACATTCGGATTGTTCTATGCAAGAGGAAATTATTTGAATAAGCCCTTTACACATTGGTTTGATCCGATTTATTTTTCTTTTGTAACCTCTGTTACCATAGGTTTTGGTGAGTATTATCCCGTTGCTCCAATAGGTAAGTTTCTTGTGAGTGCACAATCGCTTTTCTTCCTTATGTTCGTGGTTCTCTTCATTAATTTCTTTTCAAATAAGGTAGAGAACAAAGGGTATTTTGGCTCTTCGAAATTATGAGAAGTCAAATCTATTTTTTCATTTTAGTTGGAAGTCTAATTATGACGTTGGTTTCGTCATGTGTACGCTCAATTGAAAGAGTTCATTCAACTGAATTGAGAGATTTAGAGCCCGCACTTCAAGGGGTGAGGAAATCTTTTCAAGACCGACAGATTAATCACGTTTCAACATGGGAGAATGTTCGGAAGCCAGAATTAATCAATTACTACGAGACTTATGTCTTCGGTAAGCGTCCTGAATTCAAACCCTCAGTGGCATATTCAATTTTAAGTGTGGACACTTTTTTTGTGAAGGGTGTTCGCATGGAGCACACTGAGATTAAGGCCGATTTTAAATATCGAGGAAGAAAGCTAACTTCCTATTACTCGCGATTTTTGCCTTTGGGTGTAAAGGATCCTATTGTTTTTGTCGGATTGAGTTTCTTTGGAAACAGCACTATTGATACACTTTCGACTCTGACACAGTCGAAGCGTTACGTGATGAAGAACGCTGGAGTTAAAACGAAGGGTCATCGTGTTACGGAAGAATCGCGCGGAACGAAAGCTTATCGTTGGCCGCTGGATTTAATAGTTGGAAGTGAATGTGGATTAATTACAGCGCACTATGCCGATTTCGATCCGGATGTTTACAACGGTTTCATCGATGGCGTTCACGGTTTGGCGGAGGGAAGAGTTCACATTCGGAAAAGAGATGAGTGGGGAAGTATTTCTGCTTGGGCGTGGGGACTTTCTCAATTGCAATCCTACATAGAGCTACAACCCGAAACGCAGAACTCAAAGACTGCTGTAATAGGACATTCGCGATTAGGAAAGGCGGCTTTGTGGGCGGGAATTACAGACGAGCGATTCGATATGGTGGTTTCGAACAATTCCGGATGTGCTGGTGCAGCGCAGTTCAAGACCATGCGCGGAGAAGACATAGAAAAAATAACCAATCGTTTTCCGTATTGGTTCGCAAGAAACTTTCAGAGCTTCCGAGGAAACGATTCGTTGTTGCTCGTCGATCAAGAATTTATGCTGTCGCTTGTTGCTCCGCGTCCTCTATATGTTGCCAGCGCCAGCAAAGATTCCTGGGCAGATCCTCAAGGAGAGTATTTGTCATTCTATAAATCGCAAGCGGTATACGGTATGTATGATACCCTTTTGGATATTCAATACAAATACCCTGCTCCAGGCGAGCAAGTTTCTCAAGGTAATTTGGCTTATCACCTTCGCGCAGGAGAACATGAGATTTTGCGGTGGGATTGGGAGAAATATGTCGAATTTGCCAAAAAAGTCTTATCTTTGCCGTCCAATTAAAAATTGTTAACCGGGTTTCGTACCCACAAAACAAAAAACTATGTCAGTTAAAATTAGATTACAGCGCCACGGTAAGAAGGGTAAACCATTCTTCCACATTGTTGCCGCTGATGCGCGTTCACCGCGTGATGGTAAATTCATTGAGCGTATCGGAAGCTACAATCCGAACACCAATCCTGCTACAATTGTGTTAGACACAGACAAAGCAGTTACTTGGTTGTTCAACGGAGCGCAGCCTACAGACACTGCTCGTGCAATTCTTTCTTACAAAGGTGTTTTATACAAAGCACACTTGAACAAAGGAGTAAAGAAAGGTGCATTGACACAAGAACAAGCTGATGCTAAATTCAACGCTTGGTTAGATGCTAAAGATGCTAAGATTCAAGCGAAACGCGACGGTCTTTCTTCTGCTAAAGAATCTGCTTTAGCTGAGCAATTGAAAGCTGAACGTGCGGTTAACGAAGCGCGTATTGCTGCTCGTGCTGCTGCAGATGCTGCTGCTCACGCAGAAGCTAATCCAGTTGTAGAAGAAGAAGTTGTTGCTGAAGAAGTTGTAGTAGCTGAAGAAGCTCCTGCAGTTGAAGAGGCTCCAGCTGCTGAAGAAGCTCCAGTTGCTGAGGCACCTGCTGCTGACGAGGCGCCTGCTGCTGAATAATTCAGTATATAAGTCATTTAAGAAAGGGAAGCAAATTGCTTCCCTTTTTTAATTGTATTTTTGAAGGGATGGATAACCTCGCACTTTTCTTCGCTCTTGCGCTAGTTGCAGAAATTATTGGGACAGTCTCGGGTTTCGGTTCTTCCATTTTATTCATTCCACTAGCTGCCTTGTTTTTCGATTTTAAAATCGTCTTGGGTATCACTGCCGTCTTTCATGTGTTTAGTAATGTCTTTAAAATAATTTTATTTCGAAAAGGAGTTGATCGCTACGTAATTCTTTACTTAGGAATTCCTGCAGTGATTAGCGTTGTTATTGGCGCATTGCTTACTGCTTACATTTCCGTCAAAATAATCGAAATGGCCATGAGTGTTGTTGTGTTAGCGATTGCTGTCTATATGATTTTCAATCAAAGAATAGCATTTAGTAAAAGCAACACGAATTTAATAGTGGGAGGAACCGTTTCAGGTTTTTTGGCTGGACTGGTTGGAACAGGCGGAGCGATTCGAGGACTTACCTTGACTGCTTTTGAGCTTGAGAAGAATGCTTTCGTGGCAACTTCAGCAGTGATTGATTTAGGAGTCGATGCAAGTAGAGCAGGTATTTACATTTGGAATGGCTATTTTCAGTCGGAGCACATTAGGTTAATACCTATGTTAATCGCCATTGCTTTTGTAGGTTCGTATATCGGAAAATTAATTCTGGCTCGAACATCTGCTTTGTTTTTTAGATATGCAGTATTATTCGTTGTCATTTCAACAAGTATTTGGCAGCTGATTAAATTGGTATTTTTATGATCTTGAAGGAATATAGTCTAAAGCATTTTACGAATCGCGTGCTAATGGTTCGTCCCGCAGCGTTCGGATATAACAACGAAACCGCTGAGAGCAATGCGTTTCAAAATCAAGTGGCCTTGTCTCGTGATGAAATTCTTCACCAAGCGCTCAATGAGTTTGATGGTGCTGTTGAAATTCTTCGAGATGCGGGTGTTGAAGTGTTTGTTGCGCAGGACACTCCTTTTCCAGAAAAGCCTGATGCTGTTTTTCCGAATAACTGGATTTCTTTTCATTCTAACGGAGAGTTGATTTTGTATCCCATGGAAGCCCGCAATCGCAGATGTGAAAGGCGATTGGAATTGGTGGTTGAACTTCAACAGAAATTGAATTTCTTACAAGTTTTTGATCTTAGTTATTTCGAAGAGAAGTCTATGTTTTTGGAAGGGACAGGAAGCGTTGTCTTCGACCATGCGAATAGGAAAGCATATGCCGCAATTTCTTCTCGAACAAATGAAGAAGTGTTGAATGAATTATGTGCTCATCTCAATTACAATCCAGTTTTATTTCAGGCTGAAGATGAATTGGGGCAAGCGATTTATCACACAAATGTGATCATGTGTGTAGGTGCGAATTTCGTGGTCATTTGTATAGAAGCAATTGCCACAGCAAGTGAGCGCCTACTCGTTTTGGAGTCAATTCGAAATTCTGGTAAGGAAGTCGTAGAAATTTCAATGCATCAACTTAAAAACTTCGCGGGAAATATGCTGGCTTTAAAGAATAGGGAAGAAGAACCTTTGCTTGTTCTTTCAGCCACTGCGAAGGAGAGTCTGAATCAGAATCAAATGAATTTTCTGTTGGAAAAAGCGCGTTTGGTTGTACTTCCAATAGAAACCATTGAAACTATTGGAGGCGGAAGCGCGCGATGTATGCTTGCAGAGATTTTCTAGCGCCTCGGTTATCTTAGGAAGTTCACTGTCGTTAGGCTTATCAATGTTTGATTTTGAAGAATTAATTCAATTTTCGAATTGAAATTTAAAGGGCTCTTGAAGGGCCCTTTTTATTTTTTAACAATTTGAATTTCTGATTTGAATTCAATTACTTTTAATACACTATTCCCAACACAATGAAAAGAAAATTAATTTTCGTCGCGCTAGCTGCCTTGGCGGTTGTTGTTTGTTGGAGAATTATTTCGTGCAATTCCAGTAAACCGGTTATTTCATTTTATTATTGGAAGACAGTCTTTGAATTGACCGAGAAAGAACATCAGTTGCTGGCTGATTTAGAAGTGAAGCGAATTTATATCCGCTATTTCGATGTGATTTCAAGTGAACAAGGACTGAAGCCCGATGCCATTATTCAGTTCAAAGAAAAGCCTGCCTGCGAAGTGGTTCCTGTGGTATATATAACAACCGACGCCATGATTGCGAAAGGCGGCTACGCATCTAACTTTGCGTTAGCCGATAGCGTTTTGCTTTTAATCAATAACATCTCGAAAGCACAAGGAATTGAATACAAAGAAGTGCAATTCGATTGCGACTGGAACGA
The DNA here is from genome assembly GCA_964511555.1 of uncultured Chryseobacterium sp. GTDB lineage: Bacteria > Bacteroidota > Bacteroidia > Flavobacteriales_D > Sanyastnellaceae > CAIZGX01. The sequence continues at coordinate 46,642 of CAZEFR010000011.1, forward strand.
AAGCACAGAAGAAGCGTATTTTGCTTTTATCGATTTAATTCAAGAGCGCAGTCCCGATTTATTGGTCACCTCAACCATACGTTTGCATCAGGTGAAATACCAAGAACGAACCGGTATGCCGAACGTTCATTCGGGAACACTCATGTATTACAATATGGGCCGTATTGCCGCAGATTCGCTGAATTCTATTTATGATCGAGACATAGCGCGACAATACATTGCTGGACTCGACGATTACAATTTGCCTTTGAACATTGCCCTACCGGTTTTTTCATGGGGAGTGCAATCGCGTGGAAATGCCGTGGTAGATCTTTTGAATAAAATAGATTTCAATCAATTGAAGTCGGATACTCTTTTCAACCAAGTATCTGATCGAGTATTTGAAGCCCAACACAACGGTATTTTTGATGATGTGTATTTTGCTCAAGGAGATCGATTGAAATTGGAATACGCTTCTCCCGAAGATATTCGCATCGCTATTCAGGACATTTCAGAATACCTTCAGGAGACTCCGAAGGAAATAATACTTTACGATTTAGACGAACTTAATTTTGAAAATCAAATTTATGAAAAGGAATTTTTTCATAGTCTTTGCGCTTCTTTCTAGTGCAGTTGCAGTGGTCAGTTATAAGTCACTTCAGGCATGCGGAGGTGGAGATTGGAACTACGAGTGGCAAGCGATTTTTACTCCTGAAGTTGCAGAGTTGGACTCTACGCTTTCTCCTATGTTTTATGAAACGCAAACGCAATGGTATTCCAGTTATTCCGATTGGGATTGGAAGGAAGACCAAGCCATGATTGAATGGAGGGAATTTTTCAAAGGGGAAGTGCCTGAAGAGGCTGTGCGATTTTATTTGTTTACTTCTGATGGAGAAAAGGAGTTCGCGACTATACTGAAAGGAGCGAAGTCTAGTAAATCTTTCCCAGACTTAAATTGGGAAACTCCGAAAATGAAAGAATTCAAAGCTTTCTTGCGATTGGCTACGGAAGTTGATAAATCAGCGGACGGCAGGTATTTTTCGTGGGATTACAAATACCAAAATCAAGTGTACGTTGGCGATGTCTTGATTGAAGAGTTGAAGATAAAATACAACTCGGCTTCCAATGAAATCATGAAGGTGAAGTGGTGGTTTCAAGTAGTGAAAGCTTTGTATTACAGCAAAAATCAAAGGGCTTTAATCGGATTCCTTGAAGAAACGAAAGGCGCAGTGCCTGAGGGAACCTATTACTATCGCGCTTTGAGTTATTTAGGCGGTGTCTATCATGCGTTACAGAATTTCCCAATGGCAAATGCCATGTACAGCAAGGTTATGGCGCATTGTGCACCTTTGCGTTTCGATGCGGTTTTTTCATATCATGCCTTGAATCAGAGCGATTTTAATTTCGCACTCAATTTAGTTTCAGATACAGAGGAGAAAGCTGCCATGTGGGTGATGCAGGGGTATTACACCGATGAGATGGAGGCCATGAAGGCGATATATGCGTTGAAGCCGAACAGTGAAATGTTGGATCTGCTCTTAACACGAAGTATGAATAAAATGGAAGCCGCTTTAGCGAATTCCAATCGCGATAACTACCGCGAGTACATTACTGATGTGCAGCTTTCCATTGATAAGAAATTGGTTGAATTTGTGAATCAAGTTAACGACGAAGGGAAGACCAGAGACAAGCATACCTGGAACTTAGCTGCTGCTTATTTGAACGCATTAACAGGAGAGAACAGACGGGCAGAAGAAGATTTGAATAGAGTTTTTGCAAGTGGAAGTGAAATTGAAAAAGATCAAGCGCGCACGCTTTCAATTGTCAATGAAATTATGCGTGTGGGTTTTGAGAATAAAAATCTTTGGAGTCTATATGATGGCGAAGAAGCTCGCGCTTTCGAATCGCGCATATATCCGCATTTGAAATGGCTTGTCTCTCAAGGCGAAACGCAGACCTATGATAGTTATAGTTATTGGGACGTTTCTTCAAAGAAAACCAAGGTGCGAGTTGAATTGGTTTTTTCTTGGACCAAGCGAATGCTCGGTATGCTCTACGCTTATCAAATACAAAGTGAATTGGCTAGTCCGAATGGAGCATATTACCATGATAAATACAATATTTCCGAAATGAAGAAATTCATGCAAGGAGAGCGAAGCGATTTTGAAAAACTCCTTCTTCAGATTTATCCAATTAAATTGGAAGACATCGAGTTGTACGAAGGTTTGGTTTTAGCATACGCTGGACAATTGGAAAAAGCCAAAGAACATTTCGTTAAAACGAAATTGGCGAATGAAGAATTGCGATCTGATCCTTTCGTTGCGGGTATTCAAGACTGTCACGATTGCGATCATGAGAATTACCGTGGTCGCAAATGGACGCGCATGACCACACTCAATCGTATGATTCAACTTCAACAGAATCTTCTTCGAAATACAGATATGTATTATTCGGCTCTGACCTTGGGCAATGCGTATTACAACTTGTCGTATTATGGAAATGCACGTGCGTTCTATCAATCGAAACTGCTTTACAGTTGGGGAAATTCAATCGACGATTTTCATTCGAAGTTTCTGAATTCGTCCAATCGCGCGAAAGACTATTATCGCACGGCGTTGCAATATGCGCAGTCAGATGAGCAACGAGCGAAATGCGAATATTTCATTGCGAAATGCGATCGAAACGAGTTCTACAATTTCGGTTGGGTGAACAATGAAATTGATTTCCTAGCTTGGGACGGATTCGTAAATCTGAAATCGAAATATTCAAACACGAAATTCTACAACGAGGTTATTCGGGAATGCGGGTATTTCCGAACGTATTTGAGCAAAGCAAATTGACAAGGTCCTACGGAAGGTCCTGCGGAAGGGTTATTCTAAATGTCCGAATTCGCCGCGTTCAAACTGATGGAAGGCATCCATGAGTTCTTGCTTGGTATTCATTACGAAAGGACCGTATGCTGCTATGGGCTCTAGAATAGGTTCTCCGGAAAGAATAAGAATGGTTGCGTCTTCTGTGCATGAGAGGGTGAATGATTCTCCGTCGTTGCTGAACAATGCAAAGTGACTGGTTCCAACTTGGTGTTCTTCATTCACAACGATGTTTCCTTCTATAACAAGAGCAGCTGTATTGTTTCTTTCACTGAATGAAAAAGTAGCGGATCCGCCAGCTTTCAATTTTACGTTGAAGAGATTCACTTCGGTGAAAGTTGAAGCAGCGCCTTTGTTGAATTCAAAATTCCCAGCAATGACTTCTACAATACCTGCGTTGTTTGGAAGCTCAACTTTCGGGATATTCGAATTTAGAATCTCTTGATATTTTGGTTTTGAAAGTTTATCAGCCGCGGGAAGATTCACCCACAATTGAACCATAGAAAAAATGCCGCCGGCCTTAGAAAATTCTTGCTCGTGGTATTCTTTATGCAGAACACCCGAAGCTGCGGTCATCCACTGTACATCACCTTCGCCAATAACTCCACTGTTTCCAGCACTGTCGTGATGCGCAACCTTCCCTTTGTAAGCAATGGTCACGGTTTCAAAACCTTTGTGCGGATGCACACCAACGCCCTTCTGCACTTCAGTCGGAGGGAAGTAATGCGGTGCAGCGTAATCGAGCATAATAAACGGATTCATACGCTCCATGCTCAAATAATAATCGGGAATGAAGTGATGAACCTTGAAGCCATCTCCAACAAAATTCGTTGGCGGCGGCGGTATAATGGATTGAAGTGTTCTTTTCATAAGTGGTGCAAAATTACATCATTATCTTTGTATCATGAACAAAGACGAAATGCACTGCTTGGGAAAAATTACCAAGCTACATGGATACAAAGGCGAGTTAACGGTTTTTTTAGATACTGCGAAGGTGGCAGATTACAAAAATTTGCAGTTTTTATTTTTGGAAATTAAAGGTAGCTTGGTTCCATACAAGATTGATTTATTCGAACCGAAAACCAACGATTCGGCCAAGGTGCGTCTTTCAGGGGTAAATGATGAAGCAACAGCGAAGTCTTTGCTGAAGTCTATGGTCTATGTTCGTTTAAGCGAACTCTCTGTAAAAGACGAAGACCGAAGAGATATGGTGAATTGGGTTGGCTATACAGTCTTCGATCAAACTCACGGAAACATTGGAGTGGTGGAAGAAGTGGTGGAAAATAGAAAAAATCCACAATTGGAGATTCGGCACAATTCGGGTAAACTGATTTTAATTCCCCTCCAGCCCGAATTTGTGTTGGAAATCGATGACGAAAGTCAAACCATTTCAACGGCAGCACCTGAAGGACTGATAGAGTTGTACTTAGATTAATTAATCAACATTTCGAACCGCGAATGGTTAAGAAAGGGGCGAGATTCATGAATTCTCGCCCCTTTTTTTATTATTACCTTTGCCAAACGATTCAATGATAGTCGAACCAAAAAAATTATTCATGACAAACATCGGCATACGTCCCGAAGGCGCAACATTAGCGTACCTCGGTCTTAAACATGTTTCCACGGCATATTGGAACATGACACCTGCAGAATTGGTTGAAGAAACCATCTTACTTTCTCAGGGAACACTCACGAATACGGGAGCTTTAGCCATTGACACCGGAGAATTTACCGGAAGATCTCCAAAAGATAAGTTCATTGTTAAAGATGCTTCAACCGAAAACAGCGTTTGGTGGAGTCAATTCAACATTCCATTCGATTCAAATAAATTCACACGCTTGTATGAGCGCATGTGTGCTTACCTGAATGGAAGAGAGGTTTATGTGCGCGACGCATATGTTTGTGCTGATCCACGCTACCGCATGAATGTGCGTGTTGTAACTGAATTCCCTTGGAGCAACATGTTCGCAAGCAACATGTTTTTGCGTCCAACTGCTGAAGAATTAACAACCATGACTCCGGATTGGCATGTCATCTGTGCGCCGGAGTTCATGGCCGATCCAGAAATCGACGGTACACGTCAACACAATTTCGCAATCATCGACTTCACGAAGAAGATGGCGATCATTGGTGGAACCGGTTATACAGGAGAGATTAAGAAAGGAATTTTCACCGTGTTGAATTATGTTCTTCCTCACGAGAAGAATGTATTGTCTATGCACTGTTCAGCGAACGTTGGTAAAGACGGAGACACTGCGGTGTTCTTCGGACTTTCTGGGACGGGTAAGACAACATTGTCTTCCGATCCGAACAGAAGATTGATTGGTGATGATGAGCACGGTTGGACCGACACGACGGTCTTCAACTTTGAAGGTGGATGTTACGCGAAGACGATTGACTTGTCTCGCGAAAAGGAACCTCAGATTTATGACGCCATCAAGTTCGGTGCGTTGTTAGAGAACATTGGCTTTGAAGATGACGGTGTAACCCCTGATTACACAGATAGCACGAAGACAGAGAACACACGTGTAAGCTACCCATTGGAGCACATCGATAACACGATGAACCCAAGTGTGGGTGGAATTCCGAAGAACATTTTCTTTTTGACTTGCGATGCGTTCGGTGTGTTGCCTCCAATTAGCAAGCTTACGAAGGAGCAGGCGATGTATCAGTTTATCAGCGGATATACAGCAAAGGTTGCTGGAACAGAAGCTGGAATTACCGAGCCAACGACCACATTCAGTGCGTGCTTTGGTGCGCCTTTCTTGCCGTTGCATCCAACTGCTTACGCAGAGATGTTAGGTAAGAAGATCGACGAGAGCGGTGCTCAAGTATGGTTAATTAACACGGGGTGGTCTGGAGGTTCTTACGGAGTAGGAAGTCGCATGAAGTTGAGTTTCACTCGCGCTATGATTACTGCTGCGTTGGAAGGAAAGTTGAACGATGTTGAATTCGCAACGCATGAAGTATTCGGATTGGCCATGCCAACGGCTTGTCCAGAAGTCCCTGCAGAAATGTTGAATCCGCGCAACACGTGGTCAGACAAAGAGGCATACGACGCGAAAGCGAATGAGCTTGCAAGTAAGTTCATTGCGAATTTTGAAAAGTTTGAAGACTACGCAAGTGAAGCGTTACTTTCTGCTTCACCAAAGGTGAAAGCCAAAGCGTAATAATTTATATCGAAATGAAACAGGCCTCTAGCATTGGATTAATTCTTTTGCTGCAGGCCTGTTACACTTCAGATTCGGAAAGTTCTGTTTCGGTATCGAAAGCGAATGAGCGTTCGGTTTATTCGAAAAGAGAAGAGAACATTTTAACTTTTCTAAATTCGGAATACGAAACCAGTGTTTGGGCCAGTTTAGTTGAACTAAGCACTTGGGCAGATTCGTTGAAGAAAAACGAATACACCTTGCTTGTCCCGTCAGATGCGGTTTTGCGAAACAAAGGGTTAGATAAATATCAGGCTCTTGTACCGTCTTCCAACAGAGCTCAATTGAATAAAGAAATTGGGCATCACCTCATTCCAGGTCGCATTTCATTTGCGAATCTTCCTGACACCGTTTTGAAAAATGTAAATGGTGAAAGTTTAATCTATAGTTCTTCCAACAAAAAACTTTCTGAGTTTGAGATTACTGCGGTTGAGCGTGATTTGAAGTTAGGGCGATTGATTAGAATAAGATAGGAACTATGTAATGGGAAAACCTTCGGTTTTATTCCTACTTCGTAATTCCTATTTCATAATTGGAACTACGTTT
>CAZEFR010000012.1:0-23962 GCA_964511555.1 uncultured Chryseobacterium sp.
ACAAGAAATTATGAAACGTACTTATCAACCATCGAATACAAAACGCAGAAACAAACACGGTTTCCGCAAAAGAATGTCTACCGCAAAGGGCCGTTTGGTTCTTTCATCACGTAGAAGAAAAGGACGTAAGAAATTGACTGTTTCTGACGAACGTCGTCACAAAGGAATCGTTCGCTTATAATAGCGTTCACCATATTGAACAACCGCTCAAATGTATTTTTGGGCGGTTTTTTTTTGAAATAAAAAATTGAATTATGAAGTTAATTACTGTTGGAACTGTAGCCTTTGATAGCATTGCTACTCCGTTTGAATCTCGCGAGAAAGTCATTGGTGGTGCTGCCACGTACATCTCAATGGCTGCCGCATATTTGAATGGCGATTGTGGTGTTGTAAGTGTAGTTGGAGACGACTTTCCACAGGCATTCATGAATGAATTGAAATCGAGAGGTGTTGATTTAGCAGGACTTCAAATTAAAGAAGGTGAGAAATCGTTTCATTGGTCTGGTAAGTATCACTTGGATATGAATTCGCGCGATACGTTGGCGACAGATCTGAATGTTTTAGCTACGTTCGAACCGAACCTTCCAGAAAATTACAGAGATGCGGAATTCGTAATGTTGGGAAATTTGGTTCCGGCTGTTCAAATAGCAGTGCTGAACCAAATGAACAAGCGTCCGAAATTAGTTGTGTTAGACACAATGAATTTCTGGATGGATGTTGCGCGTGAAGATTTAGATAAAGTATTCGGAATGGTTGACGTGGTTACGATCAACGACGAAGAGGCTCGTCAGTATACAGGTGAGCGTTCGTTGAAGAAGGCAGCATCGAAGATTCTAGCATTGGGTCCGAAGGCTTTAATTATTAAGAAGGGTGAGCACGGCGCTTTACTTTTCAATAAGGATGAAGTGTTTTTCGCCCCTGCAATGTTATTGGACAATGTGGTGGATCCTACCGGAGCCGGAGATTCATTCGCGGGCGGTTTCATTGGATATTTGGCGAAGATGAATGACACAAGCTTTACAGCAATGAAAAGGGCTATTGTTACAGGGTCTGCTATGGCGTCTTTCACTTGTGAGGACTTTGGTCCGGATGCATTGTTGAAAGTGACAGAGCAGCAGTTGAATGAACGTGTGGGTGTTTTCGGAGATATGGTTCGCGTTTAATTCGCGAAGTAGGTTTTCGGATCAACAGGAACACTGTTTTTCCAAATTTCAAAATAGAATTGACCTTGTCCGTTAGCATTTTCGCTCACCCAACCAATTCCTTCTCCGGCTTTCACAGACTCTCCGCTCTGTTTAAACAGCACTGCCAAATTTTTGTAGGCAGATACCATGTTGTTGGGGTGTTGAATAAGCACTGTGTTTCCGTCGCTCACGGTGTAGCTCGAGGAAATAATGGTGCCATCTAAAACAGACTTTACAGCTTCATTTTTGATTGAAGTCCAATACACGCCTTTCTTTCCGAATTGAGGTTCGAAATTCGAATTAATGGTGCCTGCGACAGGAGGAAAAAGTAAATAACCGGCCTCTGGAATTTTACCCATTTGTGTAACGAAGACCTTTCGTGAATTGTCTAACTCTATTCGAACAGCCTGATCAATGTCGCTAATAGCGTATGTCAAATCAACGTTTTCCGAACCCTGAGGAACGTTGTCAGGAATATTTGAAATGGGCTTCCCGCCGGAGAGAATAATTTTTAAATCGTTGTAGTAACGCTCTTGATTTTTCAAAACGGAACTTAATGAATCTGCCATGATTCGTGCTCTGCGGGCGTCTTCTCTTGACTCGTACGAAGTAAAGTCAGGAATCAAAATTGTTCGAAGGGGGGTAAATGCGATAAGGGAATAAAAAAGCAACGAGAATACAACCAAAAAACCTCCCAACATAACAATAAGGTTCATAGGCGTGAGGCTGTAAGAAAAACGCTCTTCGAAAGAATTTTCATTCAGAATAATCAGGCGGAAGGGTTTCTTCAGCTTTTTAAGAATCTTTTTCCTTTTTCTTTTCCTTTCCATCGCGGGTATAAAAGTAAGAAGAATGCATGAATGTAAAGGGAAATGCAATAAATTCGCTTTCCTTCGTTAGCTAATGCTCATGCCTAAAAAAGAAATACGTTACAGCTCAACCTCTCCCAAAATAAAGGGGTGGCTGCTAAGTGCGAGGATGTATTTTTCATTTCTCCTGTTTTTTTCATTGTTGTTTTTGAGTTGCTCGACCAAAGAAGACGGAGTTGCTTACCGCATTTATCACAATACATTGGGCCGATACAATGGTTACTTCAACGCGAATGAGTTGGTGAAGAAGTCGCAAAGAACCTTGGGAGATGGGAGGAAAGATGATTTCGACGAAGTCATACCTCTCTACAGTTACGGAACCCCTTCGCAAAAGAAAGAGCTTATCCCTGATTTAGACAAGGCAATTAAGAAATGCGGTAAAGTGGTGAAGAGACACACACTTGTTGCAGAGACTAAAAAGGATATGAAATGGCCGGAGTATAACAAATGGATGGATGACAATTACCATGTTATTGGTCAGGCGAACTTGTACAAAGGCGAATACTACAAAGCGCAAGAGACGTTCAATTTTATTTCGAACAAATATTCTTCAGAGGCGGTTCAATTGCGCGCATATATCTGGGCGGCCCGATCCTATTTTTTAGAAGGTGATTTTTCTAAAGCGAGGTTGTTGTTTCAAAAAGCAGATGGATACGAAGATTTGCCTAAAGAAATCGCTCGTGAATTGAATCTGGTGAAGGCCGAGTTTTTTCTTATTCAAGGTGAGTTTGCCGAGGCCATTGGCCCACTTGAAAAAGGCTTAGCTTTAATAACAAAGAAATCGGATCGAATCATACCACAATTTGTTTTAGGACAATTGTATGATCGAATGGAAAGATCTGGAGATGCTAAGGTAGCATTTCAAAAGGTTATAAAATTGAAGCCACCGTACGAACTTGAGTTTCAGTCACAGCTGCAGATGTTATTAACCGACGTGAAGATTTCAAGAAATTACAATGCTGCTCAAAAGCAATTACTTGTGATGTTGGAAGATTTGAAGAATGAAACATACAAAGATGTTATCTATTACGCTTTGGGAAACGTAACGTTGGAAATGGAGAAGAGGAAAGAAGCTGTTGAGTATTATGAGAAAGCGTTGACATTTAACAGAGGTAACAAATCGAAGCGTTTGAAGATTTTCATGACACTCGGCGATCTGTATTTCGCTCAAAAGGCATATCCAGCAGCTCAAATTAACTATGATAGTGCCTATCATAACCTTACGACTACACATGTGCGCTACAAGGAAATAAAAGCCCGTGCGTTAAGTTTGAATGAGTTGGTAGGGTATCTTAACACCATTAGTGGCAATGATAGTTTGATTGCCTTGTGTGAAAAAGGACCTGCTGAAATTGAGAAGACCCTCGTTGCAGCGCGCGAGCAGATGCAATTGGAGATGGACGAGAAAAAGCGAAAAGATGAAGAGGAACGTCTAGCAGCCCTCAAAGGCGAAGAGGTTAACGGAATTTTTTGGATTTACAACGCGGATCTCTTGAAGAGAGGGAAGGCTATATTCGACGACACATGGTCGGGTAGACCATTAAAAGATTATTGGAGAAATCAGAGTTTACTTGTTTCAATGAACGGAGAGCCCGATGAAAGTGTAATTGAAGTGGTTGAAACAGCTGGTCCAGGGGCAGAGGATCCGAAATACAAGGTTCCAACAATTGAAGAGTTGCGTTCGAAGTTACCTTGTGGAAACACAGAACTCATAAAGGAAATGAGAAGCGACTTGTCAGAGGCATACTATCTCGCGGGTTTGTGTTATAAAGAGAAGTTAGAAGATATGGATAGCGCCATAGATTCTTGGGAAGCGATGATTAACAAGTGTGAAGAAGGAGGCTTTCATCCTTTGGCACATTATCAGTTGTACAGAGGCTGGTTATCGAACGAAAAGGAGGATGGTTATACAGCAAATCCATTTTGCTCAACATGTAGTTCTGTTTTTTGGGGAAACCAAATTAAGTCAAGATACCCAAAGTCAGACTGGGCAATTTTGGTAGACAATCCCAACTACATGAACGCCGAGCAAATGCGTAAAGAAGAAGAGGAAAAGGTATATACCAAGGCTTACAATCAATATGCTACAAATCACCCCTACGACGCTATAACAACATGCACCAAGGCTCTTGCAGAGCGCCCAGACAATCATCTTGCTTGTCAGTATCATATGTTGAAAGCGACCTGTCTGGGTAAAACAGAGGTTTCGTTCGGTGTCAGAGAGAATTGTGAGGCTGAGCTAAAAGCGGTCGTTGCTGCTTGTCCGAATACAGAATTGGCCAGTCAGGCAGCCGAAATGCTAAGACAACTAACCTCAGGAGGAACTTCTAAAGCAACTTCTTCCGACGGAACAAGCATAACAAATTACATTAAAGCAGATGCTTCCGAGCATTACGTTGTAGCTGTGGTAAACATTAAAAAGACGAACTTAACGAAAGCAAAAGCAGCTGTTTCAGACTTCACAAAAACTTACTTTTCAGGATTCGATTACAAAGTGAGTAATACGATGTTTGGCGACGAGGCTACCTTTATTTTGGTCAAGCCATTTGCAAATTTGAAGAATGCCAAAGATTATTTCACTACTTTTGTGGGTGATGATGAACTGATTACTGAATTAGATCTTTCAAAATCAGATAAGTTCATTATTACAAAACAGAATTATTTAGAACTATTTCGCTCTAAAGACTACAAAGGGTATTTAGAGTTTTTTACCAAAAACTATTAGCATATGTTATCAAAAGGAAGCACATCTTCAAGGCCTTCAGAGTCTTCTTCAGAAAATGCCATCAACCGTATTGTTGAGGGTACCATTATCGAAGGAGAAATCCGTTGCGAGAGCAACATTCGTATCGATGGTATTTTTACAGGAAACATTGGAACGAAAGGACGTCTGGTAATCGGTCCTACTGGGAAAATTGACGGAAATGTAATTTGTCAGAATGCCGAGATTGAGGGGTTCGTTAAAGGTAAATTGAACGTTCAGCAATTGCTGTCATTGAAGAGCACAGCACGTGTTGAAGGTGATATCTTTACAGATAAATTGGCTATTGAGCCAGGCGCAGCATTTTCAGGAGCTTGTTCAATGGGGCAGAAACCAAAGGAAGCACCGAAGCCAGGAACTCCTGGAACTCCAGCTACCCCATCTACACCCAGTTCAAAATAATTCGTATTAATCCTTCTATTTTAAAATACTCTTCATTAGCCACACAAATGGCGTTGACCATAGGTTTAGGAGTATGGGGAGGAAGAAAATTAGATGCGTATTTCCAAAATGAAAAGCCAATGTTAACGTTGGTTTTTTCTGTTTTAGGATTGGCAGTTGCTTTGTATGTTGTTATTCGAAGTGTATCAAAAAAATGAATCGATTTATATACTCTAATGTTTTATTCGCTCTGCTATCCATGAGCGTTATTTATTTTTCTAGTCTGAAATGGTCGTTGCCACTGACATTCATGATTGTGCCTGTTGTCTTTGGTATTCTGAACGTTGTTTTGTTCAAATGGGTAAAAGGAGCCGTGGAGAAATCTCCAATGAGATTCGTTAATGCCTTTATGGCCACCGTAACGGTTAAATTGCTTTTTACAGCTGTGGTTGTTGCTGTGTTAATTCTTCTGTATCCCTCTGCCAAAGCGCCATTAGCCTTGGGAACATTCTTTATTTACTTGGGTGTAACCGTCATTCTTTCAAGGTCTCTTCTGAAGATAAAATAAGTAATGTGAAAGTTTTTGTAGAAAAAATTTCGTACGTGCTTTGTGTTGATTACTTTTGCACCGCCAAAAACGGTATGTGATGGTGAGACCAAATCAAATTCTTTTCATAATAGGATTCTTAGGAATGACGTCTTTTGCGTTTGCGCAGCATGATGGTCATGGCTCGGAACAAGTTGCTCATGCGGACTCAACGGCGCATGCCGAAGTTGCCCATGGCGAAGAACACGCAGAGGAAGGATTTAAAATTGGTGAAATGATTATGCATCACATTTCAGATGCACATCAAATTCACCTTGGAGGAAGTCTTTATATTCCACTTCCAGTAATGATTCTTCACGAAGGGCATTTAGATATTTTTTCTTCAAGCAATTTCTACTCAGTTAACGAGCACGGAGAATTAGACTATCACGATTACAAAGGATACCGTAATCATCACGAGATGATTGAATACGTTGGTGAAAATGCCTCTCATGATGCGCATGGACACAAAGTCATGGATTTTTCTATTACGAAGTCTGTTTTCGGAATGATGTTGGTGATTGTGTTAATGATTATCCTTTTCCGCTCAGTAGCGAACAAGTATAAGCGTAATGCAGGAAAGGCTCCTTCAGGATTCCAAAACATGATTGAGCCATTTATCTTGTTTGTTCGCGATGACATTGCATTGCCAAGCTTAGGTAAAAAGAATGCTGCACGTTACACACCTTTCTTATTGACTGTCTTCTTTTTCATCTGGATGTGTAATATCTTGGGTCTGATTCCATTCCTTGGAGGATTCAACATCACGGGTACATTAAGCATCACTTTGGTTTTGGCTGCAATCGTATTCATCATTACAAGTGTTAGCGGAAACAAACATTACTGGGGTCATATCTTCTGGCCTCCAGGAGTACCTGGTTTCGTAAAAGTTATTCTTGTTCCAATTGAGTTCATGAGTATCTTCATTAAGCCTTGCGTACTAATGATTCGTTTAACAGCAAACATTACTGCAGGTCACATCATCATTCTTGCCTTCGTAGGTCTTGCTCTAATGTTTGGACAGCAGAGTCCAGCCGCGGGTTACGGAGTAGGCGTAGGATCGGTATTATTTATGGCATTCATGTATTGCTTGGAAATGTTGGTTGCATTTCTTCAAGCGTATGTATTCACTTTGTTAGCAGCGTTGTATTTCGGCGATGCGACACAAGAGCATCACCATGAGCATGAGCACGATCATGACCATGAAATTCAACACGCACACTAAATTGTAAATTCTCAACTCAAAAAATAAACAACATGGAATTTGTAAATCTCTTAATGGAAGCAGGCATGGGTCAAGGTTTGGCCGGAATCGGAGCAGGTATCGCAGCAATCGGTGCTGGTATCGGTGTAGGTAAAATCGGTGGTTCAGCGCTTGAAGGAATGGCTCGTCAACCAGAAGCAGCTGGTGACATGCGTTCAAACATGATCGTTGCAGCAGCGTTGGTAGAAGGGGTAGCTCTTTTCGCTGTTATCGTTTGCTTGTTAGTAGCTTTAGGTTAATCATAGGCGCTTAGCGCTAAACACACATATATCCATGGAAGGATTACTTAGTGTATCCGTAGGTACCGTATTTTGGGCCTCGGTTGCTTTCTTGTGCGTGCTTGTCATAATGAAAAGAATGGCATGGGGACCTATCATGAGTTCTTTGAAGGACCGTGAAGAGGGTATCGCTAATGCATTGCGTCAGGCAGATCTTGCTAAGGAAGAAATGAGTCGTTTACAAGCGAGCAACGAAGATCTTCTTCGTGAAGCACGCAACGAACGCGACCGTATCTTAAACGAAGCGAAATCTATGTCAGACAAAATGCGTAACGATGCTGTTGGTCGCTCGCAAGAAGAAGCAAATCGCATTATTGCCAAAGCTCAGGCTGAAATCGAAAATCAAAAGCAAGCGGCTATCACTGATTTGAAAAATCAAGTGGCAGACCTTTCAGTTCAATTGGCTGAAGTGTTATTGAAAGACTCGTTAACAGAAGAGCAAAAGCAAAAAGCGTTGAATCATTCGTTAATTAAGGAATTCGGATCTAACTAATATGTCGAACATTCGCCTGTCATCGCGTTACGCGAAATCGTTGATTAGCCTTGCTGCAGAGCGAGGAGAGACAGATGTCTTGTTGAAAGACATGTTGCACATCTCTGCGAGCATTCGTGCGAGCAAGGATTTGCAGGTTATGTTGTCCAGTCCAGTTATTAGCGGTGATAAAAAACTCAAAGTATTGTTTTCAGTTTTCACTGAATTGAATAAAACCACTCATATGTTCATCGAGTTAATCGTGAGCAAAGGGCGTGAAAGTGATTTGGGTGAAATAGCTCAATCATTCGTTCAACAAGTGAAGTCTGGAAGAAATATTTTCGATGTGGAATTGATTTCAGCGGTTCCTGCTGATGATGCTCTTCGTGCCGAAGTTTCTAAGGTTGCTAAGAGCATTTGTGGTGGTGAAGTTGAAATAACTGAAAAAGTTGATTCAGATTTAATAGGTGGATTTATCCTTCGTGTAAACGGAATGGAGTACAATGCATCGGTTTCAGGTAAACTAAAAAAAGTTAAAAAAGATTTTTCAAAAAACCCGTACGTCCCAGCGTTATAATGGGATTAAAAACTATTTGTTATGGCAGACATTAAACCTGCGGAGATTTCAGCAATCCTTAGAGAACAGTTAGCTGGTCTAAAGACCGAAACTGAGTTGCAAGAGGTAGGTACCGTTCTTCAAGTTGGAGATGGTATTGCGCGTATTTACGGTCTTTCAAATGTTCAATCAGGTGAGTTGATTGAGTTTGAAAATGGCGTTCAAGGTATTGCCCTAAACCTTGAAGAAGACAACGTAGGTGCTGTATTGTTAGGTCCTTCTGGAGAATTGAAAGAAGGCGCTAGCGTTAAACGTACAGGAACTATCGCTTCTATCAAGGCCGGAGAAGGTATGCTAGGTCGTGTTGTAAACACACTTGGTGAACCAATCGATGGAAATGGTCCTATTACTGGAGATTTGTATGAAATGCCACTTGAGCGTAAAGCTCCAGGGGTTATCTACCGTCAACCGGTAAACGAGCCACTTCAAACAGGTATCAAAGCGATTGACGCGATGATTCCAATTGGACGTGGACAACGTGAGTTGATCATTGGTGACCGTCAGACAGGAAAAACAACTGTTGCGATTGACACCATCATTAACCAAAAAGAATTTTACGATAAAGGTGAACCTGTATATTGTATTTATGTTGCTTGCGGACAGAAAGGTTCTACCATCGCAGGTACTGTAAAAACATTACAAGATGCAGGTGCTATGGCATATACAGTAGTTGTTGCTGCAACGGCTTCTGACCCAGCACCACTTCAGTTCTACGCTCCATTCTCTGGTTGCGCAATTGGAGAGTACTTCCGTGATACTGGTCGTCCAGCATTGATTGTTTATGATGATTTGTCTAAACAAGCGGTTGCATACCGTGAGGTGTCTTTGTTGCTTCGTCGCCCACCCGGACGTGAAGCATATCCTGGAGACGTATTCTACTTGCACAGCCGTCTTCTAGAACGTGCTGCTAAGGTAAACGCAACTCAAAGTGTTGCTGAAAATATGAACGACTTGCCAGCAAGCTTGAAGAGCATTGTTAAAGGTGGTGGTTCTTTAACAGCACTTCCAATTATTGAAACCCAGGCAGGTGACGTTTCGGCGTATATTCCAACAAACGTAATTTCGATTACAGACGGACAAATCTTCCTAGAGTCGAACTTGTTCAACTCAGGTGTACGTCCAGCAATTAACGTAGGTATTTCTGTAAGCCGCGTAGGTGGAAACGCACAGATTAAGTCTATGAAGAAAGTGGCTGGTACTTTGAAATTAGACCAAGCACAGTACCGTGAACTTGAGGCATTCGCAAAGTTCGGTTCTGATTTGGATGAAGTAACGAAGTCGGTACTTGAAAAAGGAAAGCGTAACGTTGAAATCTTGAAGCAAGGACAAAACAGTCCGATGACCGTAGAGAAGCAAGTTGCAATTATCTATTGTGGAACAAAAGGATTGTTGTCAAACGTTCCGGTAGATAAAGTTCGTGAGTTTCAAGACGATTTTTTGAATAGTCTTGAAATGAACCACAACGATACATTAACTGCTATCCGCAATGGTAAGATTGACGATGCTGTAACCACAGTGTTAGAAGCGGTAGCGAAAGATATTTCAGCGAGATACAACTAATTGTAAAGCGAAAAAAAGGACATGGCGAATTTGAAAGAAATCAGAATGCGTATTGTATCGGTTAACTCAACCATGCAAATCACATCTGCCATGAAAATGGTGTCTGCAGCAAAATTAAGACGAGCACAAGATGCAATTACTAAAATGCGTCCGTATGCTCAAAAGCTTCAGGAAATACTTTCGAACGTAAGTTCTTCAGAATCGAATTCAACATTCAGCCAGCAGCGTGAAGTTAAAAACACGCTGGTGGTTGCTATTACTTCAAATCGTGGTTTGTGCGGAGGTTTCAACAACAACGTTATTAAGGAAATCCGAAATATCGTTAAGTCGAATCCAAACGTGCATGTATTGTCGCTAGGAAAAAAAGCCTTCGATAACTACAGAAAAACAACCATGCATACCACAGAGGGTTTCGGAGATACACCGTATGCAATCTTCGATCAGCTGAACTTTTCCAATGTAAGTGCCATAGCAAATACCATTATGGAACAATTTGCGAGTGGTAAGTACGATAAGGTAATCCTAGTTTATAATCGTTTCAAGAATGCGGCTGTCCAAATAATTGAGAACGAGCAATACTTGCCTGTTCTGCCGCCTGTTCATGAAGAAGCACAGTCGAGTGTTGATTACATTTATGAACCTGAGAAAAACCAAATTCTTGAAGAGCTTATTCCACGCACATTGAAGGTGCAATTGTTCAAGGCTCTTTTAGATAGTAACGCTGCAGAACACGGCGCCCGCATGACTGCTATGCACAAGGCAACAGATAATGCTGGCGATATGGTGAAAGAACTGAAGTTAACTTACAACAAGGCTCGTCAGGCTTCCATCACAGGAGAGATTTTGGAAATTGTTGCAGGTGCCGAAGCCTTGAACGGCTAAGACGTATATTTGTCTTAAGCCAAGTTTGTGAATGCTTAAGAAAATTGTTTCTCACACCTTCTTTTATTCTTTTGCCAATCAGGCTCCCGCTCTGATTAACTTGTTTTTATTGCCATTTTTAACGCCATTTTTAACAGCGGGTGATTATGCCATCTATGGTTTAATACTCAGTTATGCCGGCTTGGTTGGAGCCTTTAGTAGTCTTGGATACATAGTGCTGTTTCAGCAAAGCTATTTCGATTTGGGTGAATCTTTTAGAGGGAAGTGGTCTCGGCTTCTTGGGTTTCAATGGCTGTACAAATTTCTCTACGCGGCATTGGTAGGTGTTGTGTTGTATTTTTCATTGAAAAATAAAATTGATGCTGATCGAATACTTGCAGTGCTTGGCTTGGTCATAGTTCCGTTGTTATTTTTCGATTTAACAAAATCTATCGCAACGCGTTTGCTTCAGTTTAGGCACAAGCATCAACAAGTGTACACAATGACGATTGGCGTGGGAATATTGTCGGCATTCATGAGTTTTGTGGGTGTTCGGTATTTCAATTTAGGATACATGGCATGGTTATATTCCCAAGCTATTTCCTCGGCTATTTTAGCACTCTATTTCGGTTATTTCCTTTATGTGAAAGAAGGTATTCGTCCGTCGTTTCACTTCGAAAAGAAGGAAATTATTTCAGACTTAAAAATTGCTACACCGCTAATTCCAAAAGAATATGCAACGTATTTGTTGAACTCTTCCGACCGGGTTTTACTTGACCGTTTTGGCGTTTCGCAGAATAAAATAGGACAATACAGCATAGCCTATTCCTTCGCTTCGTATTTTGAAAATATACAGGCTCAGGCCAATCAGGTGTTGACTCCGATCGTTTTCGACCTCTATAAAAATGGAACCGAACTGGCCATGCGAACCGTTGGCAAATTGGTTCGTGCTTGGTTTTATATTTCTCTGCTAATGGCGGCTGTGCTTGGATTGTGGATTCCAGATATCTTCCGATTACTCTATCGGAAGGATGAGTTAAGCGCAGCTTATCCAATGGCCATTGTACTGATTTTTGGATTTTGCTACAGACCTATTTATGTGGCTATTGTAGATAAAGCCATCTTCGAAAAAAGGACACTTGAAGTGTTGAAGATTACTGTGGTGGCTGCTCTTTCAAATGTGCTGCTTAATTTCATTTTCATTGGATATTATGAAACATGGGCGGCTACTTTGAATACCGTTGTTGCTTATTTCGTTATGGGAATTGCAGGATATTTCTTAATTAAAAACAGTTCGGAATTCCGAAAGCTGATTCGTCCGTTTGAGCTTATTTCAATTGTAATTGTTGTTGGAACTTTGGTCTTTTCACTGCGTGACTTTTCATGGGTGTGGCGCTTAGTAGCTACGTTTTCCATGTTGATTGGAATGGTTGTTTGGCTGCGCACAGGCGGAAGAAGAATATGGAATGAATTGAATAACTTGCGGTATGGCGTATCGTCCAATTGATTTCAATATTATTCAAAATGAATTTGAGCAAAGATTTCCCGATGGAAAATTGTTCGAAGGAAAGAACTTCAATTACATCAAATTGGTTCAACATGCCCTGTCCTATGCAATGACAGATGCAGACGACAAATTATTAAAGAAGAATCCTTTTGAAAGTTGGTGGTTGTTCAAGTTGAAGTCTAGAATCAACGCTTTTCGAAATAGAAAAGTGAATTTCGTTCCGCAAAAAAGCGAGGGTATTTTATTTTTAGAGGGTCGCAGAAAGCTCAAACTTCCAACAGGCGAAGTAGTTTCTCCGATTACGCATATGATTAGAGAGACGGTATTAAGCACAGAATACTCTTGGTGGGACACAACGGGAGCCTTTGAGCAGGATGCAGATTTTTCCTTGAAGGAAATGCCGAATTGGTTTCCACAAACGAATGAAATTCAAAAAGAGATTTATGTAGAATTGAAGCAAGTTCTTCAGCAGATAAAGAATTCAGGTGTGTGTTCAAGTTTGGAATTTCAATATGTTGAAAGTGCATTTTATGTTTTCTTTATTTCATTTCAAAGGTGGCACGCCATTCTTTCAATAGCGAAACCCAAAACGTTGGTGGGAATAACACATTATCACAATGAGGGATGTATAGCTGCCGCGCGAATATTAGGAATCAAGACAATTGAACTTCAACACGGATTAATTTCAAAACACGATCTGTATTACGTTTATTCGAATAAATACAAAGACGCTCTTTCCAAAGGAATGTTTCCAAATGAAATCTGGTTGTTTGGAAATTTCTGGAAGGAAGTATTGGAGAAAGGAGCTGAGTCTGCATTTATGAGATCGGTTGTTATTGGGAATTTCACAACAGATGTTGCTATAAATGCGGGCCACTTAGTTAAAGAGAATCGCGTTCTTCTCTGCGCTCAGAAGAGTTTGTCTCAACCATACATTGAATGGATTCGATTCATGAAGAATCAAATTCTTCCGCTTCACCCAGAATGGAAGTTGATTGTGAAATTACATCCGCTGGAATCGCAAATTGAAAAATACATGGCTGAAGCCAATGACTGCGTAGAGATTCTTCCTGTTTCAGCTTCGTTGAATGACGAGTTGAGGAGAGCTAAAATCCAAGTGAGTATATACAGCACAACTTTTTTCGACGCTTTGGGTATGGGAGTAAAAAACTACTCGTTATACGATATTGGTTTTTCTGCCGACTATTCAGCTGAAATGATTGAGTTGGGAATTGCATTTTCGTTAAAAACATCAGAAGATGTCATTTCTAAGTTTATTAATGGATTGGAAGAATGTAACGATTTGTCAAGAGAAAGTGTTTACGCGTCTTTTCAACCAAGGTTATTGCGTTTTTAGTTGAAGTAGTTATTCCATGTTAACTAACAGGTTATTACATTTGTTTACATCCCATTTCTATGAAAAAAGTTCTTTTGCTTTCGTTATTAGTTTGTTGTTCCTTCGGGTTGTTCGCTCAAGCGACTTCTTCAACGGCTTTAGCCATTACACCGGGAAATTATTTGTTAAATGCTGTGGGATATACCCCTATTACCGCAACGAATGAATGTTTGGTCACAACGTCATCTCAAGCGACTTCAGCTTGCACAGCGACTACACCAACAAAAGCTTGCTGGTTCAGATTTACTGTTCCAACGGGTACATTATCTGCTGCGGTTAAAGTGACCGTTGTTCCGACAGGCTTCGATGCTTCAATAGATTTTTATTCTGGTACATCCGCTGCTCCTGTGTATAAAGAGTGTGTTAATACCGGTGGATCAGGAGTTACTGAAACGTTAAAAACAACTTGGGCGAATAATCCTATAACCCCGGGGGTAGAGTATTATTTTCGAGTTAGTTCCAATACTTCAACGGCGGCTTGTTTCACAGTCAAAGTTGAATACTATCCTACCTCACATCTAATTTCATCACCCAATCCATCACCAGATGCCGGGATGGCTGGATATAGAACGAATAATTTCGCTAAGAGAAATAATCCATCGTTTGCCGCCCAAAACAATCTTGTAACTTCAACTAGATTTAGATTTGTTGATCAAGCTAATCCTAATGGAGCACCTTGTATAGCTACAACAGGCAATTCAAGTGTGGATCAGGCTTATTTGTATAGCTTTCCGTGTATTTGTTATGGCAAAACATACGATGTATACATTGAGATTCAAATGGACGGTATTTGGTGTGGCGAGGGTCCTGTTCGAACGATGGTTATGGAAGCTTATCCGAATAACTCCATTAGTAACACACCGTGCGCCACAGTAACCTTGTTAGGAGGAGTATTGAATTCTACTTATTTAGGTTCTACGGCAATAACCGAATGGGAATTTTCGCTTTCAGGAAATGTCGTTGCGACGACTCAGACATTACCTGGTATGACGACCTTGAATTTAAATAACCCAGGCTTGTCTTGTCTCCGTTATAACAGAATTTATTCTGTGCGTATTCGCATGAATTATTGCGGTGTATGGGGTCTTTGGAGTGCGCCTTATTGCCTCATAACAGGGCCTATTCCGGTTTTAACAGTTAAAGGTCCGCCACCTGCATTGGCTAATATTTGCGGTACAACTATTTCGCCATTTTCAATCGTTTATTCTCAGTTCACCCAAGGGGCTAACGAGTATATCTGGCAAATAGCTCAGGTGAATTCTTCTGCCCCGCAAACGCCAATAGCACCGGCAATTGTTACCGTTACCCCAGTAGAATTTATAATGTTGAACCAATTTTCGCTTGTTCCAGGTAATTCGTATCGCATAGGAGTAAAACCGAAGCTAACTTCTTGTAACTCTCCCCAAGAAGGTGATTATGGTCCGTTTTGCGTAGTTACCATTGGATCTGCCTTCGCTCCAAATTCCCCAAGTTCCCTTGAATTGAACAATGAGGAAATTCAAGAGGAAAGAAATGCAACTGAGATCATGGAAGTTGATGAGCAAGGAAACGTTGCTGTTATCTCATTCCAAGGAATGGAAGAGAAAATGGCTACCGTGCGTATTACCGATGAGCGTGCGTTAGGAAAGGGAATGATTCAGCTGGTTGGAATGAACGGACAAATGTTGTTCTCGAATGATGTGTTTATTGAATCGATGGATCAACTGATTCAAGTACCTCTTCCATCTAATATTGCTTCAGGGTTGTATATCGTGTCTTTTAGAACACAAGAGCACACGGTTACAGAGAAGTTTTTTATTCGCCCCTAAGGTTTTCTTTGATTTCTTGCATGAACTCAGAGGCGAAAACGAAGTTGTTCAAGGCTTCGTTTTCTGCTTTAAGAAGGTCGTGTTTATCGCCTTGCCACTCGACTCTTCCTCCACTTATAAAGTTGATGTTGTCACCAATCTCCATAACCGAGTTCATGTCGTGACTTACTACAATAGTGGTAGAGCCTAGGTCGTAGGTGATGTTGCGAATGAGGTTGTCAATGACAATTGAAGTTTCAGGATCTAATCCTGAGTTAGGCTCATCTACGAAGAGAAATTTCGGATTCATAATGATGGCACGTGCAATGCCAGTTCTCTTCTTCATTCCACCCGATAATTCAGCGGGATAGAGCTTATTCTTTCCCACCAAATTCACTCGCTCCAAGCATTCGTTCACTTTCAGAAGCTTTTCAGAATAGGTTAGATTGCTATACATGGTTAAAGGAAACATAACGTTTTCCTCTACCGTCATGGAATCGAACAGCGCAGCGCCTTGGAAGAGCATTCCAACTTCCTGACGAATGGCTTTATGCTGATCTTCGTCCATATTCAAAAAGTCTACCCCGTCGTATAGGATAGAACCAGCGTCAGGTTCAAGCAAGCCAACCATGCATTTCAGTAACACACTTTTTCCTTGCCCACTTCGTCCTATAATAAAATTGATTTTACCTGGAAGGAAATCAATTGAGATATCGGTAAGGACTTTTACCTCTTTGAACGACTTCGATATATTCTGAACCTGAATCACAGCAATAATATTTGAGTAAGCAAATAATTCGCAACCATTACGGCTACCATGCTGTAGACAACACCTTTGGTGCTTGATTTGCCTACTTCTAAAGCTCCGCCACTCGCGTAGTAACCGTGATAAGCCGGAATAGTAGAAAGAATGAAGGCAAAGAAAACAGTTTTAATGAGCGAGTAAACGATACCATAACTGTCAAAGTCGTATTGTATACCGTAAATGAAATCGTTGAGTGAGACGGCTTTGGTCATTGTTCCCACAATTGCACCGGAACAGATTCCAACGCTCATGGCCATAAGAACCAAGAATGGAAACATAACGGTTGAGGCAATTAATTTGGGAAGTATGAGATAACTCGCAGAATTAACCCCCATGATATCTAAAGCATCGATCTGCTCTGAAATGCGCATGGTGCCTATCTCGGAAGCAATATTGCTGCCTACCTTTCCAGCCAACACAAGAGCAACAATGGTTGAAGAAAATTCATAGATCATGGTCTGTCTAGTGGTGTATCCAACGGTCCATTTTGGTATCCATCCGCTTTCAATATTCGCAGCAGTTTGAAGGGTTACAACAGCCCCCATGAAGAAAGAAAGTAAGGCTACAATACCAACAGATTGCACACCAATTTTAATCATTTCGTCTGTAATTAATGGTCCGTATACTTTCTTTTTTTCAGCACGCGAAAAAACCCTGCGCATGAGCAAAAAATAACGTCCAAAATTTCCTAGGATTCCTGTCATGATTAAAACTTAGGCCGAAGGTAGTTTATTTTTTTTGAGTGGAATAATTTTTCAAGCGATGGATAATCTTGCTTGTTATTCTGTATTTTCGAAGCATGAAGAAATTATTCTATTTGTTTGTAGCGGCAGTTTTGGTTCTTGGTATTTCATCATGCAACAACCCAAAACACGCCATGAAACGTGCGCACAAAAAGTGCAACTGTCCAACTTGGGATTAAAACAGTTAGGTCATGGCTAAATCCAATGATTTAGAAACGGCTTTGACTCCTTTTTTGCCAGGCGGATCAGTAGTGAAGGTGTGCGAAATGTTGCGGGCTTATCCGCACGACTTGATTATTACGAAAGGACGAAGCACCAAACATGGCGATTTTCGATATGCTCCGGGTGAACGATACAAAATCACGGTTAATCACAATCTTAATCGCTACGCCTTTTTAATCACGCTTATGCACGAGTTGGCACATTTGATTTGTCACGTGCGTCACGGACATTTCGTTAAGCCACACGGTGCGGAATGGAAGCAATGTTTCAAAGAAACTTTAGCACCTTTTGTAAATGTGAATTTGTTTCCTTTAGATCTTGAAAAGGCTATTCAACGTTACTTGAATAACCCGGCTGCAGCAACTTGTAGCGACATTGATTTATCGAAAACACTGGCATTGTATGACAGAAGCAGTCATGAAAATGTTGTTATGGTCGATGATCTTGCAGACGGCGGGAAATTTTTATATGGAAAAGAAAAACGCGAATTCGTTCGCTTGAACAAACGTCGACAACGAATTTTATGCAAGGAAGTCAAGACAGGAAGTGACTATTTATTTTCGCCACTCACTAAAATTTGGAAGCTGTAGTTAAGCTTTTTTTCTTCTTTGAATTTCTTTTTCAATCAAAGACAATTCTCTTCCCGTTTGTCCTTTCACCGAAGTGTTCTCTTGCGCTCTTCTAAGCAAGTAAGGCATGACTTCTTTAATTGGACCGTAAGGAAGGTATTTCGCTACGTTGTATTTCGCGTGACTGAGGTTGTAGCTGATGTGGTCACTCATTCCGAACAATTGCGCGAAATAAATTCGCTTGTCGTTACTAGCTATTCCACGAGCATTCATTTTTTCAACCAACATGGCAGAACTCTCTTCGTTGTGTGAACCGCAGCAAATGGCAACATCTTCAATATGATCTAGACAATAATCTACAGCAAGATTGAAGTCACGGTCAGTGCTTTCTTTGTTCGGTTGAATAGGGTCAACGCAGCCCATTTCAGCAGCGCGTTTGCGCTCTTTTTCCATATAGGCTCCTCTAACCAATTTCACCGCAGTCTTAGCACCCTTCTCTTTCAAGCGAGCATGCATGGCCTTCAAGTACGCAAGGCGATCGTGACGGTACAGCTGAACGGTGTTGTAAACGATGAAGTCTTTTTGGTTGAATTGAACCATCATGTTTTCAGCAAGTTCATCAATGGCATCTTGAATCCATGAATCTTCAGCATCAATAAACAACGATACATTTTTTTTAAATGCGTGTTCGCAAATGCTGAATACCCTTCCAACAGCCCGTTCCCACTCTGCCTCTTCACTGGTCGAAAGTGCTTGCTTCGCATTTACTTTTTCCAACAAAGAAAATCTGCAGATACCTGTTACTTTGAATACGCTGAATGGAATGTCGTTGTTATTCTCGGCTGCATTTATGGTGCGCTTGATCTCATCTGTTGTGAAGTCGAAATCTTTTTCGTTTTCCTTTCCCTCCACGCTGTAATCGAGTATTGAGCCAATGCCACTTTTCGCAAGGTGATGCGCAGCTTTTTTACTTTCTGAAATATCTATTCCCCCGCAGAATTGAGTAAAAATATTTTTCTTGATCGCCCATCCGATAGGAATACCCATTCCAATAACTAAATTGGTAATGCTTCCACCCAATCTTACCAATGTTGGAGAGGCAATTAGTTTGAAGAGCCAAAACGAACGTCTGAGTTGACTGTTGTTTTTATGTTGAAACGCTACCGCGGTATTTTCGAAATTTACGTTGCTCATTGCTGCAAAGATATTCGTCTTGTTTGGTTTTTCACTCTGTTTTATTCTGTTCCATCGTATCTTTCGACCACAAATTAAACGTCATGAAAGCAGCACAAGATTTTATCAACGAAAATAAAGATCGTTTCTTAAACGAGTTGTTCGAACTGTTACGTATTCCAAGCATTAGCGCCGATATGGCCTACAAGGAAGAAGTAGCGAAATGCGCAGATTTGGTGGCGAAGCATCTTCGCGACGCAGGAGCAGACAATGTGGAAGTGTGTGTTACTGCCGGTCACCCAATCATATACGGAGAGAAATTAATTGATCCGAGCAAGCCTACGGTTTTGGTATACGGGCACTACGATGTTCAGCCAGCTGACCCCATTGAATTGTGGCACACACCTCCGTTTGAGCCAACGATTAAGAAAACAGAGATTCATCCGGAAGGTGCAATCTTCGCTCGCGGATCTTGCGATGACAAAGGACAAATGTTCATGCACGTTAAGGCATTTGAAGCCATGTGGAAAACGAATTCACTCCCATGTAACGTGAAGTTTATGATTGAAGGAGAAGAGGAAGCAGGTTCAACTAACTTAGGTCCATTTTGTATTGCGAATAAAGAACGTTTGAAAGCTGATGTCGTATTGATTTCAGATACGAGCATATTGGCTAATGATGTCCCAAGTATCGACTGCGGATTAAGAGGATTGAGTTATGTTGAAGTTGAAGTTACCGGTTCAAATCGCGATTTACACAGTGGTGTTTACGGCGGCGGTGTTGCCAATCCTATTAACGTTTTGGCGAAGATGATAGCTTCACTTCACGATGAAAACAATCACATTACCATTCCGGGTTTCTACGACAGCGTTCAGGAATTATCTGAATCAGAGCGCGCGGCATTGAATGCTGCCCCTTTTGATGAAGAGGCTTACAAGAAAGATTTAGATATCGATGCGGTTTATGGTGAAAAAGGATATACAACCATAGAGCGCACTGGAATTCGTCCAACATTGGATTGCAATGGTATTTGGGGCGGTTACATTGGGGAAGGTTCAAAGACGGTTCTTCCATCAAAGGCATTTGCGAAAATTTCAATGCGCTTGGTGCCTCATCAAACCACGGATCAAATCACTGAAATGTTTGCGAATCACTTCAAGTCTATTGCACCTGCGGGTGTTCGTGTTGAAGTGCGTCCACACCATGGTGGTGAGCCTGTTGTTACGCCAACAGATAGCAAAGCATACATTGCAGCTTCTGATGCTATGGAGAAAACGTATGGTAAAAAGCCAATTCCAACCAGAGGTGGAGGGTCTATTCCAATTGTTGCGATGTTCGAGTCTGAATTGAACTTGAAGTCTGTTTTAATGGGCTTTGGATTAGATACAGACGCGTTACATTCTCCAAATGAGCATTACGGATTGGTGAACTATTACAAGGGTATTGAGACTATTCCGTATTTCTTCGAGAATTTCTCGAAGTAATATTCGTTGAGGGTTGAATTAGAAAAAAGAGAGAGAGAGATGAAAGCAAAAGTTATTTCAATTCAATTAGCGTGTCTTCTATTTTTAATAGTAGGGCTTACATCTTGTGAAGTATACAAAGATGTTAAAGTTAAGCGTGTGGAAGATTTCGATTTATCGGAACTAACCAACAGTCATGTTAGCGCCCTTCTGCGTATTGGAATAGAGAACCCCAATCCCTATAAAATCACTCTTTTCAAATCAGACTTGGAATTACGACTGGATGGAAATAGGGCTGGGACCTTAAGGTTAGATGAGCCTGTGGTGCTTGAACCTCGGTCGAACAAAGTGTATGAAGTAAAGGTAATTACCAATCTTTCGGATGTGGAAGGCTTATTGGGCAATGCACTTTCTCTTATGTTCAAAGATGAAATAGAGTTGGAAGCAATAGGCTATGTTCAGGCCAAAGGATTGGGTGTAAAAAAGATGGTGCCGTTCAACTTCAAGAAATCGATAAGCAGAAAAGCCTTGAAATTAAACTAGTGGGTCAATTAACTCAGCGGGTGTTTGGTGAGGAAGTAGGTGCAGGCCTTTTAATCCCGCGCGAATAGATCCTTCAACGTGTTGAATAGAATCATCGATGAAGATGGTTTTTTCGGGCGTAAGACCATGAATGCGACAAATTTCTAAAAAGGATGCTGGATCAGGTTTTCGCATTCCGAGAACATTGCTGTAATGAACAAATTCAAAGGCCGATTTGAATTTTTCTAATCCGTATGATTCATCAACCATTCGTTCAAAAACTTCAACGTGAATCATGTTTGTGTTGCTGAACAAAAAGGTACGAATACCTTTTTCCTTCAAAGAAAAAACATGATCAACACGCTCGGGATGAAGGTAAAGTAGTATGCTGTTCCAGGCGTCTACGAGTTGCTGGCGGGTGGCGTTAGGCAAGTAGCTCGCGATCCAAATGTAGAATTCTTCGCCGGGAATTTTTCCGGTTTCAAGTAAGTCGAAAATTTCATTTTGCTGCGCCTGTGAGTACGCCTCAGCAAACGAGTCCATTCCAAGTGCTTCGAATGCTCGAACAGGTGCGTTGTAATCAATTTCGAAAAACACACCACCAAAGTCAAATATTACCGCTTCATAGTTCATGAAGACAAAGGTAAGTCAGGTTCAGAACTCAGGAAGTTTTTCTCCAGTTTTTGCCTCGAACAAGGCGCGAAGCAACGCGTATTTCTCGCGAAGGTCGGTAAGCTCTTTTTTGACTGCAACAATATCGTTTTCAAGGCTCTCTGCACGCATTTCACTGCCTTCATCCAGTGATGAGCCGCTCGACAATATTTTTGAATACAACGAAAAGAAATCAGTGTCTAAGGCTTTAGACAAATCAAACAAAAGTTTAGAGTCAACAGAGTCTCTTCTGTAAATACCGTATACATTTTGTTTTGAAGTGTTAATAATCTTAGCCAATTCGGTTGGACCAAGACGCAAATCTTTTGCTCTGTTTTTAATTCGTTCTCCTATGCGCATAATAAGGGTTTGATTGGAATCCAAAACAAATGCATAATGCATGAAACGAATCTAAATGAAGTGTTAATTTTCTTTCAGCCAAGCTGAAGGATTAATCTCCGTTTTTATCTTGTCAAGTGCTTGAAGCACTGACTCATAGTTCGAATCATTTGCGGCAGCAACAAGTTGAAGTTTTCCTTTTTTTCCGGCTAGTGAGGCATTGAAGCCTTTTTTCTTCAGTTCCTGTACCATGCGAGTTGCATTGTTGGAAATTGCGAAAGCGCCAACGATAACTTGGTATTTTGCTTGACTTACAGGCGCTTCTATGGTCTTTTTCGGTTGTAAAACAGGAGTAGACTCAGTTTCTGCAACTATTGGAGTTCTAAAAGATGTTTCGCCTTCTTGAACAACATAGGTTGGAATGACCCGGTTGCTCTCAGGAGTGTACGCAGCAACTCTGCTTTTCGTTCCGAATAATTTGAAAGAGGCATATTGCCAATCGGAAGATTCTATTTTGTTGGAAAGAGCAAAGATGCCAACTCCTAAGATAGGTAGTGCTAATACTGCAGCCGCTTTCCAAATCCATTTGGAACCTTGTTCAGCGCGCTTTTCTAAAACAGAAACTTCAGCCGCCGCGGGTTCTTGAATTTCGCGTTCAACAGGAACAAGAATGATCTTTTCCAATCCGAATGATTCAACTGAGAAATTTCCTTTGCTATCTGGAATGAATTGAATTTTTCCAAGACGATCTTGAAACAAGATTCCGATTCCTTTCCATGAAAGTTTTTCACCACGAAGCAAAGTGTTCGATTGTTCCTTTACCCAAGCGTCTAGTTCAGCTTTTCCTTCCGAATAAGAACAGTTGTTCAATGTGCAAAGGGCAGAAACCAACAAGCCGTCGTTTTCTTTGATTTGCGGATTAAATCCAATTGTTTTTTGAGGAGGGTAAATGGTATGCAAGCTCGTATTCAAAGTTGCACCCTTGTACTTTGCAATGAAACCTCCCAAGCCGGGAAGAACCACGCAATCGTTTGAATACAATAAATCTTTGATTAGGTTTTCGAACTGCATAGTGCGAAAATACGGATTTTTATTGGTCTTACAAGCCTAGGCTTGATATTTCACTAAATCTTCTGGAGTGTCTATTCCGGTTGAGTCGTGTGAAGTCACTACTACCGAAATAGTTAGATCGTGTTCCAACCAACGAAGTTGTTCGAGCGATTCAGTTAACTCCAATGCCGAAGCATGCAGATTTTTTATTTGCTGAAGGGCATTCGTCGTGTAAGCATAAACCCCAAGATGCTTGAAGTAATCAGGTTCTCCGTTGCGCGCAAATGGAATGGGTGATCTAGAGAAGTACAGGGCTCTTCGAGAAGTGCTGAAAACGACCTTTACGCGGTTCGAATCATTGGCCTCATCGAGGTTCTCCATTTGAACGGCCAATGTTGCGATATCTGATTTCGATGCAATAAGCGCATTTGAAAGCTCTTCCAACGATTCAACATGAACAAAGGGCTCATCGCCTTGAATATTCACTACAAAATCGAAGTGTCCTTCAATGCTTGGAAGAAGCTCACAGATGCGTTCTGTGCCGCTGTTACAAGCTTCGGAGGTGTAAAATACTTTGCAACCGTATTCTTCAACATGCTTAAAGATGCGCTCATCATCTGTTGCAACCCATACGTCTTGCAGCGACTGACATTTTTTGGCTTGGTCAATGACTCTGCGAATCATTGATTTCCCGTTAATCTCAACGAGCGGCTTTCCAAGAAAACGCGTGCTTCCGAATCGTGCGGGGATAATACCAAGTCCTTTCATGCTACAAACTTAAGGTGTATTGAATCGTTGTTAACCTCGGGTCTTCAATAGCGAGTGGTCGAATAGCATATTCTCGATTAAGAATGTTATTTACAATAAATGCAATTCTGTGCTTATCTGAAAAAGTATAACCTA
>CAZEFR010000012.1:23972-52795 GCA_964511555.1 uncultured Chryseobacterium sp.
ATGCGCGCATCGAAAACATAGTCGCCTTTCGTGTTATTCGCACGCCAAGAATTAATTCCAGGATTAAATTCAGTTGGAAAATAACTTTCCAGTTGGGAAAAGGCTTTATCAATGTTTTGCATATGTGAATTCGCTCGGAAACTTATCCCCGAATTAATTTTTCCTTTGGTTGCGCCAACATCGATTCGAATCAAATGCTGCATGCGATATTTTAAAATATTGTTTGAAATATTTTCGCCAGTGGTTTGATAGGAGGCTTGCGCAAACTCTCCAATAACAATAGTTCCAGGTGTTTGAATGGTTTGAGCATAAACATAATCAGGTGTCGTGCTAACAGGCTTGGTATAGGTGTAACCCGCCAATACATCAAATCGAATTTTGCGAATTGTTCCTGTACCAAGAACACTTACTTCAGCACCTTGTACTTTCGCGCCTCCTGTGTTCAAGCTCTTAAAACCAATGGCCTGAGTAAGTGCTGTCAAATCCGAAACAGGTACAGGCGTCCACTGCCCGAAAGTGAATTCAATGAAATTTCTAAATTCTTGTTGGAATACTGCAAGGTCTATAAAGCCCTTGAACTCTCCAATTTTGAATCCTTGCTTAATTCCGATTTCCGCATTGTATGAAGTCTCGGGTTTCAGATCTGGATTCGCAAATACTTGAATCGCGCCAAGTCCAGTTACAATGAACTTCTCTGCAATGCTTGGGAAGCGGTACCCTTGTCCGTATGAAGCGCGAACGTATGTTGCCACTCCCAATTTATAGTTTGCTCCCGCACGAAAAACAGGCTTTCCATTTTTCTCAGTATTCAAAATAAATTGCTCGTAACGCACACCGCCGGAAAGGTTAAGTCTTTCTCCCACTTTTTTATCGATTTGAAAATAAGCAGCAGTATTTCTAGCCGCATTGCGACCATTTGTGTTTCCGCCAACAAATAATTCACCCCGAGCATCGGTCTCTGTATTCACAACACCTGCAGTTGTAGTCAGATTTTTGATCTTGTTTAATTCCCAATTTTTTTGAACTTGATATTCAGAGTAGAATACGTCAGAGAAATTTCCTTGATTATTGTCATTGTTGTTGTCGAGCGATTGCCATCTTGTCTTTAGACTATGCACAGCCCCTTTTTTACTTGTATATTGAACAGACGGATCAATGGTGTACAATTGTTGAACCGTGCGTGTGGCGCTGCCTGCATAAGCGCTATACAAGCCTGTTGTGCTATTGCCCCAGATTAATGTAGCCAATGAATTGCTTGTAGAATAAATTCCTGAAAGCCCAACAAAGAGCCTATCGGTTAGGCGATAGCGAAGATTAAGGTTTAGGCGGGCACGATTTCCAGCATTGTATCGATCAACATTCAATGGATTGTAATTGCCGTTAGAAAAACTTCCGTCAGCAGTGTCTTTAATTGGACCCAAATGTCCGTCATCGTATTGTATGCTTGAAGCAAATACGAAATCGAGTTTTCCGAATTTTTCCGAATGAAGGAAATTGATACCACTTTTCATTCCTTGTCTGTTCCAATAAACGGCAGAGTCGCTTTGTGGCTTCGAATAGAAACCGTGGTAAACGGAAATTTTTGTTTTTGGTTTTGATGTTGGATAGGCTGTTCTGAAATTTATAACGCCACTCAATGCCGAACTACCATACAACACGCTGCTCGCGCCTTTGATAATTTCAACTTGCGATACATTTTCGGTTGGAAGGAAACCCCAGCTTGGTTTTCCTGCGTCACCACTTAAAATTGGAATGTTATCTACCAATACTTGCACGCGACTTCCAGCGCCGAAACTGTAACCACTGCCACTGCGAATTTGCGGTTCGTCGTCTACAATGGCAACCCCAGGAGTTTGCTGTAAAATCTCGTCAATGTTAACAGCGTTTTTATCCTCAATTAGTTTGGGTTGAATAACTTCCATACTCACGGTTACCTCGCCAATGTTCTGTTCATATCTTCCCGCAGAAACAACTACTAAGTTCATTTGAGCATCGTTCGAAACCATTTCGATATTAACTTCTAAATCATTTTTAAAATTGATTTCTTTTCGAAACGTGTTATATGTTAGAAATGCTGCTATTAAGGTAAAATTTCCATAAGGAGCTTCAAATCGAAAGATACCTTCAGGATTTGAAGTCGCGCCGTGGGATGTGTTTTCTAAGTATACTAAAACCCCTCCAATCGGGTTCTTCGTTTTAGAATCTACAATTTTACCTGAGAGGGTACTTGGACCAGGCTGCGCCCAAGATGAAAGGCACAACAATAACCCCAAAAGGGTCAGGAGGTTTTGCTTAAGGTTCATAGAGCAATAATAAGAAATACTTTCGTAAAATGAATCAGGGCTATAATTTCTCGAACGATTTGATTTCTGTTTGTTGAAAATAGATACGAAGTAATTCTATTGTGTTCGGCAATTCATGCAACACAACAATATCTCCTGAAGTTGCTTTTTTAAGACGATCCAATTGTTTCTGAAATGAAATTTTTTGATCGAAGTCACCGGGCATAATTGTCCAACCAATCAAGGGAAACTTGTATTTCAGAAAATTATATTGCCAGAATTTTAGTTTGCCATACGGAGGTCTGAAAAGCGCTGTGGCAGGAAAATTCTTTGGAAGCTTGAAATTTTTCAAAAGCGAAACACGGTTGAGTTTTTTCGAATTTATATGTTCGTAGCAATGAAATCCAATCGTGTGATTTTCTTCTTGAATAAGTTTGACCAACTCAGGATATTTTTCTGCATTTTTTCCAAGAAGAAAAAAAGTCGCTCGCACATTCTGCTCGCGTAGCAATTCCAAAAGCACCGGAGTAACTTCCGGATGAGGCCCGTCGTCGAAGGTAAGAAATATGGCGTTTGAATTTTTTTTACGCCAAGTAACTTTCGGGAACAACCGTTGAATTATCTGCGGTGTGCGAACAAAGTATCGGCTCATAATTTTCTCGCTAAAGTAAAGTCTCGTTTGTGTCTCACTTGAATTCCGTCCTCATTGAATGCCTCAAAGGTAGCAATGTAAATGCCTATTGCAAGAGGTTCGCCATTTTCCGACAAGCCGTTCCAAATGACATGCCCTTCACTGCTTAAATATTCATTTCGCATGAGCCTATTCACACGAATACCCTTTTCATTATAAACAATAAGGTTTCCTACCATTCCTGGTTTCAAGCCTGAAAAATAGAATTGCAGTACATCATCTAAGCCGTCGTTATCTGGTGAGAAAATGGGTGTGGAAATATCGAATTGACCATTCAAGTTTTCAATTGAAATAGTTTGAGAATTTTCCCTTCCCGGTGTAGCGAATCCAGATGAGGCAGATGCACTTTGCCAATTGCTGATCTGATGTGTAGGTAGTTGAAGCGAGAGCCTCTCCAAAGAAACCCCGTCAAAGGAGCTTAGCAATTGGAAGTGCATAGATTCTGAATAATCCAATTCATCTATTTTTTCATTTGCGCTATTGTACAGAAGGCAATTTCCTTCGGAGTTGCCAAAAGTTGGAAGCGTACTTATTTGAATAATGTTTTCAGGATGGTCAACAAGGTATAGTTCACTTAAATTTTGAGCATCTTCAGTGATAACAAGATGCTGGTTAGGAAGAATTATGCGCTTTTCATGCGTAATAACGGCTGTTTCTCCTCCTTCTGAAACAGGGGTGTTGGCAATAGATAAATTGCAGATAGAGACGGCAAGAGAGGAAGTGTTTATTATTTCAATGAAATCAGATCCATTTGGGAATGGATTGAATAAAATTTCATTGATTAACAAATTTTCAGCAGATGCGTCTACTGGATATCCAAAGTTGAATGAAATAGAGGTGAGATTTCCGCTGCAATCTGATATTCCTTCAAGGCTATATTGCATTACTGATGAATTTAAGAGTTCAGGGGTGTTCAGATGAATTTCACTTGAGGGACTTTCGAAATTGAAGAATGCAAGCCAACTTCCTTCTTGAAATAAATTTCCGTTTAGAGATACGGGTTCGTTGAAGTGCATTGAAATGCCGGCTTCCATGTATGTAACGTATTTCAGCAGGGGTTTCAGGGTATCGGGTTCTAAAGAGTAGACGGAATTTTGAGCTTCGGGAGTATTCCCAATCTCATTTTCACATGGTTTCCAATTGCTGGCATTGCTGCACGGTAAATTTGGATTAACCAATTCAAGCGACCAGCCGCCGTTGGCTTTAAAAGAATTGTTGAACCAATCAATACTGTATCTAACGCTATCGAGGTGCATACCGTTCAAAGATAATTTCAAGAGCATTCCTGAATTGGTAAGTGTTGGAAACGAAGGAATGAGAAGTCTGTTTGTTACCGATAGAAACGAAAGACTTTCATTAACATCGCCCAATACCAAGTACTCATTAGGAAGAAGCAAATGATTCCCTTCAAAGACACTGCTGTTTACAGTCAGTCCCTTTAGTTCTAGCGTGTGTGAGCTCTTGTTGAAGATTTCAATAAACTCGGAGGGTACCCCTTGAACAACAGGGTCAGGATCAGCAAGAATTTCAGTGAGTATGAGGTCTCCGAATTCAGGGGTTTTTCCTACATAAATTTCGAACGAGATGCTCGAAGAATTGCCTTCACAATCTTGAAGATTCGTTTGCGAAAGTAAGTAAGTAGTTTCGGGTTGAAAGTTAGACGAGAACGTAATTATTGCAATCGTATTTCCCTCTAAATACTGAATGTTTGAGATTTGCGCGTTATCACAAACGAAGGCGTTAGAATTGCCAACATTAATGCTCTCATTGAATTGAAGGGTAAGTTGATTGGCTTGAGTTAAATTCCAATCGAGTAATGATGGCCCTTCAATATCTGGTGTATTGTTATAGATGCTGTTCTGAATTCCGGGAGTTCCTCCAGTGGTATTATTCGATGCAGACCAATTCAATTTCCCACTACAGATTTTAGATGGATTGATTTGCTCTAAACTCCATCCACCCTCTGATTTTTCACTGCTGTTGTACCAGTCATCCGTGTATGATACAATGTCAATAACATTGTTATTGAAGTCGAGCAAGGTCAAGCTGTCCCCTGAATTAGTGAGAGCTGTTAGCGATGTAATTCCAATGGAATTTGGAAACCACGAAGTGTTATTAGCATCGCAAATAATGACGTATTCATTTGGATTAAGCAAGAATGGTGGAAGTGTCTTCTCGGTTGAAGTATTCACCAATTTCCATCCCGATAATTCAAAGGGAATGGTATCGGCGTTGAATAGTTCTATGTATTCAGCATCAGGTAATCCATTTGATGGAGAAGGATCTACAAGCAGTTCATTGAACACAACCGAACGAACATTCGGTGTGTTTGGAGAAGCCGTAATAATTGGATTTCCGAAGTAGATATTATCGAAGTAAAATTTGGTTGCGTTCGAGGCTGTATAGATACAGCTCACGCCAAGAAATGAAGTTTGATTGTATGTGTCTTCGAAAATGGAAATTTCATTGCTGAAGTTTGTTCCACCAGTTGGGTCAACCTGAATGCTCCAATTTCCCACATTGTCTCTTAAGACTTGAATATTTATGTTGAAGGAAGATGAAATTAATCCTGCTGTTCCCGCAGCGAGTTCGAAAATACCAAGCGGACCATCGTCTCGGAAGAATTTAATGGCATCAGTTGATCCTGCTTCACCGAGTTTAAGAAAATAGCCCGTGCTGCCAGAACCAACTGTGGCATTAGCAAACGAGAGATCAGCGCCGTTCGCAACCAAATAGATTCTTGAGTGATTGTTGTCGCTGCCCGCGAAAGTTTGTTTCACAGAAATACGCCATTCCTTGTTGTTTATTGAACTATTAACAGACGAAGTTGATAGTTGACTTTGTCCGCCGACAACATTGTTTAATTGAAGTTCTTTAGTAGCATTGACAGTAAATTCTGAGCTTGAGCCGTTCCAGGTTGGATTGAGAAAAAAGTCGCCGTCGCTGAAATTTTCGTTGACTTGAGCGGGCAGCGGCGTGCACGAAGAAAGTGCAAGCGCAAAGAGGAGTAGAGTTTTGTAATGCATGATTAATGTTTTGTAATTATTCTTTCGAAACTAAAATGCACAAGTAGTATTTTCGTGGAAAACATATGTATGCGAATAGCGGTTGTAGGTGCTACCGGTTTAGTCGGAAAGAAAATGCTTCAAATCTTGGAAGAAAGGAATTTTCCATGCGATGAAATCATTCCTGTTGCTTCTGAAAAGAGTGTTGGGCAAA
Source organism: uncultured Chryseobacterium sp. (assembly GCA_964511555.1). GTDB lineage: Bacteria > Bacteroidota > Bacteroidia > Flavobacteriales_D > Sanyastnellaceae > CAIZGX01. The sequence continues at coordinate 30,165 of CAZEFR010000012.1, forward strand.
TGGTTTCTTGCTTTGGAAAAGAGTGGTGTGTTGTGTCTCTAGAGACTGCTGTGTGGGCATGTCCGGATATTGCTTTGTTTTCAGCTGGTGGAGAAACAAGTATAGAATGGGCTCCGAAATTCGCAGCAACGGGTTGTGTGGTTATAGATAACAGTAGTGCTTGGCGCATGTCGAAAGATGTGCCTTTGGTTGTTCCAGAAATTAACGCAAGTAGCATAAATGCGCATAACAAGATTATCGCAAATCCGAACTGCAGTACCATTCAAATGGTTATGGTTTTGAAACCGCTTCATGACTTATACAAGATAAAGCGCGTGGTTGTCTCAACGTATCAAAGTGTCACTGGTACGGGTAAAGTTGCAGTTGAGCAACTTATGAACGAACGCAACGGAAGAATCGGAGAGATGGCTTATGCCCACACGATAGATATGAATCTAATTCCTCAAATTGATGTCTTTCAGTCTAACGGATATACCAAGGAAGAGATGAAGATGATTCTGGAAACGAAGAAAATTATGGAAGACGATTCAATTGCTGTAACGGCAACGGCAGTGCGAGTTCCAGTAATGGGCGGACACTCGGAATCGGTGAACATTGAATTTGAGCAGGCTCCTGATTTGTTGAAAGTAAGAAAAGCGTTGAGTGCTTTTCCAGGGGTTGAAGTTCTGGACAACATTGAAGACAAGCTTTATCCAATGCCGTTAACGCATGCGGCCGAAAGTGACAAAGTTTTTGTGGGTCGTATTCGAATAGATGAATCTCAGGAAAATACCTTGAACTGTTGGATAGTTAGCGATAATCTTCGCAAAGGAGCTGCTACAAATGCAGTTCAGATTGCAGAATACTTGGTAGCGAAAAAACTGGTTTAACCCTCCATTTCTACACTAACGCTTTCCACTTGGTGACCCATGGGTGCGTTAATTTTTGTCAATCGAATTCCAACCGAATGAGCATTCGGGAAACGAAGTTTCATGGCCGTATGCATGCGAACCAAAACAGTTTCAATGAGTTTAGCTCTTACTTTCATTTCAGCATAAACCAATTCTTTTACTGCAACGTAGTCTATTGTTTTTTCTAAATCGTCTGTTTCAGCCGAAACTTCGAAAGCCCCTTCAATCCAAACATCCACACGGTAATCACCGCCAATCACTTCCTCTTCTTTCCAGCATCCGTGATGTGCGCGAACCTGAATATTGTTCAATTGAATTTTCATTTTAGCCTAGTGTGTCAATGCATTTTTGAATGCGTGGCAATACAAATTCTTTTCCAACCAACGCAGCAACATGCGAAGCGCCAGGACCTGTAAGCACTCCTGTAAGCGCAAGACGGAACAACGGCATTACAGCACCCATTCCTAATGAATTGTCAGCCAAGAATTGCTTCATGGCAGCGTCAATGGTTTCAACCGTGAATGGCTCAAGTGTTTCGAGCACAGCAGCCCATTTTTGAAGAATGGCTGCAGATTCTCCTACTTTCCATTTCTTCGCAACAGCATCTGCATCATAAGAAGTTGGATCAATGAATAAGTATTCACCGTCTAATAAGTCTTTCGGGAAGATTGCACGCTCAAGCATAAGTTCAATAACACCTTCAACGTATGCTTTGTCGACATCGTATCCTTTTTCAATAACCGAAGGCATAATCATGTCTGCAAGCTCAGCACGTGGCGTGTTGCGCAAGTATTGTTGATTGAACCACTTCGTTTTTTCCGGATCGAATTTCGAACCCGATTTTCCTACACGTTCAATGGTGAAGGCTTCAACCATTTCATCCAAGGTGAAAATCTCTTGGTTGTTGCTCGGTGCCCAACCCAACAAAAGCAACATGTTAATGAAGGCTTTTGGAAGGTATCCGCTTTCGCGGTATCCGCTTGAAATATTTCCTGTTTCTGGATCGGTCCATTGCAGAGGGAAAACAGGAAATCCTAAACGATCTCCATCGCGCTTGCTCAATTTGCCATTTCCGTCTGGCTTCAAGATCAAGGGCAAATGCGCGAATAAAGGTGCTTCCCATTCGAACGCTTTGTACATCATCACGTGCAATGGCGCAGAAGGCAACCACTCTTCACCACGAATAACGTGGCTTATTTCCATGGTGTGGTCGTCTACGATATTGGCCAAGTGATAGGTTGGCATTCCGTCTGACTTATACAAAACTTTGTCGTCGAGTTCGTTCGTAGAGAACACCACCCAACCGCGAATAATATCTTGAAATCTTACTTCTTCGTTGCGAGGCATTTTGAAACGCACAACGAACGGATCTCCTTTTTCCAATCGAGCAGCAACTTCGTCTGCCGGAAGGGTCAATGAGTTCTTCATGGTCATGCGCGAAATGCTGTTGTATTGCCAGTTCGGCATCTTCGCCAATTCCGCTTGCTTGCGAATGTTATCTAATTCTTCAGGGGTATCGAATGCGTAGTATGCCCAACCTTTTTCAATCAAATCCAAAGCATACGCTTTGTACATAGGCTTTCTCTCGCTTTGACGATAAGGCTCGTGCTTTCCGCCGTAACCAACACCTTCGGTTGGTTCAATGCCGCACCACTTCAATGAATCTAAGATGTATTGCTCAGCACCCGGAACATAACGTGTTTGGTCGGTGTCTTCAATTCGAATTAAAAAATCTCCGCCGTGTTTCTTAGCGAAAAGATAATTGTATAACGCAGTACGCACTCCACCCATGTGCAAGGGGCCTGTTGGGCTAGGAGCGAAACGAACACGAACTCTTGATGATGTCATAATAGTTTTTGAAAGTGTGCAAATTTACGATAATAGTGGGCTTGATTACAATTTAGAACCTTCGGTTAGCGCGTTAAGTAGACGATTGGCTTTATCCATGTTTGTCACATCTGGAAACGCAATGCGAAGGGTGTCGTCTTTCTCATACATTTTTCCAGCGACTGGATTCAACTTAATGAAATTCAAAACACGCGTGAAGGCATCGCTTTGGTAGAATGGAGAATCTTGTTTCGAAATGAAATAACCAATCATTTTTCCGCTCTTCAACACCAATTTTTCGAAACCGATTTCTCTCGCTTTCCAACGCAAACGCATGGTGTCGATTAATTGAATAACAGGCTTCGGAATAGGACCAAATCTATCTTCCAAGTCTTGCGAGAACTTCTGAATTTCTTCTTCGTGTTCCATGTCGTCGAGCGCTTTGTATAGCGCTATACGCTCAGAAATATTTCCAACATACTCATCCGGAATAAGCAATTCGAAGTCGGTTTCAAGCACCGTGTCCTTCACGAATGTTGCGTTCTTCTTCATTTCCTCTTCGTACAATTCTTGGAAATGTTCTTGCTTCAATTCTTGAAGGGCTTCGTCTAAAATTTTCTGATACGTCTCGAATCCCAATTCATTGATGAATCCGCTTTGTTCACCACCTAACAAATTTCCTGCTCCGCGAATATCCAAGTCCCGCATGGCAATGTGCATTCCGGAACCAAGATCAGAGAATTGTTCAATGGCCGTCAAGCGTTTTTTCGCATCGTCGGTTAGCATGTGTGTTGGCGGACTTAACAAATAACAAAACGCTTGCTTGTTGTTTCGTCCTACGCGTCCGCGTAATTGGTGAAGATCACTCATTCCGAAGTGATGCGCATCGTTAATGATAATCGTATTTGCATTCGGAATGTCAATTCCACTTTCAACAATGGAAGTGGAAACGAGCACGTCGAATTCTCCTTCAATAAATTTGTTCATCACTTCTTCCAAGTCTTCACCACTCAATTGTCCGTGGCCAATGCCAATGCGAACATCCGGACAAACACGTTGAATCAACCCAGCCATTTCACGTAGGTTCTGAACTCGGTTGTGGACGAAGAAAACTTGACCTCCGCGCTGCACTTCGTAGCTTATGGCATCGCGAACAATCTCTTCTCCGAATGGAATTAATTCAGTTCGAATGGGAACGCGATTCGGTGGAGGTGTTTGAATAATACTCAAGTCGCGCGCGCCCATAAGCGAGAACTGTAACGTTCTTGGAATGGGTGTCGCAGTAAGCGTTAACGCATCTACGTTCGCACGAAGCGTTTTTAATTTGTCTTTTGCTGCGACTCCGAACTTTTGTTCTTCGTCAATAATCATCAACCCAAGATCATTGAAGACCACACGTTTTCCAAGAATGGCGTGTGTCCCAATGAGGATGTCAACTTTTCCATTCTTCACTTTTTCAAGCGTATCTGAAACCTGTTTCGCTGTTTTGAAACGATTGATATAATCGAGTGTGATAGGAAAATCTTTCAATCGCGATTTGAAACTTTTGTAATGCTGAATGGAGAGAATAGTTGTTGGAACAAGCACCGCGACTTGCTTTCCGTCGGCAACTGCTTTGCATGCTGCGCGAATAGCAATCTCTGTTTTTCCAAACCCAACGTCTCCGCAAACCAAACGATCCATAGGGAAGGCCGCTTCCATGTCTTCTTTCACCGCCACCGAAGCCTTGTATTGATCGGGAGTGTCTTCGTACATAAATGAGGCTTCCAATTCCGTTTGCATATAGGTATCGGGCTGAAATGCGAAACCTTTCGTTGACTTCCGTTTCGCGTAAAGCTTAATTAAATCGAAGGCAATTTCTTTCACCTTCGTTTTCGTTTTACGCTTTAAGTTTTGCCAAGCGTTGCTTCCGAGTTTATCCATTGTCGGAGCAGTTCCTTCCTTCCCCGTAAACTTGCTTATGCGATGCAACGAGTGAATGCTCACGTACAAAATATCTCCGCCTTTGTAAGTTAAGCGAATGGCTTCTTGTTCTTTTCCATTTACATCAATCTTCTGCAACCCACTGAATTGGCCTACTCCGTGATCTATGTGCACCACATAGTCTCCCGGTTGCAATGCAAGAATTTCTTTCAGCGTAAGCGCTTCTTTGTTTTTCTTGAATCCTTCTTTCAGTTTGAAGCGATGGTAGCGTTGAAAGATTTGGTGGTCGGTGTAATACAGAATTTTTTTATTCTGATCCATGAACCCTTCGCTAATCTCAAGTATCTCTTGAACGTATGCGATGTCTTTTCTTTTGTCTTGAAATATTTGATCGAGGCGTTCCAATTGCTTCGACTGTCCTGCCACAATGTGTGCTTTGTATCCTTGTTGAATAAGATTCTCGAGATGCTCAGCAAGCATTTCAAAATTCTTGTTGAAGGAAGGTTGGGGCGTGCAATGGAACTCTTCGGTTTCTCCTAGGAATTGACGCTTGCTTCCGAATTCAATGACGCGTTTCTCCTCCAACTGCTTCAACCATTCGTGTTTCGAAGTGAAGATCGCGTCGGGTTTGTCGTGAGCAATGTTGTCTGAAAGTCTATTGAAACGTTCTTCTGCTTTCTCCATTTCAGCTTGAAATTGTGCAAGCGACGATTCAGTGTTACTCATCCAAACAACGGTGTTGGAAGGAAGGAAATCGAGAAGCCCGATGCGCACTTCTTCTGAATGTTTCGAATGCGTATTCGGAACAATAATGGCTTTCGTCATTTTGTTCACCGACAGTTGCGTTGCCGGATCGAAGTTTCGAATGCTCTCTACTTCTTCATCGAAAAACTCAATGCGGTAGGGATATTCATAACTGAAAGAGAATACATCTACAATTCCTCCGCGCACGGCATACTGTCCGGGTTCGTACACGTAATCTACTTTTTCAAATTGAAATTCAATGAAAACCTCATCAATGAAGTCCATTGAATAGGATTGTCCCACATCTATGCTGAAGGTGTTTTTCTCGAGCTCTTGATGTGTGACTACTTTTTCGAAGAGCGCTTCAGGATAGGATACAACGATATAGTTTTTTCTATTCTTCTGAAGTTTGTTCAGCACCTCTGTGCGTATGGCAATGTTTGCATTTTGAGTAGTCTCTACATCGTAAGCCAGTCGGGCAGTGCGAGGAAAAAAGAGTACAGGCGTTTTCTCTTGTTCTTTTTCATCGGAACCAATTTCAAGAATGGCCTCAAGGTCGTTGAGGAAATAGGCTGCTTTTTCTTTGTCGTCGAGCACCACCAATTGCGTAACCGGAGAAGAAGAATAAAAAGCACTGCAAATGAAAGCAGGGGCGCTTCCAGCCAAACCTCTTAAATGAAGTTTACTCTTTTCTTCGGCGATCTTATTTTCAATCGAGGCTATTTCTTTTTCCCAAATGGAAAGGCGTGGTTTCATAGGTGCTTCATCAAACGAGTAAACCCCGAGATTGATTTCTCGGGGATTTTATTTGTACAAAAGTAAAGGAGTATGCGCCCTACAAAAAGTTATTTCGATTTTTTAATCGTAAATCCAAAGGTGCTTCCAACCTCTTCAGTGCTTCGCACTGTGAGAGTTTGTTGGTGATTTTCGATGATGTGTTTACATATTGCAAGACCGAGACCAGAGCCTCCCTCGTGTCTCGATCTACTTTTATCTACGCGATAGAAGCGTTCGAAAAGTCTGTTTAAATGTTCTTTAGCTATTCCAATTCCATTATCGGCAACTTCAACGAGAATATTGTCATTCATATCATAAAAACGCACCCGAGTCTCACCGCCTTCTGAGCCATAGTTTATGCTATTTACTACAAGGTTTGTGAGTACTTGCTCTATCTTATTCCGGTCACCTTCTACCCAAAGCTCACTGAAAGGTCCGTTCTTAACAAAGAGGGTTACTTTTCTTTCATTGGCAATAGACTCAAGAGAGTCACACACTTCTTGCGCGAGCAGTAAAATGTCGAAAGGAACTATTCTTAGCGGAACAACACCGCTTTCAAGGGCAGAAATTTCGTCTAGATCCGAAACTAAATTTTCGAGTCGTTCGCAGCTGCTTATTGCACGTGCCAGAAATTTCTTCCTGAGCTCAGAATCCATATCCTCATTTTCTGCTAATGTGTCTAAGTACCCCTGTATATTGAAAATTGGTGTCTTTAGCTCGTGAGCTAGATTTCCCACGAACTCTTTTCTGAAATTATCTGTGTTTTGTAGTTCTTTAATTTTGTCAATTTTCTCCTCTGCCCAATGCACAACATCTTTATTTACTTCAGCAAATACGTCGGTACTCATTTCCAACGTTTTTTTATCGGATTGTGTTTTGAAAGAGTGAATGGTTTTATAAATTACTTTCACCTTGCTGTAGATGAACCGCTCAATGAAAAATGAAACCACCAGGTACGTGATAGACATGCCTAGAACAATGAAAAGCAACAGAAATAAAATTTCAAAGTCGCGTTCTAGAAAATAAACAATAAGGAAGTAAAGGGTTGCGAGAGGCAACACAACGAAAAGCGCAGAGGTTAGCGCAACATGTTTAGGAGTTCGAACATTCACGCTTCGAATTTATAACCAACTCCCTTAATAGTCTTAAAATTTTCGTCACCTAATTTTTCACGAAGCTTGCGAATATGAACGTCAATAGTTCTATCCCCTACAATAACATCGTTTCCCCATATGGAATTTAAAATGTTCTCTCTGGTAAAAACACGGCCCGGAGCACTTGAAAGTAGAACAAGAAGTTCAAATTCTTTTTTTGGAAGCTGTATTTGAACACCTTCTTTTGTAACTAAATATTTTTCACGATCAATTTCGATCCCTCCGATACTAACACCTTGTTTGGCTTCACTTGGGGTAGATCTGCGAAGTAATGCCTTTACTTTGGAAACAAGCAGACGCTGACGAATGGGCTTGGTTATAAAATCATCTGCCCCAGCTTCAAAGCCGGCAATCTGACTGTAATCTTCATTTCGCGCTGTAAGGAAAGTAATAACAACGTCTTTTAATGCAGGTATCTCACGAATCTCTCTGCAGGTTTCCATGCCGTCCATTTCAGGCATCATTACATCTAATATGATGAGATCTGGAATTTCACGTTTTGCAACTTCAAGGCCTTTTCTTCCGTTCGGAGCAGTGCACACTTCATATCCCTCTTTTTCCAAATTAAACGTGAGCAAATCAAGAATGTCTTGCTCATCATCTACACAAAGTATTTTTGGTTTTTTTACCATTCTATTGCAATCTTTGAAAGGATATATTCCATACGAAGGTAGGTTTGTTTTTTCTTTTTGAAACTTTTTGCTAGGTTAACCTAAAGTTAAGTTTTGTTAACACGTTAATGATATGAAAAAATCTCGTTTTAAAGGCAAAGTGGTCTGGATTACTGGTGCTAGTAGTGGAATCGGCGAAGCAGTAGCAAAGGCGTTTAACTCCGAAGGTGCAACGCTCATCTTGTCGGCAAGAAGAGCCAACGAGTTGGAGCGCGTAAGAGCGAGTTGTGCATTGCCAGAACAGGTTTTTGTATACCCATTAGACTTAACCAAACAATCCTCTATTCAACAGGTTTCGGAAGAGGTTTTATCGAAGTTTGAAATCGATATTTTGTTGAATAACGGAGGTATTAGCCAACGTTCTCTCACCTCTGAAACATCCATTGAGAGTGATCGGAAGATCTTCGAAGTGAATTTTTTTGGACATGTCCAAATGACGAAGTCTGTTTTACCTCAAATGCTCAAGAGAAAAACCGGACATATAGTTGTTATTTCAAGTTTAACAGGAAAGTGGGGATTTTATTTACGGTCAGCTTACGCAGCTTCGAAGCATGCTCTACATGGATTTTTCGATTCTCTTCGAATGGAGGTTGAAGACAATGGAATTGGCGTTACCCTTATAACCCCAGGATTTATAGCCACGGACATTTCGAAGCATGCCATAGATAAATCAGGTAATCCAACGGGAGAGATGGATGAAAATCAGGCAAAAGGTATCTCACCGGAAGTGTGTGCGAATCAAATTCTCGATGGGATTGCTTTGGGTAAGAAAGAGTTTGGTGTAGGTGGAAAAGAACTCCGGGCGTTATTTCTTCACAGGTATTTCCCTAATTTATTTCGAAAAATTTTAAAACGTCAGGCTGCTCGCTAGTCTTTAATACGAGAGAAGCGAAGTGCCTTCAGCATGAAGTTAGGGAGAGGTTTTAATGGATCGCGCTTTTCAACATTGAGAAAAACTCCCCACTTCTCCACAATAGGAACTTTATACACCTCTATCAGTTCGATTAAGGTACCATCTGCATCATCGATATATGTGCAATGTACTTTTGTTTGTCCCATACTGAGAGCATCGTTGCTGTCGCAGCGAAAAGGAAAACCTTGAGCGGTTAAATTAACCCCTAACTGTTTCATTCCTTTTACATCTAAACCCAAGTGAACAAATCCGGAATCTCCCCAAATGCGACCTTGAAAAGTTCTTGCGGGAACACGATCGAGTGCCTGAACAAGTTCAATGAATGTGTTTCCCATGACACGCGCAAATCCTCCTGCGGTGGGAGCAGATTGTTTCAAACGTATGCGACGATATTGCTCTTTTCCACCAGGCAAGTGACCCCAATCATTGAATGTTCCTGTTCGGTCGTATATAACTTCGTCATAACCCAGGAGGTTAGAATAAAGTTTTAAAGCAAGGTCAATATTTGTAACACCAATGCTGCAGCCAGTAACACCGTTGCTAGCATGATCCATTTCTCTGTAGCATTCGGAGGTGGGCTCAACACGAAAAAAATTACCATCTAAATCAGTCAGATCAAAGACATTTTCATGTGCGGGATTCAGCTGAATTTCACTCACATTTAATGCGCCGTTATTTTTGCAATGAGTATGCATGCTGTGCACATCACGTGCTTTCATGTGCACTTGAAAAATATGAAGGTCGCCGATTTTGATTTGAAAATTAGCTTTACGTGGTTCAAAAGTAGTTGGACGAATAACCTCCATTGCACAGCCGCCCTGAAGATTCATAATCATACTTGCGCGTTTGGTAATGGTCTTTCCGTGTGTGTAACAATCCATGAGAGGGGCCGACTGTACGCTGTCGAAAAACGGTATGTCCATTCCAAATATTTTTCGATAATACTTCAGTGAAGCGTCCATATCCTGAACAGCAACACCAATGTGCTGCATGCTATTAATTCTGTTCATTGCAAATTTTTTTAAGTTCTGTCAAACAATGTTCTTGTGACGTTTTCCATTTAGAATAATCTTGAGAGCGTTTTGTGCAATCGCGTGTGTGTTCTTTTATTTTAATAAATAGATTGAACCTCATTCGAGCGCGAACTTCAAATACGCCTGTAATAATAAGAAGTAGCAGACCAAGTATATAATTTACGCCAAAAACGGGAAATGCAGCTCCGATTATTAAAATGTAAACAATACCCAAAAACAATTTGAACGTAATGCGAATTGAATTTCGAAAGAGGGGGTCTTTTACTTTGTTTTTGACGAAATTTTCCGTGAAATTGGTTACTGGGAAGAAAATAATTCTTCCAATCAGCGCAAAAGGAAAAGTCATGAAAACGCGCAACGTATTCCAAAAGCGCCACTGTCTTGCTTCGAACTCCATTTCATTTGAAAAGCTAAGTTCTTTGGATAAGGCGTTGAATGCTTTTACTTGTTCAAGGAATGCATGCTTTTCGAAACGTTTGGCATTTACCATGTCTTGAAATAAAACAACATTTTCATGCCAGTCATTGTGCGGATTAACAAAGTGAAGAAGCTCTTGAATGGTTAAGTATTCTTCATAAAAATCATTGTTCCGAATGTCTGTCATTACAGCCTGCAGATGCAGTGCAATTTCACCAACCAATTCATTGGCCCAAACGGCTTTGTTCGCGGTGGTGTAGTCTTCTTTCGTAAGCAAGATAGGAGTGCCAATGCGTAGCAAGAAGTTCCCATCTTTTTCTAAAAATTCAGAATACTCGAGTCCAAGGGGTAAAATTCGAATTTGCTTCAACTCAGGATTCGCCTCAAAGGTTCCAATGATTAGTCGACCTATTCCTTTTTTCAGGGGTGTGTTGAGCGATTTTTTTCCTTTGTGTGTGCCTTCTGGAAAAAGACTTATCCATTGTCCGCGATTGAGCCGTTTGTAACACTCTTGGAAAATAGCTTCATTGCGATCACGGATGTCTGCGACATTGTCTTTTTCTCTGTACACGGGAAGCATGTTTACTTTTCTCAAAAAGGCACTAATTAGTCCCGGCTTGAAAACGTCAGAGCGCGTAAGCCAATGCAATTGTTGGGTAATTACCGAGCAGCAAAGTATGGGATCGAGTAGGGCGTTTTGGTGATTTCCAACAACAATGGTTGGAATATCACTTCCCTTTAAATTTTCATAACCTACAACACGAAACTTTTTGTGGAAGAGTCTCAACCCAAACACCAAAACGAATCGAAAAAGTTCATATATCCAAGATCTGCGCATACCGAAAAGAAACGAAGATAACTTTATTTTGTCCTTTCTTGCAATTCAACCATTCGAAGGTAGGCGCTGTCTTTTTGCATGAGTTCAGCGTGCGTGCCCGTTTCAGTAATTCTTCCACTATCTAGGACAATAATTCGTGTTGCATTTCGAATGGTAGATAGTCGGTGGGCAATAACCAACGAAGTTCTGTTTTTCATAAGCTCGTCTAAAGCTAATTGAACAGCTCTTTCGTTTTCAGTATCGAGTGCAGATGTTGCCTCATCTAAAATAAGAAGTTTCGGATCTTTCAGAATGGCACGCGCAATGGCAATGCGCTGGCGCTGTCCGCCCGAAAGTTGAATACCACGATCGCCAACGATGGTATCCCAACCGTGGGTGAATTGTTCTATAAATTCCCAGGCATTTGCTCGAACGGCGGCAGATTTAATCTCTTCGTCCGTTGCAGAAGGTTTGCCGTAGGCTATATTCTCGCGAATACTTCCACCGAATAACATAACTTCCTGAGGAACATAAGCCATGCTCTTGCGAATATCATGAAGCTTCCATTCTGCTGCAGAGACACCGTCGTACAAAATATCACCTTCAGTAGCTTCGTAGAAACGAAGTAGCAAACTTGCAATAGTAGATTTTCCTGAGCCTGAAGAGCCAACAAGGGCAATTTGCTCACCTTCTTTTACAGCAAAAGACACATCTTTAAGGACTGCCATTTCTGCTCTGCTTGCATAGTTGAAAGAGACATTTTTAAATTCGAATGTTCCAGTAAATGTTTTTGAAACTTGAGTTTCTTCTTCTGGAATATTTTCAGGATCCATGGCCAATATTTCCATCACAGAATCAATAATTCCTAAGCTTCGCTGAAGAGATCCCATTTGTGCTGCAAGACCTCCGATGGAACCTGCAATTAATCCGGTTAGCATAATGAATTGCGGAAGCACTTCAACAGGTAATTGTCCCGTTTGTTGCAAGTGTGCCCCAACCCCAATGACAAGGCCTAATGTTCCGAATAGAAAAATGATAATAAACGTTCCGAACATTCCACGCCAAATAGCACTCTTCATAGCGTTTTTTCGAACATCTAAAATTCGCTTGTAATATCTGGCAATCTCAAAAGGTTCATTACTGTAGCTTTTAACACTTACCACCCCCGTAAACGTTTCATTCAACACCACCCCAGATTCTGCAACTTTATCTTGTGTTTCTTTACTTAGTTTCTTGATGTATCGGCCAAAGAACACCATAACAACTATGATAACAGGCAACGTTCCGAGCATCACAAGTGTGAGGTAAGGAGAGTAGGAAACCAGCCACCCTATACCTACGAAAATTATGACAGATTGACGAAGAAATTCAGCTAAAGTGGTTGTGAGTGTTTCCTGAATAGCTGTAATATCAGATGTTATGCGGCTGCTTAAATCGCCGACTCTTCTTTCGTTATAAAATTGAATGGGCATGCGTATGATGCGAGAATATGTGTCCTTGCGTAAAGCCAACATGGCATTCTCAGAAACATAAGAGAAAAGATAAACTCGAAAGAACGAGAATATTCCTTGTATGATTAACAAGGCTACAAGCGCAACCAGGGTTTTTGAAGTCATACCCTCGCCCTCCCAATGAATGGCTGCAAGTATAGATTTTGTTAAAGCGCCACCGGGCAGAGCAGCCTGGGCGTTGGGCGTTAATAAAAATCCAAGTAAAGCAGTAATAACAATAACAAGTAATCCAGATACAACAAGGAGGAGCATTCCTATGAAAAAGGAGAATGCGTAAGGGCGCAAATAACGAAATAAGCCTAGCGCGCTAGAAACAGTTGCCTTCGTAATTTTTTTCTTTGGAGTTGTTGCGTTTTCTTTCACCTGTGATTCTTTCGGCGAATTTACTACGCTTTCAGATTTTACAACACCGTTCTTGATGCCCTTGCTTTAATTATTTCCTTCCGAATTCTTTCCTGCATCGTTTTATTGTACTCCTCATCCCATGAAATATTGTCTTTTCTACGGAGGACTTTTGCTTTTGCAACGGGCAGCTCATTAAGAAAACTGAAATCACAAGCTGAATTTTCTTTGAAAAGCGAAATGTCAATGTTCAACATGAGACGTATAGCCGACTCTTCTCTTTTTATTGACTTTGTTTCTAGCTCAACGGTCTTTGTTACATAACCGTCTTGGATGTATTTAATTTGATAGAACTCTTTGTTAGGAGCTTCCAATCTATATTAACCACGATGTGCTGATTTGATGGCTGACACAAGCTTTCCGTCAGACCAAATTTGAATAGAAACTTTATCGAGAGGTTTTTCAGTGCTGTCGTCTAGAAAAAGCTCTGTGACTTTTCCTTGCAAGACTATTTTCGATTTGCCAAAAGGTTTGGGCCGAGGCAAAAACCACCAACAGAAGGAAAAAAGGGAGAGTGAATAAATTTTTCATACCTGTTTATTACGTCAAAGTAAGGTAAAAAGATGCAGAGGAGGAAAATTATTTCCAGAAAGATGTAGGTACATCAATTGTATGTACATATATTTGCCACGTGAAATCAATAGGTGAAGAAATACAGCAAACAGAATTTACGGATGTTTACCAAAAGTTAGGCATTAACATACTATTCACAGCCGCTTGGTTCGGAGATCGTAACCGTGCTGCACTGAAAGATTTCGATATAACATTACCACAATTTAATGTCTTACGAATTCTTCGAGGGCAGAAGGGTCAACCGATTACTGTAGCCGGTTTGTGTGAAAGAATGGTAGACAAAAGCAGTAATGCCTCTCGAATAGTAGATAAATTGGAACGAAGGAAGTTAGTTTCTCGAAGAATTTGTTTGAACAATCGACGGAAGGTAGATGTTGTTATAACCGAAATTGGAATGGGTTTACTCCTTGAATTAGACGGAAAAGTACCAACTTTTCAGGAGATAATGGGAAGTCAGCTAACAACAAAAGATGCTGAGGCCATGAGTTTTGCACTAGATCAAATTAGAAATCAAAAACAAACAAGTAAAAAACAAGTAAAATGAAAAAATCAATTTTAGCAATCATCGTTGCAATAGCTTCGATAGCAGGTGTTCAAGCACAGTTGGCAGATGGAAAGTACATTTTAGATTTCAACAAGAGTTCAATTGTTTGGAGCGCAAAGAAAGTTACAGGTAGTGGACATTCAGGTACTGTGCGTGTTTCAAGCGGAGTTGTCTATGTTAAAGGGAACGCGGGTATTACGGGTAAGGTGAAGATTGACATGAATGCAATGGCTTGTACAGACATTTCAGATGCAGGTACAAATGCTAACTTTTTGAATCACCTGAAAGGTGCAGATTTCTTTAACACGGTGGCTTTTCCAGATGCTATGTTTGAGGTAACAAGTGTACAAGTTGCAAAAGGAAATAACGGAACAACGCACAACGTGAATGGCAACATGACGATTAAAGGAATAACCAAAGCTCTTTCATTTCCTGCGAAAATTACAGGCGGCGGAAATCAAATTTTTGTTGAAGGAAGTGTTGCTGTAGATCGTTCTCAGTTCGATGTGAAGTACGGATCAACCGCGTTTTTCGACAATCTTGGAGACAAAGCAATTGACAACATCTTCAATTTGAATGTGAAGTTAGTAGGGGACTTAAAGAAGTAAGTCTAATTTTAGTTAAGGTGAGAAAAGGTCGTCATTCATTGACGACCTTTTTTGTTTTGTAGTTGTCATAAGGAAAGATTTTCAGGTCAATAGAAAAGTAGCTACCTGATAGGCTCAGCCACAACCTTTCCGATCCAGCGTTTGTATCTATAACGCCTTGAGATGCTGCAATTCTGTTAAACGGGCGATGGAAAGAAGCGCCAAGATAATAGTATCCTTTTTTTTCTGTCCGATATTCAAAACCCAGATTGGTTTGAGCCGCCAAGGCCGCCCACTTAATTCGATAAGTTTTTTGGGTAAAATCGAAATAGGTGGAGTCTACTCTTTCCGAACTAAATGTTTCTGTTTCACTTGGAAAAAAATCAAAACAAACACCCGCACTGGCGTTCATGTACAACGCTTTTCCAAGTCGAACATAAACGAGTGCTTGAATTGGAATTTCGTAAGCAATGAAAGTCATATCATGCTCAGAACTTACAGATACGCTATCGTTTAGATTGAAGTTAAGCGTATAATTCCTTTTTACAAAGTTCAATCCGGTTTCTAAATTCCAAAACTTCCCAAGCGGTTTGCGGATAATAGAGCCGAAACTCATTCCAAAATCTGATTTTGCACTGTAGTTGAAATTGGGCAGGCTTGCCGATTCAAAAGAGGTGTTCAAATAGGCATTCGGAACTATGGGTCTAAGTTGAAATCCGAATCGAAAGTCATTGGGGCTGCTTGATTGTCCGAATGCATGATTTGCCAGCAATTGAACGCAGAGAAAAAAAACTATTTTTTTGCAGAATTCCATTGGGTAACATATTCAAGTGGTTTGCGATGATTTGTTGGCCATTCGCCTTCAGCATAACCGAGATAAACCATTCCAAGACAAGTTTGTTGCGCAGGAAGGTTTAATGTTTGATTGAATTTTTCATTTCTAACGAATCCGGGTGTAGCCCAAAAGCTTCCAATGCCATATGCGGTTGCCGTTAGCATAAGGTTCTGTATGGCGCAAGCAACGGCGTATTCTTCTTCGTGAACCGAGGCTTTCTCGGAAGGCTCTACACAAACAATAACCAAGGCACTCGTTCGATTCAATCTAGCGGTTATTCTATCTTTTTTAACAGGTTGGTCTTCGGGCATGAGCGCAGGAATTTTTTCACGCAGTTCATCCATTCCTTCCTCCAAATAAACATGGAAGCGCCAAGGTTGCGTTAGCTTGTGATTTGGAGCCCAGACTGCATTTTGCAACATCTTCTCAATTTGCTCTTTGTGCACTTTACGAGTAGTATAGTGCTCAGGTGTTATGGTTCTTCGACTTTGAATGAGGCCAGTAATTTCGCTTAGATTAAATTTCATGTCTTGTTATGAATGGTGTTCCGCTATTTTTGTTCAAACTTAATCATGAAAGCAATACTCATAACAGGAGCAGGCAGCGGAATTGGTGCCGCGGCGGCACATTCTCTTTCAGAAGAAGGTAACAACCGCCTAATTTTAGTGGGAAGGAACGAAGAAAAACTGAATGAAGTATTAGCCAAATTAAGGCATTCAGAGAATCACTGCGTGCTGGCCGCCGACGTGCGAAATGCTTCCGCATTTCGCGAAGGACTCAAAAATATTTTAGGCGACGACAGCCTAGAATGCGTTTTCGCTAACGCAGGAGTCGGCGGAGAAAACGCCTACGGCGTAGAAGATCGTTGGGACGAAATTGTTTCAATTAACCTTACCGGAACATACGTCACCATCATGGAATGCCTGCCATACCTCAGAAAATCATCGGCAACCTACAAACATATTCTACTCACAAGCTCCATCCTAGCGCGTTTCGGTGTGCCGAATCACAGCGCCTACATCGCTTCGAAAACAGCAGTACTCGGACTCACACGCGCATGGGCCGTTGAATGGGCACGAGAACAAATTTTAGTCAACGCCATTACACCTGGATGGGTAGAAACGCAAATGTCGAAAGACAGCATTCAACGGCATGCAGATCGAAATCAATCGACCTACGATGTTGCCTACCAAGAACAAATGAACTACGTGCCCACCGGAAGAATGGCGCAACCCGAAGAGGTAGGAAACTTTGTTGCCTTTCTTTTTTCAGGAAAACAAAATTCAATAACCGGACAGGCGCTCGACATTAACAACGGAGCATACATGCAATGAAGAAGATTTCATTACTCACTTTAGCACTTGTTATTCTTGTTTCAAAGACTAACGCGCAATTCACCAGGCAAGATTCCACTGTTGTGAAAGGCTTTTATTCAGAGGCGCTTTCAACGGCACAAGCCTACAACGATTTGTATTACTTGTGTAAGAAAATTGGACACCGCCTTGCGGGATCAGAGGCCGCAGACAAGGCCATTGTGTGGGGAGATTCAGTTTTGAAATCAATCCCTGCAGATAATGTGTTCCTTATGCCCGTTGAAGTTCCGAAATGGAAACGCGGGAAAAAAGAGTACGCCGCGATTTACGTGGGTAAAAAGAAAACCGAAATCCCCTTGCGTGCTTTGGGAGGCTCTATTGGTACAAACGGCACACTTAAAGCAGAGGTCGTTGAAGTGAAAGATTTCGAAGACCTTAAAGCCAAAGGCGATCAAGTAAAAGGAAAAATAGTGTTCATTAATAAGGCATTTGATCCCTCAATCATTAACACAGGTTCTGCCTACGGAAACACTTCTCCTATTCGAACCAACGGTGCTTCCGAAGCGGCGAAGTACGGTGCGGTCGGATGCATCATTCGTTCATTGACTTCAGCCGATGATAAGTTTCCGCACACGGGAGCTATGCGCTACAAAGACGATGTAACAAAGATTCCAGCGGCTGCATTGAGCAGCCTCGATGCACATTTCCTGCACGAAGCGCTTCAATCAAATAAAAAAGTGCTCTTCGAAATGCGCATGGAATGTGAGCGCTTCGACAGCGTTATGCAATCGAACGTAATCGGAGAAATCAAAGGAAGTGTTTATCCAGAAAAAATTATTGTCGTGGGCGGACACCTCGATTCATGGGATGTGGGCGAAGGCGCGCACGACGATGGAACCGGCATTGTACAGAGTATAGAAGTGTTGCGCATCATGAAGGCAACAGGATATAGGCCAGCTTGTACCATTCGTGCGGTGCTTTACATCAACGAAGAGTTCGGTAACGACGGTGGAGAGACCTATGCAAAAGTTGCGAAAGAAAAAGGTTGGGAACATGTTGCTGCCATTGAAAGCGACGGCGGTGGATTCACCCCGAAAGGTTTCAGTTGCGATGCACAAGACAGTCAGGTGGAATGGGTGAAATCACTCATGCCCTTCTTCGAACCCTACAATCTTTTTTCTTTCAAACGCGGGTGGAGTGGAGTAGACATTGGCCCTTTGAAAAACGGAAGTACGATGCTCTTTGGATTAATGGTCGACGGACAGCGTTACTTCGATTTTCATCACACAGACAACGATCGTTTCGAGAACGTGAACAAACGTGAGCTGGAATTGGGCGCAGCGTCTATGGCTTCGCTGGTCTATTTCATTGATCAGAAAGTTCAGAAAGAAACATCGCAGAAATAATTATCTGCCGTACATGTCTTTGTGCCAAGTATGCGCGAAGGGCTTCCATTTAGAAGTGGTCCAATCGCCTACTGTGGCAACGGTTGTATCAAGAACAAGTGTTTCATCGGTGAGTCTATTCGCTTTGCGAAGCGCCCAGAATTGTGCTATTCCTTCCGTTTGAATTTCGTCATTCTCTTTGAACAAAACAGTTAATCGATCGAACAAATTCACTCCAAGCGCATCGCCAATGCGAAGCACTTCCCTATTCAATTTATCTATGCTGCATCCAGAGGCAAGCATAATATTTTCGTCAGCAGCAACAACTAGAATACGATTCATTTCAATCCAAACCTGACCTGACATTGCCCTTCCATGATTGTTCCATCCTTCAAGAAATTGTTTCAATTCAGATTCAATGAATGCGCATTGCTCGGAAGAAAGTAATTTGTTTGAAGTGAAGACCCAAAGTCTAGCGTGAGGAGCGAGTTGAATTTCCATAATTAGAAAGTGCGGTTAAATAATTTTTTAGCGGGAATGAAAATGAGCACGAGCACAGGCGATTGCAGAATACCCATGATTCCGCGAACTGCCGGATATACGGCTTCATTCTGATGAATGATCTTCCCGAGAATGAACACCAGCACAGCAAGAATAAGACAGCCTCCTTCCACCAATAAAAACAACTGTATTTCCCTTTTTTTGAATTGAAGAAAGTACAGTGCGAGAATATTGAGTAGGGTGAATGAAGCGATGGAAGCGAAGGTGATGACCCACTTCAATTTAGAAAGTTCCCCTTGATTGAAAGAATAGAGAACCTCAATGGTTTCGTGACTGTAGTAATAATCGAAGTTCGATTTGCTTTTTTCTGCAGTGAGCAAAGCAATTTTTGTTTCAGTGTTTTGGTTGAAGAATCCAGGAATTTGTGCGCCTTTTTCAAGAATGAAATTCACGTTCACCTTGGCCTGTTCTTGGTAGAAGCCCATGGCAATCATTACGACGGCTATCGCAACAAGTATGAACTTATTTTTCTTCGGAATTGCCATTTGCAGGGACATACAACTTCGACCACCACCACCAGAACGCAAACACAACGGCGTATACTAGAGCGGTAAATGTGTAATCGTGATTGAAGGCTAAATAATCTTCGTTCCAATAAACAATGAATGCCAAAGCCATAATGCGCAGCACATTCATGAATTGAATCACGAATAGACCCAACGGAATGAACCACAGTCTGTTTTTGTTTGTTCCAGGATAGGCCACAACAAAAATGATGAACAAGGCCATGAGTATCATTCCATCGCATGGAGCGCCCACCGTTACACCAGCAGTTCCATCAATAGCAATATGATTGCGGTAGAGTCCGTCATCGAAAACGCGAATAGAAAAATTGAAGAGTTTGAGCAGTCCTTCCGCTCCTTTAACGAGCACGTCAACAAGCATTTCATCAATAGCCGTTGAAGGAAGTAAATACAACTCGTAAAAAAAATACCATCCGAAATAGAGGATGGTACCAATGACAAAAAATCGAATGAGTGGATTTTTCACTGAGTATTTAAGAAGCTTTTTTCTTTTTTAGATCGAAGGCTTTTTTTCCGCCTAATGCAGCACCTGCCGCGATTAGCAGGCTAACACCGCCATCGATAGGACAAACTGTTCCGAAGGGACCACCACAAGGTGCAGCGCCACCACTTGGTGGGGTAGGCGGTGCTTGACAAATTCCAATTGCTGCAAAGGAGAAAAAGAAAATTGACAAAAGGATGAGTTTTCTAGAACGGTTCATGACACAAATATAATAGACTTTAATTATTTCCGCCACCGTAGGGCCTAAAATCTTCAATATTGGCTCTCTTCCTTTATATTTGTCAATCTCGAGTGAACCCATGGCAGAAACTAAATCGAATTTCCTAGACGCAGACGACCTCAGGCCCATAATGCGGTTCCTGAACAAAAGTTGGTTCTGGATTGTGGGGTGTGCGCTTATTGCATTTGTTGCTGCTTATTTCTATACGCACAGACTGCCAAGCATTTATGCCGCGAAGACCGAGATACTATTGAGATCTTCCGAGACATATGACTACCAGAAAAGTATGTACAGCGAGCTGGGTTACATCTCGCTTATGCAAGACGTTACCAACCAAAAGAGAATCATAGCTTCATATGATATCGTTGAGAAAAGCCTTAACAAGCTCGATTACACCATTTCGTATTATTTAGTTGGAAGGGTAAAAACCTTGCAAGTCGACGAGTTCGACGCCCTAAAAATTACATGTGATTGGAAAAAAATGTCATCGGGAATGTACAACGTTCCCATTAACATAAAAGTATTAGACATGGGGAAGTATGAGCTCAGCTATGAGTACTCAGGAAAACTCATTTCTGCAACATACGAATTCGGTAAAGAGTACATTGAACAGCTTTTTACCATTCAGATAGACATGGCTGATCACGTAGATGAATCAAGACTTTCAACCGTGACCGATCAAAGTTTTCAGATTAAGGTTCGACCAATGAAACAATTGGTAGATAAATACATGGGAGCCTTAACCATTGAAAACGTGGAATACACCAGTATTCTTACCCTCACATGTCAAGATGAATTACCAACAAGAGCCAAAACTTTCCTAGATACCCTTGCTACTGTTTACATAGACTATACGCTTTACAACGAGATAGCCATAAACGAAAATACACAGGCCTACATAGATATTCAAATCAATAAAATTGTAAAGATTATTGACTCTTTGGAATTGGCCATGGAGACCTTCAAAGATGCACGAGACATTCTTGACCTTAGTAAGGAACAAGACGCTGCCTTTGAAGCGCTAACCAACTCTGATATATCACTGCGTGATCTTGAGTTAAGAAGAGAGTCTATTCAAGGATTGGAAAACTTCTTGTTGAAGGAACCTGATCGTGCGGTCATACCACCCATGAACTATTTGCGAGAAGAGGATGTTACCCTCACAGAGTTAGTGAAAGATCTTTTTCAATTGAAACAAAAACGAAGTTCGTTGTTGGTAGATGTGAAAGCGCCAGATAAGCGTATTCAGCGTGTAGACTCTACCCTTCAGACTATTCGGAATAGTATTTTCAAGTACACACGCGATACGAAAGTGGCCATTGACCAGGGCATTGCCGATTTGAAATTACAGATTGTAGATCTCGAAGCAGAGTTGGCGAACATTCCTAAAAGTGAGCGCGACTTGATGTCTATTGAGCGCAAACTGAAAGTAAACGAAGAACTCTACACCTTCTTATTGGAAAAGAAGGCCAATACGGTCATTGCGCGAGCGGCAATCATTCCCCAAACCAGTGTAATTGAGGCGGCACGTAACATGGGTGTTGTAGGTCCCGACCGTCAGAGTATTATTTACCTCTGGATTGGTGTTGGAATACTTATTTCACTGCTAATCGGACTTGTTCGTATGCTCTTCTTTGAGCACATTGAGCACTTGCGCGAGTTGAAGGAATTAACCAAGCTCCCTGTAATTAGTGGTATTCCGAACTATGAGGAAATTGAGCGTGACCCAATCGCAATTCAAGCAAATCCTCGTGGCAATGTGAGTGAAGCCTTCCGAACGCTTCGTACGAATTTGCAATACTTGTTGCCGGATAGTGGGCACAGTTTGATTTTGATTTCATCGTTGCATCCTGGAGAAGGAAAGACTTTCGTATCGACGAACCTTGCTGCCACGTTAGCAAAAGCTTCGAAGAAAGTTTTGCTTCTCGACTTCGATTTACATAAACCGAAGGTTCACAAGATGTTTAGAACAACGAATATGCAAGGGGTGAGTACCTATCTCATTGGAAAAGCAACACTAGAGGAAGTCGTTTTTCAGTCCGATATCGAGAATCTTGACGTTGTTTTGGCCGGACCTGTGCCACCCAACGCATCGGAGTTAATTCTAAGTGCGAAAGTAGATGATTTAATTGCCGAGGGATTGAAGACTTACGACTACGTAATCATAGATACGCCTCCAATTATGCTCATTACAGATAGTCTCGTTTTACTTTCAAAAGTAGACCGAGGAATACTTGTAATGAATACTCTGAAGGCTACCAAGCAAGGTGTTAATTATCTCGAAGATGTACTAACCCAAAATAGTTTGTCAAACACAAGTATCCTTCTGAATAACATTAAGCAGAAACGCTGGAGATATTACTACGGCAAGTACGCCTATCGTTACGGCTATGGCTACGGTTACGGCTACGGATATGGTTACGGTTATGGCTATGGTTACGGCTATGGTGGATACGGCGAAGAGGCAAAAGGTAAGAAGAAGAAAGGTAAATCATAGCGCATGCCAT
>CAZEFR010000013.1:0-2163 GCA_964511555.1 uncultured Chryseobacterium sp.
TGGTCTTTTCCGGTAACAACTTTTGATTTTCCAACAGGAAGGTTTTTTCCTATTGCCGAAATAACACCTTTGGTAATTTCAACATCCATTATTTTCAAATGGTGCTTCGAAAGTGGTGCGAAGAGTTTGGCGTTTTGAATCAGTGTTTTCATATTTTCGACTTCCAAATTTTAATCAAAATAATTTCAAGTGCAAGGAACAAGAGCGCAGCGTAAATGAGGTATTTCCACAATGAAATTCCACCTCCCAATTCTGTTGCTAAAGATTGAAGCATTTCTGCATTCGCTTCTTTGAATGAGAATTCGGTTAATCCAACTTGCTGTGCAAGTTTCGTAAGTTCTTCCGAAGTAAGAATCTCAGTATTGCTTTCACTGTTGTTGAAGTTCATAGCAATAGGCATGAGGTTCGAACCGTTTTCCTTCACAACATAGAAGCCTGATTCATTCATTTCAGTAGGAAGAAATACTTCTGTTAGGCCGCCAACGCTTCTCGATTGCGCAATGAATGTTTTGGAATTATTTGTACTACTAATTTCAAACAGTCCTTCTGCCGTTGTTGGCGTGTGGCTTAATGTCAAGAACGATTCTTTTCCTAATTGGTAGTACAATTGTTGAGCATCGGCGCTTGTCTCTGCTGCACGAAGCAAACTAACTGGGAACAAGGCGTGTGCAAGAAATGTGCTTTCAGTTTTTAAGGTCGAAACCGAACATGTGAAAAGCCTTCCTTTTCCAACTTGGGTTAACGCCAATAGTGGTGTGTTGTCTTGAAATGATATGAGCGGAACTGATTGCAGGTTGCTATTGTTTAGGGGAAAGTGCAAAGTGGCCGATGGTAGGGACGCGTTATTCTGTAATTTCTCGAAAGCGGGACTGTAAAATGGATTACTTAAATCTATTGCAGTTGCCGAAAGTGCAGTGTTTGATTTTTGTCCGAACTGCACGCCATTGCATCTTCCTAAGAAATTATTGTATGTCAATAAATCTGAAACGGAGTGAGGAATTACAAACACACTCCCGCCTTGCTGAACATAGGAGGAAAGGTCACCAATCAGTTGCGGCGATAGCGATTGAACACCTTGCAGAATGACAAAGTTGGAAGATTGGATGGCTTCAGTAGTGACTGCTGAATAATTTACAGAATTGAAATTGTATTGCGGGTCTTCGGTAAAAAGTTGAGCGATGTTCTGCTGTTCACTTCCAACAATATTCAGAACATTTATTTTTTCGGAAATGGCATAGGCGAAATAATGAACATCATCGAACACAATCGGGAAGTCGTTTATGCGCACACTTCCATAATGAAATCCAGTTTGTGGGGTGCTAAAGGCAACTGGAATGGTCGTTATTCCATGCGCTGAAAGTGTTACGCTGCTTACCGCTTTTTGAATTCCGTCGAGTTCTACACTCAATGGTATGTTGCTTACTTCTTCAGCACTGTGGTTTTGAATAACAACTAAGAGTGTGTCTGAATTATTCAGAATACGCTGTGGTGTTGAGAAATAGATTGAGTCGATGCTAATGTTTTTCTGCGTCTCGAATGTTGCAGGAATGGCAGTTACAAATTCATTTTGTGCATTGGTAATTTCTTGAACGTCACTTGTGTTTTGTTGAAAGTCTGATATCCAGTAATAGAGGCGAATGTCTGCTGCAGATTTTCCAAGTAGGTCACGTTGACGCTCGAACACAGCGCTGAGTTGTTTGGTTTCAGGACTAAAGGAAATGCTTTGAATGGTTTGTAAAGCTTCGTCTTTCGATAAAAGGCGCTGGTCAGTTCCTTTGAAATCATTTGAGATGATCTGAAAGCGATCGTTGTTCGAGAAGGAGCTTACAATAGCACTTGCTTTTTGTTTGGAAGATTCTAAAAATGAAACGCCGTCTAGTTGTCCTTGCATACTCAGACTATTGTCTATGTATACACTCACCACGCGTGCGCCACTCATTTTTTCGCTCAAGGCAGTTGGAAAGTAAGGTTGAGCAAAGGCGAATATTATTGAAGCAAAGACGAGCAATCTGCATAGCAGAATGAGCAGGTGTCGAATTTTTGAAGATTTGGTTGTTTCCGATTTCACTTCTTTGAGGAAGGAAACATTTGAAAAGGCAATTTTCTTATACCTGCGAAAATTGAAGAGGTGAATAAGAACCGGAACGGCAAGTGCTGTAAGGG
>CAZEFR010000013.1:2173-13403 GCA_964511555.1 uncultured Chryseobacterium sp.
CAAAGTATTTCGGGATGTACGAATCGCATTTCGAAGCTCAAAGATAGCGAATAGATTTCGTATTTTCGGCAAATGGAAAAGAAACACCCTGAGTCGTGGATGATGAGCCACGGCTACAATCCGAAATGGAGCGAAGGATCGGTTAAAACACCAATCTTTCAAACTTCAACTTTCGTATTCAATACAGCCGCTGAAGGCAAGCGCTTTTTTGCGTTGGCTTATGGCAAAGACACTATGAAAGAAGGCGAACAGCTAGGTCTTATCTACAGCCGATTGAACAATCCGAATCTTCAAATTTTAGAAGAACGTTTGGCATTGTGGGAAGGCGCTGATGAGGCAGCAACATTCGAAAGTGGCATGAGCGCCATTGCAACAACCATGTTGGCGTATTTGCGTCCAGGCGATATTTTAGTTTGCAGCCATCCAACCTATGGAGGGACGCATCATTTCATTCATCAGGTATTGATTGATTTTGGAATTCAATGGGAGTCTTTTGGGCCGAATGATTCATTAGATGAGTTGTACGATCGTCTTCATTCAGAAAATAAATTGGGTCGAGTGAAAATGGTTTTCACCGAGACACCGGCGAATCCAACAAATCATTTGTTCGATTTAAAGGCTATTCAAGAATTTAGAAATAAGATTGAAGCCACTTCAGGGAACAAAGTTTTATACGCGGTAGATAATACTTACATGGGCCCAATCTGGCAAAAGCCAATGGAGTGGGGTGCAGATGTTGTGTGTTACAGCGCAACGAAGTATTTGAGCGGACATAGTGACTTGATTGCGGGTGTTACTGTTGGGAAACAAGAGCACATTACAGCTATCAAAACCCTGCGTACGTTTTTAGGAAACATGATTGCGCCATACACAGCTTGGTTGCTCACTCGAAGCATAGAGACCTTGAAGATTCGTATGGATCAGCAAACAAAGAATGCAGTTGATGTTGTGGCGTTTTTGTTGAATCATCCGAAAGTTGAGCAAGTGTTTTTTCCTGGACTGCCAACAAATTCACCTCAGCAAATTGCTATTTACAAAGAGCAATGCAAAGCTCCGGGTGCAATGATTGGTTTCACGGTTCGCGGTGGAGAAGAAGAGGCTTTTCATGTCCTAGACAGTTGCAAGCTAATTAAGTTGGCTGTTAGTTTAGGAAGTAATGAAAGCCTAGCGCAGCATCCGTTTTCCATGACACATGCCGACGTTCCAGATGAAGATAAGATTGGAATGGGAATAACAGAAGGGATGATTCGTTTGAGTGTTGGAATTGAAAACTCTGAGGATATTATTGCAGACTTGGCGCAGGCATTACAATCAATTGATTCAAGAAATGAGATACATTAAAAGTGTTCTCATGCTCGTTTCTTTTTCCTCTTTGGTTTTGATAGCCGAGGGACAATGCGATATGTTTTTGAATGAAAGTTATTCATCGGACATAATTGAAACGCATCTCGAAGTTACACTGGAGAAGAATAATGATTCCGGCAAAAGAAAGGCAGAGGAAGATTTGAAAGTGAAGTTGCGAAGAGAGATGTCTGAAAAAATTTTAAGCAGTGTTCGTTCCCAAACGGTAATGGAGGTCTCTGAGGTGAATAGTAAGTTTTCTTCATACTTCGATTCTCACGTAGACATTCAGTCTTCTTCGAACTTAAGCTACGGCACATTTAGCTTCTGTACAGATGAAAAGGCACGCAAGGTTTATGGGAGGTTTACGGTGGACAAATTGAAATTAGCAAGAGCGAACTACGCAGATTGTTTAAGTTCAATAAAGGGGTTGAATAGTGAGATTAATGCAGTATATAATTCTTCAAATAACGTAGACGCTAGCTTGTACAAAAAGAAGTTGGATGTTTTGAATTCACACAAGCAAACATCTATATACTTGGATCCTTCAATTGATATTACTCAATTCGATAATTATTATGCCCAATGCCAGAATGGTATAGCGCTTTTGAGTCAAACACAGATTCAATTGCATTATGAAGAGCAATTGGGTATTGTTAGTGACTCTTTGGGTCTGGAACGCTTTAATTTCGCCATTCGTTCGCTTCGAATGCTCCAAAAACAATATCGGAACGACCCGTTCATTAAGGAAGAGCTAGCATCCGCTGAGGTAAATTATAAGGTGAAACTCAAGCGCGATGTGCTCTTGTTTGAATCCAATGCTAGGTATGAGGCAGCGCTGAATGAAATTGATGAGTATTGCTCTTTGCTCTCTTGCGAGAATGAAATAAAAGAATTGAAGGCTCAACTGCAAAGAGCGTATTTTGATCAGATATTTGTTCAACTCGAGAATGCTTTAGAAAAAGGATTGGAGCATGAAATCAATAGATTTAAGTTGCAAATAGATAAGCTAAAGGATATAAATCTTAAGAAGTACATTGTGATTCAGAATAAATGTCTGGATTACGAGAGAAGTAAGTCCATTGATAGAACGGAGTCTCTCTTTCATCAAAGAGATTTTCAAGGGGCCTATAATCTTATTAAAGAACTGGAGAAAACATACGGTATTGCCGATTCGGAAATTATACATCTCAAGAAAAAAGTAGAGAGTCATATTCTTCGGGGAATGATTAAGGCAGAAAAACAAACACGGCCTTTCAATTATTCATTGCAATTGGGAACAGAGCTTTTTTCGAATGAAGTTGCCTTGGACTCGGTGAGTGGTTTTCAGATGAATTCGGCTCATTTCGGTTATTCAGCAGGTATTTATAAATTGTATAATTCAAAAAAGTACGAAGAGCATAACTCGAACCGTGATGTGAAATCGGCCGATTTTATTGGATTGAAGTTTACATATTTAGATTATCCTTCACGGTTTGTAGTAGGTCTTGGAGACAGTTTATTGCCTGATATAGTAGGTAGATATTCTTGTTTAATTGCTATTGATGGAATCACGTCACGTTTCTTGCATTATTCTGTTGGTGTGAAATACCAGGAAATGAAAAGTATTGGGATGAATTGGAATAAGCCAAATGAATATTTTGGCACATTAGGAATTAGAATTGGAATTAAACGTGTGAATTGGATAACAGACGCTTCTATTCGGACACAGTTCGAGGGTAAGGCGAATTTTCAAATAAGTACGGGAATTTATTACAGAATGGACTTTAACCGAAAATTCGGAAGAAGGGACAGGTTAGCGTGTAAAGCTAGATTGAAATAAAAAACGCCCGCATTCGCGGGCGTTTTTGTTCGTCTAATATTTACGATTATCTCGCAATACCTACAGCACGTTTTTCACGGATAACCGTTACACGCACTTGGCCAGGATATGTCATTTCAGTTTCAATGCGAGATGCCAATGAGATCGCTAATGCATCGGCTTGATCGTCTGTTACGCGATCTGCTTCAACCATTACACGTAACTCACGACCCGCTTGAATAGCAAACGATTTAGATACGCCAGGATATTCTAACGCTAAGTTCTCTAAATCACGCAAACGTTGAATGTATGCTTCAACAACTTCACGACGTGCTCCAGGACGAGCTCCTGATATAGCATCGCAAACTTGAATGATTGGCGCAAGTAAAGTTTTCATTTCAACCTCGTCGTGGTGAGCGCCAATAGCGTTGCACACGTCAGGTTTTTCACCGTACTTCTCTGCCAACTTCATACCCAACACCGCGTGTGGTAATTCGCTTTCGTCGTCTGGAACTTTTCCAATATCGTGAAGCAATCCTGCTCTGCGAGCAGCTTTCGGATTCAATCCCAATTCACTTGCCATAGTAGCACAAAGGTTGGCTACCTCGCGGCTGTGTTGTAATAAGTTTTGTCCGTAAGATGAACGGTACTTCATACGTCCCACCATGCGAACCAATTCGCTATGCAGACCGTGAATGCCCATTTCAATACAGGTGCGCTTTCCAACTTCAACAATCTCTTCTTCGATGTTCTTGCGAACCTTCGCTACAACCTCTTCAATACGCGCCGGGTGAATACGTCCGTCTGTCACCAATTGGTGCAACGATAAACGTGCAATCTCTCTGCGAACCGGATCGAAACAAGAAAGGACAATGGCTTCAGGGGTGTCGTCTACAATAATTTCAACTCCTGTTGCTGCTTCAAGCGCACGGATGTTACGTCCTTCGCGACCAATGATGCGACCTTTGATTTCATCGTTTTCAATATTGAAAACTGAAACGCTATTTTCAACGGCATGCTCTACAGCTGTGCGTTGAATAGTCTGAATAACAATCTTCTTCGCTTCTTGGTTCGCTTTCAATTTCGCTTCGTCAACAATACCTTGAATTTGTGAAGCGCAAGCATTACGCGCGTCTTCCTTTAACATTTCCATCAACTGAGCCTTTGCAGCATCAGCAGAAAGTTTAGAAAGATCTTCCAGTTGTGCAATGATTTTCTGTTGCGATT
The DNA here is from genome assembly GCA_964511555.1 of uncultured Chryseobacterium sp. Lineage (GTDB taxonomy): Bacteria > Bacteroidota > Bacteroidia > Flavobacteriales_D > Sanyastnellaceae > CAIZGX01. Next base: position 6,543 of record CAZEFR010000013.1, read on the forward strand.
TTTCTAAATCAGCAGACTTCTTTTCATTCAATTCAATCAACTTCGTAGCATTTTCTTTCTGAGCTTCAGCCTCTTTTTCTTTGCGCTTGAGTTGTTCTTGTTGTTGTGAAATTTCACGCTCGCGATTTTTGATGCGATCTTCCGCCTGTTTCAGCTTGTTGTTTTTGTCACCAACCTCACGGTCATGTTGCGACTTCAATTCCAAAAATTTCTCTTTGGCTTGAAGAATTTTTTTCTCTTTAAGGGTTTCTCCTTCTTTCTTCGCTTCTTCAATAATGCCGTCTTTCTTAGACTTTAAAGCACCGTTTAAAACAAAGTAGGTAAGAAGAGCACCACTGATTACTCCGGTTATAGAGCAAACAATAATCAATACACTGCCATCCATTGGACATAAAGTATTAGTGTTCCACATGCGGACGTTCGGGTCCGTTTCCTAAAGCAGAGGGGGAGTAGAGTGGACTAGTTCGCCAAATAACCGTCAACGAGATTCTCTAATGCTGAGAATTGCTCGGTATAATCGGGTGCGGCAGCTTCTTTTTCAATCACAACTTCTTTCTCAACAATGACTTCCTTTTCCACCACAACCTCAACGGTTTTCTCTATAACCTGGGCAGGGGTGTTGTTTAGTTTAGTTATGATTTGTAAAGCCGCCATGGCTAGTAAATCTCCTCTGTCTTTTACCGAATAGTTTTTCTGAAACATGGAAACGGCCTCTTCCAATTGCGACTCTGCTTTTCGGATGGAAGCTTCTTCTGAAGCCTTCACCGGTAGAGGGTAATTTTTACCTGCAATGGATATTTGTAAGGTTACTTCGCTCATTGTTCCACTATTTGTTTAATAGTAAAAGACATTCATCTATCTCTTTTACCAATGCGTTGATTCTCTGCTTAGTTGAATGAACATGATCTATCTGTGTTTCATTCCTCAACGATTGGTTTGCTTCTAACTCTTCTATTTTAACATTTAAGTCTTCAATCTGATCTTGAAGTCCTTTGTTGATTTTGTATACCGAAGCCAATTCTTCGTTCACTTTATTCAATGCGTTTATAGCATTGCGCTTAACTTCACCCAATTCGTGAATTTTTGCTGTAAGTGTTTCAAAGTGTTGAGCCGATTCCATAAATACGTATAGCTTTTGTTGAAGCATTACAAAGTTAGTCAAAATCAGCCCAAGGACGTTCGCTTTTTTTCCTCAATGGCTGTGAATAAAATAACCCCCGCGAATCGCATCGAAGGCTTTTTCTGTGCACTTTGCAGCATGGTTTTCAGCAATTTGAATTCGAGTCGATTTTTGATTCTCCTTTTTTTGCTTTCTGCGACTTTTGCACAGGGAAAAAAATTGACATTCAGTTCGCCGTTAGATATACCCATGGAGATCGCAGGTTCCTTCGCTGAAATTCGCTCGAATCACTTCCATTCGGGAATGGATTTGCGCACCGAACAGCGAGAAGGTTTGCCGGTCTACTGTGCAGCCGACGGATACGTTTCCAGAATAAAAATTTCACCATTCGGATATGGCAAGGCCATTTATGTGACGCATCCTGAGGGATTTGTTACGGTTTACGCCCATCTTCAAAAATTCAATCAAGAAATCGATTCCTTGCTTCGACTTCAACATAAATCAAGAGAAACTTACGATTTAGACTGGTATTTAAAAGAAGGTCAGATAAATTTGAAGCGAGGTCAACACATTGCTTGGAGCGGTAATTCAGGGGGAAGTGGTGGTCCGCATTTGCACTTCGAAGTGCGTGACAGTCGGACAGAGCTATGCATCGATCCCATGCGATTTGGCTTGCCGGTGCGCGATACACTTGCTCCAATTTTTGAAGCGTTTAGTGCATGGAGTGGTTTTAGCGCAAGCGAGATTAGTCCGAATGAATTGCCGGCTATGGGACATTTTGTATCTGGAAGAGGTGCTTCAGATACTTTGCCTCTTGAAATTCAACCTGGGAAATTGGAATTGGCGGTTTCCATTGTGGATCGCTATTTAACTGGAAGTGGTGAATGCGGAGTGAAGGCCTTGCGCGTTTTTGTTGATGGGAGTTTGTTTTACCGAATGGATATTCGGGCAGTGAATTTCAATACAACGAAAGGTATAAACGGCTTTGTGCCATTGGGAATTTACAAATCGAAATCGGGGCAATGGTATCGGTGTTCAAGACCCAAACAAACGCCTTTGAAAGAAGATATCAGTTTGTTTTCTGTTCCGGTTGAAATTACAGATTCACTTATTCATAGTATTCGTTTTGAAACAGAAGATTGGAAAGGGAATATTGCTACTGCCGTTGGATTTGTTCAAGCTGTTCAGCCTGTTGCGCCTTCACGTGCGAATGCCATAAAACTAATTGCGGGACAGGAGAAATCTATTCAAACGAGATCAGGTAAGATCGTCTTCCAAAAAGAATCGCTCTTCGATGATGCAAGTGTGCTGCTGTCTGAACCGATCTTCGATTCGCTTAGGCCTCCTGTTGTGGAAATAGGCCACGAAGGAATTGCACTCTTTTCTCCAGTGAAAATTCAGTTCGACTTGAATTCAATGACACCTGAGCAGCGAAAGAAAGTTGTTGTGCTTCAAGGCGGTGGTTCTAAGAGAAAATCAATTGGAGGAAGTGTGGAAGGAAATGCCATTGTAGCAAATGCTTCCTCTTTGGGAACTTTCACTTATGCCTCCGATTGGGACAAACCCGTTGTTGAATTTGTTGAACAGGTTTTTCCTGAATCAGATTTAGTTGGAAGTGTGAAGTTCCGAGTGAGCGACGCGTTAAGCGGAATAGAAAGCATTCGTCCGGAATTGGATGGTACATGGATTTACTACGAATACGACGCAAAGAATAATTCGGTCATGGTGGAATTACCGTTGTCGATCTCAGATGAACAGCCGCATGAGTTTTCCCTGAAAGTGAAAGATAAATGTGGAAATGAAACGGTCTATAAAAAGAAGTTCAATTAGAACATGCTTTTCGGAAGGTCAAGCCATTCAAGGGCTGAACCGTGCATGATGTTTTCTAGGTCAGCTTGTTCAAGTTGCATTTCTTCAATGAATTGACCAATGTGTAAATCGCCTAACGGAAAAGGATAGTCTGTTCCTAATGCGATTTTTTTCGTTGATTGTTTCGTCATGATGTAACGAAGCAAATCGGCGTCGTGCGTGGCGCTGTCAATCCAAAACTTGTTCAAGTAATGACTTGGCGCAACATTGTTGTCAAGGGCAACAAGATCCGGTCTGCAATTAAATCCGTGTTCAATTCTTCCGAGTGTTGGAATGAAAGAACCCCCGGCATGCGCGAATAGAAAACGAAGCTTCGGGAATTTTTCAATGACACCAGAAAAGATGAGCGAGCAAATGGCGCGTGTTGTTTCAGCGGGCATACCCACGAGCCAAGGAAGCCAATATTTCTTCATGTCGTTTTCGCCCATCATTTCCCACGGATGAACCATTACGCACATGCTTAAATCTTCGCACGCTTTCCAAAGCGGAAGAAATTTTTCGTCGCTAAGATTAACGCCGTTAATATTCGATCCGATTTGTATTCCACGAAATCCAATTTTCTTGGCGCGCTCCAATTCAGCAATAGCCATTGGAATGTTATTCATGGGAAGGGTGGCAAGACCAACGTAATTCTTTGGGTGATCTTCAACAATCATTGCAATGTGATCGTTTAAGAATTCAGAAACTTTGAGTGTATGTTCTGGTTTTGCCCAATACGAAAACAAAACAGGTATGGTGCAAACCACCTGAACTTGCGTGTTGTATTTCGCATACTCATTTATGCGTAAAACGGGATCCCAGCAATTCGATTCAATCTCTCGAAAGAACTGATCGCCTTGCATCATACGCGCAAAGCCAGCTCTGTGATGGTCGAGGTGAATGAATTTTCCATATCCGAACTCCTTACTCCAATTGGGTAAGTGGTCGGGCATAATGTGGGTATGGGTATCTATTTTAAGCACGGCGGTTTTTGGTGTGGCGAAGTTAACGAATCTTTTATTCCTTTTTTACTTTACGTAGATCGAGCATGTTCACCGGATTCGTTGAGAAATTTTTAATGTTTGAACGAATGAAGTGCATGACTTGGTCGTAATACAAAGGAATGATTGGAGTTTCTGAATGAATAATTGCTTCGAGTTGTTGGCTATAGATAAGTGTGCTATCTGCTGAATTGATTTTACCCATTTTCGAATAGATGTTGTCGTAAGCCGCATTGCTGAAGTGCGTATAATTCGGACCGTTCGGCGCAAAGCGCGGAGTGGTGAAAACAGAATAGAAGTTTTCCGGATGCGCGTAATCGGCTAACCAACTTTTTCGAAAGACCGAGAGTTGGCACTTAGACGCTTGATCTCGAAACGCCGCTCCTTGCAATTGTTGTATCTCGCAAGGAATACCAATCTGTTGCCATTCGTGTTGAATGTACTCCATAAGGTCTGCGTAATCACTGGTCGTGCTTAGCACAATTGTCGGAAGATTTTTTCCGTCAGGGAATCCGGCTTCGGCCAACAAATCAAGTGCTTGTTTTTTGTTGAAGGATATGAGTTGTTCCGTGTTCAGGTCTCTCGCTGCTGCTGGAGAACAAAAACCAAAGTCTGCTGGAATAACAGTGTTGTTGCGCAAGTGCTTCACCATATCTTTTTTATTTATGGAAAGGTGAAGGGCCATTCTAACGCGATTATCAAGCAGAGCTTTATTGGCTTGAAGTGCCGGATCTACAACGAATCCGAGATAGTCTGTTTTAATAAAAGGTGTTTTTTGCAAATACAATTGAGAACTGTATGGGCTCGATAAATTTCCATTCGGGTCAAGCAGTTCATCTTTGAACGCATTGTGTATGCCGCTCATGAAATCGTACTTGCCTTGAAGCAAGCCTTGGTATTCAGCAGACATGTCTTTCACAAAATCTATTTTCACCGCATCTAGATAGGGGAGATCATTTCCGAATTCATCTTTCAAATAGTAATTCGGATTTTTATGAAACACGAGTGCCACATTTTCATACCAGAATGCAAATTGAAAAGGACCGCATCCAACCGGGTGATTGCGGAAATCGGTTCCATACATTTCAACAGCTTCATGCGGAACAATATTCGCGTATTGAGTAGTTAGCAATCCGAGAAATGGGGCAAAGGGTTCTTTCAGTTGAATAATGAATGTTGAATCGTTCGGTGCGGAGAATCCTTCCTCGGTGACTTTTTCGAATATCCATTTGCCGGGAGAAGCAACAGCATTGTCTAGAATTCGATTGAAGGAATAAACCACATCTGATGCCACTACTTTTCTTCCTTTTTCTGAAGGGAAGCAGGAGTTGTTGTGGAAGTATACGTTACTCTTCAGAATAAAAGTATAAGTAAGAAGATCCTCTGAAACAGAATACGATTTAGTAACGGAGGGAACAACCTGAAGCGAATCATTCAATTCAACCAATCCGTCGAAGAGCTGATTGGTGGCCCACATGATTTCAAGGTCGCGCGCGAATGCGGGATCAAGCGAGGTAATACCGTTGCTTTCGTTGTAATAGAAAACATTTTTGTTGTCACTTCGTTTCGTTCCGCAAGAGACAAGCGCCAAGAGAATGAGCACACTTCCGAAAAATATGTTTCCGTTAAATTTCATTCAAACAAAAATAGAGTAGGTGGAAGTAGAATTGTTCTGTTCTACTTTTGAGTTATGAAAAAAATAGGTGTGTTATTCTTCATAGCCTCAATGGCTTCTTGTAAAACTACTCAGCTAGATACCAAGACGTATTCCGATGCTCCGGGCAAAGTCAAATTTGATTTAATGAGTTACAATGTTGAGAATTTGTTTGACACCATTGATGATCCGAATAAAGCGGATGAAGATTTTACTCCGTCTGGAAAATTGCAATGGAATACCGCAAAGTATTACGAGCATCTGAATCATACCGTTGATGCGATTACGAACAAGGGAACAAACTTTCCGGCTATTGTGGGTTTGATTGAAGTTGAAAACGGAACCGTATTGAATGATTTGGTCAACACTTCTTTTCTAAAAGGAAAGGGATATCAAGTTGTTTGGTATGAAGGTCCAGATGAACGAGGAATTGATGTAGCGATGATTTACGATTCGAAGCGAGTGTCTATTGTTGGAAGCAGACCAATACCTGTTGTTTTGGAAAGTGTATCCGATCCAAACACAAGAGACATTCTTAAAGTTTCTGTTAAAGTGGGGAGTGAAGATTATCATTTGTTCGTGAATCACTGGCCTTCACGCAGAGGCGGACAGGATGAATCGGAAATGCATCGCATAAGAGCAGCGAGTGTTTTAAGAAAAGAAGTCGATCAGATTCTTTCAGTAAATCCAAAGGCGAATATTATTTGCATGGGAGACTTCAACGATTTTCCTTCGAATAAAAGTGTGCACGATGTTTTACAAGCGGGCGTGTTGAATGAACATTCGGTCTTGTTCAACATGATGTCAGATTTCGAAGCGTTGAAAAAGGGTACTCATTTTTACAAAGGTGAGTGGAGTCCTTTGGATCAGTTTGTAGTGAGTTATGGAATGTTCGATAACAAGTGTATCTCTGCGAATTCTTTTGAAGTGGTGTCGTATGACTTTTTGTACTACACATCAAAGGATGGAGTGAAATCGCCAGCTAGGGTTTATGTGGGAGATTCATATAAGGCAGGGTACAGTGACCATTTGCCTATACTTCTGCATGTGAATTGATTCATCAGAAATATACCCAATAAAAAAGCCGTCTCGCAAGAAACGGCTTTTTTAATGTTTGAAGTAGAATATTATTTCTTCTTCGCAGCTTTCTTAGGAGCAGCTTTTTTAGCAGCAGCTTTCTTAGGAGCAGCAGCTTTTTTAGCAGCAGCTTTCTTAGGAGCAGCAGCTTTTTTAGCAGC
>CAZEFR010000013.1:13503-46761 GCA_964511555.1 uncultured Chryseobacterium sp.
TCTTAGGAGCAGCAGCTTTTTTAGCAGCAGCTTTCTTAGGAGCAGCAGCTTTTTTTGGAGCAGCAGCTTTCTTAGGAGCAGCAGCTTTCTTAGCAGCAGCTTTCTTAGGAGCAGCTGCTTTCTTAGCGGCCTTTGGCGCGCTAGCTTTGGTTTTGGTTTTCATAAAATAAACGGTTGATTATTTTCTTTTCAGTATGCTCACTTAACGTTTTAAGTGAGCTTAAAAATACAACGGATACACTTTCACTTTTCCATCGCTTCTTATCCCGATTGTTGGACTTGGAATTTTGATAAAATTAATTACGCTTGCAATTTTTTTCATCCACTTTCTTCGCCATTCAATTCTATTCAAATCTGCGTCAAAAGAAAAAAAGAATTCACGAGTGGCGTGAAAATTATTAACACTGTTAATGTTATTATCTGCGAATACAATTTCATCAATACTGTATCCAAATGAAATGCATAACCACTGCGTGAAGTGCTTGCTATTTGTGCGTTTCAGAGATAGTGGGGCAGAGAACCAATACGTTTGTCCGTTATAGTCCTTCAAAAGTCGTTGTTGAAAATTATGACCAAATGTTTCAGGGCGCATATTTGCAAACGCACTTTTTTGATAAGAAAATTTCATTGAGATGAATTGTTGTTGCAGAAAATATTCTTGAGAAGCGAATAAAAAATAACCGAATGTATTTGCAATCATATCGCTATTCGAAAATCCCCATTGTGCAGATTTTCCATCGAGTATTTCAATGCTCGTTAAATAGATTAATCCGCTGGCGCCGCCGAGAAGTATGTTTCTTTTCCTGTTCGAATCGTTTGTCTGTAGGGAGTTGTAGAAGTTTCTTCCTAATTGATACGCAGTAAATGCATGTCCGAATTTATCCATCTGCATCCATTCTTTAGAGTCGTTAAAGAAATGGAATTTACTTCTGGGAAAATCTTTGTACCACAAATTATTTAGTCCAATGACTGACGCTGAACTTGCTCCAATGGCAAAAGAAGAAAAAATAGTGTTGTACTTTTTTTGTTGCGCGAGTTTCAGCGCTAGTGTATCATTATCAAATGAAAAAACACACAAATGTGAAAAGACAAGAATGAGAATGGTCGTTGTTTTTTTCATCGATTAATATCGATTGAGTCGAGGTACGATTGGTACTTTCGAGCATTTGCTTTATGTTCTTCGTATGTAATTGCAAAGTTATGTTTTCCCGATCCTCTTGGTTGAGCGCACATGAAAATGTAATTGTGGGTTGCCGCATTTAATACAGCATTTAAGTATCTTTTTTCTACAATATGAATTGTTGCTGGTGGAAGACCTTTATACAAATAGGTGTTGTAAGGAGAGTCATATTTTAAATCGCTATGTCGAACGCGTTGCCTTTTTTCTTTTGAGTTTATGCCGAAAAGAACTGTTGGGTCTGATTGAAGAAGCATTCCTTGCTTCAATCGATTTAAATATAGACCAGCAATTAGGGGCGCCTCTTCCTCGTTTGCTGTTTCACCACGAACAATTGAAGCGAGCACGTATACTTCATGCTCTGAAAGTCCAATTCGTGAAGCTAAATTGTCTTGCTCGTACGTCCAATATTGATCATATATAGTATTCAACCGTGAGAAGAAATTTTCGGGGGAGGTCGTCCAATACATTTCGTACGTATCGCCAAGAAGTCTCTCGAGCACCCGTTGTTGTCTAACTTCAAAAGGTAATCCTTGAGTGTTTGGTGTCAGTAAATCTAAATTTTGATTTACATAAGCAATGAAATGCGCGCTGTCTTGTTCGAATTTTTTTTCGAATTGCTTGGCAAGTGAATAAATGGTTTTGATGTTATCGATACGAAATGAAATAGCGTCTTGATTTCCGTTGTTTATTTTATTGAAAATTTTGCGCGCTGAAAGTTTGCCACCTAATTTGTATCTGCCTGGAGGAAACTTCTCAGGTGATTTGAAGAAGGCAGTAATTTTCCATTTAAGATAGATTGAACGTGGCGCGTCTGAATTTTGACACAGTGAATCTAAGATGGCCTTTTCAATATCTTGGCCTTTATTATCCGTTGGAATATAAATTGAAAAGTCTTTCCTGTTTGGGTTTAATGAAGTGTTTATAAAAAGGTAGGTTGTCGCGATTAGCGCAAAGCCTGATATTCCTAACAATATGAATAAAGCTTTCTTCTTGTTTTTCTTAAAGTAATTTTTCATAACGGTTTACCATTCTATGGAGGCATATTTGTTCTTTCACGAAACTGAACCCAGATTTTTCAAATAGCTTTATACTTGCGTTGTTGTCTTTATCAATAAGTGCAAAAACTTTTTTGATGTATGGGTCAAATGTAAGTTTTTTAATTAATAACTGAATGGCTTCATTGCCGAAGCCCCGCTGTTGATCGGCGCTCAGTGGAATGAGAATGCCAACTCCAATTGACATTTCTTTTTCGTTAAAATCAAAAGCATCCAAAATTCCTATTGGGACGTTCATTTCACGTTTTCGAATAATCCACCGTTGTTGTTTGTGTAATGGGTAGAATCTGGAAGGAAAAAAACAATCTGCTATTTCTTGCATTGAATATGGTCCTGGGTGCTCATTAATATGCCAGTACTCCTCTAAATTTTCAACCCAGTGGATATATGGAAGGTCGTCTCTTGTGATTTCTGAAATGGTTATTCTTTCCATATTTGCTTAATCCGCTCAAAAATAAGGGAAATGCCTTTGAGATAATGAAAGACCTTCGTTTCTTTGTTGTTATGACTAATATGCGTTTAATAATATTTCTTGGCTTGATTGTGTCACTCTTAAGTAGTTGCAGCATTAATAAGAACATAATGTTTAAGACTGATACGGAGTATGAGTTTAAAAAGCCCAATCTCGATTCAACAAACAGAGAGTATAAGTTAGCTTCTTTCGACTATATCACAATTAATCTCTTCACGGGCGATGGCGCTATGATTCTTGAGTATACAACAAGCGGTATTGAGCGTCAGCCTAATTACGGTGGGTTCGACTTGTATTACATTTTAGACAAGAATGGTGAAGTTGATCTGCCTGTATTGGGAAAAACTAAATTGTCGGGACTAACTATACCAGAGGCACAAGAATTTCTAGAGTCGAAGTTTGTTAATTACAATTATCCATTTTGTTTGGTACGGGTTTTAAATCGAAGAGTCATGGTCTTTAATGGTGAGGGAAGTTTGGGAGCAGTTATTCCATTGGCGAATCAGAATGTTTCAGTCCTGGAGGCTATTGCATTAGCTGGAGGAATACGTGAGCGTGGAAATGCTTCGAAAGTGAAGATCATTCGCTCGAATGAAGGAGTTCATGAGGTGTACCGTCTTAATTTATCTACCATAGAGGGTGTTGAGAGTGCGAAAATGATAGTTCAAGCGGGTGATATCATTTATGTTGAACCGGTTCCTCAAATAACCAATGAGTTTGTTAAGGACATTGCTCCTTTGGTAACCTTAATTACATCGACGGTAATCTTATTTTTAGTTACAACGAATTAGAGTATGAGAATAGAGAGAACGGAATTTCGGGATTTATTGGTTGTTCACTTGCCCGTTTTTGGAGATGAGCGAGGTAGGTTTCAGGAGACTTTTAAGGAGGCTCAGTTTAGAATTGAAACGGGCATGAATATTACGTTCGTGCAAGACAATGAGAGCATTTCATCTAAGGGTGTCTTAAGAGGTTTGCATGCTCAGAAGTCGCCGAAATCACAAGCGAAACTCCTTCGAGTGGTAAAGGGAAGAATAATTGATGTTATTGTTGATCTCCGAAAAACCGAACCAACATTCGGTAAGAGTTTTCAAATTGAACTAAAAGGTGGCGACGGGATATCATTGTTCATTCCTGAAGGTTTTGCTCATGGCTTTTATTCCATGGAGGATGAGACCATAGTTCAATACAAGTGCACAAACTATTACGACAAAAATTCCGAGGTGTGCTTGAATGTCTTTGATTCGGCATTGAACATTCAATGGCCTGATGGAGAAAAAATTCTTTCTGAAAAAGACAAAGAAGGTCTTTCTTTGGCTGATTTGAGCAATCTGTTTTTCTAGACGTTGGATGTAATATTAAAAGCTACGCTAGTTATGCGTTGAGTTTCTGTACCTTCAAGGGTTTCTTTCAAAATACTCGCAGATGCTGCGGGTCTCTCAAAAACTTCTTTCATATTTCGAACCCTTCCATAGGGCACTCCAATTGCTTGGGCGACATTTTCGAAATCATGACAATTTATATTTCGAAATTCATTTTGAAGAATTTCAAACAAGATTGTTCTGTTTTTAACCCTTTCGGTATTTGATGCAAATCTCTCATCCTTGCGCGCTGCAGAGTTATTTAGTATTGCGCAGAGTTTCCGGAATTGCTCATCACTTCCAATTGCGAGGACGATCCATTTTCCATCTTTAGTTTCAAACAGTTCGCCGTAGGGAGCAATGTTCGGATGAAGGGAGCCCATACGTTGAGGAATTTCGCCAGTCATAAGAAAGTAGCTCGCTTGATTAGCTAATGAAGCAAGAGCTGCTTTTTCAAGTGATACTTCAACTCGAGATCCCTTTCCTGTTTTTTCTTTTTGAATAAGTGCACAGAGAATTCCCTCTTTTAACTGGTGCGCTGCCAATACATCTATCAGAGCTACAGGCATTTTGGTTGGGCCACTTTCTTTCGTCCCGTTCATGAACATGAATCCCGTTTCAGCTTGAAGAACTACATCATAAGCCAAACGGTCTTTATCATATTCAAATCCACGAATAACTCCTTGGATGAGCTTTGGGAAATTTTCCGATAAATAGTTTGTGTCTAATTGGAATTTTATGGCGTCATTCCCTTTGAAATTGGAAATAATTACGTCAGCATCGGCAAGTTCAGCATGAATCTTTTTCACATCAGATACTAAGGTCAAGTCAACGAAACGAATTTCCTTATTGTAGTTTATAGCGGCGTAATATGAACTCAATTTTTCTTTCGACTCTGCAGGCGTGTGCCATGTTCGAGTGATGTCACCATTGGTTTTTGCATTTTCAAATTTGATCACACGGGCACCCAATTCTGAGAAGAATGTTCCAACTTGCGGTCCCGCCAAAACTGATGAGCAATCTACTACTTTAAGTCCTTTAAACAATTCCATTGAGTAAAGGTAAAGACTTTACTTTTTAAGTAAGGCTTCTTTGTACTTTTCAAGACAGCGGTTTCTAGCGAACGTATGTTCTACGATGGGTAAAGCATAATCAGACGTATTGAATTCAGGAATCCACTTTTTAATGTACTCGTTCTGTTTGTCGAATTTTTCCATCTGCGATGTGGGATTGAAAATTCTGAAATACGGCGCTGCATCGCAACCGCTTCCTGCAGCCCATTGCCAACCGCCGATATTACTTGCTAAATCGAAATCCAATAATTTTTCAGCGAAATAGCGCTCTCCCCAGCGCCAATCAATGAGCAAATGCTTCGTTAGAAAACTCGCTACAACCATACGCACACGATTGTGCATGAAACCTGTCGCATTCAATTCGCGCATGCCGGCATCTACAAGGGGATAGCCCGTCTTTCCTTCACACCACAATCTGAATTCTTCTTCATTGTTGTTCCATTCAATGAAGTCGTATGCAGGCTTGAAAGCACTGGAAACGGTATGAGGAAAGTGATAGATGATCATTTGATAAAACTCTCTCCAAATTAACTCATTCAACCATTTCTCATTCGAGGTTAAAGCGTAAAGCGTTAAAGCACGCGCACTCACCGTTCCGAAACGAAGGTGCAAACTCATACGCGTAGTTCCTGGAATTGCGGGGAAGTCGCGATTCAGATGATAATTTTGAATCGCTTCAGTATTGAGTTCGATCGTTGGAAATGGAATACCCGATTTCTCGAATCCTATTTGCTGTAAGGACGGTAAATCAAAAGGTGCAGTTTGAAGGAAATTCGCTGAAAGCTCTTCCGATGGGTAACAGGTAATTGGATTTGCGGTTAATCGAGCTTTCCATTTTCTACTGTAAGGTGTGTAGACAGTGTAAGGCAGCCCGTCGTCTTTTAAGACTTCGCTCGGCTCGAAAATTACCTGATCTTTCTTTCCAATAAACTGAATACCCTTTTCCTTCAAGGTGTCATAAATTCGCTTGTCTCTTTCTCGAGCATTGGGCTCGTAATCGCGACTGGCATACAAAGTTTGGACATCGTATTCGGAAATTATTTTTTCGAAAACTTCTTCGGGAGTTCCATGATAAACGCGCAAACTACTTCCAATTGAAATTAATTTTTCGTGTATAGCTGTCAAGCTCGCGTGAATGAATTCTACTCGTGCATCTTTCTTTGGAAGATGCTGAAGAATGGTTGTGTCGAATATGAAAATAGGGAGTACAGGAAGCCCTGCAGAAAGCGCTGCATGCAACGCATGGTTGTCAGTTAGTCGCAGATCTCTGCGAAACCAATGAATGTTAATTTTCTGCTTTTCCATATACGTTGGTCAATGCTTCTTGAATGGTGTTGAATTTGAATTGAAATCCGGTCGATGTGATTTTAGCATTTGAAAGCCGCTGGCTCACCAGCACCAATTGCGCCATTTCCCCGAATATTATTTTCAAAATGAAGGAAGGAGTTTTCGGAAGGAAGAAGGGGCGGCGAAGGACTCGTGCAAGTGTTTTCGAAAATTCTTGATTGGTAACTGGTGTGGTTGAAGTCGCGTTGTATATGCCCGAAGGAATATCATTCGAAATGCAATAGGAGAACAAATCAATTAAGTCTCGTTCATGCACCCAACTCATAAATTGATTGCCATCTCCAACTGCCGAGCCGATACCCGCTTTGAAAATGGGAGTTAATTTTTTTAAGGCGCCGTCATTTGCGCTTAACACAACACCAATGCGTAGGTGTATTTTTCGAATGGAAGAATGAAGTGTTGAACTAGCATCTTCCCATTGCTGCGTCAAATCGGAGAGAAATCCTGTTCCTTTTTCTGCTGTTTCGTCTTGCACTTCCGCAGAATTCTTGTAGTATCCGGATGCACTGGCGCCAACGAAAACAGAAGGCTGTGATTTCATTTCATTCAACAATTCACACAAGAATTCTGTCGATGAAATGCGGCTTGAAACCATAAGTGCTTTGTTCTCGGCTGTCCATTTATTAGCCACACTGAATCCTGCCAAGTGAATGACAGCATGAATTTTAGGAAGTAACGCTTTGTTTATTTCCTTGGTGGTTGGATTCCAGTATACGTGTTGAAAATGTTCGGAGATTACTCTTTCTTGATTTCTTTGCGTGGAAAGATTCGTTACCGAATGACCTTCATTCAACAACAATTGAATCAATTGTTTTCCAATAAATCCGGTTCCTCCTGTGACTAATACATTCATAGAGATTAAACACCTGAGCGGTGATTTAGTTCTCGTGTATTTTTTGAAGTTCTGCTAGTTCGAAATAGAGACCCTTTTGAGCAAGTAATTCTTCGTGCGTGCCACTTTCAGCAAGCTGTCCTTGTTGCAGGACGAATATCTTGTCGGCATGATGTACACTGCTTATCCGATGAGAAATAATAATGTTGGTTTTTCCTTCACGAATTTGTTTCAATCCGCGCATAATTTTCTCGTCTGTTTGTGTGTCAACAGCAGAAAGACAATCGTCAAGAAGTAGAATTTCCGGGTCGGAAATAATAGCTCTCGCAATAGAGAGTCGTTGTTTCTGTCCACCGCTTAGGTTTATCCCTCGCTCACCTAAAAGAGTCTCGTACTTTTCCTCAAATCCAAGGACATTATCATGTAAATCTGCAATTTGAGCCGCGTTAATTACTTCTTCCTGAGAGGCGTTTGCATTTCCGAAACGAATGTTATTCTCAATGGTGTCTGAAAATAAGAATATATCCTGCGGTACAATACCCATGAGATTTCGATATTCGTTCGTTTCAAGATTGGCAATATCAATTCCATTAACATCAATACTTCCTGAAGTCGGCATGTATGCCTTCATTAACAATTGAACAATCGATGATTTTCCCGATCCGGTATGACCAATAAATGCAATGGTCTCTCCTTTATGAATGCTTAAGTTTAAGTTGGAAAGGGCTTCGATATTCGTCTCTGGATAAGTGAATGAAACATTTTTAAATTGAAGTTCTTCAAAGTTTTTCACCACCTCATTTCCACTTGGAATGGCCGAGTTTTGATTCAAGAAAGCCAAGATACGAGTCATGCTTGCTTCACCCTTCAACACTAAACTCGTTACCCATCCAACACTTGCAAAAGGCCAAGTGAGTAGATTTACATAAAATATAAACTGAACAATAACGCCATAAGTAATATTACCCGCAGCTACTTCCCGAGCTCCTATGTACAAAGTGAGTAGGGTTGAAAGTCCAACTAACATTCCAATAACCGGCATGAACAAAGCATCGGTTTTTACCAAATGCATTTGTAGCTTTTTATAGGATTGACTTTGCTTGAAGAAGTGCTCAACAAAATGATTTTCTAAACCGAATCCTTTGAGAACGCGTATCCCACTCATGCTTTCCTGCACTGTGGTTGAAAGTTCGCTTTGTTGACGTTGAACGCGCTCTGTTTTTTTATTAATTCTTCGGCTAACCAAAAAGATTCCAATCATCATGAATGGCAATGGAAGGAGTGTGTAGAAGGTAAGCTTTGGAGAGATGTTGTACATGATAGCAATACACATGGTGAAGAGCACAACAAGGTTCAACGTATACATGACTGCCGGACCTAAGTACATTCTAACACGACCAACGTCCTCGCTAATGCGATTCATTAAATCGCCTGTGCGATTCACTTTATAGAATGAGACATCGAGTTTTTGGTAGTGTGAATAAATCGAGTTTTTAATATCGAACTCCATCCATCGAGACATTACAATAAGCGTCTGCCTTTGAAAGAAAAGAAAAATGCCCTTGACTAGATAGAAAAACAAGTATAGACCTGCAATAAGAACAGCCACATATATTACCCATTCAGTAAACGCATGGTTATTTTTTATTTCAGGAATGTCATTAGAAAGTCCAAACCAACTTCGAAATGTTGCAAGAGTTTCTGGATAGTGAATAGTTTCAATTTTTCCTTGCGCTGCGTTCAGTGCTTCGGCAAGAAAGTCTACACCCTCACCAACAACAATTGGAGCATAAACGTTGAAAGCAGTGGAAAGTACAATGAACAGGGTTCCGAGAAGGAAGCGGCCACGATATTTCCAAAATAAATAATTGAGTTTAAGTAGTGCTTTCAAAGTTAGAATTCAAAGTTCCAAGTTACACTTGGAAGAATAGGAAATAGGCTCACTTGTTTTGCTTGAATTTGGAATCCACCGTTATCGCTCACATCTGTGGCGAAATAGATGAAATATGGATTCATGCGGTTGTATAGATTGTAGACAGAAAAATTCCAACTGCTGCGAAATCTTCTAGGTTCTTCAACAACTTGGTTTAATTCGGCGTCAAATCGAGATCGAGTGAGTTTCCCTTTAACGTTAAGAGAAAAATCCGCTCTATGATAAGGGGCCATTCGGAAACTGTTTCGTTCTCCATATACTTCAACCAAATTTCCCTCAAAGAAATACCTTGAGACTGGAAGAGTAATAGCATTTCCTGTGGCATATACGAAGACAAATCCCAAATCAACACGTGGTGAAAGGGTATACATTAGAACTACATTTAAATCGTGCCTTCTGTCCCATCTGGTTGGATATGCTTTTCCGTTATTAACTGATTCGAATATTCGTTCTGTTTTTGCCCACGTGTAACCGACCCATCCAGAGAAGTCTCCCATTCTTTTCTTTATGAAGAATTCTGCTCCGTAGCTGTATCCCCTGCCAAAAACAAGAAGGTTGTCAATGTTGTCTCCAACAGTTTGGTCAGGACTAGAGCCTTCCTTGTAATCACTTTGATTACGCATGTCTTTGTAATACAGTTCTAAACTTGATTCCCAAGTGTCGTCGAAAAAGTTTCTGAAATAACCAATGCTGACTTGCGAAGCGAGCTGTGGTCTAAGTCGGTCTGTGCTTGGCAGCCAGACGTCTGTTGGGAGTGAAGAAGGTGATAAGCTTGTTAGATGAATGAATTGAAGGTTTCTAGATAACGCGAATTTGAAACTCGAGCTTTTATCAATCTCATATCGAACATTGAGACGAGGTTCGAACCCCACGTAATCCTCCACTTTTTTGTTCTTCTCGTAAATCGTGGTAATCGGAGTGGTTGCTCCGCCAACGTTGGAAGAAGAAACAGGAAAAGTATATCGGGTAAATGGTCCAACATGCATGAAGTATGGCATACGTATACCTGCATTGATTCTCCATTTTTCAGAGATGTCAAAGTCATCTTGAAAGTAGGCTGCAGCTTCATGAGAAAATAATTTAACTTGCTCGCCAAGATCAAAATCTACATCTCCGCTAGATGCGTAGGTGTTGTTCGGTGTAAATTTATGATGGGTGTAATCTACGCCCCATTTCATGCGATGAATAGGGTTGGGGTAGTAGCTCCATTGTATTTTACCTCCATAATCGCGAATGCCGCTGCTCAGACCGAACGTAAACTGATCTTGCATTCCTTCAAACTGAAAGTTGTAGTCTGTGTAAGTTAAAATCGTGTTCATGAACAGCTTGCTTCCCGATTGGTGCGCCCAACGCAATGTTCCTGTGGTATTTCCCCACGGAATTCTTGTGGAAAAACCACCACTTGCGCTATTGAAGGAGAATACATCTTTCCCCGTGTAAACACTTGCAAAAATTTGATCACGCTTTGAAAGACGATAGTTGAATTTTGCGTTTAAGTCATAAAAGAAATATCCCGAGCCGTTAAATCCGCTTTCGGGATTAATGAATGGTTTGGCTAGAATATCTATGTAGGTTCTTCTTCCAGATAAAATGAATGAGGACGTGTCTTTTTTAATCGGGCCTTCCACTGTAAATCTGCTTGCAATAGTCCCAATTCCGCCAGCTCCATGAAAAGATTTGCTGTTTCCCTCCTTCAAGTTAATGTCTAGAACCGAAGACAGTCTTCCACCGTAAGATGCCGGTCCGCCACCTTTGGTTATTTCAATATTTTTAACAGCATCTGCATTGAAGACGCTGAAAAATCCGAATAAATGAGATGCGTTGTAGACAGTAGAGTTGTCTAATAAAATTAGATTTTGGTCTACACCGCCCCCACGAACGTAGAAACCTGCATTTCCCTCTCCGCTGCTCTGAACACCCGGAAGGAGAGTAATGGTTTTCAAGATATCAACTTCACCAAAGATTACTGGTATTTTTTTTATTTGGTCAATGCCAATTTCAATTTTACCCATGTCGGTGCTACCAACATTTTCTTTTCTTGTCCCTTCAATTACAACGGGCCCACCGGTAAATGAAATGGGTTTTAATTCAAAGTCTTTGTGAATGTTTGAAACAAGTTTAAGCGGCGCAGTCAGAGTTTCAAAACCAACACAGCGCAGCTCCATTTCATAATTCCCACTCGGAAGACTAATGGAGTAAAATCCGAAACTATTTGTAACGGCGCCGCTGTTTTTGCTCTTTATGAAGACTGTTGCTCCTATGATGCTTTCCCCTGTCGTTTCATCACGCACATCACCACTAACCGTGTAGTTTTGAGCAAGCGCGGAAATTCCGAAAAACAGTGACAAGAGAATGGATAACAGGTTTTTTTTCATGTTGAAATTTCGAACGCGAAGTTAATTCGATACAGTAAGAGGAAACATTATTTTTTTCGATTTGTTCTACATCGTAGTTTTGCCCCTCAATGAAAAAAATATCAGTCGTATTAATAATGTTTGTGGCAGTCTTGCATTCTTTCGGGCAACTGTCAGATCGTTCGACAACGGCTGTGCGGGCGGAGATAGCACCGGTTTTGGATGGCGAATTGAATGATCAGGCATGGCTTAGCGCGCCTGTTACAGACCAGTTTTGGGGTCTTCAGCCATTCCCAGGAAGATTGCAGACACACAACACAGAAGTTAGGGTAGTCTACACGAACGAGGCACTTTATGTAGGGATTTATGCCTTCGACCCAGCTCCGGATAGCATTCTTCAGCAGCTTACAGGTCGAGATGGCGATGGTAATTCAGATTACGTTGGCGTTGCCTTGAATTGCTACCGCGATGGAATAACAGGCTATATGTTTGCTGTATCACCCAGAGGAGAGCAATACGATGCCCGACAGTCCAAAGATGGAGAAGATGTTTCATGGAATGCGGTGTGGGACTGTAAAACAAAAATCGTGAGTGACGGTTGGATTGCAGAGTTTAAAATTCCATACGCAGCTCTTCGTTTTCCTGAATTGGAAGAACAGCATTGGCACGTAAATTTTGTAAGAGAGATTCGTCGGACACGTATTCAAGCGAATTGGAGTTTTGTGGACCCAGCAGGCCCTGGGTTCCTCGCTCAAATGGGTCATTTAAAAGGTATAGTAGGTATTGTTCCTCCGAAACGTATCTTTTTCTATCCGTATGTTTCCACCTACAACGAGAGAACGCAAGTTGGTTCGAGTCAGTTTGCATACAACGCCGGATTAGATCTGAAAATAGGAGTTAACGAAGCCTATACGCTTGATGCTACCCTTATCCCTGACTTCGGTCAGACAATAAGTGATCAGCTTATCTTGAATCTAACACCTTTTGAAATTCAGTTTCAGGATAATCGGCCCTTTTTTAATGAGGGGTTGGAACTTTTCTCTCGAGGAGATATATTCTACTCTCGAAGAATTGGTGGCGAACCATTGGGATTTTATGAAGTGAATAGTCAATTGGATAATAACGAGAGTTTAGTTTCAAACGCAGGTCAATTGCAGGTTTTGAATAGCGCTAAGCTGAATGGACGTGATAGGAATGGATTGGCAATTGGTATTCTGAATAGCGTAACGGCACCTTCTTTTGCTGTAGCTCGGAACAATTTGACTGGTGTTGAAAGAAGTGTCCTCACGAACCCACTCACGAACAGCAACGTATTTGTTTTGGACAAAAACCTGAAGAATAATTCATCGGTGTCTTTAGTAAATAGTAACGTTTGGCGGGCAGGTGGAGTCTATGATGCAAACGTTACTTCTTTCGAGACAACTCTTCTAAATAAGAAAAACAGTTATTCATTTCATACGCACGGCTCGTATTCTCTAAAAAATGGCAAGTCTATTTTCAATCAAGAAATAGAGGATAAGCAAGGTTTTTTCTACGAAGCTTCAGTTTCAAAGGTGAGCGGAAATTTTACATATGCTCTCACGCATTACACAGAGAGTGATACTTATGATCCAAATGATTTGGGTTTTCTACAGGCTAACAATGAGCAAGTGAATTCGGCAACTCTTGCTTATGCAATTTACAAGCCTTTTTGGAAATTGAACAAGGCTTGGGCGAATGTCACGTTCATGCGCACAAACTTATACAAACCTCGCGCATTCACGAGTAATTTTATCGAAGGAGAGTTTACCGCAATTACACGAAAATTTCTTTACATAAACTTGAGTTATGAAGCAAGTCCTACACGAGGTTTTGATTATTTCGAACCGAGGGTAGATGGATTGAAATTTCAAACCTATAAGTATCTTCGTGGAGGAATTTATTTAAGTTCAGATTATCGAAAAAGATTAGCGATAGATGCTGGAACAGGTTATGCGAATTACGAGAATGATCAGCGCTATGTCCTTAATTGGAGAATGTCTCCACGCTTTCGTCTGAACGATAAATGGATGTTCATTTATGTCTACAGTTTGCAGCAACATTTTAATGATTTGGGATTTGCAACTTTCGATAATTCAGCGCCGGTATTCGGTAGAAGAGATGCAATTGCCCATACAAACGTCTTAACCGTGGCTTTCGCTTTCAATCCAGTGAATAGTATGAATGTGAGGTTTCGTCACTATTGGGGGTATTCGAGATATCACGAGTTTTTTGGATTGAATAGTGATGGCACTCTCGGAGGAACAGATTATAACGGATTCAATTCTGAGACAAATGATTTTTCACTCGCCAACCGAAGTTTCAATTCACTTACAGTAGATCTTTTTTACAAGTGGATATTTCGTCCAGGAAGCGAAGTTATTTTCGCTTGGAAATACGCTATTGTCAATGAGGATAGAGTAATTAGTGATGGTTTGTTGAATGAATTTTCGGAGACGACTCAACTTCCATTTAGTAATTCGGTCTCTGTCAGAGTGGTTTATTTCCTCGATTATCGGATGTTATCCAAAAACAAGGGAGAAGGGGTCTACAAATATCAGTAGTTTCATTTAATTTTATACGTGCAACCCTTTCATAGACCAAATTGTCTTATTGTTGAAGCAATGAAAGAAACTGATCTCATACACGCGTGTATACGTGGCGACCGAGCCGCTCAGCATGTATTGTACAAGAAATTTTCTTCCTTGGTTTACGGCATTTGTCTACGTTATGCAAAGAACAAAATGGAAGCTGAAGATTCAATGCAAGAGTCTTTCGTGAAGATATACAAGCATCTGAAAGACTATCAGTCTGCTGGCAGTTTTGAAGGTTGGGTAAGAAGAATTGCCGTTAATACAGCAATTACAGGGTACAGAAAAAGTTTGAAGGGAAGACTTGAAGATGAAATTGATTATCGCTCAGAGTTAGCATCAAGTCTGAATGAGAGTCAAGATTGTGATTACACCATGGAAGAACTCATGAGTTGTGTACAAGCTCTCCCAGGTGGTTATAGAACAGTATTTAATTTGTATGCGGTAGAAGGATACAAGCACAAGGAAATTGCCGAAATGTTGGAAATAGATGTGAATACATCAAAATCACAATTTTCTCGAGCTAAAGGACATTTACAAAAAGCGCTTATCAGTTTGAGTGCCCAGAAAATACAATCAGAAGATTAAGATTATGGAAGATTTAATGAACAAGGTCATCAATGACTTAAAGAATTATTCTCCGGAAGCCCCAAAGGGAATGGAGAATCGCATTCAATCGGCAATGGGGAAGAAAAAGTCTTTTTGGACCTTCTCTTGGTACACTTTGAATGTTTACGTAGTAGCATTAATAAGTGCTGGGGTGTTGGCTTTGGTCTTTTGGAATCGTGGAGAGATGAATGTTGTTGCGCAAAGTTCAGCCCCTGCTGCAACGGAAATAAAGGCAATGCCTGCAGCTATAGCTGATGTGAATGCGAATAGCCATGTGATTTTGAAACCCGAGAAGGAATCGAAATCTACTCGCGTAAAAACGACAAGAGAACGAAAGGTTGTACAAGTAGAAACTAGCGTGTCTGACTTGGTGGTTGAAAATTGTCAAACTACTGCGATTGCAGAACCTGTTGCTTTAGAGGTTGCAGAAACTGTTGAAGTTCAGACAATGCGAGAGGAAATTCAAGTTCCCTACCCGAAGAAAGATGTCGTTAAGGCTAAAGGCAGGGCGCTTAGATTGACAAGACTTACCGGAAAGTGATATCTTACATTCGCGGTATGAAGCGATATTTTTTGATATTAGGGATATTTTGCATTTTGGCCCAAGATTCTTGGGCTTTTGCAGTCTCAGATACGCTTATTATCGATGGTCAAACAGTCTATTTAGAAGAGCACGAAACTCCATTTTCCGACTCGCTCAGCAATGCAAGGAAAAAGGATTTCAGAGAGAAACGGAGAGAAATTACGTGGGGTTTGAACGGTGGTATGGGCACACAGATATCTGACTTCGGAATTTCAAGAAATGAATTAAGCGGGCTTGCAACGACCAGTGATTTTCTTGATCTTTCAGACAAGATTTTCTACCACTCAAGTCTGTTTGTTGGAGGCTATATTAAAATTCATAGCAATATAGAAATTGGTATATCTGCAATTGGCTCTAAAGGTGTCGTAAGCGAGGCGAATGCAGAGGTAGCTGCTGGCAGTACAGTTTCATTTTATTCAAACCTCAATCAAATTCAGCAAGTTGTTTTAACGGAAGTTCAACCTCAAGTTTTTGAATTGGATACTTTCGCGCTATCTGTGCAAAATGCGAACTTCAGTTTAACGAGCTTCCAAGTACCATTCAATTTCAGGTTCTATGTGAATGATTTCAACTTTAAATCGAAATGGAAAGCCTACGGAGAGATATCTCCGGTGTACAGATCTTTTAGCTTGAGGAATAAGCAAGCTTCGACTCAATTGCTTTTTTTGAATTCAGACGGTAACTATGAGTATTTGGAAGTACGAGAGCGGAAATGGAGCAACTTTGGAGTGCTTGTCGGTGTGGGATCAGAATTTCAGTTGACCAAACGAATGAATGCATTTGTTCAGGCCAGTTGGAATTTTCCACCAGTGAACAGTTCAAGTGAATCGGGATTGAATTATTTTACACAATACAGTAATCTTTTTTTAGGGCTGAGAGTCCTTATGAACAATGGAAAGTAATTTGACATCTTTGGCTTATATTCGTAACATGCGCTACCTTCTCTTACTTTTAATTTCTGTTGCTTTTTTTGAATCGAATGCACAGTTTCCAAATCCGAGTTTCGAACAAAACACAGGAGTGCCACAACTGCTTGGTGAATGGAATAAAATTGTTGGTTGGAATAACGCAGGAAGCGATGTTGCAGGTCCCGATTATTACAAAGTAGGTGCAAGCAGTGCTTGTGATTTACCCGAAACGCCTTTTGCCATACTTAATGCTCAGAATGGAAATGCAATTGTTGGGATTCAGATGTGTGGACAAAAATACACCAATAAAAGGGCATATCTCCAGTGCCAACTTCAAAATCCTTTAGTGCGAGGAAAGAAATACAAGTTTTCTTTTTATCTATCGAATGGAAGGTTAACGCCAACGAGCAATGCAGGTTTAGCCATTGATCGCATTGGCATGTATATATCGTCATTCGCACCTCTTCAAACAGGTTATGAGCCGCTGTATTTTAATCCGCAATTTGCAATAGATACAGTCTTTTATTCAGAAACGTGGAAGAAAATTAGCTTTGATTACATTCCATTGATTGACGATGAAAGGTATATAACCCTTGGAGTGTTTGGAGCAGATTCTGACCGTGAGATTATTGTTGAAGGGTCTGGAAACGCCGAATTTGGTTATTATTTTGTAGATAATTTTTCGTGTGTTGAAATAGACGGAGACAATGTTCCCGATGAAAATCTTACTGACAAAGGGCCTGCTCCTAGTAAATTGAACTACGTGTTTGTTCCAAATTCATTCACGCCCAATGGTGATGGGCAGAACGATGTATTTATGCCAGTTGGAGAAGTTGGAAATATTATCAGCGTCGAGGTATTTTCTCGTTGGGGAGAAATACTCTTTCAATCGAAAAACAATCCGAATCCCATGTGGGATGGTACCAATGGGAAGAATATTTGTCCAGAGGGAACCTACTATTACGTTGTGAAATACAGTATTCCAAGAATGGGTGAAGAGGGAACTCAGACTGGATATGTAACACTTCTGCGCTAGTAGCAGTACCTTCGCACCATGAAGGTCATTCAAGAAGTCCCGCTTAAAGTTCCTCCGATGGTTCAAGATTTATTGAATCAATCGGAACAAGTGAGAACGTTTGTCTCAGATTTTTTTTCTAAAGAGAATTGTATTACAGCTGCACGTGCCAGATTGTTCTCAAAGGAAAGCCGCGATGTTTTAGTTGCGCAATTAAATGCACAATATGCAAATGAAATCACTTCAGATGAAGTGAAAAAGAACATTAGTTCGCTTCAATGTGAAACAAGTTTTACGGTGGTAACCGGACATCAGATTTGTTCTGCAGGCGGACCGCTCTATTTGATTTACAAAATATTTTCAGCCATTCGAATTACGCAGGAATTGAATGCCTCACAAAACAATTTTCATTTCGTTCCCGTGTACTGGATGGCAACTGAAGATCACGATATCGAAGAGATTCGTCATTTTCATTGGGGAAATGAAAAGGTCGAACTCGCAATGGAATTCGAAGGTATAGCAGGAGAACTTCCAACTGAAGATTTTCTTTTTTGGTTGAATGAAAAAAAAGTTGAAGGAAAATTCAATGACATTGGTTTGAGTGAATTGTTCATTCAGGCTTATTCGAAAAAGAACTTTGCGGAAGCCACGCGCTATTGGGTGAATGAATTGCTGGGTGAATACGGCGTTGTATGTGTAGACGGAAATGATAGCGCACTGAAAGAATTGGCAAGTGGACTTTTTGAAAAAGAGATTCAAGAAAAATTCGTTTTTTCTGAAGTGTCGAAGACCAATTTAGAAATCGAGAATTCCGGATACAATCCGAATATTCAACCGAGAAATTTCAATTTGTTTTGGTTGAAGAAAGAGTCAGTGAGTATTGCACGAAAACGTTTGGATTCGAATGGCGAAGTTTTTCGAACGAGTGATGGTCTGGAACAGTTTACCTCGCAAGAACTCATGGAAATACAAAGCGAATTAAGTCCGAATGTCTTGCTTCGTCCGCTTTACCAAGAAACTATTCTTCCTAACATTGTCTACATCGGAGGCCCTTCCGAATTGGCCTATTGGCTTCAGTTGAAGAATTCCTTTGCTGCTGCAAACCTTCAAATGCCGTTGTTGGCGCATCGTCTTTCAATGGTGCTTGTTCGTAAGCGCGATTTGGAATTCGTTTCGAAAAATAATTTGAATGTCGCGGAATTGGTGCAAGAAAAATTACACGAAGCGCAGAAGAAAATGTTGGGTTCAATGAATGTAAAATCTTTTGAAAACGAAATTTCAACGACGTTCCAAAACTTCGAGAAATTGCGCAGTTATATTTCGGAAGTAGACGCCTCACTGATGGGTTGGTTAAGCGCTGAAGAGAAGAGACAACTTGATCAATGGAGCAACATTGAACAGAAAATTAAAAAGGCATTCAAGAGCAAAGAGGAAGTGAAATTTAATCAACTTGAAAAATTCTTCGCGTTCACTCAACCCAATCACATTCAACAAGAACGCGTCTTTTCACTTTTGTATGCAGCAGAAATCGTGGGGTGGATGGAACTAAAGGGAATGCTTGAACAAATAGATCCTTTTAAGCATTCAAGTACAATTGCAGGATAATCGCTGCGCTTACTTTATCTAAGTTTTCTTTTTTTTGACGTTGGCTTTTGCGCATGCCACCTTGGTACAATGCCTCAGCAGCGAGTTGGCTGGTGTTCCTTTCGTCAATACGAACCAATTCAATCAACGGAAATTGTTTCTTCAACCAATCAGCAAATTCATTCTGCTTAATCGTAATTGGAGCTTCTGTGTCATCGGCATGACGCGCTTCACCCAAAACCAACGTGGTAATTTTTTCTTTCGGAACAAGTTGGGTCAAATGTGTTTTTAGTTTGTCAGTGGGAATGGTTTCCAAAGGAGAGGCCACTATGCGAAGACTGTCAGTAATGGCAAGCCCAGTTCTTTTTTCACCGTAATCTATTCCCAAGGCCTTTGACATGTTTTCGCTTATTTTTGACGAAATTATAGTAAAAGCATGATACAGCACAAAGAGACTATCGAATTAGCGTGGGAGAATAGAGAATTATTGAAGAGTGAACACACACGGGACGCTATTCGTGAGATAGTTGAAGCGTTAGATAAAGGGAAATTGAGAGTGGCAGAGCCACTGGAAAATGGCAACTGGCAAGTGAACGACTGGGTGAAGAAGGCTGTAATCTTGTATTTCCCAATTCAAGAAATGAAAACCATTGAGGTAGGTCCTTTTGAATTTCACGATAAAATGGAATTGAAGAAAGACTACGCAGCACAAGGCGTTCGCGTGGTTCCTCATGCTGTTGCCCGTTACGGTGCGCATTTGGAAGCAGGCGTTATCATGATGCCTTCGTACGTGAACATTGGCGCTTATGTAGGTGCAGGGACAATGGTTGACACTTGGGCTACTGTGGGATCATGTGCGCAGATCGGGAAGAACGTTCACCTCAGTGGTGGTGTTGGTATAGGTGGAGTGTTGGAACCTGTTCAAGCGGCTCCAGTTATTATAGAAGACGACTGTTTCATTGGCTCGCGTTGTATTGTTGTGGAAGGGGTTAGAGTGAGGAAGGAAGCTGTTCTTGGTGCCAATGTGGTTCTTACGCAATCAACTAAAATTGTTGATGTAACTGGAAAGGAGCCCGTCATTTATATCGGCGAAGTTCCAGAGCGGTCAGTAGTTATTCCAGGAAGTTTTACGAAGCAATTTCCTGCAGGAGAATTTCAAGTGCCTTGCGCGTTGATCATTGGGAAAAGAAAAGAAAGCACCGATTTAAAGACTTCACTTAACGCAGCGTTGCGCGAGTATAACGTGGCTGTATAATTTCAACGAATAAATGAAAAGAATAATTCTAACCTTATTTATTGCAGCGCAAGCGTTCGCAATGAATGCTCAGAGATCCGCAATAGACAAAGTTGCAAACGCAGCCTGTGAGTGCATTAACAATTCAGAACTTGATGAGAGTATGACTCAACAAGATGCCGAGCTTTTTCTCGGCCAGTGCATGGCTCCTTCAATAATGGAGAACATGGATGCTTTAATGAAGGAATTGAAGCTAAAGGAATTCAACCAAGAGTCGGGATATCAAATCGGAATTGAAGTAGGAAAGAAGTTGGCTGCTATGTGTCCAAAGTTTATCGAACTTTCCATTATCATGGCGCGAAACGCCAATGATGAAGTTCCTGTCGATGAGGAGTACGATGAATCTGAGTACGATTCAGAAGTTGAAGGTGAATACACTGAAGAGGATGCTGAAATAGGCATTGCAGTCGGAAGGTTTGTTCGTGAGGAAGGCGGGGCACAACGTTACGTTGTAGTTAATGTAGACGGTGTTGAAGAAAAATTTCTTTGGTTATATTGGTTCGATGGTGCAGACGATTTACTTGTAGACCCTTCTTTTTATCTGAATCGCGAAGTATATGTTGAATACATAAATTTTGAAATGTTCGACGGGATCTCACGATCCTATTTACCAGCTAAAGTATTGGTCAGCCTTTTAGGAAACGAATAAGCATGAAGTTTCTCATTATCCAAACCGCGTTTATTGGCGATGTAGTCTTGGCAACACCCATGGCTGAAGCGCTTGCGCAATTGGATCATGCAGAAATTCATTTTTTAGTTCGGAAGGGAAACGAGTCGTTACTGGAGAATAATCCTTTTATTCGTCGTGTTTGGATTTGGAACAAGGGGCAAAACAAACTCAGCAACCTATTCAAGTTGAGCGCTGAAATTCGAAAGGAAAAGTTCGATTGTGTGGTGAATTTGCAGCGTTTTGCTTCAAGCGGATTTCTCACTTTAAGAAGCGGCGCTTTGAAGAAAATTGGATTTCAAGGAAACCCATTTTCCTTCTGTTTTACTTCGAAGTTCAGACACGAAGTGAACAATGGATTGCATGAGGTGAACCGAAATTTGGAATTAATTCGTGAATTTGTTCCGGGTTATTTTCCACCAAAATTGTTTCCTTCCGTTAAGAATTTTGAAAGAGTTACAGAGTATAAAAGCAAGTCTTATGTGTGTGTTGCACCTTCGTCGGTTTGGTTCACCAAGCAATGGCCGAAAGCGAACTTCATTCAACTTGTAAAAGAATTATCGCAGAAGCATCACGTTTTTTTACTTGGAGCGAAATCAGATTTTAATTTGTGCGAAGAGGTGCGTGGTGTTGATAATTCGAATGCAACGAATCTCTGTGGTAAACTAAGTTTTTTAGAATCGGCGGCCCTCATGCGCGACGCCGTAATGAATTTTGTTAACGACAGTGCGCCGATGCATTTCGCTTCGGCAATGAATGCACCAACGACTGCTTTCTTTTGTTCTACCATTCCTGAGTTTGGATTCGGCCCACTTTCCGAGCGTTCACGTATTGTGGAGTCTGCTGATGATTTACCTTGTCGACCTTGCGGATTACACGGAAAGAAGTCTTGTCCACTTGGTCATTTTAAATGTGGAGAGACTTCAATGGAAAGAATTGAAATGCTTGCCCAATGTTAGATTTATTTCACGAATGGGAATTAATGCCGGGGCGAAGAATCGTGCTTTTGGGTTCGTGTTTTTCTGATAATCTTACTCCCTATTTAGAGCAAGCAGATTACCATGTTTATTCAAATCCTTTTGGAACTTTGTTTCACCCCATTCCAATTATGAATTGGATTGATATGGCTATTTCAGAAGAGGTTAGTGAAGAAAGATTTCAAATTGTTTATCACGATAATCTATGGAAGTCGCTCTGCGGAGGAAAGGAACTTCGTGATAATAGTAGGGATATGTTGTTGGAGAAAATTCTTAGGAAGCGTCGTGAGTTGCGCACTGAGTTGGAAGAAGCCGATGTTTTAGTACTAACGCTAGGAACGGCGCACGCCTGGGTTCACGAAGAGTTTGGGATTGTAGGAAATTGTCAGCGGTTGCCAAATTCGAATTTTCAAAGAAAATTAATTTCAGTTGAAGAGATGTCAGATACAGTGATAAGTGTATTGAACAAACTGAATAAGGTAAATCCTTTTTTGCAAGTAGTATTGACAATCTCACCGGTTAAGCATTGGCGAATGGGAGTTGTAGAGAATTCAAGGACTAAAGCGAGGTTAGTTGAATTGGTCCATACACTCAGAGTTCCTCAACTGTTGTCATATTTTCCTTCATACGAGTATGTCACAGACATTCTGCGCAACGATGAGTATTTCAATTCAGACCGTTGTCATCCGAATGAACATGCCATAGAGCGGGTGGCGAGTGTTTTTTTGAAAGGAAAAAAGAATGATTAGTAAAATAATTGAAAAAACAACAGGCAGCTAACATTTACATAACATACTTTGGTTTAGTTTGCAGGGAAAAATAATGTGATATGAAGATTAAGAATTTATTTTCTTTTATGGTTCCAAAGAGCGGGTTGTTCTTTGATTTGTTTTCAGAAGACACCTCAAATTTAGTTGCTCAAGCGAAGGTTTTTAATCACATGTTTCAGCTTACAGATCAAGAGGAGATAGCTCATTGTATTCGTCAAATACGAGATTTTGAGCAGAAGGGAGATGAAATAACGCACCAGATTTTTATGGAATTATCTGATAATTTCATCACTCCCTTTGACAGAGAGGATATTCATGCTTTGACCAATAGCATCGATGATATTGCTGATTTTATAAATGGATGTGCAACGCGTATTCAGTTGTATAACGTAAAGAGTTTCTCGAAAACTATGGAGTTAATGAGCGAGGTGTTGTTGAAGCAGGTGATAGAGATAGATGCCGCAATTCATGACATGCGCAGTATGAAGAATGTTCAGCGCGTGCGAGAGGCGATAATTAGAATTAATTCACTGGAGAATCACGCAGATGATTTGTTTGATGAGAGTATTGCGCGTTTGTTCGCTGAAGCTTCAGACCCACTGGAGTTAATAAAGACTAAGGAGGTATTGAGCAGCCTCGAAACGGCGACTGATAAGTGTGAAGACGTAGCGAACGTCTTAGAATCAATCTTAGTTAAAAACTCCTAAACGTCATTGGAATGGATTATTCATTCTTACTCATAGCAGTTATTGCATTAGCCTTGATATTCGATTTTATCAATGGATTTCACGATGCAGCGAATTCGATTGCTACAATTGTGTCAACAAAGGTTCTTACTCCTTTTCAAGCGGTGGTATGGGCGGCTTTGTTTAACTTCCTTGCTTTCTTTATCTTCAAAGATCACGCGGTTGCCAATACCATTGCGAAGACAGTTGATGTGAAGTATACAATGGAACTCTCTGCACTTCCGCTTATTACTGCAGGGCTTTTGTCGGCAATTATCTGGAGTTTGCTTACTTGGTTCTATGGCATACCTTCATCATCGTCTCATACGTTGATTGGTGGGTTTGGAGGTGCGTTCTTGGCTGCATATGGCATAGATGCCATTAACATCGGAATTGTTATCGCAACAGCAATCTTTATTGTTGTAGCGCCTATAGCGGGTATGCTTATGTCCTATCTAATTTCTGTTTGGTTGCTCAATGCCTTCAGAAAGGAATTGTACATGAAGTTAATTACGCTGAGTATAATTTTTGGTGCTTGCTACTTGGTGGGTAATGCACTAGAGACAGACATGACGAAGGTAAATGCTGACGGGAGTATTGGTTTGGCATGGTTAGATATTGCACTGTACGGTGCAAATTTCAAGTGGGTTTTGCTCGGTTTCCTTGTTGTATCGCTAGGAGTATGCGCCTTATTCCTCAGCACCTTGAATAACTCAGGTTCTAACAGATTGTTCAAGAAACTTCAATTGGTATCCAGCGCAGCCTTTAGTATTGGTCATGGTGGTAACGACGCGCAGAAGGTGATGGGAATAATTTCAGTCGCACTGTTGGCGTCAAACCAAATAGGAAGCATTCAAGAAATGCCGGATTGGGTGCCTATTTCATGCTATACAGCTATAGCTCTTGGTACACTCAGTGGTGGTTGGAAGATTGTGAAAACAATGGGAAATAAAATTACGAAGGTGAACCCTTTCGAGGGTGTGGCTGCAGAATCAGCTGGTGCAATTACTCTATTCTTCACTGAAGGGATGAAGTTCCCTTGGAAATTGGCTGGAGACAGCATTCATGGTATTCCTGTTTCGACCACTCATACCATTACAGGGTCTATCATTGGTGTTGGAATTACCAAGCGTATCTCTGCAGTTAAATGGGGAGTTACGGGTAAGCTTTTAGTGGCTTGGATTATTACCATTCCAATTTCAGCGGGTTTAGGTGCGCTTTTTTATTACATTATGTGCTTGTTTGGCGTAAACGCTTAGTTTAATTTGACCTAGAATTACTGAAAAGCACCATCTGGTGCTTTTTTTACTTTACGACTCATTATCTTTGAGTGAATGCAATTTCTTAAGGCAAATCAATTTATTTGGAACGAAGAGAAACAAGTTTTTCTTCAGGGGCATCTTGTTGCCTTGCATTTGGAATCCAATAGACTTTTTCAAAGTGAATTTGCAGGACGATTCAAGGATTGCGTTTGGACATCAGATAGATTATTTCTTGTTGAGAATTCTTCAAGTTGGTTGGTGGTTAAAAGAACCGACGAAACGAACATTTTGGAAATTGAATCATCATCCATACTTGCGAAGGAAGAGACAAAGTTCGATATAGTTCGCAGTGCGAATGATGTTGCTTGGATTTATCTGCTCGAGAATAATCTCATTCTAACTTCGTTTGCAAATGAGGTAAATCATCCCATTCATCAATTACGTGAAGCCATTGAGAGATTTATTTCTCAAGGCTTGGATTTATCTCAAATTTCAGAAAAATTGTCTGAACTTGAAATCGAACAGGACAGTACCGACAAATTAAAATCTTTTACCTACCGTGGTGTAGTTCTAGATTTCATCTATGAGCGCAAGGCAATAGCGAATTCCGAGAAGATTAAGGGTGAGGTTGTCTTTTTTAAACTCAACAATGTTCAGCGCCCTTTCGAAAAATTTTCAGCCGATTTTTACAAAGTGGTACTGAATTCGGCGGCAGTGGATATTGCTGTATTTGATCTTGAGCAACGTTATATGCTTATTAATGAGTTTGCTGTAAAGAACAAGGAATTGAGGAATTGGCTCATTGGAAGAACAGATTTTGATTACTGTCAATTCAAGGGAACTGACGATACGATGGCCAAACGACGAAAGGAATTTTTTGATCGTTCGAAAGCAGAGGGGAAAATGGTTGAGTTGGAGGAGAAGATTATTGATGCTGAAGGAAAGGCAAGATATTCTATCAAGAGATTTAAGCCTATTGTTGTGCA
Source organism: uncultured Chryseobacterium sp. (assembly GCA_964511555.1). Lineage (GTDB taxonomy): Bacteria > Bacteroidota > Bacteroidia > Flavobacteriales_D > Sanyastnellaceae > CAIZGX01. The sequence goes on from CAZEFR010000013.1 coordinate 39,100, forward strand.
AGGTGAGACGAAGTATATGATGGGTTTTGGAATGGACGTGACCCCTGTAATTGACGCTCAAGAGCAGCTTCAAAAGTCACTTCTCGAGAAAGAGGCGTTGTTAGGAGAAATTCATCATCGGGTAAAGAATAACTTAACAGTAGTTTATTCGCTGTTGGAGCTTCAAGCCATTCAAGAAAAGAATGTGGATATAGCATTCGCATACCGAGAGTCACAGGCAAGAATAAAAGCCATGGCGTTGGTCCATGAAATGCTTTACAAATCTCATTCTTTTGAGGCCATAGAGTTGTTCGCGTATCTAAAGAATCTTGCAGAACATTTGCAGCATTTGTTAGCTGTGAATAAAACTGTAGAGTTAAAGTTTGTAGGAGAGGCAGTGGATTTGCCTATTAGCACCGCTGTAACTTGTGGTCTTTTCGCAAACGAAATTCTAACGAATTCATACAAATATGCCATACCCTTTGCAGATAAACCGGTTATATGTATTCGCTTGGAAGAAGTAAATGATTTGATTGAAATGGAAATTGCCGATAATGGTCCTGGATTGAAGGAGGATTTTGTGGAAGGGAAAAATGCTTCTTTAGGTTTCAAACTCATGCGTACATTTGCATCACAACTAAAAGGTGAATTGGAAATTAAGTCTGGAGATGGGCTGAAGTACCTTTTAAAATTTAAGAAGTAATGCGTATCCTGCTTGTAGACGACGACCAGCTTATTCGATTTGTTCACCAGATGTTCATTGAACGTGCTGGGCATGAAGTTGTGGGCGTTGCAGAGGAAGAATCGCAAGCGGTAAATCTAGCTTTTGAGTTAAAGCCAGATTTAATCATTATGGACATTCGTTTAGAGAATGGAACGAACGGGATTCATGCAATGAAGACCATTCAAGAAACTCATAACATCCCCGCGATTTATATTTCAGGAAATTCAGACAATAAAACCATTGAAGAGGCCGAAAAAACCTTTATGAAGGCTTTTCTTGTTAAACCGGTTACCCAGGACGAAATTGCAAAGGCCCTTGTTTATTAGTCCTCCGGATTTGTTCGCTTATCTCTAACCGTGAAAACACGGGAAACGTTGAATCCAAAGTGAATCCCGCCTTTATTCCATTGTCCAACAGATTCAGTTATAAATCCCGGCTCTAACATGGACGTAGAATTGGTCAAGTGAAGTTGAAAGACGTGTCCGCCAGTTTCAATGTCAACCCCTAGAGATAGCGAATTGTAGTAGGTTGAGGTTATTTGATTCGGGAGCACGTAAATGTATTCTCCATTTACGGAAAAGCGTTGCGTAAGTTTATATCTTCCGCCAAATCCCATCGCTAAAATATCGTTCTTGTCCTGCAAAGTAGGTACAAGGTTTTTGTGCACGAGTGTTGGAGTCAACTGAAGTGATAAGTCGTTATTGAACTTGCGCGCGATTAGTAATTGGTGCGTATACTGCAATCGAGAAGAAAAATAATTGTCTCTATTTGGGTCGGCCCACCTAACGGTATTGCATACCGCAGAAGCGAAGTAAGAAACCGAAAGAGGTACATTGCGTTTGCCGCTTCCTTGACGAATGATTTTGTATTTCAAGAATGAATCGTAGGCCTTATTCACATTGCTTCTTCCCATTCCAACCATGAGGCGCTCTGTAACTCCGTATTCCAAACCAAAACGCATAAGCGCTTGATCCAGTCCAAATAAATCATAAGGTCCGGAATTTATGAAGCCGAATCGATGCGAAATTCGGAAATCCATGACGCCTGCAGCTGCGTTTTCAATGCTGTGCATGTTAATGATTCGAGTGGTTTTGAAAGTTGCTGAGGTGTGTGTTTGCTCTTGCTCTGGTTCAAGGAGCAAAAGCAAGTCCACATCGCCAGAAGATACTTGAGAGCTATCAGCAGGTTGCGCGAAAGCAATGACCTGAAAGAAAAGCAAAAGAGCTAATGAAATTAGCCCTTTAAAAATAATGCGTTGATTCATAGAATTTATTTAAGGGGTTGAAGTGCTGCCTTTACAGTTACCTCGATTTTTTCAGAGATTTGACCTTTCACAACATCAGGAATTTGAACATTGTAGTCACGCGGATTAACATAAAACTTTGTGCTTCCGTCAATCTTTCCACCTGCAATTTTAATAGACGCAATTGCACTCACATCCTTCGTTGCCCCGTGCATGGTCATTTGTCCAGCAACATTCACAGAATAGTTTCCATCTGCAGCGAAATTCACTTTTGAGAAATCACCTTTCCCTTTGAAATTGGCCTTTGGATATTTGTCACTTTCCAAGTAATTTTCGTTGAAGTGCTCTTGCATCAATGCTTTTTCAAATTCGAAACTCTTGATTAAAGTTTCTACTTGAACAGCACCTGTTGCTTGGTCAATGATGATTGTAGATTTGTAATTATCCGCTTTAATGTCCTCAGCACTGGTGTGCGAGAAAAATTTAATGTGAGCAGTTTTAGAGAAGTAGCGTTGAGCCGATGTTCCGAAACTAATTGCAACCAACGCAGATGCTAAGATTAACCTTTTCATAGTTTACTTTTTTTACTGTTTGGCATTTATTGTACCACTTATTTTGTTCTAGCGCATTTGGTCATTTGAACGCCATCCATCATTAAATATCCGGTGCAAAATCCTTTGATTACGACCAGGTCTCCTTTGTTGGCGCTTGTCTTATCCGTGGCATTGAAATAACAGTTTACAGGATAGTCTGGTGTCGCAGTGACTAATCGGATAACCGACTCATTTCCATCATTAACAAAAACCGTGTCAACTATTCCCTGAATCTCAAGAGCTACAGAGTCCTTTACGAATTTAGCATTTGCGGCATCTTCATTTTTTGCGAACGCGGCGCCAAGAGAATCTGCGGGTAAGATGTAATTTGGTTTTACATTGGCAGCATTCGTTTTAGGCTTGTTCCACATGTAATAGGCAACCCCGCCGCCAATGGCAATAATCGAAAGAAGAGTAATAATGACGATTTTTTTATTCATTTGGTAGCGTGCTAATTGTTGAGTGCTCCTTCGGAAATCCAGGCATTGACAGCTGTTTTGTCGCAAGTGCTTAATCCTGCCGTGCCTTTAGGCATGATTGAATAACCGTTGCTTCCATCCAATGACCCTGCGAATCCTCCGTTGTCTACTATCGCTTTGATTTCATCATACGTTGTTAATGATAATCCCGCACTAGGGTTAGCACCTTCGTGACAACCGCTTGCGCACTGTTGCGCAACCAATGGAGCAATTCTACTTGTAAAAGTAAACGTGTTGTCGCATGGTGCAGAAGAATAAAGGTCTTCCTCGTTGTCGTAATAACAGGAATTAAATGATGCTACAATCAGCAATAGTAACAAACTAATCTTAAATCTTAAATGCATCGTTTTTGATTTGTTTTTGTGTTTTTCTAATCTTAAAAACTTCGTGATGTGCACTTGCGCCAAGTTAAATATCCCAAGTAATGGTCAATTCTTCACTCGTTGGATGCGCTTGACAAGCCAAAATATAACCTTGCTCAACTTCTTTGGGTGTTAATGCGTGATTAGCATCCATACGTGCAGTTCCTGAAAGGACTTTGCATTGACAAGTTGTGCAAACTCCTCCTTGACAAGAGTATGGTGCGTCTAAACCAGCGTCAATAGCCGCATTCAAGATGGTTTCTCCGTCAGGGTTTATCTCTAATTCAATCGTTTTTTTGTCTAGTGTTATAGATACTTTGCTCATTTTTTTATTTGATTAATGTTGAAATTTCATTTTTTAAATTTTCTTCGCTCCAATCCCAGCTGCCTAAATCACTTTTCACAATTTCGTGTTTTTCATCCAGTAAATAAGTGACAGGTATGGAATAAACATTGGCATCTTTCAGTTTGTTCACGCGATAGATATTGAATCCATAACGGTCGTGAAATGTCTTCACCTGATCTTCTCTGTCTTCTGTAATAAACACAAAGTTAATTTGCTTTCCTAGCGGAGTCTCCATAAAAGCTTTTATTTCTGGAAGTTCTCGAAGGCACGGCCCACACCACGACGCATAGAAATGAACAACAGTTGCTCCAGTTGTGAGTTCTGCTAATTTATGTTGCACTCCTGAAGTGTCAGTCACGACTATTGAATCCTGTTCAAGAGTAGGAACAGTCTTGTATCTGAGAAACATGAAAACACCTGCTATGACTAGCGCAGCCCAAAGTAATCTCTCTACCGATAGAACTCTTGCAAACTTCCTGTAGTAAAACCCATCCATTAATCTTCTTCCTCTTGGTTTATTGTATGTTCTATTTTTTCGTTCTGCCCCGCATTGTCTTCAAATTCAAATTGCTCAAGAGTAAACAGAAAGTCTTTGAATCCGTCTTCGGTAATCAGGGAATAATCACTTGGAATCACAAAACGAGTCGTTTCGACGTGCTCTTCTCGGATTTCAGTCAGTTCCCAATATGAACTTGCATCTTGCTGCATAGAAACAATTAGCCCAGGTCCAGAATAGGCGTCAAATTGATAGGGAATTGCTTTGTACGAAGTCGTGTACCAAATTTTCAGGGTGTCTTGAATACCTATTTCACAACCCATTATCGCATAACCAGCTTGACAGCTTAAGCCAGCGATTTTGCGGATTTTGGTGTCCTGCGCTGGAAGAATTTTATAAATGCGAGAAGAATTAAAATTAGATGTGTCAATGTTCACAGCTAAATTTTTATCTGCAATATGTGTTAGTAGGGTTCTTTCTTTTTTATCTATATCAGTAATTATGGAAATACTGTTTCCCTCCTTTAAATTTTCTTGCGTATAAAGTTGTATTAAGCTTAAATTTCCCTTTACGGTGTAAATTACTTTAATTGTAGAAGAGGGCATGAAATCTTCAATCCGCTCGGCTTCGTCATATAGTTTCCTTTGGTATACAAGCGAACCTTCGAATGTTTCAGATTGAGCTGAAATATCAATAGCTACGAAGAATAAGCAAAATGGAATGAGAAGCTTTTTCATAAAGTGAAATTACAAAGTAATTCAATGCTTAGCTAGAATTCTATTGCATCAATTCAGGGAAGAGGGGGAGGAGCAATTCATATTCCGAGTCATTCATTTCTCTGTACTCTTTTGGAACAATGAATTCGTCGTCTTTTACCTTTCTTTTCGAAAGTCTATTTGTGCGAATGATCTGCTCGGAACCATGCTTCGATAAGTGAAGTTCAAGAACCAAACCTGGAACACTGGAGTATGCCCCTAAAAATTGCGCCTTGGTTTTGAACGCAGTAGAGTAAAGGACCTCAGATGTCCCTGAAGAAGTAGTTACTTTTCCTTTACGACAGTAATATCCTGCAACTTTTGTGAGTTCTGCTTGTTCTGAACTGAAGGAACCAGGTTCGGCAAATGTTTTCATTCCGCGAACTGCAATTTTTTCGCCATTGTGCGACTTCAACATAATGGACTCGCCAGTTTCGTAATTCAGAATAAGTGAATAGGAATCAATATTCTCAGATTGAATATTAATCCGCGCCATGCTTCCTTTTAATTTAACTTCGAAATTCATTTTCGGAACTCCGCTACTGTCTGCTGAGAGCACTTCAATGTACAACGTTCCTTCAAATTCTTTTTGCGCAAAGCCTTGAATTCCCACAAATAAGAGTGTGAAAAGAAGTATTCGTTTCATTAATAATTTAAAATTTTAGAAATGATAGCACTTACTTTTTCAGCATTCGGAAGCAGTTCAGCTTCTAAATCACTGTTCAAAGGAATGGCTGGAGTAGGAGCGCTTCCGTAAGTTTTTACCGGAGCGTCTAAATACTCGAAACAGTTCTCTGCAACCTTTCCCGCGAGCGCTTGTGCGAAACTATTCATGGCGGGTTCTTCCGTAAGAACGAGGCAACGCCCACATTTCTTCACCGCTTCAAACACCGCATTTTCATCAAGCGGCATAAGCGTGCGTAAATCAATAATTTCAACTTGTTCGTCGAAGTTTTTCGCTGCATTCAATGCCCAGTGAACTCCCATTCCGTAGGTGATCACAGCAATTGATTTTTCGTTGTTGGAAGAAATAACTGTATTCGCTTTTCCCAGTGGAACAATGTAATCTTCTGAAGGCTCTATCGTTCGAGCCATATCGGTGCCTTTCACCTTCGACCAATACAATCCTTTGTGTTCTAACATAACAACCGGATTCGGATCGTAGAACGCAGCTTTCAACAGCCCTTTTAAGTCGGCGCCGTTGCTCGGATAAACAACTTTAATTCCGCGAATGTTGCACAGCACACTTTCCACACTGCTACTGTGGTAAGGTCCTCCGCTGCCGTATGCGCCAATGGGCACACGCACAAGGGCCTGAACATTCCATTTTCCATTCGTTAAATAATAACTGCGAGCAGCTTCCGTAAACAATTGGTTCAGGCCAGGCCAGATGTAATCGGCGAATTGAACTTCCACAATAGGCTTCAATCCGGCAACGCTCATTCCCACCGTACTTCCAATAATAAATGCTTCTTGAATAGGCGTGTTGAAAACGCGATTGTCTCCAAATTTTTCAGCCAATGTTGCCGCTTCACGAAATACTCCTCCCAAACGCTTGCCCACGTCTTGTCCGTATAGCAGGGCTTCTGGATGTTTCGCTAAAATTTCTTGCATGGCGAATAGCGCGCAGTCTACCATAACAGTCGCTTCCTTTCCTTGTGGTGCGCGCTCTCCTTTTTCTTCTGTGATTGGCGTTGGCGCATAAGCGTGATCCATTAACGAAGAAGGAGAAGGGTCCTCTGCATTCGCTGCACGATCGTAATCTCGCAAAATATTTTCGCCGGCTTTCTTCCACACATCTTCCAACGTGCTGTCAGAAAAACCGAAATTGTTTAATTGCTTTTTGAATTTTGGAAGCGGATCTCTTTTTTCAGCTTCTTCCAAATCGTGACGGTACCATTCCTTTCTAACACCAGAGGTGTGGTGTCCCAACAATGGAACTTTGCAATGCAACAACCAAGGCTTGCGCGACTTGCGCATACTGGTTAAGATCTCTTGAATGGTATTGAAGCACTGCACGAAATCGGTTCCGTCGATGCTCTTCACACGAATATTCGGATAGGCCTTTGCCAAATTTGTTGCGTCGCCGGAACGTATTTCTGAAGCATGCGCACTGATGTCCCATTCGTTATCTTGAATAAAAAACAAAACAGGCAATTGCTTCAAATTAGCCATGTGTAAGGCCTCGGTCACTTCACCTTCGGTCATGGCCGCATCTCCAATGGAACAAACCACCACCGAAGGAATCTCAGTGTCGTTCAATCCTTGAAGCTCTTTGTACTGAACGCCCATAGCAACACCTACCGTTGGAATGGCCTGCATTCCGGTTGCTGAAGATTGATGCGGAATCTTCGGCATGTTCGGACGATTCAGCGAAGGGTGACTGTAATAGGTTCTTCCTCCGCTAAACGGATCGTCTTTCTTCGCAAACAACTGAAGCATGAGCTCATACGGAGTCATGCCAATGCTCAACAAAATACTATCGTCTCTGTAATAGGCAGATAAGTAGTCGTCTTTCGTTAATTGAAGTCCAAGCGCAATCTGGCAAGCCTCATGTCCGCGCGAGGTAGCGTGCACATATTTCGAGGTCACTTTTGCGTTGGCTTCGTATAAATCTGATAGCTGACGAGCAGTGGCCATTTTTTCATAAGCCAAGAGCAAGGTGTCGCTATTTAATGTGAGTTC
>CAZEFR010000014.1:0-6850 GCA_964511555.1 uncultured Chryseobacterium sp.
CATTGGCAAGTAGAAGCGCCGCCTCGAGCGCTTCGTAATCGGAAAGACACAGGTTTTTCAGCGGGCTTCCTTCCAACGGAAAAGAAGTTTGAAAATTCGTTCCAATTAACGTTTTGTACCCCAATGCCAATCGCTCGAAGAGCAAGGTAGAGTAGGCCATAAGTCCGATGTTCGCTTTGAAGAAATTCTCACTCGATTTCATTTCAACGGGAGCAATAATTGTGTTAGTTCCTTCGAAAAGTGAAGAGTAGAACGAATGAAATTCGCTGTCCAATCTTTCCTTTGGATGAGGAAAAACAATCAGTTGGAAGTTAGGATGCTTCTTCAAAAAGGTCTTCAAACTTTCCAAAAGGAATAATTCATTTTCTTGAATTCCAAATCCGAAATTAGCATGACCGGCCTTCCTTCTTACCCGCTCACCGTGCGAATAGAATCCTATTGTGTTTTTGGGTGGAAGGGTTGCGTTCGTGTAGCAATGTGCATAGCTCGAGTACTGTTCAGCGGGCCAATGCAACAAACGAGAAACGAACCATCGCTTGAAATGTGGAATTTCTTCCAATTGATAGGCACTTGAAACAACTACATCGTCGGCTATCATAAATGTATGATGTCCAGCGAATGGTCCCGGAGAAGGTATTTTGGTCACCTTTACACCTTTATCCATTAACAGAAACGCAAGGGCATTGCTGTCTTTTTCAAACGGAGAAAAATCGAAGTATTCTGTAATATTATTTGTTGAAATGAAATCGATAACCGTCGTCCATTCTACGATTTCACGAATAAGTAAAGCAAGATTCACACGACGCGAATCGAATAGGCATTGAAGAGAGATGCGCAGTGCAAAAAGGTGAAATTTCAAAGGGAATGTTTGGATTGTAAGTTCCTCTCGAACCAACACGTGCAAGTCCTTGAATCCGGAATTGGTTGCAATGTATTCAACTGCTATTTCCTTTTGATTGGAAGTCGAAACCAAAACGCAAGGTCTATTTCCTTCGGAAAGATTTTGAGTTTTTCTTCTGGAAACAATGCGCTTCCATTCTTTGAACCCAATGAGAATATCTTTTTTCGCGCTTCTTGGAAGGCGATACGTTAAATCATGAAAAAGTCTGTGCTGAAGCATACGCAAGCGAAGGTCTTCTGAGACTTTCGCGGGACGTACCAAGACCAAGAAATCTATCATTGGACTCTTCAGAAGCGACTTCGCAAATCGAAGAGAGATGCTGATGTTAGACATTCGATTCATTCAACAAGTGTAGGAAAGATTGGAGGTTTTGATTCCAACTTAAGATTGGAAAATCGAAGAAGTTTGAAAGTTGTTCGGAAGCGGCTTTAGCCCGCAATCCTGTCTCGCAAACGAGGATGCAAGGTCGCTTCGCTTCATTCATAGCATCTTTTAATTCTGAGGCTGTGATCGAAATAATTTCAGCGGGAAGTCCTACGGCTTCGCCTAAAAAGAAAATTGGAGTGCTTTTGTCTTTCAGTAATTCATTTAAGGTTATTGAAGGCTTTGGAAGATCTTTTTTCGGATTGAAATGAAAACGGGACCAAAGTCCTGAAACACCGTCGTAATAATCAATGGCCCCCACGAACGCACAAGGCGAAAGGGTTAAGAACTGAAGAGCTTGGTGGGCAACATGAACGCCTACTGCTGCTACTACTGTTGGCCAAACCCCATCTGCTGCGCAGTCGCGTTCAACTTTGTTTGAATCAGTGATGTGTCCAAAAAGCATGTCAGCTGTTATACTATTCAAATGTATAAAGGCCGAAGCCCCTGCATTCATTTGAGCTGCAGCGTATAAAAAGGGAATGTGTTGTTTCTCGAAATGCCCAGCCAATAACAATTTCGTGGCGAGACGATCTGTAAAATCGAGAACCAAATCGAACGATTGCTTTTTGTCAAAGTCATTGAACATACGTTCTTCACAACGAACGTTTGCACGCGAAAAATGAAGTGCACAATATTCTTTCAGAACAAGCGCTTTGTTTCTTCCAATATCATTTGGCGTAAAGAGGTGCTGCCTATTTAGGTTAGAAACTTCGACGATATCTCCATCGAAAAGAACGACGTTTCCAACTCCTGATGATAGCAAATAAGGTAAGGCTGCATGAGTTAATCCACCGCAGCCTATGACAAGCAGGTGTTTGTTCTTCAGGTATTCTTTGTCCCAAGTCATGCTTTCGATAGAGGTCAATTTCGATTTGCAAGATAGTTTAGAGAGAGACGTTGTTGATTTTTTACGAACAATTTAATTATTTAAACGCTTGAAAATAACTATATTAAGAAAGAAATTGGGTATGAAAATCAAAAAAAAGTGCTCACTTCATGAAAAGTTGTACTTTTGCGGACGTATTAAACCTTTAAAAACATCAAGACAATGTCTGAAATTGCACAAAAAGTTACCGAAATCATCGTAGATAAACTCGGTGTAGAAGCGTCAGTTGTTACACCTGAGGCAAGTTTCACCAATGATTTAGGAGCAGATTCTTTGGATACTGTAGAGCTTATCATGGAATTTGAAAAGGAATTCAACATCGCTATTCCAGACGATCAGGCTGAGAAGATTGTGACAGTAGGTCAAGCGATTGACTACATCACAGCGAACAAATAATCACTCGGAAACTATTCAACTTTCCCGAAAACTATGGAGTTAAGAAGGGTCGTTGTAACCGGACTAGGAGCATTAACACCTATTGGTAATACTGTACCAGAATATTGGAGCGGTCTTATCAATGGTGTTAGTGGTTCAAATCTTATTACTCGCTTTGACGCTAGCAAATTCAAAACGAAGTTTGCTTGTGAAGTCAAAGGTTTCAACGTTGAAGATCACATTGAGCGAAAGGAAATGCGCAAAATGGATCCTTACACACACTACGCAATGGTGGTTGTGAAGGAAGCTATTGTAGATTCTGGAATCGATGTAGAGAAAATAGACAGAGACCGTGTTGGCGTCATTTGGGGTTCGGGTATTGGCGGCTTAACAACATTCCAAGAAGAGTGTGTGAATTTTGGAAGAGGCGATGGAACACCTCGCTTCAATCCTTTCTTTATTCCGAAAATGATTGCCGATATCGCTTCAGGTCATATCAGTATTCAATACGGATTCAGAGGTCCGAACTATACAACCGTTTCGGCTTGTGCATCCTCAACCAACGCATTAATTGATGCCTTTAACTACATTCGTTTAGGTAAGGCAGATATTATTGTTAGTGGTGGTTCTGAGGCAGCAATTTGCGAAGCTGGTGTTGGCGGATTCAACGCGTGTAAAGCGCTATCTGAAAACAACGAGAATTACAAAACTGCTTCAAGACCTTTCGATTCAACTCGCGATGGTTTTGTTTTAGGCGAAGGAGGCGGTTGCCTTATTTTAGAAGACTTAGAGCACGCAAAAGCACGCGGTGCTAAGATTTATGCAGAGCTTATAGGCGGAGGAATGTCTGCAGATGCATACCACATTACTGCACCTCATCCTGAAGGCATTGGCGCAACTAACGTAATGAAGAACGCGTTGTCTGACGCGGGTATTTCTTCAAATTCAATTGACTACATTAACGTTCACGGAACTTCTACTCCACTTGGAGACGTTCAAGAAGCAAAAGCTATCCAAAACATTTTTGGTGAGCATGCTTATAATTTGAATATTTCAAGTACGAAGTCAATGACGGGGCATTTGCTTGGTGCTGCAGGAGCTGTTGAGGCTATTGCTACCATTCTTGCAATCAAAAACGGAATTATTCCTCCAACCATTAACTTCGTAAACACAGACGATGCTCTTGATCCTAAGTTGAATTTTACGTTCAACGTAGCTCAACATCGTGAAGTTAACGTGGCCATGACGAACACATTTGGGTTCGGCGGGCACAATACTTCAGCCATTTTTAAGAAGTACGAATGATTTGGAAATTCTTTTCCAAAGCACACCCAAATAGGGAACTCAACGCCTTTATTCAAAACACTTTTCATGTAAGGCCCAAGAACCTTGCGCTCTATGAAAACGCTTTGCGACATGCAAGCGCTTCAGATGAAATTCGCCCGGGAGTCAAAAACAGCAACGAACGTCTTGAATTTTTGGGAGACGCTATTTTAGATAGTATCGTTGCTCACTATTTGTTCTCGAAGTATCCGGCCCTTACGGAAGGAGAGCTTACCAAAATGAAATCGAAGATTGTTCGTCGTGACAACTTAAATTCTATTGGTTATGAATTGAAATTGTACGAGTTTCTTCAAGTCAATATAGGTAGACAAGAAATTCATGAGAGCTTAATTGGAAATGCGTTGGAGGCGCTTTTTGGAGCATTGTTTTTAGACAAAGGATACAAGACAACTCGAGAAATAGCACTGAAATTGTTGAAAGCACATGGCTTAGATGAACGTGTACATTTAGATGTAGATTACAAGAGCAAGCTTCATGAATGGGGCCAAAAAACAAGAAGAAATCTTAGCTATATTGTTCGCGAGCAGCGAAGTACCGGAGCCCAAGTTTTGTACACGATAGCTTTAGAGTTAGACGGTGTTGAAGTGGGAAGAGGAACGGGTGGTTCGAAAAAAGCCGCGGAACAATCGGCAGCTGAAGCCGCAGCTAAAGTTATACTGACAATTTAAAAATTGAAATTTATGTACGGAAAAATGAAAGAGCATTTGCAAGACGAATTGAATACCATTCGCGAAGCAGGTTTGTTTAAAAGAGAGCGAGTAATTACGACTCCCCAGTCCTCTGTCATTCAAACATCTGAGGGTAAAGAGGTGCTGAATTTTTGTTCGAACAACTATTTGGGACTGTCAAGTCATCCGGCTGTTTTGGAAGCTGCAAAAGCTACAATCGATACGCACGGATTTGGCATGTCGAGTGTCCGTTTTATTTGCGGAACACAAGACATACATAAAACACTTGAACAAAAGCTTTCTGAGTTTCTTCATACGGAAGATACAATTCTGTACGCAGCAGCTTTCGATGCGAATGGTGGTGTTTTTGAACCGCTGCTCAATGAACAAGACGCAATCATTTCTGATGAGTTGAATCACGCTTCCATTATCGACGGAGTGCGTTTGTGTAAAGCGCAACGCTACCGTTACAAGAACAACGACATGGCTGATTTGGAAGAACAGCTGAAGGCTGCTTCTGGCGCACGTTTTAAGTTGATTGTAACAGACGGAGTTTTCTCAATGGATGGTTATGTTGCTCAACTAGATAAGATCTGTGACCTCGCTGATCAGTATGGAGCAATGGTCATGGTAGATGAATGTCACGCTACCGGATTCATTGGAAAAACAGGTAGAGGAACAATAGAATTGAAGAACGTTTTAGGCCGTGTTGATATCATTACCGGAACTTTAGGTAAGGCGTTAGGCGGTGCAATGGGTGGATTTACGAGCGGAAGAAAAGAGATTATTGAATTGCTACGTCAGCGTTCAAGACCTTATTTATTTTCGAACTCTTTGGCACCTTCAATTGTAGGAGCGTCTATTGCGGTAATGGATATGCTAAGTGCGTCTTCAGATTTACGTGATAAGCTAGAGGCGAATGTTACTCGCTTCAAGGTGGGAATTAAAGCAGCCGGATTTGATATAAAAGATGGTGACAGTGCAATTGTTCCAGTTATGTTGTACGATGCGAAATTGGCACAGGACTTTGCAGACGCGCTGTTGGAAGAAGGTATTTATGTCATTGGATTCTTTTTTCCAGTTGTGCCGAAAGGACAGGCGCGTATTCGCGTGCAACTGAGTGCCGGACATGAATTCAACCAGATAGATAAGGCTATAGAAGCGTTTACCAAAGTTGGAAAAGCGTTAAATGTCATTCAGTAAGAAATGTCGAAATATTTAATTGTCGGACAAGGGCTAGCAGGAACACTGCTAGCCTTTTCGCTTCTTGAAAAAGGAGAAGAGGTTTTAATTGCCGACGATTATAAGCACGCTTCTGCTTCACAAGTAGCAGCGGGTATGTGGAATCCAGTTACCTTTAAAAGGCTTGCTGCCTCTTGGTTAGCGAAGGAAATGCTTGAAGAGATGAATCTTACTTTTCGAAAGTTAGAGGATCAACTTAAAACGAAGTTTTTTCATGTCGTTCCAGTTGCAAGAATTTTTAATTCCATTCAAGATGCTAATTTTTGGGATGAAAAATCGGATCATCCTGAAGTTGGAAGATACCTTTCTGCTCGATCAAACAAGAGCGTACAAGAGAATTTCAACTCACCTTTTGGAAACAGCGAGGTTAACGAATGCGGCTGGTTAAATGTTCCCTTGTTTCGAGAAGCGGCTTTGAATTATTTCATTCAACATGGAAATTTCATTGAAGATGCTGTGAACGAAAATGAGGTCGAATTCCATGAGAGCTCCGTTGTTTGGAAAGGAAGGCCCTTCGATAAACTTATTCTTTGTAATGGAATTGGTATAAATCAATGGAAGGGTTTGAAAAGTCTTGATTTAATTCCGAATCACGGACAAGTGTTGGATTTGAAGATTGAAAATCTAGAGATCGATGCAATCGTCAACTTCGGTCAGTTCTTACTTCCATATGGAAACAATAAATTTCGTTTGGGAGCAACCTACAATTGGAATGAGGTTCCCGATGAACCAACAGATGAAGCGAAGGAATTCCTTCTTTCAGAGTTGAAGCAAAGGATAGAGCAAGACATTGTTGTTGAAAGTCAGAAAACGGGCTTTAGACCCACAACCCGCGACAGGCGTCCAATTGTTGGTTTTGCAAAGGATAACGAATTACTTGGTGTCTTCGGTGGATTGGGTTCGAAGGGTGTGCTTCTTGCGCCTTATTTTTCGAGATTATTTGCCGCTGTTTTAACGGAAGGCACTTCAATTCCTAAAGAAGTAAGTGTTGCTCGATTCTAACAATTC
>CAZEFR010000014.1:6950-45331 GCA_964511555.1 uncultured Chryseobacterium sp.
CTTTCAGAGAAGAAGATTACCCCGGGGAATAAAATTTTACAATGGAAAGTTCAATAATATGAAGCACGCAGTTTTTCTCCTTTTCATTTTGTTGGGTGTTGCCAATGATGCTTTCACGCAAGTGAATCCGCAAGTTGCAATGGCTGCTGAATTATGTGCCGAAAAGAAATACGAAGAGGCTTTGGCTCAAATTGACGAAGGGTTCAAATCGAATGATTTGAATTCCGATCCGAACGCGTGGTATGTGAAAGGCTTCATTTTAAAGGAACTTTATAAGCAAAAAGAAGCAAACCAACGTCAGAGTAATTATAGATACCGAAGCGTAGCTGCTTTGAAGAAAGCGCGCGAGTTCGATGCGAATTTGGAGTTTGCCTCTAATATTGACGCAGCATTGCAATTCATTGCCTTTACTTATTTCAATGACGCGTTGCTTCGCTCTGCCGAGATGGATAGCGAGTCAGAGAATGAACCCATTGAGTTATACAAGAAATTTGAAGAACTCTACAAAGGTTCAGAGGCTGAATTGAAAGGCTTGAAGGTAGAGTTCAACAGTAAGATGGCTGAGGGACATTATCGAAACTGGATCAAGAATACAGAAGACAACCATCATTATACGTTGTGTTTGGATTTCTATTCAAAAGTCCTCAGCTTAGATAATCGAAACTGCACGGCAAACTTGAATCTAGCTATCGTGAATTACAACCAAGGGGTGTACATGATTAGAAAAATTGGTGCTCAGACAGACATAATGGATTTAATTGCTATTCAGGATGAAAGCGTGAAGAAATTTAAAACGGCAATTCCATTTGCTCAGCAAGCGTTTGCTTCATGTGTTCCCTCACCAACCAATTATAAGGTACTTATGTTCGTGAATAGAGCGTTGGGTAAAGAAGATGAGTTTCTTCGTTTGAAGAAAGAGTCTGAGAAAAAATTCAAAACAAACTAATTGTATCCCATGAATTGGTTCTTCAATAAGAAGTATCGTTTGGGATTTGGCTTCGCTGCTATTATTTTCATTGTAGCTGGAACTCTTGTCATGACTGTGATTACGCTGCAGCGGAGTTACGATATCAACCGGAAAATTAATGATAAATACGTTCCTTCCATTGGCCGTTTGCAAGAGTTGGAATCGTATACCTTGCGGTCGAAAGATCTTATAAAGGAGTGGGCATTTGTTCAACGAGTAGAGGAGGACCTGCACAGAAAAGAAATGAAGACGATCAGTGACGGCTCTCTTCAGAACTCTTGGTTGAAGTTGAAAGAGGTACGCAGCAGTTTTAGTCCTGATGAACAGAAAAGTATTGATTCACTCGAGATGAAGGTGGGTGAGATGCTGGTTCAATTCAAGGCAGTTCAAGATCTTCTTCCAACGTTCGATAGTTACAGTAATCCCATTGCACTCATGGAAGCTGAGTCCTATTTCATTGAAGGAAGTGGAATTCCGTTAGTGGTTGAGGAAGCGGAAAGCATTCTGAATAGATTACGTAAGAAACAGACCGAGCGCATGAATGCCGAGATTGAAGAAATGAATGTTCAGTTTTCGCGCTTGACAGGTGTGTTGGTTGTGGTTTCGTTATTCGTGTTATTTGCTGGAATTGCAATTGCCTATTTCACAACGAAATTGCGGAAGCAAAAAGAAGAATCGGATATTCAAAAAGAACAGCTGAATCTATTGTATCGAGATTTAACAGACAGCATAAATTACGCGCAGCGACTTCAAAGTACAATTCTACCCAATTTGGGAACGGTAAGGCAAATCTTCAATAAGTGCTTCGTGTTTTATGTTCCGAAAGCAGTTGTTAGCGGTGATTTTTACTGGTTTAAGAACGTGGGTGGAAAGAAGCTTTTTGCAGCTGCAGATTGCACGGGTCATGGAGTTCCTGGTGCATTTATGAGTCTTGTGGGACATAATTTTCTTAATCATGTTACAAAAGTTTTCCTAGATCCTTCTCAGGTTTTGAACAATATGAATCGGTTGGGAACAGAGGTGTTGAGAAACAACAACAACGGCGTGCGAGATGGAATGGACATTGCGTTGTGTGCTATTGACGAGAAAGAGATGGTTTTAGAGTATTGCGGAGCGAATATTCCGCTTTATGTTGTGCGAAATAATGAGCTTATTGAGCTTGCTCCAACTAAAAGAAGCATTGGAACATTTGGTGAGTTGGGACAAGATTTTGTCACCCAGAAGTTTCAACTTGAGCATAATGATATGGTTTATGCATGCAGCGATGGTTATGCAGATCAGTTTGGCGAGGTTTCGAATAAGAAATTTATGCGTAAACGCTTCAAAGAGATGCTTTGTTCAATTGCTACTCTCGAAATAGATATTCAAGAAAAAACCCTTCACGAAGCGTTTAACGCTTGGAAGGGTTCAGTGGAGCAAACCGATGACCTATTGGTTATCGGAATTCGAATCTAATCTTTTACGAAGCTAAGCTCGAGCGATCTGCAACGTAGGTGTCAACCGGGTTCACACACAAAACAGGGATTTGAGCATCATTTGTAATGACTTGTTGCTCGTAGCTCGAATTGAATACATTCAATAATGAACTCTCATAGAAATTCATGATGCAAATCAAATCGGCTTCAACAGCCGCTGAGTACTTCAATAATGACTTCACGAAAGACCCTTCAGACTTCGTCTCAGTAATTTCAACTTCAACAGGAATATTCAATGATGTCAAGTAATCTACCGCATAGTTCATATTTCGATCCAATTGGTTTTTCAAAAACTCATCGGTTTCATTTGGAGAGATTAAGAATACTTTCGAATTAAAGTACTTCGCAACATCTCTTACGGCACTTAATTTTTGTTTCGTCTCTTTATGCAAGTCTAATGGCACAACCAAACGGTGGTATCCATGCGAACGAATGGTTCTTTCTTGAACAACAATAAAAGGAATTGAACTTTCAGTTACAATTTTCAACGCACGACTTCCAGACATGAATTGCAATCCACGTGCACCGTGTGTGCCCATAATGATAAGCGCAGCATCCATTTCAGTAGCAGCCTTATCAATGTCTTCGAAGATGTTTCCGATGCGAACATGTGTGTGAATCTCAACACCGTTCTCAACGCGAACACGATCTTTAAGTGCATCTAGTTTTAGACGAGCTTCAGAAACTTGCTTCTTGTTCTCTACAATGTGAATAAGGTGAATATTGGCAAGTATTGTCTTGCCCATTAAAAGTGCATGTTCAATAGCAATGTCGCTCACTTTAGTGAAGTCAACAGGAACTAATATTTTTTTAGAAAATCCCATAATAGTAATTTTGACAAAGGTAAAGTATTTAGGCGCTATCCGTTTAGACTAAAATCAAGCACTTCTTGGAAAAAGAAATCAGGAGATTCAGCATGTGGCCAGTGTCCTGAGTTTTTCACTTCTGTGATTTTTGCTTTCGGAAAGTAGTGTTCGATCTGTTGTTGATCTTCATTCAAAATATAATTGGAAAGCTCTCCTTTAATGAAAAGGGTGGGCACTTGAACAGCATTGTTCAAGGGCACTTCCATAAGAATCTGGTCAATGTGAGTTTCAAGCGCATCTAAATTGAATCGCCAAGCCAATTTACCGGGTTCTTTCCAGTATAGATTTTTAAGAAGGAAGAGTTGTGTGGCTTTATCTACAGTGGTTTTAGAGAAAATTTCTTCGGCTTCAGCTCTCGATTGAATTTGATCAATTGGAACGGAACGAAGTGCTTGGAAAACGGTGTCGTGGTGACGAGGATATTGCTTCACGCCCATGTCCACTACAATGAGTTTTTCAATCAGAAATTCTATTTCTTGAACAACATTCATCACTGTTTTTCCTCCCATGCTATGTCCCATAAGTATGACATCTCGAAGATTTTCCGATGCAATTAAATCAATGGCATCATCGCGCAGAAGTGCGTAATTCATTTCTTCCGAATGTGGAGATCTTCCGTGATTGCGCTGATCAATGGTGTATACACAGAATCCATGTTCCGCCCATTTTTTTGCATGCGTTGTCCAATTGTCACCTGTTCCGAAAAGTCCGTGAAAGATGAGCATGGGTTTGCCTTCTCCGTATTTATTGAAATGCAGTTGCATTAGCGTAATTCGTTTTTATACATCTGAACGGTGTTTTCCAATCCGAAATACAAGGCGTCAGATATGAGCGCGTGACCAATTGAAACTTCATCCAAATAGGGAACCTGCTGCGCGAAGTACTTCAAATTTTCTAAATTTAGATCGTGGCCTGCATTTACTCCCAAGCCCGCTTCGTGAGCGGCTTTCGCGGCTTCAATAAACGGAGCCACAGCTTTTTCTTTATCCGTATAATAGCCAACTGCGTAGCTTTCGGTATACAATTCCACCCTGTCGGTTCCTGTTTCAGCAGCTCTTTTCATGAGCGCTGGATTGGCTTCCATGAAAATACTCACACGAATGCCGTGTGCTTTAAGTTCCTGCACTATTCCAGATAAAAAATCGAAATGCGTTTCAACGTCCCAGCCAGCGTTGGAAGTAAGGGCATCGGGTGCGTCTGGAACCAATGTTACTTGGTGTGGTTTAGATTGAATGACCAATTCCATGAAATCGTTTGTAGGGTAGCCTTCCACGTTGAATTCAGTAGTTACGACTTTCTTCAACGCAGGAACATCTGCGTAGCGAATGTGCCGCTCGTCGGGTCTTGGGTGAACCGTAATTCCTTCTGCCCCAAAACGTTCAATGTTCTGAGCGGCCACAAGAACATTCGGTGTATTTCCTCCGCGTGCATTGCGAATGGTGGCTATCTTGTTTATGTTCACGCTGAGTGCAGTCATCTATTCTAAATTTGTTGTGCAAAACTCGGCAATATTCGAATTCAATTTGTCGTTGTGGAAGGAAAAATGAATGTACGTTTGGCTACTACTAAGTTTTACTCATGAATAAAGCTGTGAATTTAATATCGAAAAGTTTGTCTCTGTCTGCTCATGACGAGGTGACTGTTGGTACAGTGAATTCACTTTTTCCATCGGTTTTGCCAGATGCACACATCTTGGATGTCCTTCGAGTGGCAAGCGCAAATGAGCTTTCGGTTATTCCAGTTGTTGACGAATTGAACAATTATTTGGGAAGCATTGATTCTGCAGACCTTATCGATTACTTAGCAGATCTCTTGGGCGTTATGCACGAAGGAGGAATTATTGTTCTTCAAGTTTCAGCGCGCGATTATAGCATTCAGCAAATTGCAAGAATAATTGAAGAGAATAATGCAAAAGTTTTAAGCTTATCTGCTATGGCTGTTTCTGAAGGAAACCTTGAGATTCACATAAAAATTGATCATCCCGATTTAAACCCAATTCTTCGCAGTCTTGAGCGATTCAATTACACGGTTTTGAGTAAATTTCAAGCTTCGGAATTTGACGAGGAATTGAAAGGGCGTTTTGATGAGCTTATGCGTTATCTGAACATGTAGCGTTTGCTGAAAAACCCTACCTTTGCTTTTTAATCCTTATGCTAGTTTACGTTTTTGGAAAAAAATTTGAAGCCGATTTAGCTCCTTCGGTGCAACAGTTTCTTGAGAAAATGGTGCGTCGTGGTATTTCCATCTGTGTATACAAGGGATTCGAGGGTTTTCTGCAATCACATATTCAAATTCCAGCACACACCACCTTCGAGGAGAATTCACAGTTTGAAAACGCTGCAGCGTTGTTCAGTTTTGGCGGAGATGGAACATTTTTAGATGCCGCGAGATTGGTTGGTTCAAAACGTATTCCTATCCTGGGTATCAACACGGGTAGATTGGGATTTTTATCGCACGTAAGCGTATCCGAGGCAGACGAAGCGTTAGAGCAGTTTATTAATTCAGAGTATACCATTGACCCTCGCTCTTTTATTCAAATCAAATCAGAATCATTCGACTTTGGTGATTTTCCTTATGCTTTGAACGAGATAACAGTGAGTAACTCGAAGAGAAACGAGATGATCAAAGTTAATGCGTCTGTAAACAAAGCTTTTTTGAGTAGCTATTGGGCAGACGGTTTAATAGTATCCACACCAACGGGGTCTACAGCTTACTCGCTTTCATGCGGTGGACCCATTGTAACGCCGAATTCAAACAACTTTATAATTACTCCGATTTCGGCACACAACCTTACAGCCCGTCCGTTGGTGGTTGGCGATACCTCTACCATACGGTTGAAGGCCGAGTGCAGATCAGGTCAGATTCAAGTCATGTTAGATAGCACGCAATATGTATTGGAAGAGGGTACAGAAATCTCTCTCTGTCGCGCGCCCTTTGAATTGCAAATGATATTGTTGGAAGGAAGAAACTTCTTTAGAACCATTCGCAAGAAAATGGGGTGGGGACTAGATATTCGATTGGATTGACAATAAAAACGTATAAAATACATTTACTAAGCATGATAATTCGCTTGTTTCTTATACTATTCTGCCTAGCAAGCAGTCTTTCAATTTCGGCTCAAGCCAAAAGTAGAGAAAGGAGCAAAGAGCTTTCTATTTCAGCCGGAACCTCTTATTACATTGGGGAAATTAACCCATCAAAACATTTTGGAAACAAAGAAAAACTCGCCTTGGGTATAGCTATTCGAAATAATTTGAATAAGCGTTGGTCTATTCGAACTGGACTGAGCTACGGGAATATTGAAGCCTTCGATTCAGACAGTAAAGACGTTTGGCAGCAGAACAGAAACCTCAACTTTAGAAACCGTTTTTTTGAAGGAAGTGTTATTGCTGAGTTGAATTTTTTCAATTATCAGATTAATTCGAAACACAACATTTCGCCCTACTTATTTTTAGGGGCTGCCGTATTTCGAATGAATCCAGAAGGAATGTACAATGGTTTTTGGCATCCGCTTCAGCCAGCCGGTACCGAAGGTCAAGGACTTGCTGGAAAAGATCCCCTATACAGAACAACAGGTTTTACTATGCCTATGGGAGCGGGACTCAAGTGTAACATTAAAGGTTTATTGGGATTTTCTTTGGAATGGGGAATGAGAAAAACCTATACCGATTACTTCGACGATATTTCGAATACCTACATAAACCCCACAGCATTGGCTGCTGCGCGAGGCCAATTAGCAGGAAATCTTGCAGACCAAAGTCTTCAACAAGAGAATACAAACAACGCGCTTATGCAACGCGGAGACCCAGGTAGAAAAGATTTGTATTTTTTTTGCATGGCTTCTTTGAATTTTCGAATCGATAAAAAAGGAAATAGCTGCGCCACGTGGCAGTAATTTCTTGTCTGAACACAGGGTTTCCGTATCTTCGCAGCTCGATGAAAAGTGCCTTCGAACAAATAGACTTAAGTAAAACGCCCCGACATGTTGCCGTCATTATGGACGGAAATGGGCGTTGGGCGAAGAACCAAGGAAAAGACCGTATTTTTGGTCACTTCAATGGGGTTGAGTCTGTTCGTGCAACGATAAAGGCAGCTCGTCGTTGTGAAGTTGAATTTTTAACACTCTACGCATTCTCAACAGAGAATTGGAATCGTCCGAAGGAAGAGGTAGACGCATTAATGGATTTGTTGGTTACCACAATCATTAATGAAGTTGCCGAACTTATGGAAAACGGTGTGCGTTTGCTTGCTATCGGAGACATTGAGCAGCTTCCGTTGAAGTGCAGAGATGAGTTGAAGGCGGCTATTATTGAAACATCGGAAAACAAGGATATCACGCTTGTTTTGGCTCTTAACTACAGTTCGCGTTGGGAAATAGTTAATGCAGTAAGGTCAATTGTTGCACAACAAATACCCTCCGAGAACGTTACGGCTGACGTGATTACCCAAAACCTTTCAACTTCGGCTATTCCAGACCCGGAACTTCTGATACGCACCAGTGGTGAACACCGAATTAGTAATTTTTTACTTTGGCAAATCGCATACACAGAGTTGCATTTTACGCCAGTTATGTGGCCGGAATTTAGAGAAGAGCATTTTTTCGAGGCTTTATTGAGTTACCAAGGTAGAGAGCGTAGATTTGGAATGACTTCAGAGCAAACAGAACAAACGAAATAGATCACAATTGAGACAAAATTCAAAATATAGATCAATGAATACCGCCCGCGAATTTCTTTCAGTATTTGCGGTCATGTTTGCTCTTTTGACTTCTACGGTTATTCACTCACAGGTAGAATTAGGGTCCACCATTGATTATGCCGAACCAAGAAAAATGAAAATAGCCGGCATTACAGTTATGGGTGCTGAGTACACAGATGCACAGGCGATTTTATTGTTTTGCGGATTGAAAGTGGGCCAAGAAATAATGATTCCCGGAGACGAAATTGCAGATGCACTGAGAAAACTTTGGAAGAACCAGTTGTTTTCGGCCATTGATATTCGTTTGGCTGAAGCACGTGGCGATGACGCGTTTTTGTTGGTTGTTGTGAAAGAGCTTCCCAAACTGGGAGTGTTCAAGTTCGAAGGCATTAAAAAAGGAGATGCCGATAATCTTCGTGAGAAAATGAAGATTCGTTCTGGGAATATTGTTAACGAAAATTTGAAGGCAACAGCAACCAACATAATAAAAGATTTTTATGTTGAAAAGGGATACTTCAACGCAAAAGTGAATATTGTAGAAAAGACTTACCCGAATTTACCGAATGCGGTTGAGTTAACTTTTGATATTGAGCGCGGAAATAGAATTAAAATTGAAGAAATTGAATGGGTAGGGGTAGATAAAATGCCCATTACTTCTCTAAAGCGCGCAATGAAGAACACAAAAAGTGCGGCGTTTTATCATGTGTTCAAATCGTCGAAATTTCTAGAGGAAGAATATGAGGAAGATAAAGTAGCGATTATAGAACGGTACAACAAACAGGGTTTCCGTAACATGCGAATTGTGAAAGATTCAATTTATCCCGTTTCTTCCGAACGTTTGAAAATTCGAATCACAATTGACGAAGGAAATAAATTTTACTTCAGAAATATTTCATTCATCGGAAATACAAAGTATCGCAGCAGTACCCTGGATTCAATTCTTAATTTGAAGAAAGGCGATGTATACAACATGGAAGTGCTGCAAACACGTTTGAATATGAATCAGAACGGCCGCGACGTTGCTTCACTCTATTCAGACGACGGATACCTTAATTTTTATGCCTACCCTGTAGAATCTCTTGTTCCGCCAGACAGTATTGATATTGAAATTCGCATGGGCGAAGGACGTCAGTATAGAATTGGTATTGTAAGTGTTTCCGGAAATACAAAAACAAATGACCACGTTATTTATCGGGAAATCCGCACACGTCCGGGAGATTTGTTCAATCGTTCTGATTTAATTCGTTCACAGCGAGAATTGGCGAATCTGAATTATTTTAGTCAAGAGGCATTTGATATTCGCACCAACCCGCGAGCAGATGAGGGTCTAGTAGATCTGGAATACGTGGTGGAAGAAAAACCTTCTGACCAAATTGAGTTGTCGGGCGGTTGGGGCGGTGGACGTGTAGTTGGATCGCTCGGATTAAGTTTCAATAACTTCAGTATGCGCAACTTCTTTAAAAAGGAAGCTTGGAGTCCGCTTCCAACAGGAGATGGCCAACGTTTGTCTATACGAGCAATGAGTAACGGTGCGTTCTTCCAGTCATACAACCTAAGCTTTACAGAGCCTTGGTTGGGTGGAAAAAAGCCGAATTCCTTGTCTGTCTCTGCCTACCATAGTGTTCAGTCGAACGGTATGAAAAAGTACAACGGAGATATTTTGAATCCGATGCGTCAGTCTTTGATTATTACGGGTGTATCTGCTTCTTTCGGTCAACGTTGGCAGAAGCCAGACGATTGGTTTTTGTTTTTCGGAGGTCTTTCATACCAGCACTTCGATTTGAATAATTACGGTTCATTCTTTTCCTTCAACAACGGATATTCAAATAACCTTGCAGCAAACTTCACCATTGAAAGAAGCTCTCTGTCTGAAACCATTTATCCAACATGGGGTTCGAAAATTACCCTGAGTACCAAATGCACACTTCCGTATACATTCTTAGGAGAGAATGTGTTTGGGAAAACGTATGACTATGCTACCATGACCGATCAAGAGAAAGTAGATTGGGTGGAATATTACAAGATTAAATTCACAGCGAACTGGTACACTCCTTTAACGAAGCATAAGACCAATAAACTCGTGCTTCATACCCACACGGGATTCGGATTTTTGGGAGCATACAATAAACAATTGGGTCAGTCGCCTTTCGAAAGATTTTATTTAGGTGGAGTATTCTTGAGCGGATTCTTGTTAGATGGACGAGAGATTGTAAATCTTCGCGGATACGACGATTTATCTCTAACTATGCCAAGTGATCGGATTGGTGCTCCCGTGATTACCAAGTATGGTGCAGAGCTGAGGTATCCGATTTCATTGAATCCTCAGGCAACTATTTATGCATTAGCTTTCGCTGAAGGAGGAAGAACCTGGACTGATTTTTCTGACTATAATCCCTTCAATTTGTATAAATCTGTTGGAGGCGGATTGAGAATCTTCTTGCCGATGTTTGGTCTACTCGGATTCGATTACGGTTGGAGATTGAACGATTTGCCGAATGCACCGAACATGGCGCGTGGGCAGTTTCACTTCAGTATAGGTATGAATATGGGTGAACTTTAAAAACGAATTATGAAAACAAATTCAGGGGTTAAATTCATTTTGTTGCTTACTGCGGTTGTCTCTTCTCAGATAGCTTTCAGTCAGAAATTTGCATATGTAGATTCGAAATATATTTTGGCGCACATGCCCGAGTATATGGCTGCTCAGAAACAGATTAATGAATTAAGCGCTGAATGGCAGGCTCAAGTGGAACAGAAATACACAGCCATTGAGCAATTGGAGAAATCGTTTCAGGCTGAGCGTATTTTGCTAACGGAAGAAATGAAGAAGAAACGTGAGGCCGATATTACTGAGCGACGTGAAGAGGCGAAGCAGTATCAAAAGTCAAAGTTTGGTGTGGACGGAGAGTTGTTCAAGAAGCGCGAGGAGTTAATTGCACCTATTCAGGAACAAATTTTTCAGGGGATAGAAGACATAGCCTCGCAATCGCAATATATGGTGGTGTTTGATAAGGCAAATCACTCCAATTTGTTATACACAAACCCGAAGCATGACATAAGTGATAAGGTTCTCAAGAAAATGGGTCTTAAGCCGGGTGAAGTGTTAGATAAAGGAGATGATGACGAAGATTCAGAAGAAAAACCAGGCGCCGGAACGGCCCGCCCAGGAAATGATCGACCAACTTCACCGGGAAAAGGCAACTAATGCGTATTTTTGGTACTGTCATTGAATAGAAGAAAAAAAAACAATACAATCATGAAGAAGACAATTTTAGCAGCACTATTTATTTCATTAGGATTTGGTGCATTCGCGCAGAAATTAGCGCACGTAGACAGACAAGCAATTCTTTTGCAAATGCCAGCAATGAAAGGTGTTCAGGCGGAAATGGAAACCGCAAAAAAGTCGTTCGAAGGTGAGTATATCATAATGCAAAAGGAGCACGACGACAAGGTAGCGGAGTACGAGACAAAATCAAAGATGGCAGTAAGCGCAGGCGGCTGGCCTGAAGCAATTCGTCAGAGCAAGGCTCAAGCAATCGCAGATTTAGAACAAAATATGATGGATTTCCAGCAAACTGCAAACGATGAGTTACAGCAGGTTCAGGACGGTTTGTTGAAGCCGTTGGTAGATGAATTTGATGCTGCTGTTGCCAAGATTGCTAAGGCGGGTGGATATACGTACATCTTCGATCTTGGAGCTGGAAACTTAGTTTATTCAGGTGGTGAGGATATCGGAGATAAGTTGAAAGTGGAATTGAAGATTCCTGCAACAGCTCCAACTTCTCCAACTCAGAAATAATTATTACGACAACATTGAAATCCCGCTAGGCGGGATTTTTTTTGCCATGAACACAGACCCAATAGGAATTTTCGATTCAGGAATAGGCGGACTAACTGTTGCGAAGGCCATACAAAAGGTCCTTCCAAATGAGTCGTTTATTTATTTCGGAGATACTGCTCACTTGCCTTACGGCGACAAGTCGCCAGACAGTATTCGTGCGTATTCTAAACGTATTGCTGAATTGTTAGTAGAGCATAAATGCAAGGCCATTGTCATTGCTTGCAATACCGCTTCAGCGCACGCGTACAAGACCGTAGTAAAGAGCATTCCTTCGCACATTCCAGTAATTAATGTGGTTGATCCTGTGGCTGCATATACGGCTTCGCATTACACGAAAGGGAAAGTTGGTGTTATTGGAACGAAGGGCACCATTCATTCGCGCATATATGTAAAGCGAATAGAGAAGTTGAATCCCAGTTTGAAGGTACTATCTAACGCCACTCCCTTGTTGGCCTCTATGATTGAAGAGGGTTATTACAACAACAAAATTTCACAAAGTATCATAGACAGTTATTTGTCGAAGTCTTCCTTCAAGGGAATTGAAGCGCTCATTCTAGGCTGCACGCATTATCCTTTGATTAAAAAAGAAGTCGAGAAGTTTTATCAGCAAAAAATAGAGATCATCGACAGCGCTTCAGTTGTTGCGCAATATGTTTCAGATGTCTTGAAGAAAAAGGGTATTTTGAATACAAGCAAACGCAAACCGAAATACTCGTTCTGGGTTTCAGATTATACCGAGTCTTTCGAGAAAAGCACAGAGATTTTCTTCAACCAAAAATTGAAATTGGTCGAGAAAAAAATATGGAAGGACGAGCGCTATTAGTGTTTGAAATGTCTAACTCCAGTCATATACATGGCCATGTTGTTCGCATTGCAGTAATCAATAGAAAGCTGATCTTTGATTGAACCGCCTGGTTGAACAACCGCAATTACTCCGGCATTTTTTGCAATTTCCACGCAATCAGGGAAAGGAAAAAAGGCGTCACTAGCCATTGCGCTTCCCTCTAAAGAAAAACCAAAGTGCTTCGCTTTTTCAATGGCTTGCTGAAGCGCATCTACACGAGAGGTTTGACCAGTTCCACTGGCAAGTAAGGTGTTATTTTTTGCAAGGACAATCGTGTTGCTCTTGGTATGCTTCACCAACTTATTAGCGAAGATCATGTCTTCAATCGAAGAAGCAGTGGCTTGGGTTTGAGTTGCGCATTTTAAGTCAGCCGCTGATTCTGTAGCGTTATCTTTTTCTTGAACCAAATAACCATTCAAGATTGATCTTACCTGCGTTTGAAGAAGAGGTGTTTCTTTGATAATAAGAATAATGCGGTTCGCTTTTGATTTCAATAATTCAATAGCTGCATTCGCATAGGAAGGAGCAATAACTACTTCACAAAAAAGTGAATTTATTTTTTCGGCAGTAGCTAAATCTATTTCTCCGTTTGCAATCAGTACACCGCCGAATGCAGAGGTGCTGTCACATGCCAAGGCCGCTTCATAGGCTTCAACCATAGAAGAACGAGTGGCTATTCCGCATGCATTGTTGTGTTTCAAAATAGCGAATGTCGGCGCATCGTTTTTGAATTCACCAATCAACTGTACGGCAGCTTCAACATCTAATAGATTATTGTAGGAAAGTTCTTTTCCGTTGAGCTTGGTGAATAAAGCATCTAGATCGCCGAAGAAGCTTCCTTTTTGATGTGGATTTTCTCCATAACGAAGAACATGTGCATCGCGGGATGCTATGCGTAAGGAGCCTTCATTGTTGCCTTTGAAGTATGAATAAATAGCAGAATCATAGTGTGAAGAAACTTCGAAAGCTTGCTTCGCAAAGAATTGCCTTTGTTCAAGTGTAGTCTCTCCTTTTTGATTTTCTAATAACTCTTGTAAGTCTTTGTATTCTTTTTTTGAAGGAACAATAACCACATCGTTGAAATTTTTTGCAGCTCCGCGAATAAGCGCAATTCCGCCAATATCAATCTTTTCAATAATGTCTTCATGAGAAGCGCCGGAAGCAACTGTTTTTTCAAACGGATACAAGTCAACAATCACGCAATCGATTGCTTGAATGTTGTATTTCGAAGCCTCTTCAAGATCTTGCGCTTCGTCGCGTCGGTATAAGATTCCACCCAGAACTCCCGGATGAAGTGTCTTTACTCGTCCTCCGAAAATACTTGGATATCCAGTTAAATCTTCCACAGCTGTAACAGGAATTCCCATATTCTCAATGAAGGTTTGTGTTCCTCCTGTGCTGTAAAGGGTTACACCTAATTGGTGCATGAGCTCAACGATAGGAGCCAAACCGTCTTTGTCAAACACTGAAATGAGGGCTGAAGAAATTCTTTTGTTCACGGTGATAAAAATTAAGTGGCGAATTTACAATGTAAATCAGGGCTTGAGCTTTTCATTTTTCAACATTCAAAAGAAATGTCATTTTGTGATGTTGTGCCACTTTGCAGTCCGTATCTTTGATTAAATCAAAAAAAGGAGATCACATTGGCATTTTCACTCGGTAATCAAGCACACCCGTTTTTCGATACATTGAACGAACGCGTAGAAAAGTATTTCATTACAAAAGGTATCAAACGAACGGGCAACTGGAAGATTTATACGAAGGCAACTGTTTTGTTAATATCAATAGGTGTTATTTACGCGTCTCTTCTGCTTTTTCAATCTTGGCCTGCACAGCTCATTCTTTGGTCTGTGTTGGGTATGGTTTTCGCTGCAATAGGTTTTAATCTTATGCACGACAGTGCTCATGGAAGTTTTTCTTCGAAGTCGTGGGTGAATCAGCTTATGGGATATTCACTGAATGTTATTGGTGGAAATGTGTTTTTATGGAAGTTGAAGCACAATCAGATTCACCATGTTTACACCAATATACAAGGGGTTGATGAGGACATAGATGTTGAACCATTCTTACGTGTGAATGAGCAACAGAAGAGGTATTGGTTCCATAAATATCAGCACATCTACTGGGCTATAATTTACGGGACTACCTATTTTTTATGGGTGTATGTAAAAGATTTTAGTAAATATTTCAGTAGAAAGATTGGTGAAACGCCCATCAGAAAAATTCCGCGCAACGAGCATATCATTTTTTGGACGAGTAAACTGTTTTATGTAGCGGCTTTCATTCTTGTTCCAATCTTAGTTGTAGGTTGGTTGAAGACCTTGATTGGATACACAGTTATGCTATTTGTTACGGGATGGATCATTGCCGTAGTTTTTCAATTGGCTCACGTAGTTGAAGGTAGATCATTTCACTTGCCAGAAACCGATGGGAGAATGTTGAAGGAAGAATGGGCGGTGCACCAAGTCAATACAACGGCTAATTTTGCGACAAAAAGTAAAATTGTTTCATGGTTAACGGGCGGATTAAACTTTCAAGTAGAGCATCATCTATTTCCGAGAATTAGTCACATTCACTATCCGTATATCAACAAAATTGTTCGCGACACTTGCCAAGAATATGGAGTAGATTATCAGGAGTATCCGAATGTACTTTCAGCCATTCGTGCGCACGTGAGTCATTTGCGTATTCTCGGAGCGGCATAATTTGTATTTTTGCGTAACCTTTCGAGGTTGATATAAATTTAATTTTATGGGAAGAATGTTTGAAAAGCGCAAACACAAGATGTTTGCGCGTTACGATCGCATGGCTAAGGCTTTTACGCGAATAGGTAAGGAAATTGCCATGGCTGTCAAGGCCGGTGGACCAGACCCTTCTTACAATCCAAGATTGCGTCAGTGTGTTGCGAACGCCAAGGGAGTGAACATGCCTAAAGATCGTGTAGATGCAGCAATCAAGCGTGCATCGAGCAAGGATGCCAGTAATTACGAAGAAGTTGTTTACGAAGGATATGGTCCCTACGGAGTTCCAATTTTAGTTGAGACGGCCACTGATAATCCAACCAGAACGGTAGCCAACATCCGTTTGTATTTCAATAGATCAGGAGGATTAATGGGTAACAGTGGGTCATTATCTTTCATTTTTGAAAGAAAAGGTGTTTTCCGTTTAGCCATGGATCAAATTCCTTCATGGGAAGAATTAGAGTTGGAATTGATTGACCACGGTCTAGACAGTTCTGAGCAAGAAGAAAACGAAATGGTTGTATACACCGCGTTTTCAGATTTCGGAAACATGCAGAAGGCCCTGGAAGATCGCGGAATTGTTCCAACCAAAGCAGGGCTTGAGAGAATTCCAAATACCTATGCGGAAATTACTGAAGAGCAAACCGACGAGATTTTGGAATTGATAGAGAAGATTGAGGCCGATGAAGACGTTCTTGCTGTATATCACAATTTGGGATAATGAAAAAAACACTCTTTTTTTTAATTCTCGCCTTGGTATTCGCTTCGTGCGAAAAGGATCCCGGAGAAGGCGGTGCTGGAACCATTACCGGAAGTATTTCCAAAGAGGTGCGCGTTGTTTTAACGAACCCGTCAACAACGCTTTATACCATTCCTGCAGCAGATGTAGATGTTTTTATTGTCTATGGCGAGAATATTTCACCAGACGATAAAATTGAAACGGACTACAACGGAGATTTTCAATTTAGAAATTTACGAAAGGGTAAGTATACAATCTATGTGTACAGTAACGATACCCTTGGTCAGAATCCGCCTACAATAGATCCAACCAAGATGGTTGTTTTGAAGGAAGTTGAATTGAAGAACAATGAAGACCACGCCGTAGTTTCAGAGTTAACAATCTATGAAACGCCTTAATACATCGTTGGCGATTTTCTTGTTTCTTGCAACGTTTGCTTCAGCTCAAAATGTAAACGATGCAGGTATGTGGAATGCTTTCTCGTTTTCAGCTGACGTTAAAGATTTAACACCTTGGAAGGACCTTGATTTTTTCAAGTCCATGTCGGTCAATGTCAACCCGGAAATCCGATTCAACGAAAACATTTCGAAAGTTAGTGGCTACTTTACCGATTTAGGATTAGAAAAGAAATGGAGTAAATTTTTATCCACGAATGTGGAATATCGAATTGGAGGAAGAAGGGAAGAAACTTGGTTTAATTTACGCAGGCGTTGGTCTTTCGGCGGACAAGTATCGATTCCTATAGAACGGTTTAAATTTTCCTCAACAACACGTTATCAGGTGGCGAATAATATATCGAGCGATGTGGATTTGAATTCGACTTGGCGTCAAAAGTTGGGTGTTGAGTATTCACTTAAAAAAGACTTGAGTGTTCAAGTGAGTCACGAGCTGTTCTTTCGTCCTGTGACACTGGAAAATTCTGATTGGCGAAGTCAGTTCGTTTTGAAGTACAAAGTGAATAAATCGAATGCGTTTTCATTGGGTTATTTGATTCAGAGAAATCTCGGAAATGCCGATATGGATTTTGTGATTTTGAGTGGATACAAGTGGGAATTCAACAAGAAAAAAGAAAAATCAACTCCTGCAGGTCAATAGGCTTCGTACCTTTAGGGCATAAACTTGTTTTTATGCGTTATACTCCTCTTTCTTCAACACACTATTCAAACAATCGCAAACGCTTTGCCTCTCGCATGGAGGAGAAGGCCTTAGCCATCTTTACGAGTAACGATATTTATCCGACGAGTGCCGATGGAACACTTCCATTCAAGCAGCACAGCGATATTTTTTATTTGACGGGTGTAGATCAAGAAGAAACCATGCTTATTCTTTTTCCAGGTGCTACAAATCCTGCGCACAGAGAAATGCTTTTTGTTCGTGAAACGAACGATCACATTGCTGTTTGGGAAGGAGCTAAATTGAATAAAGCTCAAGCGAAAGCGCGCACAGGTGTTTCAACCATTTATTGGAGCACTGAATTCGAAAAAATTCTTCAAACAGTTATTGGAGAAGCTTCTTCAGTTTACTTAAATAGCAACGAGCATTCACGCGCAACCATTGAAGTTGAAACACGCGAAATGCGCTTATCGAAATGGTTTCGTGAAAAATATCCTCATCATGCCATTGAGCGCTCTGCGCCTATCATGCACGCACTTCGCGCTGTGAAAGATGAAGAGGAAATTGCACAAATTCAGAGGGCGGTTGACATTACTCGTAACGGTTTGTTACGCGTGATGAAAATGATTCGTCCAGGTGTTATGGAATACGGTATTGAAGCAGAATTCGCTCATGAATTTTTGAGCAGCGGTTCACGCGGATTCGCATACACTCCAATTATTGCTTCTGGCGAAAGTGCTTGTGTACTTCACTACATAGACAACGACAAGCCTTGCAAGGAAGGAGATGTTATTTTGCTTGATGTAGGTGCCGAATACGGTAACTACGCTGCAGACATGACGCGTTGTTTGCCGGTTAGCGGAAAATTTACGCCACGCCAAAAGGATGTATACAACGCAGTTCTTTCTGTTATGAAACAGGCTACTGCTTATTTGAAGCCGGGCGTTATCATGTCTGAATACCATGCAGCAGTAGGGGAGATGATGACTGTTGAATTGTTGAAGTTGAATTTGATTTCAGATGAAGATGTGAAAAATCAGAATCCATCTTGGCCAGCGTATAAGAAATATTTCATGCATGGTACTTCTCACTTCTTGGGATTAGATGTTCACGATGTTGGAAATTGGAACAAGCCGATTGAAGTAGGAAACGTATTCACAGTTGAGCCAGGAATCTACATTCCAGAAGAAAATTTAGGAATACGTTTAGAAAACAACATAGTCATTACCGAAAACGGAAACCGCGATTTGTTCGCGAATTTCCCGTTGGAAGTGGAAGAGATTGAAGCGTTGTGCGCTAAATAATTAGAGCGCAACTTCTTTCAACGTTCCCGTTTTTGTGTAAGCAAGATACCCTCTAACAGGCTTGTCTGTTGCGCTTTGTAACGCACTCATGTAATTCTTCACTTGCTGAAGATGCTTGTCCATTTCAGCACCTGTTTTGAAATCGTACACCTCAACGTATTCAGCATTTAGGTGAATACGATCAGGACGAGCCACTTCACGAACATTGATTTGAACATCGTGCTCAGTCAGTACTTCATCTTCCGTTTTGAATATCTGTTGAAATGAACTGTTCATTACCGTTGCTTTTACCTGATTCGAAAGAAGCTCTTTTTCGTTGGTTTGAAGTTCGGTGTGTTCGAAGATGTAATTCGAAAGCGATTCTTCCCATGAATTGAAATGATTCAAAGTTGAAAGACAAGCATGCAAGTGATTTCCCATAACAAGCGCTTCTTTTCCTTCTAAATCTTTGCGCTTCGTTTCGCGCATACGGAAGTCCGGTTGAACCGCATTTAAACGTGTTCCATCAAGTAGCGCAACAGTTTTCGTTTCCTCTTTTTCTTCCTTAACATGCTTCACTTTTTCTCCGAACTGAAATTTGTTCAATCCCGTATGGTGTGTATTGAAGTAATCGTAGAGGTACGCGTTTAAAGCACTATTTGATGATGAAGGTTTGCTTTCAGTGAGGAAATACAATCGCTCTTCCGGACGCGTGAGCGCTACGTAAAGCAGGTTCATGTCGTCGAGTAAGATCTTGTTGTTTTCTGTTTGAAGTTCTTCCGGATCATCATCTTTCGGAGACTTGCTCGGAGTGAAATTGATAAGTCCTTTCGTGAATCCCGGATGAACATTTGGTGCGCTTACCCAGAGTGTTTGATTCGGATGCTTCGTATCGAATTTCGGGAAGATAACAACTGGAAATTGAAGCCCTTTACTTTTATGAATGGTTAAAATGCGAACGGCATTTTGCTGCTCACCACTTTGAATGTACAATTTGTTTTTGTTGTCGTTCCACCAATCGGTCATTTCTGAAAATCCCATTCCATTGCGGTGAGAGAGCTGTAGCAATTGGTTTTCGAAAAATTCCAAATACACATCGAATTGCAATTGGAAATATCGAATGAGTTCTTGAATGCACTCAAACGGATGGACATTACTCTTCACGATATCTCGAAGTCCAGGGTAATGCTCGTCTAAAAATTCATTTACCTTAAAACGAAGTTTTCCTTTTTCCAATTGCTCAACGTAAGTGGAAATAATTTCACTGTAGTTGAATTTATCTGGAAAGACATCGCAGATTCTACGAATCAAATTGAAACGATAAAAGTTCTCGGTCTCTTTCCCGAAGTAGTTGATGCACGCCATAAGCAGCTGCACTTCGTTGGAATTTTGCACCAAGAAACTATCCTCAGTTGTGAGTGGTATTTTTTCTGTTTGTTGAAGAATGAATTCAGAAATCTTTGTCGACTCCGACTTTCCTTTTCGTGTGAGTATTGCAATATCTCCCCATTCGTATCCATCTGCGCGACATTCGCGAATAGCTTCAACAATGCCATTCAGCATATGTAAATCCTTCGAATCCTTTGAGTCCTTTTTTTCGACCACAAGGGTTTGAACTTCCACATATCCTGGATGGTTTTTGCTGCATTCTTGTTCGTGTTTGTCATAGACATCTTGAAGCGGACCGAGCTTTTCTTTCAATGCGCCGAATAACGTATTGTTGAATTCAATAATGGCCTTTCCACTTCTTCTGTTGGTGTTTATGACTTGCTCTTTGTAAGCATCATTCAACAACAATTGCATGGTATCAGGCGCCCCGTCGAATAATTTTGGAAGTCGAACGAATTGTTCAACATTTCCATTTCTCCAGCGATAGATACTCTGCTTCCCATCTCCAACAACCAAATTGAAATTCCCTTGTGCAATGGCGTTTTCAAACAACGGAAGAAAGTTCTTCCATTGCATTTCTGAAGTGTCTTGAAACTCGTCGATAAGAATGTGATGGTAACGCTCGCCAGCTCGCTCGTATATGAATGGCGCAGTGCTTTCCTGAACAACCGCAGAAACAATGGCATGAAAGTCTGAAATAAGAAGCAGGTTTTCCTCCGATTTTATTCGGACACTAACTTCATTTAGTTTGCTTAATAATCCGGTTGTATAAATCCTTGGAAGAATTTTATTGATGCGGTTGAATTCGTGTTTGTTATTTCCGGAAATCCATTCAATAATATACTCGGCGGTCTCATTTAACAAAGGGTTAAGTGCTTCCACTTGGGCTTGTTTTGGTTTGCCCCAGCCTTTTTCCATCACTTTTAAAAGCGTTGATCCAGGCATTTCAAATTTACCACCTCTAATTTTTTTTAAGTAAGTGATGGTCCCACTTCCACTATTGAAGAAGTCTTTATTCGTTAGGTTATTTGATTCAATTTTTTCAAAGACAATATCAATGCGCTCAAAAAGTTCTTTCGTCAATTCTTGTAGCTTGTTCTGAAAAGCCTTCTTGATTAAATCGTATTCAGTGATGTGTAGATTTTCGAACAGCGAAAGAATGTTCTTCGCGTCTTCTTTCACCAGTTGCTTTGAAATTCCGATCATGCCTTTGCGGACATTCCAATCTTCTTCTTCTTCGAAATTGCTGAGCACATAGTTTTCGAGATAGGTCGTCAATTCTGCGTCTTCACCCACTTCATCGAGACACGCATCAACGCATTGCTCAAGAAACTTTTCGGTATCCATTTGAATAGAGAAGTCTGGGTGTATCTGCAGGTCTTTCGCGAATGCACGCACTATTCGGTGCGTGAAACTATCGATTGTACTAATGCTTAAGCGAGAGTAATTGTGAAGCATGTGCGAAAGCGTTTTGCGCGCACGCTCTTGCAAAATCATAGGAGAAACATCGAGCTCTTTTCGAATGTCGTTGAACAATTCGTTCTTTCCTTCCAGAGCTTGAATGAAGGTGAATTCATGCAGACGCTCCATCACTCGTTCTTTCATTTCAGAGGCAGCCGCATTGGTAAACGTAATAGCCAATATGTGGCTATAGGCGTATGGCTCTTCACTTTTTAAACTTAAAAAAAGGAAGTGTCTAACCAAGGCGTAGGTCTTTCCACTTCCCGCAGAACTTTTTAATACAAGAAAGGGTTGTTTTTCCATCAAGAGCAAGTCAGTTAATCGAATAGAGTGCTATCTTTAATTCGTGAAGTGAAAGTAAATCCATGTAGCAATGAAAATGAAAATTGTGAATAATTATTTCTTGGTTGTTTTGCTGAGTGTAGTTCTTTGGTCTTGTGGTGAAGAAACCCCTTTAGAGCCAGAAACCAAATTGAATCTTACTTTCACTCCAACATTCAATGGAGAGCCACTTTCAATTGATTCGGTTTATATCAATTCTTTTGGTCAACGATTTCGAATTGAAACGTTGCAATTTTATTTGTCGAATATTTACGCGCACAACGGTGCCGATTCTGTTCTTTTTAAGCAGGCTTTTTTGTTTTCGCTTCTTCAACCACAAACGCTTACGCTAGATATACAGCCTCAGTCTTTCTCTTCGCTTTCCTTTGGAATCGGTGTTCCAGCCAATTTGAACAAAAACGTAGACCCTTCGCAGTATGCAAATTCCAACCCGTTGAGTGTTCAAGGTTCGAACGGAATGTTTTGGTATTGGAATACTGGCTATATCTTTTCGAAGATTGAAGGGCGTTATACGTTGTCTAATTTGCCCGCTGCGCCTTTGATGGATACCTATGCCTTCCACATGGGAGATGATCCCTTGTATCGTGTTCTTCATTTTAACACTGGAAATATTAGCTTAACAGCGGGCGATGTGCGCACGCTAAACGTTGAAGTTGCAATGGACAGTGTGTTTAACCGCACGACTGATCCAATAGATTTTTCAATAGATAATCTCACGCATACCACAACAAATTTCCCGCTAGCCGAGCGCATGACGAATAATTTTGTTACAGCGTTTCACCTTCAATGAGAAAAGTATTTTCTTTTTTTTTTATAGTTGGAATTCTGGCTGGATGCGCAAGTGAAAGCCTGCAAGACCGTTCCATTTCATTCAAGCAACCACATTATTTTCCTGTAATAGTTTTCCCTGAAGGAAATGAGCCGACTCTTATTCGATTCGAATTGGGAAAAAAGTTGTTTTACGAGAAACAATTATCGAAGAACGAAGATCAATCGTGTGCTTCCTGTCATAGACTTCCTTCCGCTTTTACAGATGGACGAACAATCTCTTCCTTCCACAAGAATGAGTTCCCCCGGAATGCACCCACTTTAGCGAACTTGGCATGGTCTCCTTATTTTATGTCAGAAGGAGGGGTGCCAACTCTTGAGCTTCAGGCACTGGCGCCAATACATGAACAGCATGAGTTTGGATTGTCTATGGAGGAGGTAATTCAACGACTGAAGAGTCGTCAGAATTATTCAGAACTAAGCAAAGCGGCTTATGGAAGAGAGTTGGATGCGTTCGTAATTACGCGGGCATTGGCTTGTTTTCAGCGCGCATTGATTAGCGGTGATTCGAAATTCGATCGGTATTATTTCTTGAAATCGAATGACTATTCGGAAATAGAAAAGCAAGGATTGAATTTATTTTTCTCTGAGAAAACCCAATGCAGTCGTTGTCATTCTCTTCCATTTTTTACCGATTATGAATTTTATAGTTTGGGAATGGAAGATTCTGATGTGGGTTTAGAACGGAAAACATACTTAGCCTCAGACAGGGGGAAATTTAAAACGCCAACGCTTCGAAATATCGAGTTAACCTCGCCTTACATGCACAATGGAAGTATGAGTTCGTTGCGAGAAGTAGTTTCTTTTTACAACGCGGGCGGAGGCAGAGCATTAACCAAAGATTCAACATTGAAAGCACTCAATTTAACCCCCTCCGAAGAGGAGGCTTTAGTAGCTTTTTTGAAAACATTGACCGACTGGAATTTTGTTCAAAATGAAAAATTCTTGCCTACAGAGGAGGAATAGACAATGAAACAAATTTGTTTGTCATTTCTCGTGTATTTTTGAAGTATGACTACTCGGCGTTTTACGTTCTTTTTTCTCATTGCACTTGCATGTCTGTTGTGGACTTGTTCGCATGAGGGTCCAGAGGCGCCCAGCACAACACCTTATAACTTGGTAATCCCGCCTTTTTTTCCACCCATGGACATACCAGCAGATAATCCTTTAACTGTTGAAGGCATTCAATTAGGAAGGTATTTATTTTGGGAAAAGAAGTTGAGTGGTAACGATGCAATGTCTTGCGGAACATGCCATTTGCCTGAGCACGGGTTTTCAGACCCACAACAATTTTCAGTTGGAATAAACGGAGACATAGGAACGCGCCAAGCCATGCCTCTGATAAATATGGGGTGGTCTACATCATTTTTTTGGGATGGAAGGGAAACATCTCTTGAAGCTCAGATTGCTGATCCAATCATTAACCCGATTGAGATGGATGAAAATTGGGACCGTGCCATAGAGCAGATAGATGCAGACCCCTTGTACGATGCTCTTTTTTATAAAGCTTTTGGGTCAACGGAAGTGACTAAGGAAAAAATTTCGAAGGCAATTGCTTCTTTCTTGAGAACCATGATTTCAGCGAACTCTAAATTCGATAAACAGCGAATTGGACAATATCAATTCACGCCGCAAGAGTTGAATGGATTCAATCTTTTCTTAACAGAAGGTGGCAGTCCGGACGATGTTCCTGGAGGAAGTTTCGGCGCTGATTGTTTTCATTGTCATGGATTTGGAAGTATGCAAATGACAGACTATCTGTTCCACAATAATGGGTTGGACGCCACGTTTAGCGATTTGGGTCGCGGTGCAGTGACGGGAAGTCCATTTGATAACGGAAAATTCAAGACTCCAACTCTAAGGAACATCGAGCTTACTGGACCCTACATGCATGATGGTAGGTTCAACACATTGGAAGAAGTCATTGGTCATTACAACAGCGGTGGTGTGCCCAGTGCTACCATTGATCCCTTCATGAAGTTTACCGTAGGTGGACTTCAGTTATCTGAGCAATCGAAATCAGATTTAATTTCATTCTTGAAATGTCTAACAGACACATCTTTCATTCATAATCCCGCATTTTCAGATCCTCATGATTGACAAGCACAAACGTTTTTTAGAAGAAGCTCGAAGGAATGTGAAGGGGAATAAGAAATTGTTCAATCGCTTGGCTAAGAAGAAAAAGATTGACGAGATTTTCCATACTCTTCACGATGATATCTTCTCGAAAACAGATTGTTTAACCTGTGCCAATTGCTGTAGAACCACGAGTCCTATTTTTAGAGATGTAGATATAGAGCGTATTGCGAAACATTTGGGAATGCGCGTTGCGGAGTTCACCGATAAATATTTGCGTTTTGATGAAGACCGCGATTGGGTTTTGAAATCGAGCCCTTGTTCTTTTTTAGATTTGGAAGACAACACCTGTAGTATCTATGATTTTCGTCCAAAGGCTTGTCGTGAGTATCCGCACACAGACCGAAAAAACATGAACCAAGTCATGGATCTGACTTTCCGAAACACCATGGTATGTCCGGCTGTTGCCGAGATGGCGGAGCGATTAGGACTTACCGAAGGTTAGTTGTCGAAAACTTCATGAGCAGAGTGGTTTTTTAATGAAGAAAACAATTCTCTTTGTGCGAACCTTTTTTATAATTAGTTCGTAGGAAATTCACATGAGAAGATCGTTACTTGTTCTATTTTTTCTTTCATCCATGTTTACCATTCACGCTCAATGCCCGAGTGTTTATGATTACGATGGGAATATTGTTACTACGCCTTATTGGTTTGGTTGTTCAAGTGGGAATTTTTCATTGAACGTCCAGCCATCAGGAGTTTGGGACGATTACACTATAAATTGGGGCGATGGTACACCGGTTGAAACCGGCGTTACGTGGGGCAGTCCAACTGTTTTGCAGCATACTTATGCCGCGGCGGTTGATACGTTTGTTGTAAGTTTTGTTGAAGGAGGAACAGGCTGCTCGGTAACAGGTGTTGTAGTTATGGAACAACCCACGAATGCCTCTATACAAGTTCCAGGAAATGCAACAACGCAAGTTTGCGCACCGGCTACTGTAGACTTTATAAACTCTTCTACGAATGTTTCTGAAACCACTCAGTTCACTTGGAATTTCGGCGACGGTACGCCGTTAATCAATTTCGGGGCTTCGAATTGGAACGAAGTAGTAAGTCACTTGTATACCAGTTCAAGTGCAATCAATTGTGAAACAACTGTATCGCTTACTGCATCTAATTATTGTAATGTCTTGCAAGGAAATCCGTCAGTTGCAACGTTTAATCCTGTAAACGTTTGGACATTGGATCAAGCGCAGATTACGGCCTCTGCAATTACACAATGTTTTCCTTCAACGTCCTTCACCTTTAATAATACTTCGATTCGAAATTGTTTAAATCAAGGAAACACTTTTCAGCGACAAGAACGTTGGAATTTCGGTGATTATTGGGGACAAGGTGAGGACTCGTTAACCGCATGGGCGCCTTGGCCACCAAGCCTTCCGCGAACAATAACATTTCCTGGTCTGGGTGAATATACTGTTACACTTTATGATAGCAGTTATTGTGGTGTGGCTCAGCAATCTATAACGGTTCATGTTGTTCCACCGCCTGTTGCGAGTATTTCTGCTTCAACAGACACCATCTGTTCAGGTGGTCAAGTGACCTTCTTTCAGGGTTCTTCCGGTCCGAATCAATCGTATCAATGGAACTTCGGAAACAACAACAGTTGGCAGAATTTAGGAAGTGGAAATGTGAATTTCACCTTCAATACACCAGGAACCTATACGGTGCGGAACAGAGTATTCAATAACGGTTGGGGTAGTGCATGCGCCGACACTGCCTCTGTTGTAGTAACCGTGCTGCCGAGTCCTACGGCGAGTATTACGGCCTCGCCGTTGCAAGCTTGCGATTCGCTTACCACCGCATTGAATGTGGTTTCGAATACAGGTGTTTTATTCAATTGGAACTTAGGTTCTTTTGGAACATTTGTGGGGCAGACGCCTGATACCTTAACCATAACCACGCCGGGTAATTACACGGTTTCAGTTTTGGTAACTAGCGCGAATGGTTGCACACGAACCGATTCAGAAATTCTGCGCGTATACGTCACACCTGTTCCTTCTTTTACGGTTGCTAACCCTTGTGTAGGCGCGAACGCTATATTTACGAACACCTCTGTAACAGCCTCAGGAAATCCGATAACAAGTGCACAGTGGACATTTGGAGACGGAGGTACTTCGAGCCAATTAACGCCAACACATGTTTACAATTCGGAAGGAATTTTTCCAATTACACTGAATATTAGTACGCCTTATTGTTCAGCAAGTACTCAAGGAAATATTACGGTACACCCGAACCCTACAGCTTCATTCACACAGGATATTGTTTCTGGTTGTCAACCTTTGGAAGTTGCTTTTACCAACACCTCATTAGGTGCTACTTCTTTCTCTTGGAACTTCAATGACGGTCCACTTTCCACCAACACGAATGAAACACATGTGTTTGGAAACAATACGATTTTTAATTTGCCTTACGACGTTGTTTTGACTGCAATAAATGAGTTTGGCTGCACGAATACGCAAAGCAGTGTTGTTACTGTTTTGGGTGGAGCCGTTGCCAATTTCGAAATAGCGAATAACGAATTGGGCTGCTCTTCTGCACCTGTTGCGTTTAATAATTTGTCTTTAGGTGCGAGCTCATATGCGTGGGATTTTGGCGACGGAGTAACCTCTGTGGATGAAGAACCCAACCATGCATACAACAATAACAGTGGATTCTTGTGGTGGTACGATGTAACGCTGGTTGCGTTTTCTAGCGGAGGCTGCCTAGATACAGCAACGTTGGCGCTACCTATTTATCCGATTTTAGATATTCAATTGCCTTTTGCGTCATTGGAAGGATGCTCTCCATATAGCGCTCAAATGCCCGCTATAGGCGGAGTGCAGGGATTCGATTGGGATTTTGGAGATGGGTTCACTTCATCACTCATCGCACCTACACATACCTATAACAATTTATCAGATTCAATTCAACAGTTTACTGTTTCTTTGTTGGGCGAGTCTGCTTTCGGTTGTTTCGATAGCACATCTTTTCAGGTAACTGTATACCCGCAGCCGTTGGCCTCGTTTACACAGACAGACAACGACGGTTGTGCACCAATTACTATTGGGTTTACGAATACATCTTCAAACGCGACATCTTATGTGTGGAATTACGGCGATGGCGCTACTTCAGCAGGAGTGAACGGATCACATTTGTATACCAATGCAACAGGTGTTCCGAATACGTGGAATGTAAGTTTGATTGCCTCTTCTATTGGCGGATGTGCAGACACTGTTAGTAACAATGTGCTCATTTATCCCCCTTTGATTTTCCCGCTATTCAATCCAACCGTATCTGGCTGTTCGCCATTCACATTTGAAGCGCCGTTTTTTCCGGGTGTTGCAAATTACGCGTGGAGCTTTGGGAACGGCGATGTTTCCAGCGTAGCAATTCCGTCTTATACCTATGAAAATCTTTCAAGCACAACTGCGAATTATACGGTTCATTTAGTTGGAACTTCCATATACGGATGCACCGATGCAGAGACCTATTTCGTTCAGGTTTATCCGGAGGTAAACGCTTCCTTTACATACTCTGATATTTCAGGCTGTGGTCCTCTGCAGGTAGATTTTCAGAATACCTCATTGAACGGAAATCAATTTGAATGGAATTTCGGTGATGGGGGAACTTCGAATACTCCGAATGTGTCTCATACCTTTTTCAACATTAATGGCGTATTAAATACCTTCGAGACGGAGTTAATCGTGAC
Organism: uncultured Chryseobacterium sp.; assembly: GCA_964511555.1. Classification (GTDB taxonomy): domain Bacteria; phylum Bacteroidota; class Bacteroidia; order Flavobacteriales_D; family Sanyastnellaceae; genus CAIZGX01. The sequence continues at coordinate 35,365 of CAZEFR010000014.1, forward strand.
TTCAGCACAAGGATGTTCAGACAGCGCTAGCGTGGCTGTTCAAGTGAGTCCGGCACTTGATATGCAATGGGCCATGCCTGTGGCGACGGGTTGTTCTCCTTTCACACTTCAAACACCTTACATACCAGGAGGAGATACTTACGTTTGGAATTTTGGTGATGGAAGCACATCCACGAACACATCGCCAACGCACACATATGTGAACAACACGAACCTTCCGCAGAATTACAATGTCACGTGCTATTCTGAAAATAGTTTCGGTTGTGCAGACAGCATTTCTTTTGGTGTAACGGTATATCCTCAGGCCATTGCGAATATTTCTGCGCAACAATATTCAGGATGCTCTCCGTTGAATGTGACTTTTGAGAACAACTCCGAGTTGGCACTGAGTTACAACTGGAACTATGGCAATGGTCAATCAAGCACGACTGCAGCGCAGTCGCATAATTTCTTGTACGTAAACACAACAGCCCAGCCTGTTACTTATACCGTTTCATTGCAAGCCAATCAGGTGAGCACTTGTTCAGATACTGAAACCATTGCTATTACAGTTTATCCTTCGGTGGAAGCAAGCTTTACTCCGATAGGAGCATCTTGTGCAAATGTTCAAGCACAATTCGATAATACATCTACGGTGGGAACAACAGCCGAATGGACATTCGGTGATGGGTTTTATTCGAATGCGTTTAGTCCTTTTCACCTCTACTCAAACACGGGTTTAGTAGATTTGAACTACACCGTTTCATTGGTTTCAACAAGCGCATTTGGCTGCTCAGATTCTGTTGCGCAGACGATTACTGTTTTGTATTCACCCATAGCCAACGCAGAGATAGATTCGTTGTATGGCTGCTATCCACTAAACGTCGATTTAGTAAATCTTTCGCAGGGAGCGAACGCCTATGCATGGAATTATGGCAATGCAATGAATTCAACAACCTCAGCGGGTGAGCATACATATACCTATTTCAATTTGTCGAATCTATCTCAGACGTATCAGATTACACTTACTGTTGAAGCTCCAAACGGATGCACAGATGTGTGGACAGATCAAGTAACGGTTCTTCCTGAATTGGTTGCAGATGCCGATGTGATTGTTTCAGGATGTAATCCGGTAGAGGTGGTGTTTAATAACCAGAGCACGGGTGCAATTTCTTACTTCTGGAATTTGGGCAATGGCAACACAAGCACAAACTTCAATGAGCAGGGAACTTTTTACAACCCGTATCCTGTAGACACTACATTCGTGATAAGCTTAACAGCCACGAATGTATACGGTTGTGAAGTGACGAATGATTTATGGGTGGTTGTTCAGCCTTTCCCAACGGCTTCTTTTACAGTAACCCCATTGGTTCAAACATGGCCCAATAACGTTGTGAATCTGCAAGAGAATTCAATAGGTACAAACTTAGGGTTTCAATGGACACTTGAAGACGGCAGTGAATACTACGTCCCAAATCCAGGTGATCATACGTTCCCAACATGGGGCACGTACAACATTGAATTGATCGTGAATGAAGGTTTGTGCACCGATACAACTGCTCAGAGTATCACCATTATTCCGCCTGCACCAATTGCTTTTTTTGAAGGAAATGGCGAAGGGTGTGTGCCTTTGACAGTAACGCTAGACAACCTTTCTCAATACGCCGAAAGTTACGAGTGGTTCTTTAGTGACGGTGGATATACCACTTCAGATGAACCTGTTTATACATTTTACAATGCAGGTGTTTTCGGGGCAACATTGGTGGTAAATGGGTTTGATGGAACGAACGACACCCTAGAGTTAACGAATCTGTTTACGGCTCATGCAAATGCTGTAGCTTCTTTCACCGTTACTCCAAATCAAGTTGTTGTTCCAGACCAACCTGTCTTGTGTCTGAACGCGAGTGACAACGCCTCTATTTTCGAATGGTCGTTTGGTGATGGGTATGTAAGTAGCGAAGTAAATCCGAAACATTTTTATGAGGATGAAGGTGTATACAGTGTTCAATTAATTGCGAACAACGAATTCAACTGTCCAGATACGCTCATTCTTCAAGACGTTGTCTTTGCATACGGAGATGGTTTGTTGGAATACCCGAATGCATTCACGCCTAGCGCAAACGGCCCCAGTGACGGTATTTACGATCCGTATGGATACACCAATGATATTTTCTGTCCATTGCATAAAGGAGTGGTTCTATACGAGCTTCAAATCTTCAATAAGTGGGGAGAACAAATTTTTGAAACCAACGATATTCATCGAGGTTGGGACGGTTACTACAGAGGGGAACTGAGTAAGGAAGATGTATATGTGTGGAAGGCATCGGTTACGTTTTCGAACGGGACAAGCAAAATAATGACTGGCGACTTAACACTTTTGGCACGATGAAAACAATGAGAAAAATTCGAACAATTTTCATAGCATGTGGTGTTTTTATAACTATGAATGCAGTGGGTCAAGACCAACAGTTTACCCAATTCTATTCAGCACCAACTTTGTTGAATCCTGCCTTTGCTGGTGCCTCCGCGCAAAGTAGGTTTAGTACGCTGTATCGCAATCAATGGTCATTGGTTCCTGGCGGATTCAAATCTTACAGGTTTGCCTACGATCACTATGCCTCTTCCATCAACAGTGGCTTTGGAATTGTGGCGGGAAGCGACAATCTAGGAACAGGCAGTCTGAAGACATCTTCGCTTCAGTTGCAGTATGCCTATGAAGTAAAAGTGAAGCGCGGCTTGTTTTTTAGACCCGCTTTGCAATTGGGATTTGTTAGTAAAACATTAGACTTCGGAAACCTTGTTTTTTATGATCAAATGATTCGCGATGGCGATCCAAGTTATGAAGCTATCTCATACGGACCTGCGCGGTATTTCGACGCCTCCGCGGGAGCACTTTTGTACTCTGCCAAAGCCTGGCTTGGAGCTTCTGTGTTTCATATGAATAGACCGAATGAAGCTATTTACGACGCAACAACAGAGATTATTCCAACGCGACTTTCAATTCACGGTGGACTAAGAAAAAAGATTAAGTCGAATTACTACTCGAAAGTTGGAAAAGACATGGTACTTGCTTTCAATTACCAAGCGCAAGGAAAATTCGATCAACTAGACATTGGAGTTTATACGGAATTGAATCCTGTTGTTTTAGGAATTTGGTACCGCGGACTTCCAGTTAAATCGAATCAATACCAGCATCCAAATAGAGATTCGTTCTCTGCCTTAATCGGATTTCAAACTGGGAAGTACAAAGTTGGATACAGCTATGACATTACCACATCGCAGTTAGCGGTTGGAAATACCGGGGGCTCACACGAGATAAGTTTTACCTACCTCTGGGCGAACAACAGAAACATGCGAAAAGTGAAGAGAAGAATTATTCCTTGCGCAACGTTTTAGTCGGCAATTCCCATTGTCTTCAAGTGACGTGTGTGTGAACGCACGGCAGCGAAAACAGTTCCGTATTCGTTGTATTGCACTCCGAATTTCTCACAAGTCTCGCGAACAATTTTGTTCAGTGCAGGATAATGAACGTGTGAAATACGCGGGAACAAATGGTGTTCAACTTGGTAGTTCAATCCGCCAGTAAACAAGGTCACAAGTGGATTTCTTGTCGCGAAATTACTCGTAGTGTTAATTTGGTGAATGGCCCATTCTTCTTCAATTACTCCGTTGTTATCCTCTGGATTATTGAATGAAGTAGTTTCTACTACGTGTGCCAATTGGAATACAACTGCTATCACAATTCCCGTAACCATTGAAACAAGCAGGTATCCTGCAACTGCAGCAAGCACGCCTTTAAAAATGATAGGAAGAACAACGAAGGTTACAACATAACTAAGTTTCGTTGCCCAGAAAGTGAAGTGATTAATGAAGGTAAATTTGCGCAATTTGGTAATACCGACTTGTTGCGTTCTGTATTTCTTCACGTCGTCGATCCAGATCCATGAGATATAAGTTAGGCAATACAAAATATATCCGTAAATATGCTGAAAGCGATGAATCTTATATCTCGGTTGATTCTCATTCGTGCGCATCATGGGCTGAATGTTAATGTCATCGTCGTGACCTTCAATATTCGTAAATGAATGGTGAATGACATTGTGTTTCGTTTTCCAAAGACTCACATCTCCACCCACCATGTTCAGTGTGTGGGCCATGATTTCATTCAGCCATTTTTTGTCTGAAAAACTACCGTGCGCACCATCGTGCATAAGGTTGAATCCGATACCCGCTAAGGTTAATCCAAGAAGCACACATGCGCCAATGCTCATTCCAACCGAAAGATCGCCGAAAACAAGGGCGATGTATAAAGCAAAAAAGCTTGATAATAAGACTATTGCTTTGACAATGATGAGCCAGTTGCCCCATCTGTTGCGCTTTGTAGCGTTGAAGTATGAATCTACACCGTTCTTCAAATGATCGAAGAAGGGGGTGCCTGCTGTTTTAAATCGTATTGTGCTCAATGTGTTGGGTTTTACAATGAGCTACAAAGTTACCACACATTTACCTCACGCTCTAATTCGATGCCATATTTATTCTTGACATCGGTCATAACGGCCGTGCTCAAAGCATAGATTTCATTTCCGGTTGCTCCGCCGTAATTCACCAATACAAGGGCTTGCTTTTCATGCACACCGCAGTTTCCAACGCGTTTTCCTTTCCAACCGGTATGCTCAATGAGATAACCAGCTGGGATTTTCACCGTGTTTTCGTCGACCGGATAGAAGGGTATTTTCTCGTCGTGAACCTGAATGGCCCGAAGAACAGACAGATCTACCGTTGGATTTTTGAAGAAACTCCCTGCATTGCCCAAGACCTTCGGGTCTGGAAGCTTCGAAGAACGAATGGCTATAACGGCTTGACTAATGTGTTTAATGCTCAAGGTGTCAATTTCCATCTTGTCGAGCTCCTCTGCAATGGCTCCGTATTCAATATGGAAGACAGGACGCTTGTTTAATTTGAAGCCCACATGTGTGATGAACCAATTTCCTTTTTCTTTCCGCTTGAAAATACTTTCACGGTATCCAAGGGCGCAATCGCTCAAAGAAAAAGTATGTTTTTCGGAAGTGTGAACATTCAACGCTTCCACATAATTCAACACGTTGCTCATCTCAACACCGTAAGCGCCTATGTTCTGCATGGGGCTCGCGCCAACACAACCAGGGATAAGCGAAAGATTTTCTACTCCGGCCCATTTGTTCCGAATGCAATGCAAAACGAAGTTGTGCCAATTCTCACCCGCTGCAACACGCACATACACATGCATGTCGTCTTCCTTCTCCAATTCAATTCCGAATAATCTATTTTGAAGCACAACAGCGTCTACGTTCTGCGTGAACAGAATATTGCTTCCGCCACCTAAGACAAGCAGGTTGCTCTTGGTCTGACGAACATATTCCAACGCCTCTTCCACATGAGCATGCTCTTCAATACACGCAAATTCTTTCGCAATCGTTGAAATGCCAAATGTGTTGTGCGACAACAGGTCAACATTTTTTTCAAGTTGAAGTTTCATGAAGTAAAGAAAAGAAAGGAATGGGAAGAGCTACCCTTGGTTCTCGCCGTTATTCGAACATGCTTCTGTTCAAATGGATTTCAATTTATAATTGGAAGAAATACGGTCTTTTATTTCCGTGTATTCTTCGGCTGTTATGATTTCCGCTCCATTCACGCCTTCCAAGAGATCCAACACGTATATGCGGTCGGCATGCGTAACGGCATTGTTGGTGTGAATGAAGTACGACGTGCCCATAACGACCACTTCTTCAAAAGTTGTTGAGGAAAAGATTTGAACAATGCGTTTTCCTTCTGGAAATTTTAGAAACTTTGGGAAATCCATACTGCGAATATGCAAACAAATTCAGAAGAACTTTTTTTAAAGCGAATAGCCCAAGAATTAATTGACAAACATGGGAAAGATTTACATCGTGTTTTGGTGGTTTTACCAAGTAATCGCTCGAAAGTTTTTTTGAAGAAATTTCTTTTCGAAATTTTAGGTTCGGCCTTTTTAACGCCGCAGTTGGTCTTGCTTCCGCAATTTGTTAAATCTGTTGTGAAGGAAAGAACAGAAGAGAAATTGAGTCTACTTCTTCTCCTTTATCGCGCCTACACGGAAATCGTTGAATCTCCCGATTCATTCGAAGTATTCATGAAGTGGGGAAGCATGGCGCTCGATGACTTCAACGACATAGATGTCGCGCTTGCCAATCCGGGCGAAGTGTTCAAGAATTTAAAAGATGTCAAAGACATTGAGAATTGGAGTTTCGGAATTCAACCGCTCACCGATGCGCAAGAAGACTACGCAGACTTCTGGCTCGATCTCGGAAAAGTATATCATCGCTTTGTTGAATTGCAGAACAAGCAGCACGCGTACAGTTACGCTCGCTTGAACAGAGCCATGGCAGAGGAGAAGGTGGAAGTGAATTTCCCTTCGAATGCAGATGCCGTTTATTTTGTGGGTATCACCGCGTTTTCAAAAGCGGAAGAAAAATGGATTATGCGATTGCATAAAACAGGAAAGGTTTTTTTCCATTTCGATGCAGACGCTTATTACGTGAACAACCCCATTCACGAAGCCGGAATTTTCTTCCGTTCGTGGGAAAAAAGAAGAATGCCTATTGCGAAGTCAGACGACTTCAATACGCGCTCAAGAACCATCACTTTTTCGAAGGTGGTTACTCCGTTGGCTTCGGCCTTCGCTGCTTCCAAATTGGTGAATGAAATGAAAGAAGAAGATCGCGCGAATACGGCTGTGGTCTTGGTTCAACCGTTTTTACTTCGTCCGTTTTTAAACGGACTGTCCATAGACTCTCCTGTGAATGTGGCATTGGGATATCCCATTGATCAGGTGTCTTTGTTCCGCGTGGTGCGCATGCTCTTGCGTATGTGGAGTCGTTTATCGAAGGAAGTGAAGAAGGGAATGTATTACAAAGACTTTTCGCAATGGATTCTTCAAACCGATTTAGACGTGCTGCTTTCTTCTTCGCAACGAAGAGAAATTCAGCGATACGTCATGCGCCGAAAGTTCATTTACATCCGTGAAAAAGAACTGAAGGAGTTGGTACAAGAATTATCAGCCATGGAGGTTCTGCAGGATTTACTTACCACGGAGAATTTCAATTTGCCCAATTGTATTTCTCGATTGAAGAATTTCCTTTCGGTGTTTGTGGAAACGGATCATACTGATGAGTTGACAAAGGAAACAGCCTTGCGTCTTCAGCAAATTTTAGGACGCATTGAAATGCATATGGAAGCAAATGCATTTTTGAATGAAGTGCCATTGCTCGATTTGTTGTTTCAACATTACGCTTCGCAGGAGACCATTGCCTTTCAAGGTGAGCCGTTGGAAGGATTGCAAGTATTGAGCATGGTTGAGACGCGCGCGGTTGATTTTAAACACGTCATTATTGTTGGTGCGAACGATGAGCAGTTTCCTGGAAATGGCAGGGCGCAGTCGCTTATTCCTTTCGATTTACGAAAGGCTTTCGAGTTGCCTTCTCCAGAAGAGCGCGAGGGCACCATAGCGTATTCATTCTATCGCTTGTTACAGCGCGCTGAAGATGTGCGCATGCTTTATCATACCTTGAGTTCAGACTACAAGATGACAGAGCCGTCCAGATATCTTTTGCAAATAGAACAAGAGTTAACAGGTTACGGAAACCGAACGAACGTTCGGTACGAAGACTTTGAACACAGCAACAAGTTTTTGCAGACCGGTGAAGAAGAGATTGTAGCGAATGAATTCTCTACGAAGCGTATTCACGATTTATTGGAATACGGAATTTCACCATCGGCAATCAATAAGTTCATGCGCTGTCCGCTCGACTTCTATTATAGATACGTTATCGGTCTGGGAGAAGTCGAGAGCTTGGAAGAGAATATGGAAGCTTCTACGTTTGGGTCTATTGTTCACGATGTGCTAGAGACCTTGTACAAGCGTTACGTTGGAATGACCATACACGATGATGATTTCAATGGATTTAAGTTGGAATTGGACACGTTAATAGATGAAGCCATTCATCGACTCTACAACTCGAATTTCGAATTGGCCGGATTCGATATCATCATGCGTCGTATTGTGCATCGCATGATTGAAGTGGTTCTTGAACACGACCAGCTAAAGTTTAGTGAAGCTCGTGCGAATGGCGAAGAACGCATAGTGAATGGGGTGGAGGTAGAATTGAAGGCAGATTTACCCATGGATAAGATTGGTGTGAATCTTCCGGCGAGTGTTCGCGGAAAGGCCGATCGTGTAGATGAGCAGAATGGAAATTTCATGGTGTTGGATTACAAAACTGGCAGTGTGAAGACTGACGAGTTGAAGTTGAGTGACAAGGAAGGTCCGTGGTTGAAAGATACCAAACCGAAGTTGCTTCAGATATTGACCTACTCGTACATGTGGGTGAAAGACGGAAATGCGCCTGAGCATACGCAAGCGATGTTGTTCGGACTGAAGCAGGCGAAGCAAGGCCCTGTGCCGCTCATGCGTGGACAAGACCCCGCTGTTTTGCGCGAGGCAGATATAGAGAAGTTTGAAGAAGAGTTGTTGGGAGTGTTGAAGAGTTTGTTGGAAACAGAAGTATTTAGACACAATCCGGAATCGGAATATTGCGAATTTTGCAAGTAGTGAAGAAGCGCGTATTAATCATAGCCTATTATTGGCCTCCCGCGGGCGGGGGCGGGGTTCAACGTTGGTTGAAGTTTGTGAAGTATTTGCACAACTCCGATTGGCAGCCGGTGGTGTTTGTGCCAGAGAATGCCGACTATCCGGTGTATGATGAAACGTTATTATCAGAGATTCCGGAAGGAGTGGAAGTCATTCGCTGTCCTATTTTCGAACCTTATCGTGCATTGCGAAAAGCAACCGGAAAGGGCGATGCAGGGATAAGTGCAGGATTCATTCGCAGCGAAAAAGGACCTTCATTCATGGAGCGTCTGATGGCATGGGTTCGTGGGAATATTTTAATTCCAGATGCGCGCATGTTTTGGATTCGTCCGGCCTCTAATTTCTTGTTGAAGTATTTGAAGGAGAATCCGGTTGACATGATTGTAAGCACAGGGCCTCCGCACAGCATGCATTTAATTGCGCGTCGTGTTCACCGAAAGACCGGCGTTTCTTGGTTAGCAGATTTCAGAGATCCGTGGGTGAACATGGACAATGCCGATAAGTTTCAGATGAGTGCTTGGGCGAGGCGCAGGCACATGAAGTTAGAGCGCAGTGTGTTGAAGGAAGCCACTGTTGTCGATACAGTGAGTTGGTATTTGAGCAGTGAGTATGAGAAGATCCGTGGAGGTGAAGTGAAGGTTTTAACGAACGGATTCGATCATGTAGATTTTGAAGGAAGGGAAGTCAAGCCAACCGATAAGTTCATTATAGGCCATTACGGCACCTTTGGCGACGATCGCAATGCACCGGCCTTGTGGCGCGCCTTGTCGCGTTTGGTAAATGAAAATGAAGAATTTAAAAACCGAATGATTATTCGGTTGGTTGGTCCAACAGATGGATCAGTATTAGAAGACGTCAAGCGCAACGGACTTTCTGAACATTTGGAATACATTCCATACGTGAAGCACAACGAGGTTTTAGATCTCATGTTAACCCCACAGTTGTTGTTGGTTATTCTGAATCAGAATGCCAACGAAGAAGGTCGTGTTACCGGAAAGATCTTCGAGTACGTCGCCACTGGCAATCGCGTCCTGGGCATAGGCAGTGTTACTAGCGATTGCGCGCGTGTCATTCACGAAAGTGAGAGTGGCGAAATGATTGCCTTTAACAATGAAGAACAACTTTACACCTTCATCAAGAACGCATTTCCTTGTCCGCTTAATCAACCTTTGAATCCGAGGGTGATGAAGTACTCTCGTCAGTCTTTGACTGACTCCCTTCGGGAGAATGTCTTTGACTGATAATTAACAACGCAGTTCCAATTATGCAATAGGAATTACGAAGTAGGAATAAAATCTTCGATTTTCCCATTACGAAGTTCCC
>CAZEFR010000015.1:0-45039 GCA_964511555.1 uncultured Chryseobacterium sp.
AGATTCTTATGTATATATGACCTAAGTATTCATCAGCACAAAATAAAGGAACCCTTCGAACCATTGTTCTTAATCTTTTAAAAGAGAACGGACGCATGTATGGTTACGAAATAACGCAAAAGGTAAAGGAACTTACCGACGACAAAATACAAATCACGGAAGGAGCTTTGTATCCGCTGCTTCATGCTTTGGAAGCCAGTGAAGACTTAGAGACTGAAGTGGAATATATTGGAAAGCGTCAACGTAAATACTACCGCCTTACAAAGCAAGGCAAGCAAACACGCAAAAAGAAAATAGACGAACTCCGAGAGTTTATGGAGACCCTTCAGATTCTCTTGGATGCGAATAAAGGAACGAGCCATGGTCTCATTAACTGACGAACAAGTTGATTTCATTCGAAAAGAAATTGAATCGCATGGAATTAGTTTGCCTGATCTGCAAGCTAATTTGATAGATCACATGTGTACAATCATTGAAAATGAGATGTCGGCTAACGACGACTTCCACTCGTTCTTTTATTCAATTCTTCCACTTTTTTTTCATGACAACTTACATGAAATTGAAATGGAAACCATTCAATTAATTCATCAACAAAAATTCAAACACATGAAAAAGACTCTGAGCTACCTATTAGCATTTTCCTCTTTCCTACTTGTAACTGGCTCCCTTTTTAAAATACTCCATTTGGCGGGAGCAGCTATTTTAATTGTCAGCAGTTTGCCTCTTCTAATCATTGGAGCAGTTCTTACGGCGGTTATAAGTGTGAAGCATCAGACGATTCCAAAAACACAAAAAACGCTGACTACACTTATTACCTTGATCGTCTTTTTGTTCGCATTTGGAGGTGTTTTCAAAGTACAACATTGGCCTTTTGCTAACATACTAATGCTTTTGTCTGTAGCCTTGCTCTGCCTTGCTTATGTCCCAATGTACTTTGTGCAACAGCGAAAAACATCTACAGACAGATGGCTTATTGGACTCAACAGCTTCCTTTTTCTTTTAGCTGGTATTACCATTTTCTTACTCTTCGATTTAAGAGCACCGCTATTTCCATAAAAAAAAGGGGCTTCGGCCCCTTTTTTCTTTTTCTTCAATTGCATTTACAAATGCATAAACTCTTTCTTCTTCAACAAATATTCTTCTGTCTCTCTAAATTCTGGATCGTCTACGCAGCAGTCTACTGGACATACTGCCGCACATTGAGGCTCGTCGTGAAAACCTACACACTCGGTGCATTTGTCTGAAACGATGTAGTAAACATCCATGCTCTTTGGCTCTTGAAGTCCGTCTGCATCAACTTCACCACCGCCGTTCAATGGGGTCATGATACCACGAAGCCCTGTCCCCTCGCTATACTTCCACTCTGCTCCACCTTCGTAGATGGCGTTGTTTGGACACTCTGGTTCGCATGCACCGCAGTTGATGCACTCGTCTGTAATCATTATTGCCATATTCTGCTATTTATCTAAATTCAACCTTAATTTCGCGTGCAAATTTAATACACCTACGATGAATTCAACTCTAGAACAACGAATTCAAACATTTGTTCAACTGGGACAGGCCCTGCAGAACTTTTCAGACAAAAAAGAATGGCCTGGATACGTATGCGGATTAACCGAAGAGGAGTTCAATGGAGTAAATGACGTCATTGAATCGGCGTTTACCTTCAACGGATGGTTCACACCTGCGAATGTTCGTCAAGCCCTTACCGCTTGGTCGAATGAATTAACCCTAGAGAAGCTTTCCGCTTGGACTAATGGAGTTTCATTCTCGAGCAAACCAAAGACTGTTGCGATCATCTGTGCTGGAAACATCCCTATTGTTGGATTTCATGATATTCTTTCTGTTCTCATTACTGGGAACAACGCATTAATCAAATTAAGTTCAGACGACCCTATCCTTATTCCTGCTCTTTTGAAGATTGCCGGTAAATTTGAAAACGATTTCGATTTGAACTATTCATTTTCAAGAGGAAAACTCGAAGACTTCGAAGCCGTAATTGCTACCGGAAGTAATTCAACCGCGGTTCATTTCCATAATTATTTTGGGAAGTATCCGCACATCATTCGTCAAAACAGAAACAGCGTAGCTATTCTCGATGGAAATGAAACACCCGAGCAGATTGAGAAATTAGGAAACGACCTTTTCGATTACTTCGGTTTAGGCTGCCGCAATGTGACCAAGCTATATCTGCCCATTGATTTCGATCTAGACAGAATATTTAATGGGATATTCAGCTTTCAGTCCATTGCCACCCACAACAAATACGCAAACAACTATGACTACAACAAAGCTGTTTGGTTGTTGAACAATGAAGATCTCTTGGAAAACGGATTTGTTCTTTTCAAGGAAGACAAAAACATTGCATCGCCTGTAGCTTCCGTATTTTACGAACGCTATGAAAACAAAGAGGCGTTGCTTCAGCATTTGGATAATCATGCCGACCAAATACAATGTATTGTTGGAAATGATTTCATTCCATTTGGGAACAGTCAGTGTCCAGCCCTCACCGATTACGCAGACAATGTGAACACACTTGATTTTTTAAATTCCTTGAACGCATAAGAAATAGGCAAGATTTGAATTCATTCAGCTTAATCGCGACTTATATTTGAAACATGAACAAGATTTTTTCTTTATCGGCTATTGCGGCCGTTTCATTAGCTGTTTTTTCTTCGTGTGAGACCGAGGTTGATTTGACCGCTCCGTATGCGAGCACAACTGTCGTTTTCGGATTATTAGATCCACAAGCTGACACGCAATTCGTGAAGATTACAAAGACTTTTTTAGGTGATGGGAATTTGAACGATTACGCTATGATTCGTGACAGTTCTGAATACAAGTGGGAGGAATTTAACTCATTAAGAATAGATGAGTATCTACCGGGAAATCCAGTTCCGATTCCACATAACTTATTACCAATTACTATCAGCAATAAAGACGTAAATGGAATGTTCTACGGACCCGAACAGACCGTCTATTATCTTCCAACTCCAACAGGACTAAATCCGAACGCAACCTACAAACTCGTTGCCGATTTTGTTTCTCGTCCAGATATTTTCGCATGGACCAACGTTATACCTTCGGCAAGTGTTTTCTTTCAAAGTCCACAATCAAACTTAGGGCTTTCGTTCGCATCTACGAACACCGTAACAGGCGCCATTAATTACAGAGATAATGTTTCCATTCGTTGGACCCCCATTGACAATGCAGAGATCTATGATCTTGCATTGCGTTTTTACTACACTGAAAATTTATACGCAGACAACGCACTCACTCAACTAATTTCCTCTACGCCTAAATTTTTAGATTGGAAAATTGGAACCTTCAATGCAGATGATATTGATTTGAATTCTGGTTACTACAATTTGACTTTCAATGCAGAGCCATTGTTCTCCTACATAGGCATAAACCTTCCAACCAACACACGTATACGCCGCGAAGTTGGCACCTATGATGGAACTAAAACTCGCGCGTGGGAATTACGTATGGGCTTAGCCAACGATGAACTGAAAACATATATCAATGTGAACAATCCGGTAACTGGAATTATTCAAGAGCGTCCAAGTTACACGAATGTTGTAGGCGGTCTTGGTTTATTTGCATCACGTGCAAGTGCATTCGTATTAAACATTCCTTTAGAATCTGGAAACGGGACCAGCAACATTAATGCGTTAATGAATGGCATCTACACTTCAGATTTGAACTTCTGTGATCCCAATCCGAGTAACACCGAGTTTACTTGCAACTAAGAAATTATTTAGCGTAAAAAAAGGGAGCTCTTGCTCCCTTTTTTAATTTTACAGACTTGAATTATTTCTTCAAGAAATATGTTTCACTTGTTGCTGTTTTGAGGAAGTATAATCCAGTTGCCAATGCGCTCACTTCAATCTGAGAATTATCGGAAAAACTTCCTTCCATTACCCGTTTTCCTTCCATGTTATAAACCGAGTAAGGAACGTTGTATGCTCCTTCCCATTTAACAGTTAAGTAATCTGTTGTTGGATTAGGAAACACAGCGAATTGCGGTGCGCTTGATTCTAAAACGCTTATCGGTTGGGCAGATACCAACACACCACTATTTGCTCCAGCGGTATAATTCACTTGAACCAAGGGAACCAAATGCTCTTGAACCAAGAACTTATATTCAATTGCTTCTGGACGATCGAATTGAAAACCGAAGCCAAAAAGATCTACGTAAATTGAATCTGAAGCATTGATGGTTGTCTTTACACGAAGCGCTTGATAAGTCGTCCCGAAAAAATTCACAGTACCCCAACCGTCAACTTCATTCACACGTGTTTGATTTGTTTTTCTATAGCCTAAAGTTGGAATTTGAATAACTTGTTCGGAAACGCTCGTATGCAGGTCTCCAAAAGCTACTGGATAATCATAGACCACATCTACAGGACTCGCTTGTTGAGGAATAGGAATGCCGCTCACCGTTGCACCTACGCCTACAATGGCGTATCTGCTATTGTTGTTTTGATAGTATGAATAGATGTCTTCCAACGTAACCGGCAAACCTTGAAGATTTCCCCCCAATTCTGCTAAGCCAACAGCAAAATCCGAGTTATGCTCTGAATCGAATGGACTGTTAAAAAAGATTTGGTAGGTGAACGGAGTCGTTGAAATATCTACACACTCCGTTTGCTGAATATTTCCGCTAAGCGTAAGATTCGACTCATCGAAATTCCAAACATGGTTCGGACCTGTATCTCCTTCGTTGAAGTTTCCAACATAAGTTGCGTTCTCTTGCGAGAGAATATCGCCACCAAGTGGCAAATGGTTTTTCGTTATTGTGATTTGAGCTCCAAGACAAAACGGAGCAAAGAAAGAAGCAGCAAGTAAAAGTTTTTTCATTTCGATAAGGTTGTTTAACGAAGGTATAAAATTTAGTTAATATGTTGTGAGCAAAATTTTCAAGTTGGTTGTCACACGCCTAAGTAAGCAGAGTACTTTCGTTGGAAAGCTTAACCAAAACTTTTTGAGATTTTAAACATGGATAAATACGATTTCGTAATCTTAGATATCATTCAGACTTTCCGCAAGAATAACAAAAGTCAGTACATTAAACTCAATCAATTAGAGGCGAATTTTTGGACGCGTATTCAACGCGACGCTGCCCACCAGACACACAGCACACAACTTGGCGAACGTGTTACGAAATTATATCTAGAAGGTTATATCGTGAACAAAGGTGGACTTGGTTACAATGTAACAAAGAAAGGTAAGGAACAAATTGTTGTCCTTTCCAATCTTGAAGAGATTGCTTAAAGCATCTCGTTTGCCAAATTAGCTAGCTCACTTCTCTCTCCTTTTTCAAGCGTAATGTGACAATATAAATCTTGTCCTTTCAATCTGTCCATGACGTATGACAATCCGTTTGACTGCTCATCTAAATATGGCGTATCAATTTGACGAACATCTCCAGTTAAAATAACTTTTGTATTCTCCCCCGCACGCGTAATGATTGTCTTCACTTCATGCGGAGTCAAGTTTTGCGCTTCATCAATGATGAAAACACAATTCGACAAACTTCTTCCGCGAATAAAAGCCAAGGGAGTAATCATAATTCTGCCGTCTGCCTGCATCTCATCAATTACTTTACGCTTTTTTTCATTTTCAGAATATTGTTTCTTAATGAAATTTAAATTATCGAAAAGCGGTTGCATATAGGGCGAAACTTTCTCTTCTGCGTCTCCGGGAAGGAAACCAATGTCTCTGTTTGAAAGTGGAATAATTGGTCGCGCCAAAATGAGCTGATCAAAACCATTGCGCATTTCCAATGAGCCTGCTAGTGCGAGAAGTGTTTTTCCGGTTCCTGCAACTCCACTTATTGTCACTAATTTAATTTCCGGATTCATAATAGCGTGCAGCGCGAATGCTTGCTCTGCATTCTTGGGTTTAATGCCCATTGCATAGACCTTATCAATGCGCTCAACGTTTTTTTCTACTCCGCCATGAAAAGCCAGGGCGCTTGACGTACCTGACTTCAATACATAAAAATGATTGTTGTGCTTTTCTTTCCCTAAGACTTTGGCGTCTTTCAATTCACCGGCTGTGTAAAGCTTTCGAATGGCCTCAGCAGAAACGTTTTCCAACACACTGTAACCCCTATAGGCAGTAACACTTTCTTTAACCTTTCCTGTCTTATAATCTTCAGCAACAATATCCAATGCCTTCCCTTTGATACGAAGATTTATGTCTTTGGTAACTAGCACCACCTTGCTGCGCTTCTCTTGCTTCTGCAATACGATTGCAGCATTTAGAATTTTGTGATCGTTCTTTTTCGACTGGAAAATTGCTTCGGCATCGTCATTCGCCGACAAATCAACATCGAGAATTATCTTGAATTTTCCACCATGGCCATTTCCAAGGGGAATCCACGAATTCAAGGTGTGAGCTGAAGACAATCTGTCGATAATACGAATGGTTTCACGCGCTTCGAAATTCTTATTCTCGTTACCCACTTTAAACTTATCCAACTCTTCCAAAACCGTTATGGGAACAGCAACGTAGTTGTCTTCAAAACTATTAATACTGTTGTGGTCGTGCAGTAGAACTGAGGTGTCTAGCACATAAATTTTTCTTTGTTTGCGAAGTGCCATAATCGATTGGTTTCAACGAATATATTCGCTTCAATCATTCAACCTAAAAAATAGAAAGGCGAGTTATTAACCAACTTAAACTAAGCGATTTTGGAAAAACTTAACACTGTGGTAAAGGAAAGACAACAACAGCAACAGCACGAGTGCAAGACCTATCCCACCCTCGTCGAATGCCTTTGAGCAGGCTTTACCAACAATATCAGGGCTGTTGAAAAGAAAAGGAACAGATGCACAAAGAAGTATGGTAGCCCCGACAATTTTACCTTTATTACTCCATGTTGCAATGGTGATGAGCATCATTAAAAAGAAAGGCATTGCCCATAAAAAATGCTCCGTGTCAGTGTGTGTTAAAACAGGAATTAAAGCCAATAGAACAAGAGCTTCCTTCGATTGAAATCCCATTCCTATCTTCTTCCAAATAAACGTTAAATAGGCAACTCCTGCTATTCCCAAACCTATAAGCACAGTGGCAATCGGAATGACTGCCATGTGCAGGGATGAAAGAACTTTCTGGATGAAGAAGTAAATGGTGTTCGGGCTATGATCCAATTGCACGTTATGCGCTTGAACTGCCTTCAGCCATTGCGTATGAAGAACAATAAATCTATTTGGAACGCAGAAGACTAAGGTTATAGCCATTCCTATTAAACCGACAATTGTATACAAAAGAACTCTCCATTCTTTTTTCAAAATGAAATATGGAAGGAGTATTAAAAAATGAATTTTGAAACACAAGACAACGGCATAGATTAATCCAGCCTTTGCATGCTGCTTGCTCTCAATGGAACGAACGGCCCAAAGCGTTAACAAGAGAAGAAGCCCATTGACGTTTCCTAAAAACAATTCTCGTTCGAGTTGATCTCCGAAAAATAAAACCGTAACAATTAAAAAGAACCACACTTCCTTTCCCCATTCATACGACTTGAAAAAAGTTTGCTTGAATTCATTCAACAACAAGAGAATAATTCCAGTATTGACGAGGTAAAATAAGACAGCAGCTACGTCATACTTCAACCATGCAAAAGGAAGAAAGGGAACTAAAATTTCCGGAGAGTATTTGTAATATCCACTCGACAATCCGAATGCCTTGCCATACACTTGTTCTCCATTCATTAAAGCGTCGGCTGCTCCGTAATACACATTGAAATCGCTTAATTGAAAACGATGATTAATAAAGAGAAGCACGAGGTATAAAACAGGAAAGAGCGCGAACCATCGCGCTCCCTTCCAAAAATATTTAAATTCTTCTTTCAGCATTTCTCACTTCACCATCACACTCACACGCTCTTGCTTTCCGTTTCTGTTGGTTACATGTAAAACATAGAATCCAGGAGACAAGGTTGAAACATTCAAAACACTTGTCACATTGTTTTCAAGCATAACCAACTTACCTGTTGCATCGAATGCTTTAACTGTTTTCAACTCGTTCACATTTGAGAAGAAAATTTCTTGGTCTGCTGGCTGCGGATAAACACTGAACGAATTTTCATTTAGTTCATTCACACCAACAACCATTTGCGCTACAGAACTGTTCAAACATCCGATGCTAATTCCAGCATAGATAAACGATCCGTCTGCAACAATTCCCGTTACGTCGAAAGAAGGAGTAGTAATGCCTTCCAATTCAGTGTAGGTAAATCCACCATCAACTGATACAAACCAAGACACCAACCAACTAGGGTCGTAGTTATCGATGCTTACAATTGAACCATTCTGTGAAATGAATGGCTCGCTCGGCATGATCTCAGAAATTGGAAAAGTACCTAAAGTGTATTTAGCGGTGAAACCGTCGATTGTTTCTTGCACCAACTTTACCGTGTAGTTTCCTGGATTAACATAAGAATAAACATCAGTTGCATGAGCAGTAATGGTGTTGCCGTCGCCCATGTCGTAATATGCATTCTCCACATTCATATTCACTTCTGATTGATTCTCAAGCGTGATTGTTCCGCAGAAAACGGTGTAATCTAAATCGGCCTTTACTTGAGAGAGCAGACACTGTTGTGCTCCTCTGTCTTCTGCTTCTTCCAAGAAATTCACTGTACAGAATTGTTGGAAAGAATTCCCACCTAAGAATACCCATGAATCTAATGCAGCATCGGAAGCATCTGTAATGGCCAATGTGATATGATAAGTCTGACCAACAATTAAATTGCCAATTGATGCAAACATCGGAACAGTGTATCCGTCACAAAATAAATTGGGAATTAATAAGTTCGAATTGTCGTTGAACAATGTTGCATTTGTATCGGCATTAATTGTGTTGATACTAACCACTGTATTTGTGCCTGGCACGAGCGCCAGATTCACAGCTCCGTTTGTGTATGGACCAGCAATGCCGGGGCCATTCACGAAGAAGCCAAAAATATCGTTGAAGTTACTTCCGACCCATTCAGGATATTCAGCAGAACCGAATACAAATTGAAAAGTCATTGAATCACCAGTTGCAATGAAATCAAAATCAAGTTGTGCCAAGTCATAAGTCGGAAAACCTGTCAATCCTGACAAATCAGGATTACTCATCGTATTCGACCAATTTCCCCCAGACATATTACTACCGTTGCTTACGGAGGCGGCAATACCTGTTGAAAGAACCAAACCACTGTTGATGCCCAGAGATACTGAATCACCGTCGGTTAACCAACCCAATTGCGCTGAGTCACCGATAAATGCGATGTTGTTAACGAATATTCCATTCGCTAAAAACAAGTCTTCCACTGCTGACGTTTGATCTGAGATAGAATCGACATCGAATTGCGCTTGGCTCGAAAGAGCGGAGGCAGCAAAGAAAACTGAATATAAAAGTTTTTTCATGGCTTAGGTTTTCCAATAGACTCACCTTTGAATCAATTGGTTGTCTAAGTTAAGGCAATTCAGAAAACAGAAAAAACTATTTCGCAAGTTCTCCGAAACGCTTTTTGAATTTCTCAAGCTTCGGCGTAATCATAATTCTGCAATAAGGTTGCTCACCGTTCAACGCATAATAATCTTGATGGTAATTTTCTGCCTTGTAGAAGTTGGTGAATTCTGTTACTTCGGTAACAGCATTTGCGCCCCACTCGCCTGTTTCGTTAATGGCTTGAATGGCCTTCATCGCTAACTCCTTTTGTTCTTCATTGTGATAAAAAACTGCAGAGCGGTATTGCGTTCCAGCATCTGGACCTTGTCTATTCAATGTGGTCGGATCGTGCACCACGAAAAAGATTTCAAGCAATTTGGAAAACGAAACAATACGAGGATCGAAGTAAACCTGAATTGCTTCAGCATGACCGGTTGTCTCATTACAAACTTCCTTATAGGACGGGTTCTTGACGAATCCGCCTGCATATCCCGACTCTACTTTCGTTACTCCATTCACATTAGCGTATACCGCTTCCACACACCAAAAACATCCTCCTGCAAGGGTGGCCACTTCCAACGAATCGTTCATTTCAACTTTCATAATTTCTCCTTTGGGATTTTCCTTTTTCGATTGCGCGCAAGAAGCTAGAGCAATCATGAACAAGGGTAAGATTAACTTTAATTTCATCGGAATTTGAGTTTCCATAACTCAACTACAAATTAGAATAGATGTTGTTCACGCATGGAACGAATTTGCGTTCCGACTTGAATCTTCTGCAACACTTTTTTTCCTCTCACCACTTCTCCGAATTCGGTGTAGCGTCCGTTGAGATTTGGAGTGTATGCTAACGTAATGAACCACTGTGCACTTTCAGTGTGCTTGCCCGCGCTGGCCATTCCGATGTGCAACGGCGCGAAATTGTGCCCCGTAAATTCCGAAGAAATCACATAAGGCATTCCGCTCATGCCGTCTCCACGCGTGCAGCCCGCTTGGGCTACAAAGTTCGGAACGACTCTGTGAAATGCTATGCTGTCGTAATAATGCTGACTACACAACTTCAACAAATTCGCAACACTTTCAGGTGCGTTCACTCCGTTTAGTTTTAGCACAACAGTTCCTACATCTGTTTTCAATTTCACCTTACACGACCGATTCTTTTTCCATTCTTTTTCGGAAGGAAAAGGACGTGTAACTTGTTGCATTCTCACCAGCACCCCATCATCTATTTGTGTGGCGTTGTAGGCATCTAAAAGTGCGTTATACGTTTCTACAGTCTCTGTTTTTTGAAACAGGGGAAGGGCCTGTTTGATGCTAGTGCCTAGAAAAGCATTGCCTTTAACGCGCTCAGCATTCTCAAAAGCCCATGTTGCTAAAAGTGAGATTACTCCTGCATCTTGAGAAGTCCACAACACAGCGAACCAACCCGGAAACAACATCTCATTGTATTTAGGGTTGGTCTTCGCGTAATCGAGAACACATTCGGTAATGGCGTATTGCAGGGCTGGAGGAGCGGTTGGGAAGTCGTTTATGACCAGCGAGTCTATGAATAAATAAGAGTTCGACATCTGACGCACCCAAAGTATTCTGTGAAACAAATCCTCGGACTCTGAATATTTATGCATGATGAAATTCTGCGCATCGGGATGTCCGTTTTCATTCCACACACCTGCTAATTCTATTTGCTCGCGACTATTGCTTGGCATGGCACGAAGGACTTCTCTTATTTGATCGAAATTGAATTGATTGAAATGAATGCCTACGCGCATGTAATTGAAAGCACTTGCTTTCTTCTTCAAGTCTACCCAAAAAATATTTGAAATGAAAGTTGAATCTTTAGCGAGCATTACTTGTATTGCTGGCTCCGCTATTTGCTCGTCTTCACTGCAAGCCAAATCGTTGAGCAACGTCCACCATTCATAACGGCTGGCTAATCTTCCAAATTGAATGCGCACGTACTTCGATTTTTCATTTTCAACCCAATGCTTGACTTTCGCTTTATACCGCGCATCGCTTGGCGCATTTCCAGAAAGAAAAAAATAATCAGTTCTTGCAAGGATTTGCGCCAAAGCCACTCGCGCCTCTTCTTCCCAATTTAGAATTTCATCGTAATTCAAAATGGATTTCACGAAATCGCTTTGATTGATTCTCTTGCGTGCAGCGAGAGCCAAGCATGCGTATTGGTTGTGAGGCACAGATGCATTCTTGGCGTAAGCATCTTCCAAACGAACTCCAAATGAAGCTGTTTCGTGTAGTGATTTACCTAAGGCTATCCATGACTCCTGGACTAATTTCTGATTTGGAACATTTAGAATTGTTGTCTGAAGAGCCTCAATTTGTTGCGCATTGGAGCCCTCAATTTGTCCAAGTGCATAAGCAGCAGCAGCCATAGTTTCGTAGTGCTTCGGAAGCGTAACCGAATTTCTTAAATTGAAAAGCAGAAAAATCAAATCTTGAATATGCTCCGCCTTTCCCCAAGTGGCGGCCTGTTGCGCCGCACGCAATTGAATTTCGCAATCGGTAGATTTTAATCCTTCGGCAAGCGTTGCGCCTCTCGATTCAACTAGACTTAAATCGAAATTGTAAATTTTGCTTTGAGAATAAACTGATAAACTAAAGAGAAAAATCGCACTTAAAAAAAGAAGAACTCTCATTATTTTTCTACCATTGGAACAGAAACGTTCAATTGAAAGTAAACCATATCGTTTTCCATAAGATCGAAACGATACGACCACCCTTTCTCGGCTTTTTTAGCAATGGTCAGAAGGCCAAGACCAGCGCCACCTTTGTCGCTCAGGCCTTCGTCTTTCAAACGCTGACGAATTTTAGAACGAAGATCTACGTTATCAAATTCAGCTAACATCTCTAAGCGACGCATGAGCGCGCGAGCTGCGGAAACGGTTAGCATATTTCCCGTGCACAATCTGAAGTAATCTCCGCCCTTGGCAACGACAGCATAGGCATTCATTAGACCATTAGTGCCACGCTCTCCGTGGATTGAAATGTTCTGCAACATTTCAACCAATACAGTTACCACACGCTTCGTAGTTTGACGAAGCTCCTTTTTATTGATATCTGTGCATGAAATTGCTTCAAGAATGTGCTCGTTCCTATTCGGAGTAAAATCGCCAAAGTGAGCAAACACCAACATTTCAGCATTGGATTCCACCAAGACATCTGAGACTACTTTGTGGTAGTCGGCATGTATGTGTTGTAGCTGTTTTACTTCTTGATTTGACATAATTTCCTTGATCGGCTTACCAAATATAAACGAAAAAGGTTTCCAAAATTAACCTAAAGTTTATCCTAGGTTATTAACATTCTGTTCGCAATACATAATTACGCCGAAAAAACCGTCACCAAAGTAATCTCAGGTGGCATTCCTACACGTCCAGGAAACCCTAAAAATCCGAAGCCTCTGTTTACGTATAAGTACTGTTTTCCTTCTTGATACAGTCCGCCCCAACGTTTGTATCCAAACCATGGTGATGGACTTGCTTTAATGTGTAGCATCGGTGCTTCTATACCAAATTGCGCTCCGTGTGTGTGTCCTGAAAATGTTAAGTCAATGTTTTGCTGACCCAATACTTGCGCTTCCCAATGACTTGGATCGTGCGAAAGTAAAATGGTGAAAGTATTTTGCGGCATGTTGGTCATGGCCACGTCGAGCTTCCCGTGTTTTGAAAAACGTCCCTTCCCCCAATTCTCAATTCCAATTAACGAAATACGTTCACCTTGCCTTTCTAACTCAACGGTTTCATTCTTCAACAAGCGAAAGCCCATGCGGTCATGAACAGATTCCAATTGAAGCATATTCTCTGCTAGAATTTGCGCATTCACGGGGTCGTTCGGATCGTAAACATATTCCGCATAGTCGTGATTACCCAAGACGGAAAACTTACCCAGCGGAGCATACAGTCGACTGAAGTAACTTACCCAAGGTTCTGCCTCTTCAGCGAGGTTATTCACAAGATCTCCTGTGAAGAAGATGACATCTGGATTCAAATCATTGATGCGTTTTAAAGCACCTTCAACCTCTTCAAAACTGTTGTCGAGAAAACTTCCTAAATGGGCATCGCTGATTTGAACAATGCGAAGACCGTTGAAGGCTTGTGGTAGATTTGGAAAACCAAGGGACTCTTCACAGACTCTGAAATCGTACTTTCCTCTAAAAATACCATAAAACGTGGCCCCCATGGTAACGGCTGCAGCTCCTAATCCAACTTGATTAAAAAACTGAAAACGTGTCATTTTATCTGACTCTTGCTCTTCGAAATCGGTGTTCTCGTTTTTGGTTAAAAGTCCTTTCAGTTTCCGAACAATCCAATTCCCCATTCGAACTAAATCGTTCATGAAATGGAACCCCAAGAAAACAACTTTCGGCGCCAGCGCAATAAAGATAAATCCGGTTACGAAATAAAAGAACTTGAAATTGCTTCCTTTTACTTCTTTCTCTGACCAAATGAAGACAATTACAATGAGTACAAGTGCCATAATCGAAGGCAGCCAGAAGATCCTACGCCATAGCTTCCTCCAAAAGTCTGGATATTTCTCTGTCAATTGCTTTATTCCTTGATAAGAATAAAAATCAATGATTAAAGTGAACAGCGTAAATACGGAAATAAAAAGGAAGAATTTCGTCATTGCGGGGGCAAAGTTAGTGCGAGAGAATCAATTTCTTTTCTATTTAACGTGCAATAACATGTTGCACCAATCTTTTTCAACAAACCGATGAGGTTGGTCCATAAATAATCGAAATTTCTTATTTAGAATCATTTTACTTAACATATCTTCGCGACATGATTCGATTAATCATTGCCGATAACAGTCAGATTGTCCAAAGCGGACTTCATTCTATCTTTTCGAATTATGAAAACATAGAGATAATAGGAGATGCAAGTAACTCTGAGAGTTTATATGCCATACTACTCTCCTTCGAAGCGGATGTATTGCTCATGGATTTTACTGCACCAGGATTCTCTGTTGACACCATAGCAAAAGCCTTGCGTCTTCAACCTAAACTAAAAATTGTTGCGCTAACGGCAGACCAAAGTGGAGCGACCATTGTGAATGCCTTACGTGCTGGAGTGACTAGCTACATTCGCAAGGATTGCGATGTAAACGAGATTTTAGATTCGGTGCGCGAGACTGCGGCGGGTAGTGTTTTCTTTTGTGGAAATATCGTTGACCGCATTCGCAAAGAAGCCATAGACATTGAAGACTTGGCCGTTGCCACTTACGATTGCGAGCCTACTACTATTAGCAGCAGAGAGAATGAAGTCATTACGCTCATCGCTGAAGGTTATACCAATGTTGAAATTGCTGAAAAACTTTTTCTTTCAACGCACACGGTAAACACACACAGAAAAAACATCATGCATAAACTTGGTGTAAATAACACCGCTGCAATTGTCATGTATGCGGTCAAGAAAGAGTTGGTGAGTCCGAACAAATTTCTGTTCTCGCCCTCCTCGAATGCGTAAGTCATAATATTTGTGTTATTTTTGGTTCATTGAATTTTAGGAAATCAATCAACTCGCTCAATGATAGCTACACAAAAACCGATTGAGATTCGAAAAGTTACCGAAAGCCGCATTAACCAAGTCAATTGGGAGAACCTCGGATTCGGTCAAGTTTTTTCGGATCACATGTTAGTTATGGAATACCACAGCGGCCAATGGGAAGCCCCCGTTATACAGCCTTTTGGACCTTTACACTTCTCTCCAGCTATTAGTTCGTTGCATTACGGACAAGCGATTTTCGAGGGTATGAAAGCCTTCCGAAATTCAGACAATGAAGTTTTTATTTTCCGTCCGGAAGAAAATGCAAAGCGAATGAACCACAGTGCGGAACGTTTGTGCATGCCTACCTTACCAGAAGAGTTATTTGTGAAGTGTGTTGAAGAATTAGTTTCATTGGACCGTAATTGGGTTCCAACCCTCGACGGAGAAGCCTTGTACATTCGTCCGCATATGTTCGCAATTGACGAGTATGTTGGTGTAAAACCTAGCGAAAGCTATATGTTTGTTGTTTTCACCAGTCCAGTTGGAAGTTATTACACTTCTGAATTGAAGGTGAAAATTGAGCACCACTACTCTCGTGCTTCTCACGGTGGAACTGGTTCTGCGAAAGCAGCAGGAAACTACGCTGCTGCGTTGCTTCCAACTAAAAAAGCGCAAGACGAAGGTTACAACCAATTGTTGTGGACCGACGCTGAAAGTCATGAGTACTTGGAAGAAAGCGGAACCATGAACGTCATGTTTCGCAAAGGAAATACCATCATGACTCCTCAGCTTTCAGATTCTATCTTAAGTGGAATTACGCGCGATTCTATTTTGCAAGTGGCTCGCGACTGGGGATTTGAAGTAGTTGAAAAACGGATTCGCGTTGATGAATTAATTGAAGGTCTTCAAAGTGGAGAAATCAATGAAGCTTTTGGCGCAGGAACTGCAGCAACTATTGCTCCTATTCGCACCATTAGTTTAGACGGAAAAGATTATAATTTAAATGAATATTCAACGTGGGAATTTGCTCCTAAAGTTTCAATTTACCTCGACCGCGTAAAACGTGGAAGAGAAAATGATTCTCACAACTGGAATCACATCGTATAAACTATTCGGCGTAGAGATACCAGTTGTTTCGACTTTCAAAAGGACGGTAGAGGTAAAAAACTCTACCGTTTTTTATTTGAGGATTACGAATGTGCTGCCAATAAAGATTCTTCTTCAATTCTAAACTTCCGTCTTCCTTCAATAAATTAAATGTTGATTCTCCAGTTCGAAGCTGCGTGAAGCAAACAACTTCCTTTTCCTCTGAATCGAATTGTACATTCAAGATTTTCTCCTTTGAAGGTAGGTTCGCAATGTTGCGCTCTCCTTTCATTGTAACTTTACCTAATTGTTTACCATCAGCACTAATACTCACTACTTCACCTTGAGAAATATTGTAAATGGACCAATGATTTTCATGTTGAACAATTTTTGCAACTGGATCTCGGTAATAAAGACTTTCCTTAAATCGTGTCATCTGACCGGCTACAATCTCCTTAGGTACGCCATAATCTAACTCATATTGGTAGGCTATTCTCTTCGCTCTTCCATTCATGTATTTGTACTCCGATTTGAATAACTCCATGGTTAACGAATCCGCAACATGCGCTAATTCTATTGGATCGGCACTATCATTCTTCAACAAGTAATAACTAAACTCTGGATATTCCTCTGTGAACGTGTGGAAGACTATGTTAGAATTGAGGAATCCACAAATAGGTTCGAATTCCTGACGAAAAGATTCATAACTCAACTTATCTAAATGCAAAAAGGGCGCTGCTTGAAGTTGAAAAACAGAATGCTCTGTCAATACAAAACAAGCGCCTGTTGGAGCCAGATGAAAACGTTCAGCGGGTTCGTTGATGTGGAATGAGGTTACAATCCTACCGAATGAATCTAATTGGGCAATCCATGCCTGTTCCCACAAATCACGTTTCTCATAAGATGGCTTCAATAATTTTTCATGTTCATAGAGAAGCATAGTAAGCTTTCCGTTCCACCAAGTAAAATCGGCAACTGAATACCGAACACTACCAAAAATACTGTCAGGCGCATCTGTAATCCCAAGAACAGGTAATTGATAGACCTGCTCTAACAGTTCAATAACCTTCGGGATTTTAGTAGTGGTAAAATCGTAGTAACCAATAGACTGGATAACATAGCCATTACTTGAAGTTGGAATTGAAAACTCGCCATTTTCATCGGTCACTGCGAATTGCTTTCCGTTGGTCCATTTCACTACGGCTCCGGTAATTGGCGTTTTTGTGTTGAATGAAACAACCTTTCCCCTTTGCTGCGCGAAGCTCGCAAGCGAAAAAAAGAACATCAACCATGTTATTGCAATCCGCATTTTCATGAATGGTAATTTAAGTTGAAACAAGCTTGGCTCTTTTCCAATTACACTTAAAAATTTCGTTTCTACTTTTCGAAATAATGCAAGATTTCGTCAACAGTATTTTGTGTCACCGCGTGGTAGTTACCTCTGCAATGCGCGTATATACTGAATGCGGTGTCGTGATAACCGTTATTCTCCATGGCTTCATACAACGGAGCGACGAATTTTCTTCTTCCTACTTTTTCCAAGAAAGTAGCAAGATCAGCGAAAACCGCTTCGTTCTTGGCTTGAACAGACAACATGAACCACGCGAAGAGCACCTCTGAATTTCCAATTTTCGATATGTGGAAACTCTCGTCTAACGATTGAATTTTAGAAAGCGATAGATTGAAATTCACATTCGACAAGAATCTGTAGCGTTCTTGATAACTCCAGTCGTTCCAAGGAAGATCCTTGTTCGTGACCTCCTCTGCTTCCCACTTCAAACGAAGTTCATCTACTTTCTCTAACTCTGCCGATTGTACAACCGCGGTATTCGAAGGCAATCCGGCAGAATATATCCACTGATCAATTCCAATTTCGTCTGCTTGTTCCTTGGTTAAAAGTTCGGTTGTTAAAATATCAATGAAACCTTCTGTGGTCATGACACCAAATGCATGCGACTGGAAGTAATTCTTCAAGAAAGCGTCGAACTTCTCTCTTCCCACTTTCTCTTCTATGGTTCGAAGGAAGAAATAGCCTTTGTTGTAGGCGATGTCGTTCATGCCGTCGTCTGGATTTCTATTTTCCAAAGCCAACTTCAAATGTGTGTCTTCTGCTGGAAGTTCAGCCAATGTTGCATTCAAATCTTGACGCGCAAGCGTGGCTAACATTTCAGCTTTCGCTTTTCCGTAAAGTGATTCCATTATGCGCTGTTCGAAGTATACCGTGAATCCTTCATTCAACCAGAAGTCGTTCCAGGTAGCGTTGGTAACCAAATTCCCGCTCCAGCTGTGGGCTAGTTCGTGTGCGATTAGCGAAACCAAGGATTTATCTCCGGCCAAAATAGTGGGAGTAGCAAATGTCAATCTCGGATTTTCCATTCCTCCGAAAGGAAATGCTCCCGGAAGAACCAATACATCGTAACGCTCCCAAGCATATGGGCCGTACAAATCTTCTGCTGCTTTTACCATTCCGGGCATGTCAGAAAATTCGTTGAAAGCAAGCTCAAGCATATCTGCTGTTGCATACACACCTGTGTTTTCACTCAACGATTTGAACGCAACATCTCCTACAGCCAAAGCCAACAGATAAGAAGGAATGCGTTGTTTCATTTCGAAATGATACTTTCCGTCGGGTGATTTCACTTGCGGATTTTCAGCAGACATTAAAGCCATTAATTCTCTCGGAACGGTAACGTCTGCTGAATACGTAAAACGCACCGAAGGGCTGTCCTGACAAGGAATCCACGTTCTTGCTAGAATGGCTTGTGACTGCGAAAATAGGAAAGGCAATTCGTTTTCTTTTTCCACCCACAACAACGCTTCTGCATTCGGAGAGGTGGTGTATTGAATGCTCACAAGATTATCGATATCTCGAATTTCGACATGGAGCGCTTTACCTAAAAAAGGCTTCTCCTCATCCAAAGTGTAACGTGCCAATCTTCCATTCACCATCACCCATTCAATATTTAAATCTTTCGTGTCAAATGAAATTTGCTTCGCTCCTTTCTCCGCTTTAAAGTCATAGGTTGCATTCGCAGTAATGACATGTGTTTCAACATTTACATTCGCGGTCCAGTGCAAGTGAGTTACACGAGCGTCTGATGTTGCCGCTGAATGCGGATCGAATATTTTCGAAGTGGTCATAGGGTTTATGGAATGAGGGGTTGAAAGAACTTCTTCCGAAATTTTGCACGAAGCTAAAGTTGCGCAAAAAGCGAACATGAAAACTACTTTCCTCATGAATTAAACTTTTAAGATTCTTCCG
Source organism: uncultured Chryseobacterium sp. (assembly GCA_964511555.1). Classification (GTDB taxonomy): domain Bacteria; phylum Bacteroidota; class Bacteroidia; order Flavobacteriales_D; family Sanyastnellaceae; genus CAIZGX01. Next base: position 19,303 of record CAZEFR010000015.1, read on the forward strand.
AACACGCCTAAAGGCAGAAGCACTCCGCTTTCAGCATTCAAATAAAGCTCTCCGATTGCCAGGTTCTTTCCAGCAAATGGACGCAATAGATTTTCTACAATCAATGGAGAAAGTCCGAGGCTGTATGCGTTCAATACCAAGAAATGTTCTTTCGGATCTAACAACTGCAACACACCGTCGAGCAATTCTGAAATCTGCTCTTCCAACTTCCACTTCTCTCCTTTCGGTCCATGTCCGAATGCCGGAGGATCAAGAATAATCCCGTTGTATTTGTTTCCTCTTCTCACTTCACGTTGAACGAACTTCAACGCGTCTTCCACCATCCAACGAATGTCTTTGGTCCCTGTGAGTTGTGCGTTTTCATTCGCCCATGTGACTACTTGTTTAATGCTATCAACGTGCGTGACTTCGGCTCCGTGTGTTGCACAAGCCACCGTAGCACCGCCTGTGTAGGCGAATAGGTTCAAGACTTTCGGCTTCTCAATTTGCATCTTTTGCATCGCGGTGATGGAAAAATCCCAATTGGCCGCTTGCTCAGGAAAAATTCCTACGTGCTTGAAAGATGTCATTCCCAAACGCATGTTCAAATTCTTTCCGTTGATTAATTCGTATTGAATTTTCCACTGATCGGGCATCTTCTTCATCTTGGTCCACTCGCCAATGTTGCTCCCCTTCTGCACGAAACGAACGTGTGCGCGCTTCTTCCACTCCTCGTCAGACAAGCGTTTCGGCCATACCGCCTGTGGTTCAGGACGTATAGTAATGAATTCGCCGAAGCTTTCTAATTTTTCAAAATCGCCACAATCTATTAGGGCATAATCCTTCCATCGAGAAGGGGTATCGAGTTGAACCGTTAATGTCATGAAACAAAGGTACGCTTCTTCGCTTTATCTTCGCAGAGATATGCGCATAGCTCTAGTAGGAAATGGAAATTTAGCGTGGCACTTGAACGCTGCTCTTCGAGAAATTAATTCGCGAATTGATCTGCATGTGGTTCGCGAACTTCCTGTTTCAAGTCCATGGAAAACGACTACACAACTCTCCGACATTAACGATAGCTATCACTTGGTTTTGTTGGCGGTTCCCGATTCGCAAATTGCAGAGGTGGCAGCACAACTTCCAGAAAAAATTATTGCAGTGCATTTTTCTGGAGGCACTTCCATTCTGAATCTTCCTCAAAAAAATAGAGCTGTTTGTTGGCCTTGTCAAACCTTAAAAAAAGGAACTTCCATCAAGTACAGAAACATTCCTTTATTGTATGAATTCTCAAATTCCGAGACCGAGACAATAGTTCGAGCGTTTCTTGAACCTGCTATTGGCAAGTGGATTTCCGCCAACGGCGAACAAAGACAGCTCGCGCACATATCTGCGGTTTTCTCGAACAACTTCACCAATCACCTTCAACACATTTCACAATCGATGCTGAAGGAAGCGCAACTTCCAACCGATTTGTTTTACACCATGTTGAAAGCACATGTTGAATTGTTAGAAACGAAAGCACCTGAGGCTATTCAGACCGGACCCGCACAGCGTGGCGACATAGAAACCATTGAAGCTCAAAAACAATTACTGAATAATCATGTTGAATGGAAGGAAATTTATTCCCTTCTTTCCAAAAACATTCTCGACAAATACCAATGAATTACAAAGAAAAATTAGCGAAAACGAAGATCTTCATCTTCGACGTAGACGGAGTCTTTACCGACAACATTGTTTGGTTATTTCCAGATGGTGAGCAAATGCGCACAGCGAATGTTCGCGATGGATACGCTGTTCAACTTGCTGTAAAGAACGGATTCCGCATTGCGGTAATCAGCGGAGGAAGATCTGAAGCTGTTCGCAACCGCTTCGAAAAACTTGGCGTTCATGAAGTGCATTTGGGTTCTTCGAATAAACGACAAGTGTATTTAGATTTAAAATCGAAGTGGCATTTTCACGACGATGATGTGTGTTACATGGGCGATGACATTCCTGACTTACCACTTTTGAAAATTGTTGGATTGGCTTGTTGTCCGGCCGATGCAGTGCCTGAAGTGAAAGAAGTATCGCACTACATTTCCAACAAAAACGGTGGACACGGTTGTGTTCGAGATTTGATGGAACAAGCATTGAAGCTTCACGGACATTGGATGAATGAAGAATCTGTAATTTGGTAATTATGACAAAAAGAAATTTATTCCTTTTCGCATTTTTCATTTTAGGTGGAAATGCATTCGGTCAATATTGGCAGCAACAAGCCAACTACACCATTGACCTTTCGTTGAATACCAATGACGATTCATTCGTTGGAAAAGAAACCATTGTTTACACGAACAACAGCAATGACGAGTTAACGCAGTTATTCTTCCATTTATACAACAATGCGTTTCAGCCAGGAAGTGACATGGATGTTCGCTCACGCGGTCTGCCTGATCCCGACCGCAGAGTTGGCGATCGCATTTCGAAATTAACGAAAGAGCAAGAAGGTCATTTGCATGTGAAGAGTCTTTCAGTAAACGGAGAAAATATCAACGCTACTTATGAAGAGAATGAAACAATCTTAGAAGTCAACTTGCTTAAGCCTATTCCACCGCATTCGGTTGCGAAGGTAGAAGTCGAGTTTTACGGACAAGTGCCTTTGCAAATTCGCAGAAGTGGAAAAGACAATGCCGAAGGAATTGAATTCAGCATGAGTCAATGGTATCCTAAGATGTGCGAATACGACGAAGACGGATGGCATCCGAATCCGTATATCGGACGTGAGTTCTACGGAATCTGGGGCGACTTCAACGTGAACCTTACACTTCCAGCGAACTACGTAGTTGCAGCGGGTGGTGTTTTGTTGAATGAAGACGAGTCTTTCAAACGTGTTCAAAAAGCAGGGAAGAATTTATTGACTTGGAAATTCGAAGCGAAGAATGTTCATGACTTCGTTTGGGCAGCGGATCCAGATTATGTCAGAACAGAAACACAAGTTGTTGACGGACCAAAAATTTATTTCTACCATCAGCCTGAAGAAAAATACAACGAAGCTTGGGATCGTCTTCCTGAATTCACAGCAAAAGCATTTGCTCTGTTGAGTAAAGATTTTGGGAAATACCCCTACCCTGTTTACAACGTTATTCAGGGTGGAGACGGTGGAATGGAGTATCCAATGGCTACGCTTATCACGGGTAAGCGCTCACTTCCAAGCCTTGTTGGAGTAACTGTTCACGAAGGTGCGCATTCTTGGTATCAGGGAATGTTGGCGACCGACGAAAGCAAATATTATTGGATGGACGAAGGGTTCACAAGTTTTGCAGCGACAGTGGTTATGAACACGTTGTTCCCTGCTCAAGCAGATCCTTATCACCGTGAATCGATTGATAGTTATTTGGAATTGGTGAAAGCAGGAATTGAAGAACCGTTAACCACGCACGCCGATCATTTCGAAACGAATTACGCATACGGCGTTGCGGCATATAGCAAAGGAGAGACTTACTTAAGTCAACTGGAATACATCATGGGTTCAGAACTCTTCAATCAAACCATGCACACGTATTTCAACGAGTGGTCTTTCAAACATCCGGAACCGGAAGACATCTTGCGCGTTGCAGAAAAAGAAAGCGGACTGGTACTCGACTGGTTCGATGAGTATTTCGTTGGAACAACGAAAACATTGGACTATGCTGTAGATACGGTCTTGGTTGGAAAAGGAGAAACGGAAATTGTATTGGAGCGCAAAGGCTTATTCCCAATGCCATGCGAAGTGACTGTGAATTTCGACAATGGAAAGGATTGTGTTTATTACATTCCACTAGATCTCATGCGCGGAGAGAAGTTTAGAGGGGAAATGCCCGAGAATTGGAACCTGCAACAAGATTGGCATTGGGTTGACAAAACCTATTCATTGAAATTTAAAAATCCGAATATGAAAGTCGTGAAGGTTACTGTCGATGCGAAGAATCAAACCATTGACACCGACAAAACCAACAACTCGTATTCCATAACCAAATAAGCCGTGTTTAAAAACTATTTCGCATTTACAAAAAGCCCAGCGCTGAACTTCATCATTGGATTGGTTATCTCCATTGGATTGCTCGTTGGCCTTGGCCCGTTAGTTATTTCCTATGGAAAGGAATTGCCCTTTTCAATTTTAAGTTTTGTGGTGTTGTTCAACGCCATTTGGTGGGGATGGCAAATTGGATTTCTTTCCACCCTTGCCTACATATTTATAGGAGTTGCGGGATTGAGCATTTTTCCGAATCACGAAAGTGGCTTGAAGCATTTGTTCACCATTACCAATTGCGGATATTATTTCGGATTCTTAGCAGCAGCTTTGTTGGCAGGTTACTTCGCTGAAATTCCAAGAAAGAAAAAGATGCTGAATGCACTTGCTGTTTGGTTTCTTGGACACGCACTCATTTTGTTGTTAGGCGGATTGTACATCTACCGCATAAATCCGGAACGCGCTTGGGCCTTCATTCAATTAGACTTTCCTGCATATGCCATGAAGGCCACTGCTGGACTTATCATTACCGTTGCCTTCTTGCGTTTCGTAGAAGGACGCGAGAACTTTTACAAAGCATCATAAACTATGAAATACATTCAACTTAGTTACAACGAAGGCGTAGCAACCGTTGCGCTCAATCGTCAAGAAAAATTCAACAGCTTCGTTATGGAAATGTCTGTTGAATTGCAAGAAGCATTGACTGAAATAAAAAACCGAACGGACGTTCGGTGCGTGGTGTTAACTGGAAATGGAAAAGCATTTTGCGCGGGTCAAGATTTGGGTGAAGCCATTGCGACTGATGGACCTGGATTGGAAAGTATCTTGAAAGACGGATACAATCCGATTATTCGCATGATGCGCGAATTGCCTCTTCCAGTTGTTGGAGCGATTAACGGTGTTGCTGCAGGCGCGGGTGCGAACATTGCGTTGGCCTGCGACTTGGTCGTTGCATCAGAAAATGCAAGTTTCTTGCAAGCGTTCACCAAAATTGGATTAATCCCAGACAGCGGTGGAACGTACTTCCTTCCAAGAATTATTGGAACACAACGAGCAATGGCGCAAATGCTTTTGGCCGATAAGGTTACCGCAGCTGAAGCCAAAGACATGGGATTGATCTACGATGTATATCCAACGGAAGAGTTTCAAACGAAAGTTACCGAACTCGCCAATCGGTTGGCTGCTATGCCTACCAAGGCCTTGGCATTCACCAAGCAAGCTATCTATGCCGGATGGAACAACACCTTGGAGCAACAATTAGATCTTGAACTTGACCTTCAGAAAAAAGCAGGACAAACCGCTGATCATCATGAAGGTGTTGCAGCGTTTTTAGAAAAACGCATGCCTACCTTTACAGGAAAATAATTCAGCGTATGAGTCAATGGATTTCAATAACTGATCAATTGCCGGAAGACGGACAGCGCGTGCTGGCCTTTGTTCCGAACAACACTGTTTTTCTTCCTGGAAAAACAGGCGAGACCGAATTGCGCGAGGTTATTGTTCTTCATTTCCAAAAAGATTTTTACTCACACGATAAAGAGAAAGCTGAAAAGCACGGCGTTCACTTTTGGAAAGGGGAAGGAAATTCAAATCAGTTTTTTCAATCGGTATCGCATTGGATGCCCATGCCAACGCTAGATGCATGAAAGAACTCATTGAAAAGCTTCACTTAAAAAATGTGCTGAGACTTTCGGCAGCTGCAGGAATAGGTCAACTCTTAACCTACGGAAGTGCTCCAATTCTTTCACGCATTTACAACACCGAAGACTTCGCTTGGTTCGCTTTGTTCTACGCTTGGATCATTCCATTCGCGGTACTTGCAACACTTCGGGTTGAATACAGTATTCCCAATGCTGAGACGGAGATGATGGCACGTGAGCGCGCTAAGTTAGCTCTGAACAACGCTTGGCGCTTGGCCTCTATCATTGCTATTGTATTTAGCGTTTTGTATTTCTTCGGCATGCATATTTCAGCGTTCGAGGCATTCCTTCCCATTGGAATTTTTACCATTGCTGCCATTCAAACTTATAGTTTTCTTTCCACCCGATTGAATCGCTACCGCACCAATGCGCTCTATCGCGTGGTGAACAGTCTATTCATTAATGGAGCATCTATAGCACTTGGGTATTTCGCATTCGACTACTTGGGACTTGTAATCGGATTCATCTTTGGACAAGTGATTTCCTTGTGGGTACTCTTCCAAGGAACGCGTCAGGATGAACTTTCTGAGGAACCCGTAAAATCCATTTCACTCAAGAACTTCAAACAATACATTTTCTTCAACACTCCTCAAGGCATTATTGAAACATTGCAATTGAGCGGAACGGTTTGGATGTTGAATGTCTGTTTCGGCGATTCAGCAACGGGTCTGTATTTCATGTGTTGGAAAATTATTCAAGCACCTGTAAACCTCATAAGCAATACCGTCTTCCTTACGCACTACAACAAAGCTTCTGAATTGAAGAACCAAGGCGAGTCTTATCGTCCGCTTATTCTGAGCACTGCAAAGGCGCTCATGTTGTTCAGCGGAATTGGTGCTGTATTAATTGTTGCGTTCGCCCCTACTCTCTTCGCTTTTGTATTCGGAGAAGAGTGGAGAGCCTCTGGAGAAATGGCGCGTTGGTTAGCACCGTTCTTCGTGTTGAATTTCTCTGTTTCTCCGTTTTCATTCACAGCTATTCTAGAAAACGCGCAGAACAAAGCACTTGGATTAAACATCATTGACGTCGTTCTAAAACTTGGCGCACTTTACCTCGGATTCCTCATGAACAGTGTCACGTGGGCCATTGGGTTGTATTCGTTAGTTAGCAGTATCATGTACTTGATTACTTTCTTTTGGTATTTGCGGTTGGCTAAAAACGGAAGCAAATGAAGAAGTTGTTTCAATCAACATTCGTTCGAAACACCGCCATTCTTTTAGTTGGAACGGCTTCCGCGCAAGCCATTCAAATCCTTGGCGCATTCGCATTGGCTCGCATTTATGACCCGACGGAATTCGCTGTTTTCTCATTTTTCACCGCTTGCACTTCAATTATACTTTCCTTTTCTTCGTTGCGATTTGAATTCGCTATTGCCCTTCCGAAATCTTCAGAAGAAGCCGAACAATTGGTAGGATTGTCTTTTCGGACATTGTTGCGCGTTTTAGGATTGGTTGTTTTGGGCATTGTGCTCATTTTTTCCGGACAAGGAATTTTCAATTACACCGTCCCCAGCGCAGTTCTTTTGGTTCCTGTCTTTACCTTCTTTGCAGGATTCACGCAGATATTAAACTATTGGTCAACACGCAACGGAACTTTCTTTCGCAATGCCCTTTCAAAAATTAGCGTTGCTGCCGTAACTGTTGGAACGAGCTTGTTGTGGGGAATGTTGATTGAAGATCCCATTGGATTGATCTACGGAGCCATCGTTGGACAAATCCTCGGTTGGATTATTATTGGTTCGAACTACTCGAAACTCGCCATTCAGGCATGGAAGAATTTAACGAATCACGAAGCGAAAACACTCTGGAAATCTTACAGCAAATTTCCAACTTACAACGCACCAAACGCCTTGTTAGATAACCTTCAGCAATATGGAATGATCTTTTTATTAGGGACATTCTTTGCAAGCGAAATAAGCTCCTATTACTTTCAATCGATTCGAATTCTTGCTGCACCGCTTGCCTTAATTGGTGCGAGTATTTACCAAGTATTTTATCCGAAAGCAGCGCAAGCTTTTCACGACACCAAAAACATTCGAGGCTATGTCTTGAAAATCTACTCTGTTCTCTTCGCAATCGGATTCCCAATCTTCGGAGTGCTCTTCTTTTTCACCGAAGAAATTTTCGTTTTCCTTTTGGGCGAGACTTGGCGCATGACCGCAGTGTATGCGCACATACTCATTCCCTTCATCTTCGTGAATTTCCTTATCTCCCCGGTAAGCGCAGTAACAGCGGTGGTACACAGACAACATCAGTCGTTGGCGTTCTCGCTGGTTGGACTATCACTTAAAATTATAAGCATTGTTGTGGGTGGAATTCTGCACGATCCGATTCTCGGATTTACCCTTTTCAGTTTATCTGGCGTGGGTATTATGCTTAGCGGAATGTTCTGGTATTGGTACATCTCAAAAGAACGCGAAACTTTGGAGCATTTGGGCTAAATTTGAACATGCTCAAACGCAGAATTCTTTTTTACTTATCGAAGTGGATTAAGCCCGTTATGATTGGACGTTACAAGCGTTCCGACGGAACGGTTCTTCCGCTTACACGCATTTGCAGTTCTACTTTTTTACAAGGTGAAAAGAATTTTCATGTGGAAGACAACGTGTACATAGGTCACGCGAATTTCATAGATGCTTCCAACGGTTTAACGATTGAAGAAGGTTGTCAGGTCACGAATTTCGTGAGTATCATTACGCATTCTAGTCACGATGCCATTCGTTTATACGGTAAGAAATACGCTTCCACTCCAAAGAAATTGGCGTACAACGAAGGTCAAGTCAAGATTGGAAAGTACTCCTTCATTGGACCGCACGCGGTTATTATGCCGGGAACAACACTTGGAAAAGGAAGCCTCGTTTCGGCATACAGTTTTGTGAAAGGATCATTCCCCGATTACGCTATTATTTCAGGTAATCCGGCTGTTGTTGTTGGCGACACGCGCGACCGCGACAGCAAGTGGTTGGCAGACCACGCAGACCTTAACGCCAATTACCAATCTTGGAACGAAGGGTAAAATGAAGAATAAAAAATTGCTCATTATCGGGAGTACATCCATTCACACTGAAAACTTCTTTCAACTCATTAAAGAAGAGTTTAAGGAGGTGCAGGTAATTTCAAAATTAGACTTCAGCTTGTGGAGTCTTTCTGCGCAAATACGCACTCCAAGAACAATTCGATCAATAGTAAAGAAATTCAAACCTGACATTGTTCATATTCATCAGGTAAATAGTGTTGCCTACTATGCCCTAAGAGCCTTATTGCCATTAGGTATACCCAATGTACTCACTGCTTGGGGTAGCGACATCTATTTAACACCAAAAAGAAATTTCATTTTAAGAACGCTTGTCAGATGGAATCTCAATCACGCGGATTCATTTACTGCCGACTCGAATGACTTGGCGCAAGCAATGCAAGCGCTAATTCCTGAGAGAAAAATTGATATTCTCATTGCCAATTTCGGAATAAACCTAATACCGGTTCAAACTGAAAAGGAAAAGATATTTTATTCGAATCGACTTCATAAAAAATTATATCGAGTAGACTTCATCTTGCGCGCGTTTGCGAAATTCAAAAGCAAACCGAATCGTGAAGAATGGAAATTAATTGTGGGTGCAGTCGGTGAAGAAACCAATCAGTTGAAAGCGCTAGCCGCTGAATTGAATATTCTTTCTAGCACTGAATTCGTGGGATGGTTGCAGCAAGAAGACAATGCGCGCAACTACGCTAAAGCCACTTACTACATTTCCATTCCGGAAAGCGACGCTACTTCGATTAGCGTGCTCGAGGCAATGGCCAGTGGTTGTATTCCAATACTCTCCAATTTACCTTCCAACATGGAATGGGTTTCACATGGTAAAACAGGAGTTATCGTTGAAAATGTTCAAAGTGATTTTATTTCTGAAGCTTTCGAAATGAACTTATCGAATGCTTCCGAATTGAATAAGCAACGCATAGATCGCGACGGAACCAAAGAAGCGAATCGCAAGAAATTCATTTCACTTTACGAAAAACTTTTATCGAAATGAAAACCAAAGTCGCGCACTTCACCACCTTGCATCCGCCATTCGACAGTCGAATATTCATGAAAGAATGTGTGAGTCTTGCGAAGGCAGGTTACGACGTTTCACTTGTAGTTCCTCATGCTGAATCGCTCATTCGTGAAGGCGTTCAGATTGTTGCCCTTCCAAAAACAACAAGTCGACTTAAAAAATTGTTTATCACCGCATGGCAAGGTTTTTTTGCTATCATGAAACTAAACGTGAAGATTGTTCACATTCACGACCCAGAGCTTATTCGCTTTGCACCGTTGTTTTGGTTACTCGGAAAGAAAGTTATTTTCGATTCGCATGAATATGTAAGTAGGCAAATTGAAAGCAAGCCTCTCGGACCACCTTTTCTTCGAAAAACATTCGGTTTTTTATATAGCTGCGCGGAACAATTTTATATCCTCTTTTGCTCTCGTGTGATTGTGACTGAAACCGAGCAAATACTCTCAAAACGCAAACAAGCAGTTATTCGCAACTATCCAATTCTTTCCCTTCCTCAAATAAAGCTATCTGAGCAAACAGGTAAAATCACGCGCTTTATTTATTGTGGCGGATTAACTGAAATTCGAGGTATCTACGAATGTGTAGAAGCTATTTCTGAAATAGAAGATGCCACCCTTACGCTTATTGGAGCATGGGACTTCGAGGAATACAGACAAAAATGCGTTTCTTCTAAAGGGTGGGAAAAAGTAACTGAAGTTGGTCATTTGCCTGCAACAGAAGTTTATCAACACTACGTGAACTCACACGTAGGCTTAGCAATTTTATATCCTGAAAAAAATTATTTGAATTCAACACCTGTAAAGGTATTTGAATACCTCGCTTGCGGACTACCTGTAATCATGTCGAACTTCCCGTATTGGAAAAAAACATTTGTTGAAGGATGCTACTTCGTTACTCCTTCCAACAAAAAAGAAATGATTTCTGCCATGAAGTTATTGCAAAGCGAATCGCTTCGAATTGAATCTGGAAAAAGAGGAAATGTTTGGGTGAAAGCAAATTGCAGTTGGGAAAACGAAGCGCACACGCTTGTTCAACTTTATAACGAAATTTCAAAATGATTTCTCCTTCTGTAGGCATTGCTATTCCTTGCTTTCAAGAAGCATTACACATTGAAGAATGTGTACTTTCCTGTTTAAATCAAACATACTCAGGAATCATTCGCGTTTACGTTGCCGATGGCGGAAGTACAGACGGCACGCTTGAAAAGCTTCAGCAGCTTGCCCTTCAACATGAAAATAAAATTGTTGTGTTGAAGAATGAACGTCGTGTTACTCCAGTTGCACTGAACATGGGTTTGCAAGCGAGCAACGAAGATTTTAAAATGATTCTTGGCGCACACGCTGCTCTTCCGAAGGACTACATTGAAAAATGTATGCAGACGTTTATTGACAATCCGGAAGCAGATTGTGTTGGTGGAATAATCATAAACGAATATCAAGATGAGACATCACAAGCCATTGGATGTGCCATGTCGTCTTCGTTTGGTGTAGGCAATGCACATTTCAGAACGGGGAATAAAAACGGGTTCGTAGACACGGTTGCTTTCGGCATGTACCGCAAAGAAGTGTTTGAAAAGATCGGCTATTTCAGAGAAGAGCTCATTCGTAATCAAGACGACGAGTTCAATTTCCGCATGGAAAAGAACGAAATGAAATGTTATTTAAACACGGAGCTACATTCTAAATATTATGTTCGAGGAACACTAAACAAATTACTCAAACAATACTACCAATATGGTTATTGGAAGATCTACGTGAACTTACTTCACGGGCAAATTACAACAATGCGACAACTGGTTCCGTTTGCGTTTGTGTGTTACCTGATCATGCTTTTACTAACGAGTATAATTCTTCCGAAGTTCGCGCTCTTCATGACCATTCCGCTTCTTCTCTATTTCATTCTTGCGCTTACGTTTGCGATTCAATCAAACAGCAAAGAATCTCGAACAACTTTGTTAAGTTTTTTCGTTTTACATTTAGGATATGGTTGGGGCTATTTACGCGGCATCATTGAGATGAAAATTTTCGGAAAGCGTCCTACCCTTCAAAACGCACAACACAACAGATAGAATATGCGATCAGCACTTTTTATTTTATTCGCTTTATTCATGAACTCGCTCGCTGCACAGAATTTAAGTGTGAAACAAAACTTGACTTCGCCTTTCATGACCTGGTACTTCAACGAAGAAGAAAAAACAGATTTTATGAAAGCCGCGGTACCTGGCAATGTGCACAGAGATTTGGTGCTGAATAAAATCATTCCCGATCCGCTTGTTGGCACCAATGAAGGTGCCGCTCAATGGGTGTCGGATAAAAGTTGGGAATATACCTTAAACGATTTCGTTTGTGAACCGAATATTTTACTGCAAGATAAAATTGAATTGCGTTTAAACGGAATAGACACCTATGCGAAAATTTTTCTCAACGATACTTTTCTAGGTGAAACGAACAACGCGTTCGTTCAATTCGATTTCAATGTGAAAGGAATTATTCTTCCGAAAGGAAATAAGCTTCGCATAGTTTTTTCTCCGGCTGAAGTTTACGCGAAACAAAAATTAGCAGAGCGAGTTCTTCCGCTTCCAGGTGACAGTATCCGTGCGGCATGCAGAAAGCCTCAGTACCACTTCGGTTGGGATTGGGGGCCGAAATTGGTGACTTGTGGAATTACGAAGAATATTGAATTGGTTGGACATACAGACTTGTTGTTCGAGACGTTTGGTGTTGAGACACTTTCTTTGAATGAAGGAAAAGCACAGATGCGCGCTCACATTCACTATCGCGCAGACAAGGAAGAGAAAGTCTCGGTAACTTTTAATTTCGGCGGTCAAGTTTTCAAGGAAGAATTTGCTTCGAAAGTGGGAGAGCATGATTTTACTTTTCAATTTGAATTGAAGGAACCTAGGCTGTGGTGGCCGAATGAAGCAGGAGAATCTTTCTTGTATTTGGTACAATGTACGCTTCAAACTGCAAGTGGAAAAGCGAATACGCGTGTCATTAAAACAGGGGTTCGCACCATAGAGTTGGTAAATAAACCTGATGAATTCGGTGAAAGTTTTTTCTTCAAGGTAAACGGGAGAAGTATATTTATGAAGGGCGCTAATTATATTCCCTTGCGCATGTTGCCAGGTGTTTACAGCGAATCGGAATACAGAACACTTCTTGAAAAATGTAAAGGCGCGCATTTCAACATGCTTCGTGTTTGGGGTGGAGGAATTTACGAAAGTGATCTGTTTTATTCACTGTGTAATGAAATGGGAATTCTCGTTTGGCAAGACTTTATGTTCGCATGCAGCATGTATCCGGGCGATGCAAAATTCTTGGAAAGTGTTCAGAAGGAAGCCGAACAAAATGTTCGCAGAATTTCGTATAACCCTTGTATGGCTCTCTGGTGTGGCAACAATGAAAACGCCGAGGGCTGGTCGAATTGGGGATGGAAAGCTGGGCTATCAAACGCATCTGTTTTTGCAATAGACAGTGAGTACAATCAGTTGTTCAACGAATTACTACCGGGAATTGTCAAACAATTTTCCAACCTTCCTTATTGGCCTTCGTCGCCACAATTTGGGAGAGGAAATAAAGAAAGTATGGACATTGGAGATTCGCATTATTGGGGACTTTGGCATGACTTGCAGCCATTTTCCGTTTTGGAAACGAAGGTTCCTCGATTCATGAGTGAATTCGGCATGCAAAGTTTTCCGAGTGAAGATGTGTTGAAGTTAATGTCGCCCCTCGCGCCTTACGACTTGAATTCAGATGGAATAAAATTGCATCAAAAGCACTCGCGCGGGTTTACGCTTATGAAGCAATATACTGAGCAATGGTATCCGAACGCGAGCACATTACCTGTTCCTGAGTACGCGAGACTCACACAAGAAATGCAAGCGGAAGGCATGTGCAGGGCTATTGAAGTTCAGCGCAGCAGCCCGCGCTGCGGAGGCACCCTGTACTGGCAGCTGAACGATGTTTGGCCCGCGTTTTCTTGGAGCAGTATAGATGTATTAGGGAAGGAAAAGATTTTCCATCAAAAATTAAAAGAGAGCTATGCACCGCAATTGCTCACATACAAAATCGAAAACGATTCGCTCTTCATCGTATGGGTAGACGATCAATATAGCAAATCTTATTACGTCAACATTTCCGGTGAAATCGCACAACATGAAAAGAAAAACAGTCGAACCCTTGCCTTCAGCGAAATCACAATTCCCGTTAATAAACGTATTTCAATAAGTGAAGGCATTTCACTTAAAGAATTCAAAGGAAAAAATGAGCGAATGCTTTTGCTTAATGCAGAGTATAAGGATATTATTTTAGAAAGAAGGTTTACGCTTCGCTAGAACGGAGACTCTTCCCCGCCGGTGAACGTAAAGTCCTCGTCATCGCCGAAGTCGTCATTCATCTTCGATGCAACCGTGATGGTTGTAGCTCCGCTGTCGAGGAATGAATTGTTGGCAGTAACCGAGCGTGCGGCACTTCCATCTTTATTGAAATCGCTATTGAAATTATACCCATCGACATCGGCAAATTTTGCTAAGTTCGCAATGAAGCGAAGGCGAATGTTATCGAGTCCACCGTTACGGTGTTTCGCAATAATCAACTCAGCTAGACCTTGCGAAGGTGTGCGTTCGTTGTCGTTAAATTCGGTAAGACCGTAATATTCCGGACGGTAGATGAATCCGACGATATCGGCATCTTGCTCAATCGCACCCGATTCACGTAAGTCGGAAAGCATCGGACGCTTATCTCCTCCACGTGTTTCCACGGAACGCGACAGCTGTGAGAGCGCGATTACAGGAACATCTAACTCTTTTGCAATTTGTTTAATGGAACGCGAGATGGTTGAAATCTCTTGTTCACGGTTTCCGCCTTTGCTGTCTCCAGCGGTCATAAGTTGTAGGTAATCGATGATGATTAATTCAATACCATGATTTGATTTCAGTCGACGACATTTCGCACGCAATTCGAAAACAGAAAGTGCAGGGGTATCGTCAATGAATATAGGTGCTTCAGAGAGACTCACAACGCGTTGATGGAGTTGAGTCAATTCATAATCTTTTAACTGTCCTTTTCGAAGTTTCTCAGAGTTAATCTCTGTCTCACTGGCGATCAGACGTTGAACCAACTGAACACCCGACATCTCGAGTGAGAATACAGCTACAGGACGTTTGAAATCGACTGCCACGTTTCTAGCCATGGACAAGACGAAAGCCGTTTTACCCATACCCGGACGAGCCGCGATAACGATCATATCCGACTTCTGCCATCCGCCTGTAAGTTTATCTACAGCGTTGAACCCCGTTGGTGTTCCGCTAATACCATCCTCATTCTTGCGCGCAGCCTCAATGGCATCCATAGCAGACTTCACGAGGGTACTCATTTTGTCGGAAGACTTACGAATGTTTCCTTCCGCTACTTCAAAGATGTTGCTCTCTGCTTTATCGAGCAAGTCGAAGGTATCTGTGGTTTCGTCGTAGGCGGCTTTAATGATGTCGTTCGAAACGCGTATTAATTCACGTTGAATGAATTTTTGCGAAACGATACGTGCATGTGTTTCAATATTTGCTGTTGAAGCCACACGATTAGTCAGTTGCGAAATGTATAGCGGTCCTCCGACGAAATCGAGTTTCCCCGATTTGCGCAGGGCTTGGGTAACGGTAAGAATATCTACTGCTTGTCCGGCACCGAACAACTCACGAATGGCCTCGAAAATATCTCCATTAGACTCTTTATAAAATGACTCGGGTTTAAGGATATCAATCACTGCATTGAGCGATTTACCTTCAAGCAGCATGGCACCAATAACAGCTTCCTCCAAATCAATGGCTTGCGGCGGAAGTTTTCCCATTTCATTCGCTGGCATGAAGTCGCGAATAGCGGAAACTCTGTCTTTGCGTGGATTTTTCGGTTTGTAGTTATTGTCGGTTGCCATAGGTTTTCGGTTCAAGAAGGACCTCAAAATTAGTTCAGAGTGACTGATTGTTGGGGCAAAAGTTTTACAACTTAAGCTTTTGATAGTATGTGAATAACTTGGAACTGCGTTGTTGGAACTGCGTTGTTGGAACTGCGTTGTTGGAACTGCGTTGTTCCTACTGCGTAATTGGAAAATCGAAGATTTTATTCCTACTTCGTAATGGGAACTTCGTTGTTACTAATTCTTAATTCATCCGAAGGATTAAAACTTAACATCATGCACATAATTCAAGCTTATAAGCTATTTTTACGAGAGCTATGAGCAACGCTAAAATTTCCATCCGATTCTTTAATGACCGCGAAGTTCGCGCGGTTTGGGATGAAGAAAACACTAAGTGGTGGTTTTCTGTTTTGGATGTTGTTGCTGCTATTAACAATGAAGCGGATTATTCTAAGAGTCGAAACTATTGGAAATATCTGAAGACTAAGTTTAAAAAAGAAAACAATCAGTTGGTTAGTATTACTAACCAACTGAAACTTTCTGCTGCAGATGGCAAAATGTATAAAACTGATATGCTCGATAGCGAGGGTGTCTCAACCCTTGCCAAAACGTTTCCCGATAATCGCGGCCTTCAATTCCTTGATTGGTTCATATACAGCGAGGACAGTTTAGACGGACAAAGTAAGAAAAAAGCTTATACCCTATTTGAAGGAAATTTAATTCATTCAATCGAAGTTGGAACAACAAAAGGCCTGCAGCAAATTCATGCTTACTTGTTTGGTGGACTCTATGAATTTGCTGGTCAAATTAGACAGAAGAATATTTCGAAAGGTGGGTTTCAATTTGCCATGTCGAAATTTTCAGTTGAAAATCTGAAGCAAATTGAGCTGATGCCTGAGTCAACCTTTGATGAAATTGTTTCGAAGTATATTGAAATGAATATCGCACATCCGTTTATGGAAGGTAATGGTCGAAGCGCACGCGTTTGGCTGGATTTAATTCTAAAAAAACGCATTCAAAAGTGTGTAGATTGGAGTAAAATCGGTAAACGTGAATACATGAATGCCGTGGTACTCAGTCCAACTAAGAGCGAAGTTTTAAAAAACCTTCTTCAAAATGCATTAACCACGAAAATCAATGATCGTGAAATGTTCATGAAAGGAATTGATTACTCTTATTATTACGAAGAAGGGGAATAGAATTACGTAAAGAGCAACACCCCACACAATAAAACCAACAAAGTACTCGTTTGTGGTGTCGACAAATTTTAAGAGTAACAAAACGTCATTTTCTAAAACAACTCATATAAACAAACAAATACAACAACAAAGCCCAATGAAAAATTACAAATTCGGACTCATCTTTATTCTTCCGTTGATAATCTCTAGCTGTGCTATCATCAAACCTGGCGAAATTGGAGTTAAACAGAGACTGGGCAAGCTAGACAATAACATTCACGACCAAGGAATCGTTTGGTTTAATCCGTTCTTCACAAAAGTTATCAGAACAAACGTTCAATTGAATGACATTGAATTAAGCCTGAGTTTGCCAAGTAAAGAAGGATTAAGTGTTACTGCACAAATTTCTATACTCTACAGGATAGATGAAAGCAGCGTTCCGAAAGTCATTAAAAACCTGGGGTTAGGATATGAACCAATCATTTCAAATGTCTTCCGTTCAGCTTCAGCCGATGTTTGTTCGAAATACTTCGCGAAAGACATGCATTCAGGTATGCGTTCTGAGATTGAGCAAGCTATTCAAATTAAAATGAGCGAAACTCTTGATGAACAAGGAATTAGAGTTAGTGCCGTCCTCATGAAGAGCATTCAATTGCCAGCCGGACTAGCCAGTTCTATTGAGCAAAAGCTTCAGGCCGAGCAAGATGCTATGCGCATGGAATTCATTTTAAGACAAGAGAGCCTAGAGGCGGAAAGAAAAATTATTGAAGCCACCGGAACAAGAGACGCTCAAAAAATTGTTGCTGAAGGGTTGACAGACAATATCATCAAGATCAGAAGCATTGAAGCCTTCTTGGAATTATCGAAATCTCCAAACAGTAAAGTCATTATTACTGATGGAAAAACGCCACTTCTTGTTGACTAATTAAAAATCGAAATGAAGAAGAATATTCTTTTCTTTCTAACGGGCATTATTGTTACATCTCTATTCGCTTTCACAAACGTCGCCTACAAGGCAGAACATGGACAGGCTCAGGTGAATTACATGGAAGGATTTCATGTTTTCACCGATAGCCGTCCAACGGAAAACTATGATAGCCTTGGTGTGGTTGAAATAGGTTTTATAACTGGCACTCAGTATGAATCTATTCGTAATAATCTCATTAAGAATGCAAGAAAAGAATTTCCCGATGCAGACGGAATAATTATTCAATTCGATAAAAAAGGAGTGGATAAATGTCTTGTCATTAAATTTAGATAATTCATAACACAAAATTCAATGACTGAAGTATTCATTTCCTTATTTTCTTTGATATTACTTGAAGTCATACTGGGCATCGACAATATAATTTTCATCTCAATTCTTGCAGATAAATTACCCGAGAATCAAAGAGACAAATTGAGATTTTGGGGCATTGGATTGGCTCTAATTATGAGATTAGGTCTATTGGCTGTAATCTCATGGATTCTAAAATTAGACAAAACACTGTTTACCCTTTTCGAAATAAACTTTTCAATGAAGGGGCTTATCCTGTTAGTTGGAGGATTGTTCCTGATTTATAAAAGCACAAAAGAAATCTATCACAAATCTGAAATTGTCTCTGACGAAAATGAGATTTCCCCTAAAAAAGCTAATTTCAAAAAATTACTGTCTGAAATTGTCATTCTAGATCTTGTATTTTCTATTGACTCCATTATTACAGCAGTTGGCATGGTCACGGAACTTTGGGTTATGTACACAGCTGTTATTGTTTCTGTTGTGGTTATGCTATTTGCTTCGAAACCCATAAGCCAGTTCATAGCCAAACATCCTTCATTTAAGATTTTGGCACTTTGTTTTCTTATGATGATTGGAGTTGCACTTCTGGCGGAAGGATTGCATTTCGAAATACCCAAAGGTTATATCTATTTTTCAATGGCATTTGCCTTTCTCGTTGACATCATTCAAATGAAAACAGTACGAAATAAATGAAGAAACACCCCTGTATTCTTGCAAGGGTGGCATTAACTTCCGCGTACAGTGATCAATACTCACAATAAATAATTGATGTTTCCGAGCGCATTGATTAATTTAACGGAGAATATTTACAATGCAAAAAACCACCTTCAAAATCTCAAAAATGGATTGCCCATCCGAAGAACAGATGATTCGGATGAAATTAGCCCATTTGACAAATATCACATCCTTAGATTTTGATATTTCTGGAAGAACGTTAACTGTGTTTCACACAGATAACCACGATGAAATTTTCCGCTGTCTTGACAATTTAAATTTTGATACTACCTATCTTGAAACTGTGGCTGCAGATGATTTTACTTCTTCGAATGTCAACAAAAGCTCAAGCGAAAGAAAATTGCTTTGGCAAGTATTGAGTATAAACTTTTTCCTTTTCATACTTGAAATCACAAGCGGTTATTTTGCGAAATCAATGGGGCTTATCAGTGACAGTCTTGATATGCTAGCAGACAGCATTGTATATGGACTCGCATTGTACGCAGTTGGAGGAGCAATTCAGATGAAAAAGAATATTGCCAAGTGGGCTGGTTACATTCAACTAACACTCGCCATATTTGGTCTTGTGGAAGTTATCAGACGTTTTCTCGAAACAGACACAATGCCTTCAGCCCAAACTATGGTAATGGTAGCACTACTTGCCCTAGTCGGCAATGCCGCCTGTTTATTCCTACTGCAAAAAAGCAGAAGTAAAGAAGCCCACATGCAGGCAAGTATGATTTTCACTTCAAACGATGTAATCGTGAATATTGGAGTTATTGTGGCTGCCGGACTTGTGTATTTAACTAACTCGCAATACCCCGACCTCATTATTGGAGTAATTGTATTTCTTATTGTAGGTAAAGGCTCTTTAAACATTCTCAAACTTTCAAAATGAAAACTGCTAAAAAAAACCTCAAGTTCTTCACCCTTACTACTTGGATACTATTTTCTCGAAGCTACGACGCGTATTGCACGCATACGCTTACGCCAGATCTTTCGAAAGAGGCGAATCCATTGGTAACAGTAGCAGGCGTTTCTTCGTGGTCCGTATTGCTCATAATCCTCGGCTGTCTAACAGCTTATGCCCTATTCGCTTTTTATATCCGGACGTACAAACCCACCAGTCTCCTTCCTGAAGAAAAAGGATTTTCATTCAATCATTTTGTTGCGTTCTTATTCTTAGGATACAAAGACCAATGGTTCGCAACGCTCTACAAACTTCCTTCATCATTAAAACGATTCAACAATTACATGGGAGAAGTGCTTACTAAATGCCTCGCCTTAGCCGGAGTGGTTTCCACACTCATGTGGGTACTCATTCACAACTCAGAATATTACAGATCGATTCACAGCGCACCCATTATCTACTCCATTCTTATTGTGGGATGTTTCGCGATTATTTATAGCTGGAATAGGTCGGAGTATAAATTGTATGTGAATCAAGTATAGTCTAAATCACAGCTGCTTTCTAATATGATAATGCAAAATAAACCTCAGCCTCTTTTCGTCGTCTATCAATTAGGCCTTATAGTGGAATACCATTAGCGGTTGTATATCGAGTTTCAATCCAATTTCGAATAGAAAAATCTGTCGCTTTTGAATTAATTAATTCAAACAACGTATCCGAACCTCCCGTATTGAAAGAGTGAGATACCAAAGCGTCGAATTGATTCTGATTCAATGTGACATTGATTCTTTCATTTACTATTTTTTCAAAACGCATTAAATCGTTCTTCAGTAAAATATCAGCCATCTCATTTGAAATAACATCTTTAGGTGTTACACTCCTGCTTGATATTTGAGTTGAACCATAACCGACCGTCTAGACACCTGCTGGACATAGATATGCTTGTAAACGCAAACCTTCAAACTTCTTAATGAATTCAATACCAGCAGTCGAAACTTTCATAGCTAAAGACTGAGTAAAAAACTAACTTCCAATTACGAAGTAGGAACAGTTCAATCCTTCGGATGGATTACGAAGTAGGAATAAAATCTTCGATTTTCCAATTACGAAGTAGGAATAACCTAGTTCCAATTACGCAGTAGGAATAAAATCTTCGATTTTCCAATTACTTAACCCCAAATATCTTCTTGAAATTCTTCGAAGTCTCTGCCGTTTCTTCCCAAGGGAATAAGTTCACCTTAATGGTTTTTGGCTTCTGACCGTTCGGCATCTTGAAGGTCTTCGTTACTGTCTTCGGAGTGCGGCCCATGTGACCGTAACTCGCTGTTTCCTTGTACATAGGTGTGCGCAAGTTGAAACGTGTTTCAATTTCGTACGGAGTCATTCCTACATTCTTCGAAATCAAAGATGCAATTTGTCCATCGTTCATTGCAACACGAGCAGTGCCGTAAGTATTCACATAGAATCCTACCGGCTTCGCAACTCCAATGGCATAAGCCACTTGCACCAACACCTCGTCGCAAACGCCCGCTGCAACCAAGTTCTTCGCAATGTGACGCATAGCGTATGCCGCACTGCGGTCTACTTTACTTGGATCTTTTCCGCTGAATGCGCCACCACCGTGTGCACCCTTTCCACCGTATGTATCTACAATAATTTTTCTTCCTGTTAATCCCGTGTCGCCGTGAGGACCACCGATTACAAACTTCCCGGTCGGATTCACGTGCAACGCATACTTCCCGTCAAACAACTTCTGAATGCGCTTCGGTTGCTTCTTCATGACACGAGGAATTAAGATCGTGCGAACATCTTCTTTGATCTTCGCCAACATCTTCGCTTCCTTATCGAAATCGTCGTGCTGTGTGCTCACCACAATCGCAGAAATACCCATTGGCTTGTGATCGTCTGAATACTCAATGGTTACTTGGCTCTTTGCATCTGGACGCAAATATTTCATTTGCTTCCCTTCTCTGCGAATAGCAGACAATTCACGCAACAACGAATGCGCTAACTCCAAAGGAAGAGGCATGTAATTGTCGGTCTCGTTCGTTGCATAACCGAACATCATACCTTGGTCACCCGCACCTTGATCTTTCTTGTTCTTCTTGTCTACCCCTTGATTAATATCGGCAGATTGCTCGTGAATGGCAGATAAAATTCCGCAAGACTTCGCTTCGAACATATACTCACTCTTCGTGTATCCAATTTCAGAAATGGTATCACGAATAATATCTTGTAAATCTACATAAGCCTGAGACTTCACCTCTCCTGCTACAACCACTTGACCTGTTGTAACCAACGTTTCACAAGCCACCTTAGACTCGGTGTCTTGCGCCAAAAACGCATCAATTAACGCGTCTGAAATTTGATCGGCTACTTTATCTGGGTGCCCTTCAGACACGGACTCTGATGTGAAAAAATATGACATATCTATTTAATTATTTTCTGTTTAATTTGAATTCAACGACTCACTCCACTTCGTTCTAATCGGTGGTGTAAAATCTGGATTCGGCACTTGATCGGGATCATATCCGAACAATTTGTTTTCTTTTATCAAGGTGTCAACATACGTCGGCACCATTTCCTCCCATCCTTCATATCCATTCTGAATACGCTCCAATGCGTCACGAGAATAAATTGAAAGAACATCTGGATTATACTCCGAAATATCCACTATACGTTTGTTGTCTACCATGTAATTAAACAACGGCTGCAAGCGATTGTGAACTGGGCAATTCTCTGTCGTGTACAATGTGTTTGTCGCTTCGTCGAACCATGGGTACAAGTATATTTTCAAATCTCTACTGAAGAGAATTCCAAATGCAGCTAATATCCCTCCATTCAGATTTCTGTAATACTTTTCATCGAACAACTCTACCATCATGTTTGTACCCATGATAATTCCCATACGCTCATTCGTGTATTTCGAAAAATACTCAGCCAACTTATAATACTTCGAATAATTCGAGACTAACACGGTTTGCCCCAAAGAACACAATACCTCTGCCCTATCTAAAAAATCTTGCTCGTCTATCTCTCCCTCAGAACGAAGATTATTCAAGGTTATTTCAAATAACACTTGAACTTTTTCAGGGTCTACTTTCGTGTCTGCTTCAAACTTCTTCAACCCTTTGGCAATCATATCTATGTTCACCTTGGTTACCGGTCTGAATGAACCACGCAAAGCTAAGATGTGCTTCTTGTAAAGAACATCAGCTGCTTGCAAGTTCTCTCCATCTGGGGAGAAAATAACCGCTTCAGTCATTCCGTTTTTCACAAGTTGAAGCGACATAATGCGGTTATCTACATTTTCAAAGTCTGGACCTGAAAATTGAATGGTATCAATTTCAACCTGATCGCGATTCAAATTATCGTACAATGAAAACAGAAGTTCTTTGGGCTGTTTGAAGGTGTAAAAACATCCGTAAAGGAGGTTCACACCCAGCGTACCTACGGTAGCTTGCTGCAGCAAAACATCACTCTCATGGAGACGTGCATGAATAATTACAACATTCGGCTCTTTGTCTGCCGCCGTCTGAAACTTAACTCCCATCCATCCGTGACCCTGAATGGTCTTCTGGAAGTTGATGGTTGCAAATGTGTTGGCGTAACTAAAAAATTCCTTAGTGGAATGATCATCTCTATTTAATCGTTCTTCAATCAAACGATACTCGTGATTGAGCATGTTGTCTACGCGCGCTTTGCAAACGTATCTTCCCTTCTCTTCCTTACCGTATATGGCATCACTGAAATCTTTGTCGTAGGCGCTCATTGCTTTCGCAATGGTTCCACTTGCGCCACCCGCACGAAAGAAATGTCGCACGACTTCTTGTCCAGCACCAATTTCTGCAAACGTTCCGTAGATATCTTTATTGAGGTTAATTCTCAATGATTTCTGAGCAGGCGATAAAACAACGCGATCCAATTCCACTTTAATAAAGTTTATTCAAAATTAAACCACCTTGAGCGAAATGCCCTAACAAATATTCAAAATCTTTGCGCTTCAAACGCTGCGCATAGCTTTCTCCAGAGCTTCCATTGCAACAAGGGTTGCAGGACATCTGTGCAGATTGGCAGTGTAGACTTCTGTCTGATCGAAAAAATCTTTCCGATACATGTGTGGAAACGTTGCGCAATCGTGCGGACGCAATTCGTAAACACCACACAAGCCCTTTTCCATATCGAAAAACTGACAAGGCTGCGTTGTATTCACAATGTCGCCTGTTGCTTCATCAATGAATAACCACTTATCGAAGAATTCTTGATACGTCATGCCCAAATGTTCCGCAAGTCTCTTCACCTCTGACTTCTTCCAAGTCGGAGTCATAGTTCTGCAACAATTGCCGCAAGCGGTACAATCGATTTTACTCCAAGCTTCTTTCTGCGCTGCAACAATGTGTGGCTTAGCAGACTTCGGCTGGTTCTTCGATAGTTTTTTAAGAAATGCAGTTAGCACTTTCTTCTTGCGATAAGCACGTAATCTGAATTTTTTGGAGAAGGGCGATTCTGACATGTCGCCAAAAATAAGACAAAAAAAAGAAGGCAAGCCCCTTATATCGCACCGCTACAACTTTCTACCTTTGCTGCCTTCCGGCCCTGGAGGATTTGAAAGGAGCTGGTCGTATAAGACTTGCCTTTGTGCAAATGTAAGGCGCGAATCGCTTCTTTGCAAAATCATTCGTTACTTTTGCAACAGAAAACAAATCTATGTCAGAAGAAGTATCAATAAATCCGCCGTCCCGAAAGGAAGTCATTCAAATTCTATTCAAATACGGAATTGGTATTGCCCTAGGCGATTTGCTGTGCGAACAACTTCTAGTTTGGTTTCCTTCTTTCGCTGGGGCATTTGAATTAATTGCAGTCGTCATCATTGTCTTTGGTCTTACACTTGCTATTAACAAGTATAAAAATTATTTCAACGGGATCAATTACGGAAAAGCATTGTGGTTTTGCTTGCGCATGGGCATAGTCGTAGGTGTCGTAAAAATGTTTTTCACATTCATACAACTGAGTTATATAGATAACTCCATGATTGCCTTCTTGAAAGAGGAAATAAAAAAATCACTTGCAAATACAGAGGGCATTAGTCGAGATCAGGTCAATGAAATTTTAAACAGTGGACTTATCGAAACAATGGTTTCTCCTGCTTTCATAGCCACCCTCGTTTGGATAAGCACTTTTTTTCAATACTTATTTATCGGATTGTTCATTTCCATCTTCCACAGAAAAAGCAAAAACCCTTTCCAACAAGCTTAACCCATGAATTGCTCTTTGGTCATTCCACTTCTGAACGAAGCCGAGTCGCTTCCTGAATTGCAGCGTTGGATTAACGAGGTTATGCAACGCGAGCAGATGTCTTACGAAGTCATTTTCGTAGACGATGGATCTACCGACAACTCCTGGAATGTGATTCAAGAATTGAAGCAGACCTACCCTACCGTTCGCGGTATTCGCTTTTCGCGCAACTATGGCAAGTCCGCAGCACTGCACATGGGATTTCAAGCGGCGCAAGGAAATGTGGTGTTCACTTTAGATGCAGACCTTCAAGATTCTCCGGAAGAAATTCCAGCCATGACGCGAATGATTTTAGAAGAAGGATACGACGTTGTTAGCGGTTGGAAGAAGGAACGCTTCGACCCACTTTCTAAGACCATTCCAACAAAATTATTCAATTGGGCTACGCGCAGAATGACGGGCATTCACTTGAACGATTTCAATTGTGGGTTGAAGGGTTACAGAAAAGACGTAGTGAAGTGTGTGGAAGTGTATGGTGAAATGCACCGCTACATTCCGGTGTTGGCGAAGCAACAAGGGTTCAAGAAAATAGGTGAAAAAGTGGTGAAGCATCAAGCTCGAAAATTCGGTTCAACGAAATTCGGAATGGAGCGTTTCATGAATGGATTCTTGGATCTACTCACCATTTCATTCATGTCGAAATTCGGCAAGCGCCCTATGCATTTCTTCGGGACGTTAGGAACGTTGGTGTTCATGATCGGATTCCTTTCATTCGCTTATATCGGCGGTTCGAAAT
>CAZEFR010000016.1:0-42805 GCA_964511555.1 uncultured Chryseobacterium sp.
GTACTACAGTAACATGTGGGAGAGTATGTCGTCGCCGATCTTCAAAAAGCCCCCCGAGAAATCAGGGGGCTTTTTCGTGTCTGAAATTTTCTTCAGTAGCAATGGCAAATTGTTGTCTGAAGTGCACATATTCTAAAAAATAATAATCTTTCAAGTGTAGGAAATATTATTTTCAGTCGTAAAATTGCAAAACTAAAATTAAAAGAAATGAAAAAAGTTATTTTCACATTAATGATTGCTTGCGCAGCGTCAGTGGCATCAGCCCAGTACAAAGTTGTTACACTTGTTGAGTCAATTTTGCCAGGAGGTATAGGACGTTCTCGTATGATTGAAGCGACTACCGATTTAGACTATAACGCTTATACGACGTCGAGAACAGATGGTAAAGATTCTAAGCAAGGTGATGTTGATCGTGGAGACATCAAAATCGGAGGTTTCCGTGAAACGAAAATGTTGAACTTCTTCAGCATGGTTGGTATTAACTTCCAAAACATTGCTTCAAATGATGCCTTGATTATGTCAAAATTGAATGAAATGGATGCTCAGGGCTATGAATTAGCTTTTGTTGCTTCTGGTGTTGAAAGTGATGCTGGAAAAGATGATGGACAGGGTATCTTCATCACCCGTCTTTATTTCAAGAAGAAATAATTCAATTCAATTGATTAAGAAATGGGGTCGATGACCCCATTTTTTTTGCCTTAATTTGTAATATGGAGAAAAGACTTATTGCAGGTACTATGCGTTGGGGTAGTTGGGGAGCTAAATACTCAACTGTCCAATATGCAGAGACTATCTCGAAGTGGATAGATTGTGGAGTGAATGAATTCGATTTGGCCAATTTATACGGCGATTATTCTTGCGAAAAAGAATTTGGTAACGCATGGAGACTTCTAAATGTTTCAAGGGCTTCAGTAAGTCTTATTTCGAAAATGGGAATAGAGAACCCATCACGTGCTCGAGCAAATACAATAAAACATTACAACTATTCAAAAGAACATATCAGAAGCTGCGCGGAACAGTCGCTTCGAGATCTTCAAACTGATTATCTCGATGTTCTTCTTTTGCACAGACCTTCCCCCTTGCTCGAGGTAAATGAAGTTGCTGAAGCTGTTTCTAATTTGATTTCCTCAGGAAAAATAAAGTCTTTTGGAGTTTCGAATTTCCTTCCAGAACAAATAGATTGGTTGGGGAAGTATGTTCAGATTGATCACAATCAAATTTCATTTTCATTGAGCGATTATGCTTCCATGGAAAATGGATATTTGGAAGCATATGCTTCACGAAAAATGAATGTTTCAGCCTATTCTCCGATTTTAAATTTGGTGAGCGCTCCTCAAGAATTGAATGAAGTGCTCGATATTTTAGCGGAGAAGTACAATGTCACCATATCAGCGCTGTGTGTGGCTTGGGTGTTGAAACATCCTTTAATTAATTCTTGTGTAATAGGCACTTCACGAATCGATCGAATCAACGAAGTTCGACATGCGTTAGACATAAACCTCGAACTTCAAGATTATTTTAAGTTGTGGGAAGCGGCCCGAGGAACGCGAGTTCCTTAATGATTCATGGTTTGACTCGACAACAACAGCGTTTCTGAAACTTTTTCAGATGATACACGACTATCGTTCAATAATGTTTCAGAAAACTGCAACAATAATTCAGTTGGCATATTCCCAACCAATTCATCTTTTGCCATAGGGCATCCCCCGTATCCGCCAAATGCACCATCGAATCTTCTACATCCGCTGTCGTAAGCCGATTGGATTTTAGTCATTGCATTGTCATAACGAGAATGAAGATGTGCACCAACAACGCAATTCGAAAGAGATTGAGATGCCTTGAATAATTGTGAAATACTTTCGGGGGTTGCACTTCCGATTGTGTCTGACATCATGATTTCAGAAACACCAAAATCGCTCACCAAACGCTGAGAAAGGGCTCTTGGTATTTCCTCATTCCAAATTTCATTGTATGGATTTCCAAAGGCCATGCTCAAGTAAACAACGAGCTTTTTGTTTTTGTCTGACGTTTTTTTCTGAATCGATTCTAAAACGAATAAGCTATCTTCAATACTCTTTCCCGTGTTACGAAGTTGAAAAGTATTGTTAATCGAAAAGGGATAGCCGATGAATTCAATTCGTTCATGTGTTAATGCTTCTTCTGCGCCTCGCTCATTCGCTACAATTGCTAGGAGTTGAGTTGAAGAATTATTCAATTTGGACAACACTTCTCGCGTGTCTTTTAGTTGAGGAATAGCTTTCTCACTTACAAATGATCCAAAATCTAAACGGTCAAATCCAAGCGACAACAAATGATTCAAGTATTGAACTTTCTTTTCTGTTGGAATGAAAGTGGCTATGCCTTGCATGGCATCGCGCGGACATTCGGTTAAATACAGTGCGCCATTCATTCGGCAAAGGTATTCTTATTTTATGATGAATGGCTCGCTTTGTATATTTTGAGACGTGATGTTGAACAGTTTGGTGTAATTCGAAATAATTTCTTTCTTTTTCTTTGAAACTCCTTTGCCAATAAGAATTTTTTTGTCTTGAATCTTTTTCATAAAGGAAGAATCAATACGATAGCTTTTCATTTCGTCATCAAGCAGAATAGTCGATGATTTTTCACGAGCGTGAAAGAGCGATATTTCTGCGGTGTCTTGCTTTTCAATCCAAATTAAGGAGGACGGAAATGCAATTTGCAAAGTTTGTTGATTGGCTCGATTATTTTGGCATTTCCAATTGTTCAGTTTTTGAAGATACTTTGACGAGAGCGTATCGTTGTCGCATGCAATGAAGAGTTGTTTTTCAGTTCCGAAAAGAAGAATGTTCGATTGATAATAGGTGAATAGAATTCCGTTCTTTGTCGGAGTGGCGTATGAGAATGAGATGAAGAAAAGTAAGAAAATTCCTGAAAAGTGAAGGGTGATGCTTTTTTTATAAAAAGCAAAAAGGATTAGCGACACCAATATCAAGTATGCGAGTAGCGCTTGTTGTAAATTAAATGAGATGTTGGTGTATTGTGCTTGGGGTATGTAATTAATGAGGTGAATGAAGTCATTCATTCCTGCAGTGACAATTTTCAGGATATACACTATTGTTTCACCCAAGAGTGGAATTCCTGATAAGAATAGGAAGGCAATGCCGATATAGAGTATCATGGTTGACCAAGGGACAAGAATGAGGTTTGTGAAGAGAAAGTAAGTAGGGAAGGAATGGAATATGTATAGAGTAAGAGGAAGGGTTGATATTTGTGCGGATAGGGTTATGCTAGCTGAAGATAGGAGGTAGTATCCAATTTTGTTTTCAGTGTAGCACTTTTTCATTATTAATGGATGAATAACAACAATTCCGAGGACTGCCGTTATTGAGAGCAGAAAACCAAGATTGAAAATGAGAAAAGGTTGGAAGTAGAGAATGAGAAGTGTAGATCCAGCAATAGTGTTTGCGGTATTCCTCGAGAGAAAAAAACAATCAGAGAGTACGAAGAAAGAGAACATACAACAAGCCCTGACAACACTGGCCGAAAAGCCCGTAAGTGCTCCGTATGTCCAGAGTAAAGTCATAGCTAAAAAGAATGTTAACCATTTTCTTTTTTTTCGAACAAACAACTTCAAAGCAAGAAGAATAAGTTCGTAAATTAACGCGACATGCATTCCGGAAACAGCTAGAATATGAACGACGCCTGCAATGGAATAATCAGAAGAAATTTCCTTGGTTAATAGCGAAGTTTCTCCAAGAAGCAGAGCAGAGAGAATTGCTGCCGATGCTGTATCGGGTACGAAAAAGGTAATTTTTTGTTTTAGGCTTTGTTGTAATTGCTGCGGAAAAAAAAGGAAGGAGTTTCGATCTTGAGTGGATGTTGAATGAATTTTTTGAATTTTGAACTCGTGCGTAATTCCATTCGATAGCATTTGTTTTTGTTTGTCGAAGCTCCATGGAAGTTTCGGTGCTTGAATCTCTTCGAAAGTGCCGATAGTGGTGAGACAATCTCCTGGTTGAAGAGTGTCATTGTTATTGGTTTCAACCAAAAACTTTTGATTTCCTGCTAAAGCGAAGTATTGGTTTTCTCGATTTTTTTTATCAATGTGAAATTTTAAGGTAATAGGTTCCTTCGGCAAAGAGTAATGCGAATGAACAAACTGATCTACGGTAATTACCCCGCCGAAAAGAAAAACAGTAAGCAGCAACAAACTTTGCACTTGGGGGTATTTTCTTTTTGAAAGAAGTACCAAGAATAGGATTATACAAATCGCCAAAGCGTATCTACTACAAATGGAGAACGAGTTCTTATGAAATTCGAGAAGGATGCCAAGAATAAAAAATAAGCAGGGGACAACCAATGGAGCCCGACGAAAGAATGAAAGCATAGTTTTCCGATTTTATTCGGAAAATAGCTTAGAATCTAATTGGTGAAAATTATGCTTATGCTTCAAAAAGAAGGAAACCAAGATGCTGCCTTGATATTTGCCGCATAAGTTTGCCTTTTTCCAGTGTTTTTTTTCGTTGTTACGAAGTCTTAAATACAGCGGGAATTTGAAATAAAAATAAAAGTGTGCTTTCAGCACTGCAAAGAAGTAGGAAAAATTTCCTTCAAATAGAAATCGAATACCTGCAATTCCATCTAGAATCATTCGTCTGAGAAGAAATATGAAAAGAGGCGAGGTGCGGTGATTCTTCAACAATAAAAATAAATTGTTACGAAAGTTAAGGTATGTCTTGAATGAACTTTGACGATCCAATGTTCCTCCTCCAATGTGATAAACTTTTGCTTCGCCACAAACACCAATTTTGTAGCCTCTGTTTTTCAAACGCCAGCACAAATCTATTTCCTCCATGTGTGCGAAGAACGTTCCATCGAATCCGTGAACTTCTTTCCAGGCAGAAGATTTGATTGTTAGCGCGGCTCCGCTGGCCCAAAACACCTCTCGATTCGAGTTGTATTGTCCGACGTTTTTTTCGAAGGCATAGAATATTCTTCCGGCACAAAAAGCAAAACCATCTTTGTCTAAAAAGCCTCCCGCAGCTCCGGCATATTCGAAGTAGTCTTGCTCTTCATGACTAAGAATAAGAGGAGCACAAGCTACAAGCTTGTCATCTGACTGTAGGTATTTAATTTGAGGTGAAAGCCAATTTCGTGGCACTTCAACGTCGCTATTTAAGAGAACGAAATATTCGTAGTCAAGATTTTTAAGTCCGCGATTATAGCCTTCAGCAAATCCGTAGTTGTTGTCGAGCTGAATGATTTGTACACCAGAGAAATCGGAGTTTAAGAGCTCTACAGAGTGGTCAGTTGAATTGTTGTCAACGACAACAATATCAGCTTCAGGCGAATTCTCAATGATAGATGGAAGAAAGCGTTTGAGATATTTTGCTCCGTTCCAATTAAGAATGACAACGGCAATATTATTTGCAGGGTTCATTTCATTAATGTGGATTGTACCAGAGTTCTTCGAGTTCGTCTCCGCTGTATGGATCTTGATTTTGATTGTTTCCTATTCTACCTGTTGTTGAAGGGTCGCTCATTTGTCTCGATCGGACGAGATTCTTCCAGTCGAAATTTCTAACTTCATTGGGTATATCTGAATGAAGGAGCTCCATGTCGTAGTTCAAACTGGTGTTGTAGAATAAGAATCGACTATCACGAAGTCCTGTATTTGTATTGTAATAATGCCAAATTTCAAAGGGCCAATAGTCAGGATCGTTGTTACGAACTACCCGCGTGCTTGGTTTTCCATATTGCAGATAAACCCGTCCTCGGTCTGTTTGCCAGCCATTTTTAATTTTTGTTCCGAACTCTTTTTGAACCGCAAGCACATCGCGGTAGTAATCGTTCCATGCTTTTTCAGGATTTACAGAATTTCTTCTAGACCAGAACGTATACATGAAACTTTGACGAGTTCTGAAGTCTGAGCGACTGAGAATGTTATCAATTGTATTTCTCTCTACGCTTTCAGCAATGGGCAGACAAGACTGAATATGGGCATAAAGCGAGTCGCTGTTGCTGTATCTGGCCACGAACGTTCCTTCAATGTCGAAATTGCTCGGAGGTGTATAGGCATTTTCAAGAAGTTTATTTCGAGAAAACTTTCGATAACGAGTGCTCACGACTTTTCCGGCTCTATCAAGCATTTCAAGTTTCAACATGTACTCGCCAGATGTTAGGTTGCTTATATCTATGGTTTGAAGCATTGGAATTACTTCGTCGGCCTCTGCGCGTATGATTCGCTTTGTATTTTGAATTTCATTTTGAAGGGCATCGGTAAGACAAAAAGCGTAGGCAAAACTTGTTTTTTTTCCAAGAAGTTTCTGCGAATTATAGAGTTCTGCGTAGAAGATCAAACCGTTGAGTGAGGTGGGATAATAATTCGAAACATATGGGATCAGGTCATATCCCGCTTTGCTAAAGGCGTTTTCTTCAACGGTATTGGTAAATGCACTAACAAAGGCAATGTCTGAAAAGAAACAACCCTCGGAAAGGTGCGATACTTCGATAGTTTCGTTATGAACGAGTGGAGAAGCGAGAGAATCGTTGGCGTCGTAAATTTCTATTTCAAGCTGGTAATTTCCATCTGCAAGAAGAAATCGTTCCACCGACATGAAGTCAGAGGCCTTTGGTATAACACTGGGAGTGCTTTTTGCGTTGAACTTCGCGAATTGTATAACGTTCGTTCCTTGCGATAGAAAAACGCTGCAGTTCGCTTGTGCTGAATATTGACCATCAGCACCCCTCGACGTTTTTAAAGATTTTCCTTCGAATGAAAAAACAACCTCAATATAAGGCCCTGTTTCAGAATTGTAAAATGTTTGGTGGTCTATGAATACACGCAAAGCATGTGCGTTGAAAGAAATAATTAGACCAAGTACGAGGAACGAAATTTGTCTCATGAGTGCAAAGATGCGAACGAAACGAATACAAAAAGTATAAGAATTTGAATTGATTATCTTCCTATCACTCTTCGTAGGTCTTCAATGGCTAAATCCCAAAGCATTTTTGCATCTTCAGTATCTGCTTTTTCACAAAAGTCAGTCACAATTAACGCTACCTCATTCGTCATTTCATCTACCTTAATGCGCATTTCAAAATACGTGTCGGCATATTCTTTTTCATCCCATTGCCAACGCACAAATTGATTCTTTTTATTTGAGAGTAATTTTGCGGTTCGCTCTTCGTCATCCCATTGAAAGGTAAATACTTCTGCTTTTTGGTTAACCTTGTCTGCAAACCACTCTTCGAGGTTACTCGGATTGCTTATGCAGTTAAAGAGTATTTGCGCGGAACTGTGCACGAGATATT
This sequence comes from uncultured Chryseobacterium sp., assembly GCA_964511555.1. Lineage (GTDB taxonomy): Bacteria > Bacteroidota > Bacteroidia > Flavobacteriales_D > Sanyastnellaceae > CAIZGX01. The sequence goes on from CAZEFR010000016.1 coordinate 7,297, forward strand.
CTATTTCAAATTGAATTTTGCTCATTTTAAACTTGTAAAGGTGTTTTAAAGATACGAAATCCGATTAAATGATTCGTAAATAAAGAACGAAGTTTTTTACCTCTCTATCGCGTAAGATTTTTTCCAACAGGTTTTGCCGTTCTTATCAATTAGTGAAATGCCAATTGTTCTTTCTTTGGTGGTTCCAGTAAACGTTATGTAAGCAAAGTTTTGCTCTGCGAGAAATGTGCCCTCAACACGATTGGAATTAACTTCCTTGCTGTTGCTGTATGGCTTGCTTGTTAAGGGTGATGAAGTGACATCTAAAACAGAAATGTTGTCACTTAGCTTTAATTCGGAGAGTTCAGCGAAATGTCTATCGCCTGTCAAGAAAACAACATTTTTAATTTTATTCTTCGCAAGAAGATCGAGCAAGTAGTTTCTTTCTTCCACGTAGTTCGCGTAATTTTCAAAGTCGGCAACAGAAGAAAGAACCTGACTGCCAACTGCAATAAGTTTAAAAGAAGCTTTGCTTGATTTAAGATCTTCAATGAGCCATTGAATCTGCTCTTTGCCGAGCATTTGTGGGGTAACTCCTTCAATCCCTGGTGGAATTCTGAAACTACGATTGTCCAATAAGTAAAGATCTACATCGTTTACAGTCACTTTTCCCGTGATGCAGTTGTTTTCATTTTTTGGAAAACCATAATTTGAATTGCCCCACATTTCTTTGAATGCCGCAAGACTTTCTTTTTTATATTGAAAGGAAGAATGGCTGTCGTTCGGCCCAAAATCGTGATCGTCCCAAACAGCATATTGCGGACATGTTGAAAGTAATTTTTGAATGGAAGGAACTTGTCGTGCTTTTAAGTATCGAGCTTCCATATTGGCTTGCGTTTCAAAGTCACCTTCGCGCAAATAAATATTGTCGCCACCCCAAATCATTGCGTTTGGCTTCAGTGCGGAAATGATGGTGAAAATTGAGTCGGATTGCCCGTATGCCTTGCCAGGCCTGTCGAATTCAGGATCATTCACATAGGTGCAACTTCCAAATACAATTGAAAAATGGGGAGCGTCTTTTCGCCATTGCCAAAGTTCTTGCGTGGTGAATTCGTAGATATTCGTTTGAAAACTTTTGCTTTTCAGGAAGAACGTATATGTCGTGCCCGGTTGAAGCGAAGAAAGAATAATTTTATTGCTGAGGTGATTTTCTTTCGAAACAGAAAATGAGATCTCACCGCCATTCCTATTTGGATTTGAATATTGAAGTGAAACGTTCTCGCCTTCATTCGGCCAATGCACCCAAATTTCAGCGTTACGTTGCCCCACATGTCCAAGCATGACAATTTCAGATTGCGCGAAAATTTGCAACGAGGCGAAGCAAATGAAGAAGGCTATTATTGATTTGAAATGCATTGCTCTAATTTTTGATTACTTATGTTCCAGCTGTATTTTTCTTCGACATAAACTCTGTTGTCATATCCATCTATTCTTTGAGCTGATTCATTCAGCAGATAATATTCAATGGCTTTGGCGAATTCAAAACTTGAGTTTGCCTCAAGGACTTTGGAAAGTTTTTTTTCAGTGAATGCCTCAGCAGCGAGGGTGGTGGTAATTACAGGAAGCTCACTTGACATGGCTTCTAGGATTTTATTTTGCATGCCTGCTCCAATAAACATAGGTGCAACGAAAACACGCGATTCGCAATATGCTTCTCGAATGTCGTTCATCCAGCCGGAAATAAAAACACTTTCGCATGCTAAATTCTTGACTTCAGCGGCAGGGTTCGCACCCGCAATGAGGACAGTAACATTGGGGAATTGCGATTTCAATTTTGGAAGTATTTCTTCAATAAGAAAAATTGCAGCTGCAATGTTGGGAGGATAATTCATATTTCCAGCGAATACGATGTCGTACTTTTTGAAAATGTGCGAGTTTTTGAAATGGTTTGTGTCTACTCCGTTCGGAACAATAGATATTTTCTTGTTTGAAGGAATTGCAAGCAGATTTCGATCTTGTTCAGTAATGATTGAATGGTGATTGAAATAATCGTAGATGCTTCGTTCATATTTTTTCACACGTTCGTTTTCAATCTTCCAAAATAATTTCCGAAATCCTTTTTCAGTTTTTGCTCTTCGCATAGCCGCAGCACTGAAGGCATCCATGTAGTCGAGTGTTTTGTCGAATTGAAAAAGATCTTTAGCGTACTCCGAAGTTCGAATGAGCTGACAATAAATATGATTGGGATTGAAGTCTTGAATGATTGCTTCAATCTTTTTTTTGTTTTTTCGTTCAAGGAAGTATTCGACCTGAAAAGGTAGGTTGTGAAAAATTGCAAAGAACAGGCGGAAGGGTATTTTCCATTTTGCTAATGGAACAATGTGCAATTCAGTAATCAATTCTTCAAGTTCAGATGTGTCAATGTCATGGGAACTTTCGTTCAGGCAGATGAGACAAATCTCATGTTTTTTTGAAAGATGTTTTATCTGGTGGAAGATGCGGAGCTTGTCTCCCTTTTCCAATGGATACGGAATGCGCGAGGTGAGCACTACGAGTTTCATCTTTTCGGAAGTGATTTAATGAATTGAACCAACGGCTGAATGATCTTGGAATTGCTGTAAGACTCTTCCATGAATTGTTGTGCATTTCTCCCTATTCGCTTTCGCTCTTCTGGATTTTGCAGCGCGTGAAGGGCAGCAATCCATTCTTCATTTGTTTCAGCTCTGTAATATTCTTTGCGGTCGTCTACATCTATGCCTCGTATTCCTTGTTCTGTCGAAATTACAGCCATACCCATTGCAAATGCCTCAAGAATTTTAATTCGAATTCCAGAACCCGATTGCAAGGGTACAAGCATAATTTGAAAATTTCGAGCGAATGCTTCTGCGCTTTCAACTTCACCCCAAGAAACAATTCCGGGTATTTTTTTATCGTGAAGGGTCGATGGCATTTTCCTTCCAGCAATATGAAACTCGAAGTGAGGAAATACATTTAAAACGTTTGGAAGGATGTTCGCAACAAACCCATTAATAGCTTCCAGGTTAGGCAACCAATCCATAGATCCGATGTGATAAGCTTTAAGCTCAGGCCCATTCATTTCAACAGGAGTTTGAAGCGGCATAGCAACGGGCAAGAGTATGGCGGGCTTTTGAGAAAGTGCACGAGTAAATTGCAAATCGTCGTAGCTAATGCAAGCAATCCCATCTACGCTTCTCCACGCCTCAATTTCAGCTTTGTATAATTTCTTACTGAGGTATGCGAGATAAGTTCTCTTGAAGAAATTCTTTTCGCCGATGGCAAGTTTGTTCCAAATCTGATGTTCAATATTATGTGAACGAAGAATGACTTTCGTATTCACATTTCTACGAATGGTTGGTAAATATGACGTGGTGAAAAGACTTTCGAGAATGATGCAGTCATATTTTTCTTTTTGAAGCAAACGCGTCAATCGAATGTCAACATCCACGGAAAAAAAGCGACTGAGATTGTAGGGGTCACGGGTCATGAAATTACAATAGACATCTACAAAATTCATCTTAGTGTCTACATATACTCCCTCAATGTCTGTCTTTGCAACATAATCATCGGGCATAGCTTCAGGTGTGAAATCATGTTTGTCTGTGAACAGCGTAAAAACTTTCACGCTATGTCCTGCTTGAAGAAGTCCGGTTGTTAGGGCGTGAAAAGCGATGCATCCGCCATCGGTTAGTGGAAGAGGAGGCTTCTGACAAATCTGAAGAAATTTCATATGTTTTCAGATTTGATTTTCCTTTCTTTTCTTTTGAAGAAATTCCATTGCCATTTCCCTTCCATTCGGGCACGATAGGTAATGAAAACCCCCAAGGGCAGCGTTAGATAGGTTGCTAGCCACATTCCAATGTGTGGCTCGAGAATATTGCTTTTTGTCATTTTTTCACCGGCAATGGTAAGCATTTCAAAGACAATGAATATTCCGAGAGCGAGAATGGTTGGCCATCCGAGACCGCCTTTTCGAATAATTGCGCCTAGCGGTGCGCCAATGAAGAAGAGGATTATACACGAGAATGCCAAGGTGAATTTTCTATGCCATTCAATTTTATGACGATTAATAAATTTCGTTCGATTAAGAAGTTCTTCATTCATCCCCTCCAAGGTTTTAGCTTGCTTTGCGTTGTTGTCTAAAGCTACGTTTTTTGCACTTGTGACACTTGGAGCACTTGGGGTGGTAATTGGTTTTGAATTGGCTTGGAAATTTTGGATGGAATTAGCCAGACTGTCACGCTGTAATTCAAGGCTATCGATTGTTTGGTCAAGTTGTGCAACGGTCATCATTTCAAAAGAGTTTTTGAAAATCTCCTCGTCGTTTTTTTGAAATATAAATGAGCTTAAGTCTAAACGGAGTATCATGGTCTCGAAATTTCCTGAAACAAGAGGCATGTGTTTTTCAGGTTTCTTTGGTTGCATGGCTCCTTTTTTTGGTCTGTTGCTTTCTTCCTTTTCTTCGTATGTGACTCCGTTGTTGAGCGTAAGAATGAGAAATCGTTTGTCTTCCGTTTCGCTCATTACCCCTTGTTTTGCCCGAATGACCGTTCGGTTTCCTAAATTTTGATTTCTGTGGTCGTAAATTAGAACATCTTTTAAAACTCCGGACTCAATATTTTTGTCCATCACACGAATACTGATACCTTCAATTCCATTATAGAAAACGCCACTCTCGAGATTTAAGGTTGGACGTTGCTGAACGATACTGTAGAGCAGGGTTCTAAATTTTAGATTAGCAATGGGCCAAGCGTTATTCGCGAAGACAAAAGAGAATATTGATAAGGCACACATGAACACGACGAGAGGACGAAGAATACGATTAAGCGACATGCCTGCGCTTTTCATTGCCGTAAGCTCGTAATTTTCAGCGAGGGTTCCGAAGGTCATAATGCTGGACATGAGAATTGCGAGAGGCAGAGCCATATTCACAATTCGGGCACTAGCATAAACAAGAAGTTGAAATATGGTTAAAGGGTCAATTCCTTTTCCAACAAGATCATCTAGGTACACCCAAATAAATTGCATTTCAAAAATGAACATTGCAATTAAAAACGTGATGATGAATGGACCAATGTAGGCCTTCAACAAGAGTCTTGATATTTTAGGGAATAGAGTCAAGGGAGCAAAAATACTGACTATATTGCCACCTCAAATCTGCAAAATGAAAAAACTATACTTTTTAGCAGCGCTCTTCATGTCGCTGCAAGTGATGGCTCAAGACCCTGCTGGATTCAGAGAGTCAGTTGATTCTTTTAATTCTCGAATTGAGCGAGTTCAAGTAGCGAACTTCACGAGTGAGGAATTGTGGGCAATGGCCGATGAGTCAGACAAGAATGGAACACTTCCAATCTATGGAAAAATAATTGAGCATCCGATGAATGCGCTAGAAGATGGTGCGTGGACATATTTCCCCAACGGAGATAAGATGTGGCAGTTGAGAGTGTATAGTCCAGGAGCGTTGAGTATGGATGTGTTTTTCAAGCAGTTATACTTGCCCGAAGGCACGCAGTTGTACGCGTATACTGGAGATCGTGAGTGGTTTGTAGGACCTTATGACAGCGAAGAGAATGCACCGTCGGGTTTGTACCGTACCCCGGAGGTTTTTGGCGATGATTTAGTATTGGAGTATTACCAGCCGTTTGAAGTTATGGAGCAACCCGTATTGGATATTCGTGGGTTTGGACATTATTTTAGATTTGTGCATGACGAACGATTTGAAAGAGCGTCAGATTTTTGTGAGATTGATGTTAGATGTCCAGAAGGAGAAGAGTGGGTAGACGACTTGAGAGCAGTTGTAAAACTGAGCATTCCCGCGGGCGGTGGTGTTGGACTGTGTTCAGGAACATTGGTGAATAATACCTCATACGATTGCAGGAAGTTTATTTTAACAGCTATGCACTGTACTGAATCTTCTTCAACGTCAGACTTCGGAAGTATTGTTGTAAGATTTAACTACCAACGAAATGGTTGCGGCACGGGCCTTAGTCCATCGGCTCAGCAACGAACGGGTACAGTTCGATTGGCCGATTCAAATGATGGCGGCGGAGCGACAGGAAGTGATTTTTGTTTGCTTGAGATGACACTTACCGTTCCTGCTACATGGAATGTTTATTATGCGGGATGGAATGCAGGAACCTCTGCACCTGCAAGTTCTCCGGCAGGTTGGAAGGCAATTTGTATTCATCACCCTGCTGGAGATGTGAAAAAGATTTCCACAGCGGGTACTGTTACTGCAGGAACATGGCAAACCCCTGGCCAACATTGGAGAGTGAACTGGATTCAAACTGTAACCAATTGGGGTGTTACCGAAGGGGGGTCCTCTGGGTCACCAATCTTCAACAAAGACCATCAGATTATTGGTACCCTCACGGGTGGTGGTTCTTTTTGTGACAATCAGGGTGCTCCCGATTACTACGGAAGAATGGATAAGCATTGGACAGGTAATCCTAATCCTTCGAACGAGGATTTAGTAGATTGGTTAGACGCAGCAGGTACGGGACTTTTAAGTATTGATGGCTCTTACGGGGGAACTGCTTCTGTTCAGCCTTGCTTCGGTGTTGTTAATGTTGAAGAAAGTATGTCATTTCACGAGTTCACCATTTTTCCTACACGAGTTGAAGACAGTTTCACATTGAACTGCCCTCGCTTTGATGTGTTGAAGGAAATTCGTATTTACTCTCAAGATGGTAGATTGGTAGAAAGTGTTGCTATGACAGCAGCAACCACCATTGTTTCAGCCCAGTCTTTTGCAAGTGGCATGTATTTCATACAAGTGGTAAAGAAAGATGGATCTTCTTTCAATAAGAAATTTGTGAAGTTATAATGTTATTCGAATCTTTCCCGAAAGCTTGGAGAACACTCCTCCGTGAAGAGACGAAAAGAGAATATTTATTTTCATTAGAAAAAAGAATCGAGGAGGCTTATGCTTCCTCGATTTGTTTCCCACCCAAAGAAAAAATCTTTGATGCCTTTGCCCTTTGTAATCCAGAGGATGTCAAGGTTGTGATACTCGGACAAGACCCTTATCATGGAATGGGAGAAGCGCACGGTTTGGCATTTAGCGTTCGTCAAGGAATAAAGATTCCTCCCTCTCTTCGGAATATATTTAGAGAATTAGAGAGTGAAAACGGAATCGATTTGACGAGAACAACAGATTTAACGTCTTGGGCTGAACAAGGCGTTTTTTTATTGAACAGTGTTTTGACAGTAGAAAAGGATAGGGCTGGTAGTCATTCGAAATGGGGGTGGGAAGAATTTACTAATGCCGTAATTTCATTTATTTCGAAGGAAAACGAGCATGTCGTTTTTGTTTTGTGGGGAGATTACGCTCGTAAGAAAAAGAGCCTGATAGATTTGTCGAAACATGCCATCATAGAGAGCGCTCATCCCTCACCGCTTTCTTCTTATCGCGGATTTTTCGGTTCGAAACCTTTTTCAGCTATAAATCTACAGCTAAAGAATTGGAACATGAATGAGATTAAGTGGTAGATTCTCTAACCTTAATATTACTCTTCCATGAGACGCTTCGCAGCAGCGACAATATTCTTAGCTTTCAATCCGTATTTCTCCATCAACTGATCAGGTGTTCCGCTTTCGCCAAAGCTGTCATTCACCCCAATGAATTCCATGACAGAAGGGGCTTGCTTTGCTAAAACCTGAGCAACCATGCTGCCTAATCCGCCATTGATCATATGTTCTTCGCAAGTGATTACCTTTCCGGTTTTCATTGCGCTGCGTACGATTGCTTCTTCGTCGAGAGGCTTAATGGAGTGAATGTTTATTAGATCAACCGAAATTCCTTCCGCTTCTAATTCGCGAGCTGCTTCAACCGCTTCCCAAACGAGGTGTCCGGTTGCAATAATGGTCACGTCGTTTCCTTCGTGAATGTGCCAAGCTTTTCCAATTTCGAAATGTTGATCAACAGCAGTGAAGTTCGTTACTTTCGGTCTTCCGAAACGCAAATAAACAGGACCATGATGATCTGCGATAGCCATTGTCGCAGCTTTTGTTTGATTGTAATCGCAAGGATTAATGACAGTCATGCCCGGAAGCATGCTCATCATTCCAACATCTTCTAAAATCTGATGCGTTGCACCGTCTTCACCCAAGGTGAGCCCAGCGTGTGAAGCACAGATCTTAACGTTCTTATCGCTATAAGCAATGCTTTGTCTAATCTGATCGTAAACTCTTCCGGTAGAAAAGTTCGCGAATGTTCCTGTGAAAGGAATGTATCCGCCAATGGTCATTCCCGCAGCAACACCCATCATGTTTGCTTCTGCAATTCCAACTTGAAAAAAGCGCTCAGGAAAATCTTTCTTGAAAGCATCCATTTTCAAAGAGCCAATTAAGTCGGCACACAAAGCAACAACTTTAGGATTTTTCTGACCTAATTCATGAAGTCCGGCACCGAAGCCAGAGCGTGTATCGTTCGCGGGTGATAAATCGAATTCTAACATGTCTCTTAAATTAATAGTCGCCTAAGGTTTCTTCTAACTGTCCCAATGCAGCTGCCAATTGCTCGTCGTTCGGAGCAACGCCATGCCACTTGTGTGTGCCTTCCATGAAGTCTACACCTTTACCCATGCTCGTAGTCATGAGAATCATAATCGGGTAACCGTTTCCGGTTAGACTCTTCGCTTCATCAATTGTTGCGTTCAGTTGCTCGAGGTCGTGACCGTTTGTTTCTAACACTTTCCAACCGAATGCTTCGAATTTCGCACGAAGACTTCCCAAAGACATAACTGCCTCTGTTGGACCATCGATTTGCTGTCCGTTTACGTCGACAGTGCAAATGATATTGTCAATTTTGTGATGCGCGCAGTACATAGCGGCTTCCCAAATTTGACCTTCTTGCAATTCACCGTCTCCGTGAAGGGTGAATACAAGTTTCGGGTCGTTGTTTAATTTTTTTGCTTGAGCTGCTCCAGCAGCAACGCTCATGCCTTGACCAAGTGAACCGCTCGCAATACGTACGCCAGGAAGACTGTCGTGAGTGGTAGGGTGACCTTGAAGGCGTGTGTTAATTTTTCTGAACGTTGCCAATTCAGCAACATCGAAGTATCCTGAACGAGCCAATACGGAATAGAATACAGGTGATATATGTCCGTTGCTCAAGAAGAAGAGGTCTTCTCCTTGGCCATTCATGTTCCAGCTTGTTGGGTTAATTGTCATTTGACGGAAATAAAGACTCACCAAGAAATCGGTGCAGCCTAAACTTCCTCCTGGGTGTCCGCTGTTAACAGCGTGAACCATTCGTACGATGTCACGTCTCACTTGAGAAGCTATTCGCGAAAGTTCTTGATTAGAAACCATTGAAGAATTTTTTTGCGAAAGTAGTTTTTATTTTAGGTTGAAAGGGGAATGTTTGTTGTTTGTGGAAAAGTGTGCACTTGCAATTATCTTTGCAGCCTAATTCAAAAATCATGGCTTTAAAGTGCGGTATTGTAGGTCTTCCGAATGTTGGAAAATCAACCCTGTTCAATTGTTTGTCAAACGCGAAAGCTCAAGCAGCTAACTTCCCGTTTTGTACCATTGAACCCAATGTGGGAACCATTACCGTTCCAGATGAGCGCATGACGCAAATTGCTGAGTTAGTTAATCCAGAACGCATTGTTCCTACAACTATTGAGATTGTTGACATTGCCGGATTGGTGAAAGGCGCTTCGAAAGGAGAAGGTTTAGGAAACAAATTCTTAGCTAACATTCGCGAGACCGATGCAATCATTCACGTATTGCGTTGTTTCGATGACCCGAATGTAGTGCACGTAGACGGATCTGTAAATCCGCTTCGCGACAAAGAAATCATTGATATTGAATTGCAGTTGAAAGATCTTGAGGCGGTTGAGGCGCGCATTGCGAAAGTTCAACGTGCTGCAAAAGCAGGGGATTCGACAGCGAAGAAACAATTCGATTACTTAGAGCGCTTGAAAGCCGCTTTAGAACAAGGAAAGAGCGCTCGTACAGAGCAGCCAGAAAACGACGAGCAAATAATTCTTCTTCGCGAATTACAATTGTTAACGGCTAAACCAGTGTTGTATCTGTGCAACGTAGAAGAAGGTTCAGTTGTAAACGGAAACGCTTATGTTGAGCAAGTGAGAGAAGGTGTGAAGGACGAGAATGCAGAGGTATTGGTTATTGGCGCTGCTATTGAAGCAGACATTGCTTCTTTAGACACTTACGAAGAACGTCAAATGTTCTTACAAGATCTTGGGCTCGATGAACCAGGTGTTTCCAAATTAATCAAAGCAGCTTATCGCTTATTGAATTTGAAAACATATTTCACAGCTGGTGTGAAGGAAGTTCGCGCTTGGACCATCTATGAGGGATATACTGCTCCACAGGCAGCAGGTGTGATTCACACCGATTTCGAAAAAGGATTCATCCGCGCTGAAGTCATTAAGTTGGCTGACTTCTTGAATTTCAAATCTGAAGCCGCTGTTAAAGAAGCCGGTAAAATGTCTGTGGAAGGGAAGGAATATGTGGTGCAAGACGGAGACATCATGCACTTCCGTTTCAATGTATAAAATTCAAATCGCAATATTTGCTGTGTCTGTGCTTCTTTTGGAAGCATGCACCTCTGTATCTTTCATTCAACAAGAAATAGCCAACACCATGCATTCGCAACAAAAGGCTTGGAACATGGGCTATCTAGTTGGATTCATGAACGGCTATTGGGAAAGTGATTCGCTTCGTTTTTTGGGAAAGGACGGTGTTACGTTGGGTTGGAAATCTTCATTGGAAAGATACCAACGGGCTTATCCTTCAAAAGAAAAGATGGGGACACTGAAATTCGATGAACTTCGAATTGAAGTCTTGAATGGAAAGAACGCATACGTGGACGGACGTTGGAATTTATTTCGAAGCGCAGATACATTAAGCGGACATTTCACGTTGCTTTGGAAAAGAATCAACGGAAGATGGGTTATTGTAAGTGACCATTCCAGTTAAAATTATTTATGCAAATTTCACTCACTGTTTTATTATGTCTTGCAACAGGCATAATCTCTTGGCAAGCGCTTTCGAATGCGGAACTATTTTCGAAATTGTCCCTTTCACCTTATCGCGTGAAGCACAACAAAGAAGTCTACCGCATTTGGTCGCATACGCTTGTTCACGCAGACATGGGACATCTGTTCTTCAATCTATTTGCTCTTTTTAGTTTTGGAAGAGCTGTTGAGCATTATATGCCAACAGCGTTGTTTGCGCTGCTATATCTGGGTGCTGCTGCTTTTGCAACCTTACCAGCTTTGAAGAAACACGGCGATAATATTTATTACACAAGTGTTGGCGCATCAGGAGCGGTGAGCGCAGTTATGATGCTTTACATGTTCATGTTCCCCACCTCTGAATTGTTGTTTTTCTTCATTTTACCACTGCCCGGATGGGCGGCAATTATTCTTTTTTTCGGATTGGAATACTACATGAATAAGAAGATGAATACTGCCATTGCGCACGACGCGCACTTAGCGGGAGCAGCCTTTGGTATTGCGTTTTTATTGGTGTGGAAGCCGCAAGAATTCCTCGATTTCTTTGTCGTAGTTTATAATTCAATCACTCATTAAGCCATGATACCCGGAGCAAATTTCAAAATGAAAAGCGGTATCAGTTGGTGGATCTTCGGTCCGGTATTAATCTTATTCATGGTAACCGGATTTCTCACCGTGCGCGAGTCGCTAATCATGTTGGCGCTTTACGTGCCGCTCACGGCTTTTATTCTCTCGATTATTTTCAACACACATTACACCATTACTTCAGAGCGAAAATTAAAAGTCTTTTGCGGCATATTTCCGTTTCCAACCCTAGACATTTCAGACATCACTCATTACAAGTACACGAACAATCCAATAAGCTCTCCAGCCGCGTCTTTGAAGCGTTTGGCGCTGTATCATAACGGTCGATTATTGGTGATTATTAGTCCGGAAAACAGAGACGTTTTTGTTGAAGTATTAAAGCAACACAATACTTCTTTGCAACAGAAGTAATATTTGTTCGGAAATCCGTTCTACAAGGGTTATTTTTGTACTATTGGAAACGCCCGAGGAAATAGTTGTTCTACCGAAGAAAAAGCGAAAGAGAAGATTTCTCTGGCTTTTAACTATTCCAGCATTTTTCATTATCGTAATTCTTTCTCTGCAAATTCATGCTGTTCAGACTTGGGGTGGACATCGTTTGGCGTCCTATCTTTCTTCAGAGTGGAATCGGAAAGTAGAGATAGACCGCATTCGTATAGATTTGTGGGCGCGTGTTGTTTTGGACGGTTTATATATTGAAGATCACAAGGGCGATACATTGCTTTATGCCAGGGAATTGCATATGGCTACTTACTCCTTTTCTTCAAAAGATTCAAGGTTCGAGACTCAGAGTATTTCATTGGTGGAGCCCAATATTGAATTTAAGCGTTATGCAGGTGAGTCGGATTGGAATTATCAATTCCTCTCTGATTATTTCGCAAGCGAAGAGCCCCAAGATACCACAAGTAATTTCAGTATGTGGGTAGGGAAGTTGAATATCGAAAATGGGAAGTTCACCTATTTCGATTATACACTTCCGCTGGCAGAGGAAGGCGCATTCTATGAAGAACAATTGGCTATTTCTCATTTTTCAACGCACGTTGAAAATTTCGAAATGAAAGGAGACGTGATTCAAGCCAACATTGAATCGCTGAGGTTGAAGGAAAGGTCAGGATTAGATGTAGATAATATTCACGCCCATTTCCGAATGGAAGGAAATTCAATTCAAATATTTGAATTGGATGCTGATTTAGGTGAAACTCATTTAGTTGGAGATCTCGGAATTTATGCAGCGAATGATAGTGCTTGGAGCGACTTCAGCAATAAAGTAAACTGGGACATTCACCTCAAGCCAACAGAATTGGTATTGGATGATTTTTCCGTTTTTAGCAGCGATTTGAAAGGATTCAATAATGTTTTGAAAATAGAAGGAGACATTTCGGGTTCGCTTAATGATTTGAGTCTGTGGAATATGAAGCTTGCATTTGGAAGAAATTCAATTTTTAAAGGGAATATCCATTTAATGAATGCAATGAATTCCGACAGTCTGAAATATGAGCTGGCTGTTGAATCAATGAAAAGCAACTTCAATGATTTGTCCAATTTGAAAGCCTATCCTTTCAGCGATGGAAAAACACTTGAACTGCCCTCGAATGTTGCATCTTTAGGAAATATTCAGTTTCAAGGAAATGCACGTGGAAGTTTAACAAAACTTGATTTATACGGAAGAACTTCGACTGAAATAGGATCATTAACAACCGCCATACACATGACGGGATTCGATTCTCTCGTGAACTATACGGGGCAATTGGGGCTAGATAAATTCAATTTGGGTATTTATTATGCCGACAACGAATTGGGTGTTGTTTCAGCAGATATGCACATTGAAGGTTCGGGATTGGAGGTTGAGAATATGGACTTGAATTTCGAGGGTGATATCAGTGAGTTGGGATTGGGTTCTTATGTCTATACGAACATGAGTTCTAGTGGAAGGTTTAAAAATAATTTTTTTAATGGGGATTTTGAAATAGCAGACGACAATGCTCAAGCAAAGTTCAACGGTGAAATTGATTTTACTCAGAAGCAACCCGTTTTGAATTTTGAGCTGAATGTAAATAGGTTTGATTTAACAGCTGTTGGACTTATTGAAGATGATTCGCCAGCTGTAATCGCCGGAGAATTCACAGCTAATTTGAAAGGACTTACACTTTCTGAAATGGAAGGGGAGTTGGTGGGGTCGAACATTGTTTATTTGATAGATGGTGAAATTCGTAAGCTAGATTACTTCACTGTTGATACGGAACAGGAGGGTTCTAGGAGTATAACGTTGAATTCAGATGTTGTTTATGCAAGGCTAGAAGGTAATTTCAATTATGATCAGCTATGGCCAAGTCTTCAAGATATTATTGCAGACGCTCTGCCGAACATGACTTATTCATCACGTCCGCACAAGGAACAGGATTTTAATCTCATTGTCCGAATCAATGATTTTGATTTTATTTCAGCAGCTTTTATCCCTGAATTGAAAATAGCCAAAGGAACATCTTTGAATTTATTGGTTGATGAGAAGAACAATGTTTTATCGGGAACATTGGGGTCTCCAAATATTCAGTATGAAAGCTATCAAGCGCAGGATTTGGTCATAGACATTTCTCGAGAGATGAGTTCTATTTTTTTAACTGTTCAAGTGAATGAATTTTTAGATGGAGACTCGAAGTATGTGAGTAATCTGTCATGGGATGTTCAATCACTTGGAGATACTCTCTACAGCGGACTTTTATGGGGAAATCCTGGAGAGTTTGTTACTGGCGATTTGAACGGTGTTTTCTTTCTTCACAGCTTTGATGACTTCGAATACCGGACTGGAAGAAGTCAAGTTGTAATCAACAACGAAGTTTGGAACTGGTCGCAGAACGCTTCAATAACATTGTGTCACAAAGATCTTGGTATAAACGGATTCCGTATGTACAATCAGAACGAGTACTTGGGAATAAACGGAATGATAACCGAACACCCGTCTTCTCCCATACGAATAGAACTCGGAAATATTAATCTCGCAATGCTGAACGGTCTTTTAGGTGAAGACCTTCAGTTGCAGGGAGAGGCTAACGGCGTGGTAGAATTAAGCAATGTATACGACAAAACAATTATTACTTCTGAGCTCAATATTTTTGATTTGGGTTTGAATGACTATGGCATCGGTAACCTTTGTGTGAATAGCACCTGGGATAGTAAAAAGGAGCGGTTAAGGGCAGACGGTGAAATAGAAAGAGATAGCATTCAACCTCTTCGTTTTGCGGGAAATTACACGCCGAAAGATGAAGAAAATCCGCTTGATTTTCTTCTTACGATGAACGGCTTTGACTTAAGTATTTTGAATGCATTTATTGGCGAAGATGTTCTGGGAATTAGCGGTTTCGCATCTTCAATGGTTAGTCTAACTGGAACTTTAGATTCACCACAGATAGAGGGAGAATTAATTCTACGAAAGGCAGAGCTCTTCGTGCCTTTTTTACAAACGAGGTATACGTTTAACGATAAAATTCAAATTGATCCAGAAATGTTTGCTTTCAACAATGTTGAAATATTCGATGAAGATGGAAATTCCGGTAGACTAATTGGGCAAGTGCTTCATAAGAATTTTGGAGATTGGCAGTATGACGTTATGGTAGAGATGGAGACTCCTTTTTTAACCATGAATACGAAAGAAGGTGATAATAGCGATTTTTATGGAAAGGCCTACACAACAGGATTTTTAGACATATCGGGATATGGAGATCAAACTATTTTTGATATGACATTGAAGAGTGAAAGAGGTACGGTTTTCAATTTACCTATGAGTTCTTCTGGTGAGTTGCAATTCGATTCTTACATACAATTTGTTAATCCTTTAGATACGACAACTAAGAAGGAACTTAAGGCTGATTTGAGCGGTATTACTATGAACATGCAACTAGATGTTACAGAGGATGCTGAGTTCCAGATTATTTTCGATGAGGCTGTTGGAGATGTAATGAAGGGAAGAGGAAAAGGTCATTTGTCAATGATAATTAATAACCTGAGTACATTTAATATGTATGGAATGCTAGAGCTTACGCAGGGTAGTTATTTGTTTACGTTGAAGAACCTTTTGAATAAGCCTTTCGAGGTAAAGCCCGGTGGCGTAATAGCTTGGTACGGAGATCCAATGGGCGCTGAATTGGATATGCAAGCTATTTATAAAGTTTCAGCAAGTTTGAATGATATTATCCCAGATCCAACACAAACCTCAGGTAAACGAGTTCCTGTTAACTTAATCATGGGACTACAGGGTAAAATGATGAATCCGACCATTGGATTCGATTTGGAGTTGCCGCAGTCAGATCAGCTCACGAAATCTAGATTGGCGAGTATAGTAAGTACAGAACAAGAGCGAAACAGACAGGCTTTCGCTTTATTGGTAATGGGAAGATTTATTAGTCCGCCAAATATTTCGCAAGCAGGAGGATCTGGTGTTGGGCTTGCGAGTAACGGTAGTGAGTTAATTTCAAATCAGATTTCGAATTGGTTGAGTCAGATTAGTGATGACTTTGATTTGGGATTCAATTACCGTCCGGGAGACAAGATTAGCAATGAAGAAATTGAGTTAGCCTTGAGCACACAGCTGTTCAACGATCGTGTGAGTGTGACAGGGAACTTTGGGGTTGCAAGAGGTGGGGCTAACACCAGCCAAACAACAAATTACATTGGCGATGTTCGAGTAGAATACAACATTACCAAAGATGGAAAGATTCGACTTATGGTATACAATGAGAGTAACGATAGAACCATTACGACCACTACACAAAGCCCATATACGCAAGGTATAGGAGTCATTTATCAAGAAGAATTCGATAATTGGAAACAACTCGCAGATGGTATTCAGGAGTTGTTCAAGCGCAAAGCCGAAAACTCTCAAAAGGAGTAATCCACAAAGTGGAATATTACTTCGCTTTGAACTTCGCGATAGCGTTTCGAGTAAATTCACTCAACACCAATCTTCCGCTAATTCCTGCACGCTCGAACAAAAGTGTATCCCAGTTCTCGGTGTTTCTCCAGAAAATTTTCTTCAGCTCTTGCATAGCTTCCGGATTGCTATTATTCAATTTGTCTGCGAGCACTTGAATGGCAGCATCCATAGCTTCAACGGTATCGAAAACTTCAGCATACAATCCTTTTTCACGCGCCCATTGTGCGCTTTGCCATTCGCTGGCATTGATAGCGAGTTGTGACATAGCGGACAAGCCAACTTTTCTTTCAACGGCTGGTCCAACCACGAAAGGTCCAATTCCAACCACCAATTCACTTAGCTTAATGGAAGCTGCTGATGTGGCAAAACAATAATCAACAGAGGCGGCAATTCCAACTCCACCGCCCACGGCTTTGTTCTGCACGCGACCAATCACGAGTTGAGGAATTTTTCGAAGCGCATTAATCACCAACGCAAATCCAGAGAAGAAAACATTTCCTTCTTCGGTAGATTGAATGGCAACTAATTCATCGAAACTAGCTCCTGCGCAAAAGGCTTTTTCGCCATCGCTTTTCAATACAACCACACAGACATCTTCGCGTGTGCCGATTTGTTCAATCGTGCTAGCGAGTTTGCGCAACAGCGCTCCTGGAAGCGAATTACTTTGTGGGTGAAAAAAGGTGATGGTAGCAATTCCGTTATTTGCTTCGACAGTAACTTTTCCGTTTTCCATGTTGAAATTTATTGAAACTTTATTGAATGAAAAGGGCTGCCGAAGCAGCCCGTAATATTATCCTCTTTTTGCAATGGGCACATAATCGCGAAGATCATGTCCAGTGTAGATTTGACGTGGACGGCCAATTGGCTCTCCTTGTTCAATCATCTCTTTCCATTGTGCAATCCAACCTGGTAGACGTCCCAATGCGAACATTACCGTGAACATTTCGGTTGGGATACCTAACGCTCTGTATATGATGCCTGAGTAGAAGTCTACGTTTGGATATAGTTTTCTTTCGATGAAGTACTCATCTTTCAGCGCGAATTCTTCCAATTGCTTTGCAATGTCAAGAATTGGGTCGTGCACGCCCATTTTGTTCAAGACATCGTCACATGCTTTCTTAATTATACGTGCACGTGGATCGAAGTTCTTGTAAACGCGGTGACCGAATCCCATAAGGCGGAATGGGTCATTTTTATCTTTCGCTTTCGCAACCCACTTCGAAACATCACCACCGTCGTTCTTGATTTTCTCGAGCATTTCAATAACCGCTTGGTTAGCACCACCGTGAAGAGGTCCCCAGAGTGCAGCAATACCAGCAGAGATAGAAGAGTACAAGTTACTTTGTGAAGAACCAACCATACGAACAGTAGAAGTAGAGCAGTTCTGCTCGTGGTCTGCGTGTAAGATTAATAGTTTGTTCAACGCATCGTCGATAACCGGATCAATTTCGTATTCGAACGTTGGCAAAGCAAACATCATGTGCAAGAAGTTTTGAGTGTATGAGTATGCGTTGCGTGGGTATACAATCGGATGTCCAATACTTACTTTGAAAGCTTGTGCAGCTAACGTTGGCATTTTAGCCATTAGACGGTGAATGGTTAATTCAATGTCTTTGAAGTTGTTTGGATTTTGAGATTCAGGATAGAACGTAGACATGCTCGCGATCATGGAAGACAATACTCCCATAGGATGCGCGTGTGTTGGATACGCTTCATAGAAACGCTTCATGTCTTCGTGCACCAACGTATGGTGGCTAATGCTATCTGTGAAGTAGCGTAATTCTTTCTCGGTTGGAAGGTCTCCGTGAATAAGCAGGTAAGAAACCTCTAAAAATGTTGCGTATTCAGCAACTTGTTCAATTGGGTAACCTCTGTACCACAATTTACCTTCTTCGCCATCTAAATACGTTATAGCGCTCTTAGCGGCACCCGTATTTTTGTAACCACTATCTAAAGTAACGTAACCTGTTAAGTCACGAAGCTTTGTAATGTCAATAGCTTTCTCATTCGCAGAACCTGTAAACACAGGTACTTCGTATTCTTTTCCGTCGAGTATAATTTTCGCTGTCTCTCCCATCGTAGTTGCAGTTTTTTTGTGCCCGCAAGATAATCTAGGAATTTTCAAACTCAAAGGAAATCTGAAGGATTTATTTCTACTTCGTAATGGGAAAACTGAAGGTTTTATTCCTACTGCGTAATTCCTACTGCGTAATGGGAAAACCGGAGGTTTTATTCCTACTACGTAATTGGAAATCCTTCGGATTTATTCCTACTTCGTAATGGGAAAATCGGAGATTTTATTCCTACTTCGTAATGGGAAAACCGTTGGTTTTATTGGGGGGCATGATGTGCTATTCGCAAAATGACGAATAAATAGCACATAGGACATTCTTGAGAATGCGCTGAATTTTGAATTCTAAATTATTAAAAATGAAAATTCAAGATTTATCGAAAGAATTGTCTTACGACGTTTTTGATCTCTGCAATGAACTAAAAAATGTACGCCGAGAATTTGAAGTGAGTAACCAATTGAAACGCTGCAGCACGAGTGTAGCTGCGAACATTCAAGAATCACAAAGTGCTGAATCGAAGAAAGACTTCATTCATAAGCTTCGAATTGCAAGGAAGGAATGCAAGGAAACTATTTATTGGCTCGAATTGGTTCGTGATAAAATAGAGGTTTCACTCTCCATTCAACCTTTCATTTCGAAATACCAACAACTCAGTTATCTCATTTGGCGAATCACAGTTAATTCCAAATAACGAAGTTCCAATTATGAAATAGGCATTACGAAGTAGGAATAAATCCGCAGGATTTCCAATTACATAGTTCCAATAAAACCTTCGGTTTTCTATCGCTTCGGCAAAAACTCTGTCACCTTCGCAATCCAAGCATCTGGACCGCCAGCCATGTAGCCGTTTTGACCCAGAGAGGCAAGGTTAATGCGTCCGTCGTCGGTTGGAGTAGGCATTACGAAGTGACAAGTTGGATAGCCTTGCACTGCGAACATTTGTTGCAATTGTCTATTTTGATCTTTTATCGTTTGTGGTTGTTCCTTTTTTCTTGGGAAGTCAAGTTCAACCAAGATTACATTTTCTTTCGCCCACTTCGAAAAGGCTTCAGTTCTGAAAACCTCGTTTTGTAGACGAATGCACCATCCGCACCAATCGCTTCCAGTAAAGAATAACATGATTGGTTTTTTTGTTTCATATGAAAGTCCAATGGCCTTGTTCAGGTCTGTTTCCCATGCTTCGCCTTCAAATTGAGCCGTTGCGGCACCTTGCGGTTTCGCCACAGTAGATGGAACATTTTGCGCGCAAGCATTCAAGGTGAATGAAAGAACAATTGCAGAAAGTATTAATTGGAATGACATAGAATTTGTTGATGCGTTCATAAAGCGAATATAAGAATGTGAGATTTTATTTGACACCACCCATTAATTTTTTAATCAACGGAGAAAGCGCAATTACAACAACGCCTGCAATCAAAGCATATATAGCCAGTTGATAGTAGCCGTTAGTATAAGAAATTAGTTTTTCTGTGTTACTGGCTTTTTCATCAGGATTGGCCATTCCAGCACCTAGAATTCCTGCGGCGTATTGACCATATGCAGAAGCTAAGAACCACATACCCATCATAACACCCCATAAATGTTTCGGAGCAAGCTTAGTCATGATTGAAAGTCCGATAGGTGAGAGGCAAAGCTCTCCGAGGGTAATAACTAGATAAGCCACAGTGAAAATGTCAAGCGAGGTAACTCCGTTTTCATCTGCGAAGAAGCGAGTCGCGTAAAAAATGTAAAAAGCCAATGCCAAGAATAAGAAACCGAATCCAAACTTAATCATCGTGTTGGGTTCCGATTTTCTTTTGGCAAGCCAAATCCAGAAAAGTCCAACAAGTGCCGAAAAGGCAATTACGAAAACTGAATTCGCAGTGTTGTTTAGTACGTTAGGATCAATAGGAATGTGAAGCACAGTTCCATGTAAATTGTTCAAGGCGAATAGACTTAGTGATCCTCCACTTTGCTCGAAAAACGCCCAAAAAACAATGGAAAAGAAAATGAAGAACAAGGCCGCTAGCAGTCTGTATACTTCGATTTTCGTGAGTTTTGTCATTTCATAAACCAAGTAAATGATAGTCGCAGGACCAATGATATACATGAACAAATCGGTATACGCTGTATTTTTTATCATAATAAGAATAAGCGGAATACAGATTAGTGAACCTGCAAAAACGAGCAATTCACGGGTCTTTCTTTTTTTGCTTGAAAGTTCTTTCAAAGGAGAATCGCCTATTGGACCGAGATGTTTTTTTGTGAAATAAAATGTAATGAGTCCAATTATCATTACGAATCCGGCCAACGAAAATGCCAAGTTCCAAGAATAGCTTTTGCCAACCCAAACGCAAAGGAATCCGCCTAACAAGGCTCCCACGTTAATACCGGTATAGAACAATCCGAATCCAGCGTCGCGACGATCGTCGCCGTCTTTGTACAACGCTCCAACCATAGTAGAAATGTTTGGTTTGAAAAATCCAGTTCCAATTACAGTTACGCTAATTCCAAAGAAAAAGAAGTCATGCGGAGAGATTGCTAGAATAAAACTTCCCACAATCATAAGCGCTCCACCCCAAAAGAGTGACTTTTTAAATCCAAGGATTTTGTCGGCAAATAATCCTCCAACAAACGTGAATGCATATACGAAAGCTTGAATAGCACCGTACTTGAGGTTGGCTTCTTGGTCGTTGAAGAAAAGTTCTTTCACCATGAATACCGTGAGCATTCCACGCATGCCATAGAATGAAAAACGTTCCCACATCTCCGTTAAAAACAGGTGCCAGACTTGTTTCGGATATTTCCCTTCGAAATTTTGAATTTGCTCTAATTGCATGGATGTAATTTTAATGATTGGAAAGATAAAAAAAAACCTCTGACTAGCAGAGGTTTTAAAGTGGATAAGGAAAGTTTTTACTGAACGTTGTTTTCTTTCATTACTGAATTCAACCATTTCAACATAACAATCAACACAAATGCTGCGAGAAGTACCAAGCCAAAGTTCATGTAGAAGAAATCTTCTTTGTGCGCGGTAGATTCCCACATGCTCGATAACATACCCGACAATTTATTTCCTACAGAAATTGCAAGAAAGAAACCGCCCATCATGAGTGCAGTAATACGAGGTGGTGATAGTTTTGAAACGAGAGACAATCCCATAGGAGAAAGACACAATTCACCGATTGTTATAACTCCGTATGATGCAATTAACCAAAGAGACCCTGCTTTCATTGTAAGATCATTCGTAGCGAAAACAGCTCCAACCATTACCAAAGCAGAAAGCGCTGTGATGATAAGTCCAATTGCAATTTTTGTTGGTGTACTTGGCTCTTTCTTTTTGGTTCTCATGAAGCCAAAGATTCCAACTACAATAGGGGTAAGTAATACTACCCAAAACGGATTAATAGATTGGTATAGTTCAGTGCTATACAATTTCATGTCAGAACCAACAGGAGGAACTTCATTTTTCGGTAAAGTTTCGAAGTACTTACGCGATTTTTCTAATTGAGTAATTTCATCAGATTTCGCAACTTTAGCTTTGTGTTCTTCAGCCGAAACATCTGGCATAGCTCCTTCAATTCCGCGCAACACTTTAATGGTAGAATCGAATTTTGCTTGTGGTAAAGAAACGATGTCGTTGTTAACTACAACTTGAGCCATATTCATTTCCTGCGCAACATTTGCAACACTCTCTGACATTTTACGATCGGTGTGGTCTTCAGCCCAAATGGTTAGGGCGTCTCCATTTTGATGGAAAATGGCAAAGAATAAGATCACACATGTGAACACAGCAAGAAGTGCTTTGATTGCGCGACTCTCTTTTGCTTCTGATTTGAATGCCAAATAAATGAAAAATGCAATTACTGGAAGACATCCAATGATGAACGCGTCGTTCGTATCTGAACCTAAGAAATTGCCCGGAATCATGTATCCGATAATTCCAAATATGAACATTGGAACAACAGTAAGCGAAAGGATTTTACCTGTAGACATGTCGCCTTCTTGAACCGGTTTAACAACATCGACATGTTTGATGTGTTTCGTTCCTAGAATAAAGATGGTAATACCTATTAACATACCTACACCCGCCGCTGCAAAAGCGTGACCCCATCCGTAGTTAATACGCATGTAGGCCGCAACGAAATTGCAAATGAATGCACCAATGTTAATACCCATGTAAAAGATGTTGTATCCAGCATCTTTCTTATCCTTTAATTCATCTGAACTGTATAGATTTCCAACAAGCGTAGAAATGTTTGGTTTGAAAAAACCGTTTCCGAGGATAATCAAAAACAGAGCAATGTAAAAACTTAATTCTGAATGGATAGAAAGGCAGAAGTATCCGGCAGACATCATAAGTCCACCAAGAATGATTGATCTGCGATATCCTAAAAGTCTATCGGCAAGCAAGCCACCAATAAAAGGTGTTAAATACACAAGTCCGAGATAGGTTCCGTAGATATCGGATTTTTTTGCTGAAGAAAATCCCATACCACCGCTATTCCAATTTTCAATCATGTAAAGAGAGAAAATCCCGAGCATCAGGTAGTACCCAAATCTTTCCCACATTTCTGTTCCGAAGAGGTACCAAAGTCCCTTAGGGTGTTTGTTTTGTTTAGACATTTCCATATTAGTTAATATATTCTGTAAGGTTAGGTTTCAAAAATAAGAGAAAGGAGCCAAGTTCGCACTTGACTCCTCAGAAAAATGAATAAGTTGTGAAAAGTTTTGCTTTAGTGCATGGCAGGAACTAGCAAGATCTCGCTCTCCCAAAAGGTTTTCCATTGTATTGGAATGAAGACTTCAAACTCAAAAATGTCATCGCTCCCATTTCGGTTGCTGCCAACATAATAATGGGTGACATCATTGAGTAGATTAATCAAATGAAAATCATCACGAACGGAATTGATTGGTGCGGGCAGAAGAATAGGAGTATTCCAATTTCCTGCAGAATCGGCATGACTGATATACAAATCCAATCCACCGTATCCGCCTGGTCTGTCGGAAGAAAAGACCAAGGTGTTTTCATTCAAAAATGTTGGAAAGACTTCGTTGTATGTTGAATTGATTTCACTCGAGAACGATTTCGGGGTTAACCAGTCGGCAAAGGCATCTGTGAAATTTTTGGTGGAAAAATACAGGTCGTAGTTATCGTTCTTCTTTCCATTTAATTCAATAAAATTCGTTGAGAAAACAAGCGTGTTTTCATTCTGAAAATACGGATGCATATAATTGAAGCTGTCTGTGCAGAAATTTACAATTTCTATGTTTCTTCTTTTGAAGTCTAATGATGGAATTTCATAAAGGGCCAAGCGTTCATTCAATCTTTTTGATGCAGGAATGCTTCTGTTGAATACCACGGCATGTTTTCCAATAGCCACAGGACCGTCGTTTCCAGCAGTGTTCAGTTTTGAGATAAGTGTGTTTTTTCTATTGAAGGAAATTAGATCGGTGTATGTTTTTCCAGTAACAGGGGAAACAGCCGAGTTACTGAATTGGTTATCGTTCGTAGTTGAATAATGAAGTACGCCGTTACAATAAAACGGGTAAGCTTCATCTGCAAATTCATTGGCGAAAGCTCGAGTCAAAGATAAATGGAGTTGGGTTAATGATGTGTCTGAAATAATCATTTTGCTTTGATGCAAAGCCACAGCCAAATTGGCTTTATCATCAGAGGAAAGAAGTTCAACAGGCACATGCTCATAGGCCTGCGCTGCACGCTGCATATGTGCCAATTGAAATTCAGCATTTGCTAGAAGCAAATAGGCTTTGGCGTCAGGCTCTTTTATTGAGCGCAAGACATTGACGCTTTCAGCGAACTGTTTCTCTTTGTATAATTGTTCAGCATATTTTAACTGAGAAGTTGTGCTGCAAGCTTGAAAAAACAAGCTAGCGAAAATTACGAGGTATGTATACTTCTTCATGAATTAATAAAGTCGAGGTGAGAGGTGAGTTCCTTTCGCTCCAATGGCATATCTCACGAAAAGTTCGTGTGAGTTATTTGCGTAAGTTGCCAAATTAGAGAGGGTGTAATCGAAGGCATACCCCAATTTCCAATTGGAATTGGCTTGAATTTCAAGCATAGCAATCATGCTGTTGTCTGTTCGGTAACCAAGCCCTACGCCGTATGTTTTTTTGTAATACACATTCATGTTGAAGTCCGCATTCATTGGAGCGCCTGTTACATATTTAATTAAAGTATTTGGCTTCAGTGTTATCATTGGATTCAACTCATAGATGTAACCTCCTTGAAGATAAAAGTGCGGAGCCTCAAAAGCTGTTAGATTCAGCTCAGTCGTATTTACAGAAAGAACATTTTTACGAAAGTGCGGAATGGAAATTCCAGCATACCAGTTCTTCGCATAAGCGAATGCCCCTGTTCCAAAATTGAAAGTCGTCTCTTTAATATTCGCGCCAAACGCATTGTCTACGCTACCGTCTATGCTGTGCTGCACTTCTCCTAATCCAATGTTATACTGAGAAAGATTCAATTGCAAACCGAAAGAAAGTCGGAAGGTTGGGAACTTCAGATGATAGCTTCCAGCCATTCCCAATTGTAGTCGTTTAGCAGCTCCAATTTCATCGTTGGAAAGTGTAATTCCAGCACCCAACTGTTCATTGAAGTATGCCTTGTGAGCATTGGCGGTAAAGGTGCTTGGAGCGCCATTCATTCCGGTCCATTGCGAGCGGTACAACATATTACTTTGCAGAGCTACATTGCTTCCGGCATATGCAGGATTAATTCCCATTGGGTTGAACATGTATGCAGTAGATTGCGGATCTTGCTGTGCGAGAGCATTCAGCGAGAGAAGGCTCGCGGTTATCGAAAGGAGTTTGATGTAGTTTTTCATTATCTCCAAAGTGTTAAGTATCCAGATTTATCTGAAAGGGTTTCACTGAATTTCACAACATAATAATATGTTCCGGTAGGAAGGTTTCCACCGTCCCAATCGTTCTTGTAGTTCTCCGATTGATATACCTTGTCTCCCCAAATATTAAAGATTTCAAGCGAGTAGGTGAGGTTAGCGGGGACGTTTTCAATTTCATACAAGTCGTTTGTTCCATCTCCATTCGGTGAGAATCCTTCGGGAATAAATAAATTACAAGGATCAACATCTAAGTAATTGGGAACACCGTCGAAGTCACAATCGTCAGGTGCAATTCCATCTAAATTGAAATCTATTTCGTCAATGGTTAGCCACTGGTCGTCGTCGTCATTGGTATCAATGAAATTGAAATTCCCATCGCCATCTGTATCGTCCGGGCCTATTCCATCTGCATTTACGTCGTTTTCATTTTCATCAAGGAGTGTATCGTTATCACTATCGAGATCTTGGAAGTTTGGAATTCCATCTTCGTCGTAATCATCGGCGGGCATACCATCGGGTTCAATGCTGTCCTCCAAACCGTTTCCGTTAGTGTCGGTAATATCTCCGTTTCCAATGGTACCGTTGCCATCTGGATCTTCACCGAGATTTTCAATTACGTCGAAAATTCCATCGTTATCGGAATCGAGATCTTCAGTGTCGGGAATTCCATCTAAATCGGTATCACCATTGTTCGAAGCAGTTAAAAGTTCAGTCTCATCGGTTATGCCGTCGTTGTCATCGTCTAAGTCATTGAGGTTATTAATGCCATCTAAATCAGGATCTGCACATAAACCTTCGGTTAGATTTTCGTCAATTTCAGAATTGCAATTGTCGTCGATGTTGTTGCAGATTTCAGTTGCATTTGGATTCACCAATGAATCGCTTCCGTCACAATCAATTGGCTCTCCGGTGAAAAGAAGATAGCCGTCAGGCAAGCTGCAAGAAAGAGAATCAGTTCCTACATCGCCAAATCCGTCACCATCTAGATCGGCTAAATAGGTTTCGAACACCAACCCGTCATCAATGCTTCCGTTGCAATCATCGTCGATTTGATTACAGATTTCAGTTGCAGTTGGATTAACCAATGGATTAGTGTCATCGCAATCTGTTGTGTCTGCCGTGTAACCTAAAGGTTGGGTGCATGATGAGATGAAATTATTCACATCACCGAATGTGTCTCCGTCAACATCTGCGAAATAAATTTGTGTCACTCCTTCGTCAATTTGCGCATTACAGTTGTCGTCGATCTGGTTACAAAGTTCCGGCATAGCTGGACTAACGAATGCTGTTGTATCGTTGCAGTCCCCACCTAATGTCACAAAGCCCGCAGGGGCTGTGCACGTTTGAACGAATAGATTCGTGTTACCAAATCCGTCGTTGTCAAAGTCAGGGAAGTAAGTAATCAAAACCCCTTCGTCGATTTGAAGGTTACAGTTGTCGTCTATGTTGTTACAAACTTCGACACTCAATGGATTAACAAAAATGGAAGCGTCGTTGCAGTCATTATTGTTTGAAACAAACCCGACAGGCGCTGTGCATCCGGTGATGGAAATGTTTCCACCAAATGTGTCTCCATCTGCATCGAGGTAATACGTTAATAAAACTCCTTCATCTATAAGTGTGTTGCAATTGTCGTCAATGGTGTTACACAGTTCAGATGCAAGCGGATTAGTGCTGAACGAAGCGTCGTTGCAATCGGCACTATTTAAAACATATCCTGGAGGCGGTGTGCAACCTGTTGTTGTAATGTTAATGTTCCCGAAGCCGTCAGCATCAGCGTCGATATAAAAAATAGTTGTGGCTTCCTCGTCAACAATTAAGTCACAGTCGTCGTCTTGCAGATTACACAATTCTTCAGCTCCTGGAAAAGCCACAGCACTGTTGTCGTTGCAGTCAGTGTTATTGCTCGAATAACCTATAGGTTGAGAGCAGGCTAAGATATTGGTGCTGGCATCTCCATATCCATCATTGTCGAAGTCCAGGTAAAAAGTAGATAGAACGCCTTCATCCACTAATCCATTACAGTTGTCGTCCAATAGATTGCAAATTTCTGTTCCGAGAGGAGAAATGAAACTACTGTAGTCATCGCAATCTGTATTGTTTGAAACGTACCCGAAAGGAAGCGTGCAAAAAGAAATCGTGCTATTTGGATTGCCAAATGTATCTCCGTCGACATCTTCATAATAGATATTGAATTGAATATTCTCATCGACTTGATTGTTACAGTTATCGTCTATGCTGTTACAGATTTCAATTGCGCCGGGCTGAACGTAATCATCGCTATCGTCACAATCGATTGCGTTTGTAACATATCCTGCGGGAAGTGTACAAGCTAGTATCGTGTTTGAAGGTGATCCGTATGTGTCAAGATCTGAGTCTGCGTAAAATTCCAATTGCACGCCTTCGTCAATGGTTCCATTACAGTTTTCATCTATGAGATTGCAGATTTCAGAAATACTCGGATTGACCCCTGCATTGTTGTCATTGCAGTCACTGCTATTCAATACAAAACCATTTGGCTGAGTGCAGGCAAAAGTGAAAATGTTAGGATTTCCGTAACTGTCATTGTCATTATCGATATAAAAAGCCAATTGTGCACCTTCATCAATTTGTCCGTTGCAATTGTCGTCTATCAGGTTGCATATTTCGGAAGCTGCAGGTTGAATCGCGGCATTATTATCATTGCAATCGATATTGTTTGATGAATATCCAGTCGGTTGGAAGCATGCTTGAGTAGTTACAGCGTTTGTCCCAAATGAATCTCCGTCAGCATCGAGGTAGAAGGTATTAAGCACACCTTCATCTATGAGGGTATTGCAATTGTCGTCTATCAGATTACACAGTTCATTGGCACTAGGATTAATGTTTGAATTTGAATCATTGCAGTCATTCGAATTGTCAGAAAAACCTGAAGGCGCAGAACAAGCGAGTGTCGTAGGGAAGTCACCTCCGAATCCGTCGGCATCTTGGTCTGCATAAAATAGAACCTGCACCCCTTCATCAGTAAGCCCATTGCAATTGTCATCAAGTAAATTACAAACTTCAGTTCCATTCGGATTTACGAATGAAATGTTGTCGTTACAGTCAGTATTGTCAATAACATAGCCGAGAGGCTGAACACATGCATTTAGCGGAGCTGTGGGATTTCCGAAGGTGTCACTGTCGCTATCAGCGTAATAAGTTTGAACAACTAACCCATCGTCGATTTGATTGTTACAGTTGTCATCGAGCGCATTGCAAAGTTCAACTGCACCCGGGAATGCCGAAGCGCTATTGTCGTTACAATCGAGGTTGTTGGTTACGTATCCCAGAGGTAAATTACAGGCCAATGTATTTTGAGAATTCGAGCCGAATGTATCTCCATCCGCATCGAGGTAATATACATTCTGAACGCCTTCATCTACAGCACCGTTACAGTTTTCATCAATGTTGTTACAAATTTCAATTGCCCCTGGAAAGACATTGGAAGAATTGTCATTGCAATCATTGAAATTACTGACGTATCCCGCAGGAGAAACGCACCCGGTTATTGTCACATTGAGATTTCCAAATCCATCCGAGTCAGAATCTGCATAATAAGTGTTAAGTACCCCTTCATCAATAAGTGTATTGCAGTTATCGTCGATATTGTTACAGATTTCAACTACACCGGGACGAATGTTCGCATTGTTATCGTTGCAGTCTGTTGCGTTAATGACGTAACCAAGAGGAGGAGAGCAAGCCAATATAATTGATAGTGCATTTCCAAAACCGTCGTTATCGGCATCTGCATAATAGGCAATTTGGACTCCTTCGTCAATAAAAGTGTCGCAGTCGTCGTCTATGCCATTGCAAATTTCATTTGCATTTGGATAGACGAAGTTGTTCGCGTCGTTGCAATCACTGTTGTTTGAGACATATCCAATAGGGTTCGTACAAGATAAAACAGGGAATGCTGCGTTTCCAAAAAAGTCGTTGTCAGAATCTAAGTAAAACACGTTCTGCACGCCTTCATCAATGGATGTGTTACAATTGTCGTCTATACCGTTACAAGTTTCCGATGCGCCTGGATAGATAGTAGGATTTGAATCGTTGCAATCGTTTGTGTTTGTGACGTATCCATTGGGTTGTGCGCATGCGAAAATTGTATTAGTCAGATTTCCAGCACCATCACCATCTAAATCTGCATAATAAGTAACAAACAATAAACCTTCATCAATAGCGGTGTTGCAATTGTCATCTAGGTTGTTGCAAATTTCTGTTGCAGCAGGAAATATGTTCTGGTTGTTATCATTACAATCGAGATTGTTGGTTACATAACCCATAGGCGGAGTGCAAGCAAGAATGGTACTGAAAGCGTTGCCAAATGTATCGGTATCGGCATCTGCGTAAAACAACTGTTGCACGCCCTCGTCTGTCTGATTGTTACAATTATCATCGATGAGGTTACACAGCTCAGCCGTTGCAGGATTGATGTTAGCGACGTTGTCGTTACAGTCGGTTCCGTTACTTACGTAACCTAAAGGCTGAACGCATGAGAGAGTTGTGTTTGAAGGATTTCCGAAATTGTCTCCATCACCATCAAAGAAATACGTGTTCAATACTCCTTCATCTATTTGTCCATTACAATTATCATCTGCATTGTTACAGATTTCATTCGAAAATGGATTAACAGCTGCGCTATTATCATTGCAATCTTGGTTATTGGAGACGTATCCGGTAGGTGCAGAGCAACCTTGAATACTAATGGCTGGATTACCGAACGTGTCATTATCGGCATCCAAATAATACGTATTCAACACACCCTCATCGGTTAAACCGTTACAATTATCATCGATTCCGTTACAAATTTCATTGGCGAAATTTAAAGTCACGCTTACTTCATCAAAGGCAGATGGACATGTTGCATTGTTAATTGTCCAGCGAAAAGTGTAGTTTCCCGCTGTTGAAACTGTAACGTTGGAATTGAAAGAGTTGACATTGGAAAAAGTTACAGTGCCAGGTCCAGAAACAAATGTCCATGCACCAATTGAAGGCGCAGGATTGTTTCCCGAAAGGGTATAAGTTAATCCGCAAAATGTTGCATCGTTTCCGGCATTTGGAACAACCTGGTTGTTATCGAAAGTAATGCTAACTTGATCTGAAGTTATTGGACAAACACCATTGAATATGGTCCACTGAAGGACATAAGTGCCATTGGTAAAAACTTCTATTGAAGATGAAGGACTGCTAGGATTTGAAAATGAGATAGCCCCAGGACCGCTAACTGTGAACCAGCTTCCAAATCCGAAAGTAGGATTGTTAGCCACCAGGAAGGTGCTCAGGCCACAGACACTTTGATCGGCACCTGCATTTGCTACCGTGGCATTGTTGAAGAATGTTATGTTTACGTTATCGGAGGTACTAACTCCCGCTTCGGTAATTGTCCAAGTAAAGGTGTACACACCTTCCACCGATACAGACACCAATGAGTTTCTTAGATTCGGATTTGCAAAAGTCGCAATTCCGGGGCCAGAGGCTTGCGTCCACAAACCACTCCCTGTCTGAGGGTCGTTCGCATTTAGCGTAATCGAAAATCCGCAAGTAGATTGGTCGAAACCGGCATTAGCATTTGGCGCGGGCAGAAGTATTGTGCCTGAAACATCTTGGATTGAAAGAAAAAAAAGCGCGCAAAGAAGCAAGAATATTTGATTTCGCATACACGAAAGATTAGTTCAGTAAATGTTTGTTTAATTGGTTTCCCAACCTAACAAAGGTAGCTATTGAACTACGATTACTTCACCAAGAAAGTTCCAGAAATTGGGTAATTTTCAACACCTCCGCATTGTGAGGACATGATTAAAGTATAGAAAAATGTACCTTGAGAAAATTCGTCGTTACTTGGACAAAAGCTTGTCGGTACAGAGGACTCGAAGATTAATTTACCCCATCTGTTGTATATGCTAAGTTCAAAAACATCGAGTAATGTGAAAAGCTCGCTCTGTCCTATGCCCGGCAGGAAAGGGAACCAACACGAGTTAAGATCATCGCCGTCTGTTACCGTTATGATATTCGGAAATTGGATTAAGTCGAATGAAAATTGACTCGAAGAGCTCTCGCCGATGCTAATGGTTTGAGTGTCGGTGCAGCCCGAGGTATTATCAGTAACCAAAAGGGTATAAGGCGCAGCCACTGAAACAATTGGATTCAATTCATTTTCACCTTCTGCAATAGTTCCTTCAGTTGAGGACCAAGCAATGTTGTAATCAGTTGAATTGTTAATGGATACGTTTAATATTGGAATAGCAGGTGTAAGGCAACTGAGCGTGTCTTGCTGTCCGATTGAAATCAAGGGAGTAGTTAAGTTCTCAGCAACCAAAGCCGTAGCGGAAGATTCGCAGCCGTTTGTTAAATCGGTAACAGTAAGGGTATAGTTTCCAGAGACATTGACTGTGATATTATCTGTTCCTTGTCCAGATAATATACCTGGCCCCGACCAATTGTAGTTAGTAATTCCCGCGTTTGTAGCAGAAGTGATTAGTGCAGTAGGATTGAGGCAGTTTAATCCTATAAAGTTCGAGAGATTAACATTCGGTGCATTGAAATTAGCGTTAACAGTGATTGTTTCAGTATCGAAACAATTGTTATTCAACGTGGCGTTCACGACATAAGTACCTGCACTCGCTACATTAATGCTTGGTGTTGTAGACCCTCCGTTTATTGTGCCGTTGGTCGTTGTCCAATTGAAAACCGTATTCGGAAACCCGTTTACCATGGCCGATAAGCTGCCATTGGGGTTGCTGCAAGAGAGTATTTGTGAACCGCCAGTAATAATCTGAAAGTCGGAGTAATCTGCATTGACTGTAATTGTATCTATAGCCTGACAAATTCCTTGGTAGTCGGTCAGAACAGAATAGAAGCCGGGGGAATTCACTCCCACCGAAAAAGTATTTGTTGGCGTTGTGAAATTTCCATCTGAAGTTATCCAGTTGAACGTAACTCCGTTGATATTGCTTATTGAGTTTATAGTCGTTTGAGCGTTCGCGCAATTGATATCCGTAAGTGCAGTTGCGTTTACGGTTAATTCTTCAACCGTAATAATAAATTCTTGCACAGAAGTAACTCCACACAGGTCTGTATATACAACTTGATAATTGGTGCTTGAAGTTGGTGTTGCTGTTGGATTCGAAATGCTAGGATTATTCAATCCTTCAGTCGGCGACCAAGTGAACGTCCCGGAGACGTCTGCGCCACTCACTGACAAAACTGCGGCAGCTCCCGGACAAATGGTTAAGTCGTTCGTTTCATTCAGTATGTCTGGTGTTAGGCAGACACTTTGTACGTTAGATAAACCTCCTGTTCCTGCAGTGAACCCCCAGTTTACCATGTTTTCACCACCAAAAATGGTGTTAGCAATGTCTAAAGTGGTTTCTAGTCGAAGAGCACAATCGAAATATACGGAAAACAGAAAATTGTTCGGGTCCCATACTATTCTTACAGGGTGATATTGTCCGTCCTCAGTATTTGCATTGAACGGAGCCATCTGAACAGGACCACCCAAGTTGTCAATAGTATTGTGATTAACATTTCCATTCCTTTGAATGGCAATATGGTCAAAAGCGGGATCTGAATATGGATTGGAATTTTGGTACGTATCAAATTCAACCGCAAGACTGGTTCCGAAATTCAAATACCCCATTCCACCACCTGTGGCACCAATGGCAGAAGTGCCTTGAGTGTGCATTACGAAGCAAATACCGTCGGCTCCATTTAAGTCAATATTCCCGAGAAACATCTCAAAAGAAATGTCGAAGGGCTCAGATAAATCAATTAAATCGGCATACCAAACCGTACCATTTTGTG
The DNA here is from genome assembly GCA_964511555.1 of uncultured Chryseobacterium sp. GTDB lineage: Bacteria > Bacteroidota > Bacteroidia > Flavobacteriales_D > Sanyastnellaceae > CAIZGX01. Next base: position 40,538 of record CAZEFR010000016.1, read on the forward strand.
TGCCTATTGCAGGAGTTAACTGATAACAGTCATTTCCTGTTGCAGTTGCAGAACCATTTAAAAAGTAAGCTTGGCTGAACGAGCATAGACTATAAACGGCAGATAAAAGTAGAAGAATTGTCTTTTTCATAAACAAGGTGAGAGTCGTAAAGATACGTAATTACTTCATTCCCCGTTCTTTTCGAAGTTGGTCGTATGCTTCTTGAACTTTGATGAATTTTTCTTGTGCTGCTTTTTGATATTCATCTCCGAGATCTTTCACTTTGTCTGGATGGAATTTCATGGCCATTTTACGGAATGCTTTTTTCACCTCGTCATCTGTTGCGGTTGCTTCAATTTCTAAAATCTTATATGCCGAAGCTGCGTCTTTGTAGAACATTGCCTGAATGCTCTCGTAGTCTTTCTGACTAATGTTCAAGTCGTGAGCAATCTGTTTAATTAATTCTGCTTCGGCCTTAGCAACTTGACCGTCGGATTTAGCAATTCCAAATAGATAGTGAAGTAATTGCAAGCGCATGGGGTGTTCCATGAAGTCTCGAATCTGATGACAGACTTCGCGCACAGGAATTTCTTTGTTGAGCAACTCTTTCAAAATCCCAATTTGTTCTGCAGCGGCCGCAGGTCCGAATTGTTTGTCGAAGAATTCTCGGATATACTGAAGCTCACTCTTCATTAACTTTCCGTCTGCTTTCATTACCGCAGCGGACAATACCAATAGAGCAGAGGAGAAGTCACCACGTTGGGTGTGACGCGCATATGTTCTGCGCTGAGAACCCGCTTGTTGTTCTTGTGTGCTCAACGATTTGTCCTCGGCCATGTAGCCAACTGCAAATCCTATTAATCCGCCAATTGGTCCGCCTAAAGCCCAACCAATGGCGCCTCCAACCCATTTCGCAAATGCCATAATTTATTCGATAATAATTCCGACCGGACAATGATCCGACCCCATAATTTCATTCATAATAAATGCGTCTTTCACATGTGGAAGAAAATTCTCACTCACCATGAAGTAGTCAATTCTCCATCCGACATTTTTCGCACGCGAGTTGAATCGCGCGCTCCACCAACTGTATTTCACTACTTCCGGATAAAAATGTCTGAATGAATCTTTGTATCCAGATGAAATGAAAGTTGAAAGTCCGTCAATCTCACGTTGCGTATAACCCGCACTCTTGTTGTAGTTGCTTTTCGGATTGGCGAGGTCAATAGCTTGATGCGCCACGTTCAAATCTCCGCACAATACAACTGGTTTTGTCTTTTCTAACTTTTGAAGATGTTTCAACAAGTCAGCATCCCACGTCTCTCTGTAGTCTAGTCGAGCCAATTCAGATCCGCTGTTCGGAACGTAGGTGTTCACTAAGAAAAACTTGTCGTATTCCGCAGTTATGATTCTTCCTTCCTGATCGTGCTCCTCAATGCCCAACCCGAAAGTTACGCTGAATGGCTTTTGCTTCGAGATTAACGCAGTGCCGCTGTAACCGGGGCGCACAGCAGAACTCGAGTAAATGTGATACCCTGTAATTCCTTGAAGTGCTTCCTGAACCTGCGCGTCGTTTGCTTTCGTTTCCTGCAAGCAAAGGACGTCTGGATTCATGGTTTGAAAATCTTCGAAGAAGGTTTTCTTCGTTATGGCGCGAACACCGTTTACATTGAATGAAATGAGTTTCATATGCGATTACATGTTTCTTCTGTACTGACCACCAACATTGAATAGGGTAGAAGTGATTTGTCCAAGCGAACAATACTTCACCGATTCCATTAATCGCTCGAACAAGTTTCCTTGTGTAATCGCAATTTTTTGAAGTTCTATCAATTCTTCAGCCGCTTGTGCTTCAAATCCTTTTTGAAGGTTTGAAACAGTTTGAATTTGCATTTCCTTTTCTTCTTCGGTAGCGCGAATGATTTCTTTCGGAAGAATAGTTGGTGAACCTTTCGAAGACAAGAACGTGTTCACCCCAATAATAGGGAACTCGCCAGTGTGCTTAAGTGTTTCATAATACAAACTTTCCTCTTGAATCTTTCCGCGTTGATACATGGTCTCCATGGCTCCAAGAACTCCGCCACGCTCTGTGATTCTGTCAAACTCTGTCAATACGGCTTCTTCAACCAGTTCAGTAAGTTCTTCAATAATGAATGAACCTTGCATTGGATTTTCGTTTTTCGCCAATCCCAATTCGCGGTTAATGATCAACTGAATGGCCATTGCTCTACGAACACTTTCTTCGGTCGGAGTGGTTATAGCCTCGTCGTATGCGTTGGTGTGTAAAC